>NZ_CP062252.1:0-600000 GCF_014863605.1 Pseudomonas allokribbensis
GTGTCAGTGGAACTTTGGCAGCAGTGCGTGGAGCTTTTGCGCGAAGAGCTGCCAGCCCAACAATTCAACACCTGGATCCGTCCATTACAGGTCGAAGCCGAAGGCGACGAGTTGCGTGTCTACGCACCGAACCGTTTTGTTCTGGACTGGGTCAACGAAAAGTACCTGGGGCGCGTCCTTGAACTGCTGGATGAGCATGGCAACGGCCTGGCGCCGTCGCTCTCCTTATTAATAGGCAGCAAGCGCAGTTCTGCGCCGCGTGCTGCGCCGAACGCGCCGCTGGCTGCGGCCGCTGCATCGCTGGCTCAAGCCAGTTCCGCGCCCGTCAGTGCTCCGGCACCCGCGCCGGCTCCAACCCCGGCCAAGCGCGCGACGCAAAAAACCGAGGAAGTCAGCGAAGAGCCGTCCCGCGACAGCTTCGACCCGATGGCGGGCGCCGCCTCCCAGCAAGCGCCGGTGCGTGCCGAACAGCGCACGGTGCAGGTCGAAGGCGCGCTCAAGCACACCAGCTACCTGAATCGCACCTTTACCTTCGAGAACTTCGTCGAAGGTAAGTCCAACCAGCTCGCCCGTGCGGCGGCCTGGCAAGTGGCGGATAACCCCAAGCACGGCTACAACCCGCTCTTCCTTTATGGTGGCGTGGGTCTGGGTAAGACGCACTTGATGCACGCGGTGGGTAACCACCTGTTAAAGAAGAACCCGAATGCCAAGGTCGTGTACCTGCATTCCGAGCGTTTCGTGGCCGACATGGTCAAGGCGCTGCAACTGAACGCGATCAACGAGTTCAAGCGTTTCTACCGTTCGGTGGACGCCCTGCTGATCGACGACATTCAGTTCTTCGCCCGCAAGGAACGTTCCCAGGAAGAATTTTTCCACACCTTCAACGCCCTGCTTGAAGGTGGCCAGCAGGTCATTCTCACCAGTGACCGCTATCCGAAGGAAATCGAAGGCCTTGAAGAGCGCCTGAAATCCCGCTTCGGCTGGGGCCTGACGGTTGCCGTCGAGCCGCCGGAGCTGGAAACCCGCGTAGCCATCTTGATGAAGAAGGCCGACCAGGCCAAAGTCGAGTTGCCACACGATGCGGCGTTCTTCATTGCGCAGCGCATTCGCTCCAACGTCCGTGAGCTGGAAGGCGCGCTGAAACGCGTGATCGCCCACTCGCACTTCATGGGCCGCGACATCACCATCGAGTTGATTCGCGAATCCCTGAAAGACCTGTTGGCGTTGCAGGACAAACTGGTCTCTGTGGATAACATTCAGCGCACAGTCGCCGAGTACTACAAGATCAAGATTTCCGACTTGCTGTCCAAGCGCCGTTCGCGCTCGGTCGCTCGCCCGCGTCAGGTCGCCATGGCACTGTCCAAGGAACTGACCAACCACAGCCTGCCGGAAATCGGCGATGTGTTTGGCGGTCGCGACCACACGACGGTGTTGCACGCCTGCCGCAAGATCAACGAACTTAAGGAATCCGACGCGGACATCCGCGAGGACTACAAGAACCTGCTGCGTACACTGACCACTTGATGAACACCAGCGCAGCTTATTAAGGCAAGGGACTAGACCATGCATTTCACCATTCAACGCGAAGCCCTGTTGAAACCCCTGCAACTGGTCGCAGGCGTCGTCGAGCGCCGACAGACCTTGCCGGTACTGTCCAACGTGCTGCTGGTCGTCGATGGCCAGCAACTGTCGCTGACCGGTACCGACCTGGAAGTCGAGCTGGTCGGTCGCGTGCAACTCGAGGAGCCGGCTGAAACAGGTTCCATCACTGTGCCTGCGCGCAAGCTGATGGATATCTGCAAAAGCCTGCCGAACGATGCGCTGATCGATATCAAGGTCGACGAGCAGAAACTGGTGGTGAAAGCCGGCCGTAGCCGCTTCACCCTGTCGACCCTGCCGGCCAACGATTTCCCGACTGTGGAAGAAGGCCCGGGTTCGCTGACCACCAGCCTGGATCAAAGCAAGCTGCGTCGCCTGATCGAACGCACCAGTTTCGCCATGGCCCAACAGGACGTGCGTTACTACCTCAACGGCATGTTGCTGGAAGTGTCGACCGGTGTGATCCGTGCCGTGGCCACCGATGGTCACCGTCTGGCAATGTGCTCGATGCAGGCCGACATCGGTCAGCAGGATCGCCATCAAGTGATCGTGCCGCGCAAAGGTATTCTCGAACTGGCGCGTCTGCTCACCGAGCCGGACGGCAACGTCAGCATCGTGCTGGGTCAGCACCACATCCGCGCGACCACCGGCGAATTCACCTTCACCTCGAAACTGGTCGACGGCAAGTTCCCTGACTACGAGCGCGTTCTGCCAAAGGGCGGCGACAAGCTGGTACTGGGTGATCGTCAGGCGCTGCGCGAAGCGTTCAGTCGTACCGCGATTCTGTCCAACGAGAAGTACCGTGGCATCCGTCTGCAACTGGCCAACGGTCAGCTGAAGATCCAGGCGAACAACCCGGAACAGGAAGAAGCGGAAGAAGAAGTAGGCGTGGAATACAACGGCGGCTCCCTGGAAATCGGCTTCAACGTCAGCTATCTGCTCGACGTGCTGGGCGTGATGACCACCGAGCAGGTTCGCTTGATCCTGTCCGACTCCAACAGCAGTGCGCTGGTGCAAGAGTCCGACAATGACGATTCGGCTTACGTTGTCATGCCGATGCGTCTGTAATCAGCTGACTCTGGATGTCGCTAAGTCGCGTCTCGGTCACCGCGGTGCGCAATCTGCACCCGGTGACCTTCTCCCCCTCCCCCCGAATCAACATTCTTTACGGCGCCAACGGCAGCGGCAAAACCAGTGTTCTGGAAGCCATTCACCTGCTGGGGCTTGCCCGTTCGTTTCGCAGCACGCGGCTATTGCCGGTCATCCAGTATGAGCAACTCGCCTGTACCGTATTCGGTCAGGTGGAGCTCGCCGAGGGTGGCCACAGTGCATTGGGGATCTCTCGCGACCGTCAGGGCGAGTTCCAGATCCGCATCGACGGCCAGAATGCTCGCAGCGCCGCGCAACTGGCGGAGATCCTGCCGCTGCAGTTGATCAACCCCGACAGCTTCCGCCTGCTGGAAGGTGCGCCGAAGATTCGCCGGCAGTTCCTCGACTGGGGCGTGTTCCACGTCGAACCGCGGTTCATGGCCACCTGGCAGCGTTTGCAGAAGGCCTTGCGCCAGAGAAACTCCTGGCTGCGGCATGGTACACTTGACGCCGTTTCGCAAGCGGTTTGGGACAGGGAACTGTGCCAGGCCAGCGCTGAAATCGATGAATACCGCCGCGCTTACATCAAAGCCTTGAAACCAGTCTTTGAACAAACCTTGAGCGAACTGGTTGAGCTCGAAGGTTTGACGCTCAGCTATTACCGAGGCTGGGACAAGGACCGGGAATTGAGTGCCGTACTTGCCGGTTCCCTGCAGCGGGACCAGCAAATGGGTCATACCCAGGCCGGACCGCAACGCGCTGACTTGCGTCTTAGATTGGGCGCTCACAATGCCGCGGACATCTTGTCCCGGGGTCAGCAGAAGTTGGTGGTTTGTGCCTTGCGCATTGCCCAGGGGCATCTGGTGAGCCAGGCCCGACGCGGCCAGTGTATTTATCTGGTGGATGACTTGCCGTCCGAGCTGGACGAAAGCCACCGTCGCGCGCTGTGCCGCTTGCTGGAAGACTTACGCTGCCAGGTCTTTATCACCTGTGTAGATCACGAATTATTGAGGGAAGGCTGGCAGACGGAAACGCCAGTCGCTCTGTTCCACGTGGAACAGGGCCGTATCACCCAGACCCACGACCATCGGGAGTGAAGGCATTGAGCGAAGAAAATACGTACGACTCATCGAGCATTAAAGTGCTGAAAGGCCTGGATGCCGTGCGCAAACGTCCCGGTATGTACATTGGTGACACCGACGATGGCAGCGGTCTGCACCACATGGTGTTCGAGGTGGTCGACAACTCGATCGACGAAGCCCTCGCCGGCCATTGCGACGACATCAGCATCATCATCCACCCGGATGAGTCCATCACCGTTAAAGACAACGGCCGTGGCATCCCGGTAGACGTGCACAAAGAGGAAGGCGTTTCCGCCGCCGAGGTCATCATGACCGTCCTCCACGCCGGCGGTAAGTTCGATGACAACTCCTACAAAGTATCCGGCGGTCTGCACGGTGTAGGTGTTTCTGTTGTGAACGCGCTGTCCGAAGAACTGGTCCTGACCGTTCGCCGCAGCGGCAAAATCTGGGAACAGACCTACGTCCACGGCGTACCTCAGGCACCGATGGCGATCGTTGGCGACAGCGAAACTACCGGTACCCAGATTCACTTCAAGGCTTCCAGCGAAACCTTCAAGAACATTCACTTCAGCTGGGACATCCTGGCCAAGCGTATTCGTGAACTGTCCTTCCTCAACTCCGGTGTCGGCATCGTCCTCAAGGACGAGCGCAGCGGCAAGGAAGAGCTGTTCAAGTACGAAGGCGGCCTGCGTGCGTTCGTTGAATACCTGAACACCAACAAGACTGCGGTCAACCAGGTGTTTCACTTCAACATCCAGCGTGAAGACGGCATCGGCGTGGAAATCGCCCTGCAGTGGAACGACAGCTTCAACGAGAACCTGTTGTGCTTCACCAACAACATCCCGCAGCGCGACGGCGGCACTCACCTGGTGGGCTTCCGTTCTGCACTGACGCGTAACCTGAACAACTACATCGAGCAGGAAGGTCTGGCGAAGAAGCACAAAGTCGCCACCACCGGTGACGATGCCCGTGAAGGCCTGACCGCGATCATCTCGGTGAAGGTGCCGGATCCGAAGTTCAGCTCCCAGACCAAAGACAAGCTGGTGTCTTCCGAAGTGAAGACCGCGGTCGAACAGGAAATGGGCAAGTACTTTTCCGACTTCCTGCTGGAAAACCCGAACGAAGCCAAACTGGTTGTCGGCAAGATGATCGACGCCGCCCGTGCCCGTGAAGCGGCGCGCAAGGCTCGTGAGATGACGCGCCGCAAAGGCGCGCTGGACATCGCCGGCCTGCCGGGCAAACTGGCTGACTGCCAGGAAAAAGACCCGGCGCTGTCCGAACTGTACCTCGTGGAAGGTGACTCCGCGGGCGGCTCTGCCAAACAGGGACGTAACCGCAAGACCCAGGCCATCCTGCCGCTGAAGGGCAAGATCCTCAACGTCGAGAAAGCACGTTTCGACAAGATGATCTCGTCCCAGGAAGTGGGCACCCTGATCACCGCGCTGGGCTGCGGTATCGGCCGCGAAGAGTACAACATCGACAAACTGCGCTATCACAACATCATCATCATGACCGATGCTGACGTCGACGGTTCGCACATCCGTACCCTGCTGCTGACCTTCTTCTTCCGTCAGTTGCCGGAGCTGATCGAGCGCGGCTACATCTACATCGCCCAGCCGCCGCTGTACAAGGTCAAGAAAGGCAAGCAAGAGCAATACATCAAAGACGACGACGCCATGGAAGAGTACATGACGCAGTCGGCCCTGGAAGATGCGAGCCTGCACCTGAACGAAGACGCCCCGGGCATTTCCGGCGAAGCGCTGGAACGTCTGGTGAACGACTTCCGCATGGTGATGAAGACCCTCAAGCGTCTGTCGCGCCTGTACCCGCAGGAGCTGACCGAGCACTTCATCTACCTGCCGGCCGTGAGCCTGGAAATGCTCGGCGACCACGCCAAGATGCAAGACTGGCTGGCCCAGTACGAAGTCCGTCTGCGCACCGTCGAGAAGTCCGGCCTGGTCTATAAGGCCAGCCTGCGCGAAGACCGTGAACGTGGCGTGTGGCTGCCGGAGGTCGAACTGATCTCCCACGGCCTGTCGAACTACGTCACCTTCAACCGCGACTTCTTCGGCAGCAACGACTACAAGACCGTCGTCACCCTCGGCGCTCAACTGAGCACCCTGCTCGACGACGGCGCGTACATCCAGCGTGGCGAGCGCAAGAAAGCGGTCACCGAGTTCAAGGAAGCCCTCGACTGGCTGATGGCCGAAAGCACCAAGCGCCACACCATCCAGCGATACAAAGGTCTGGGCGAAATGAACCCGGATCAGCTGTGGGAAACCACCATGGACCCAAGCGTGCGCCGCATGCTGAAAGTCACCATCGAAGACGCCATTGGCGCAGACCAGATCTTCAACACCCTGATGGGTGATGCGGTCGAACCTCGCCGTGACTTCATCGAGAGCAATGCTCTGGCGGTTTCCAACCTGGATTTCTGATCCCGGCCGGCACCAACAAAAAGGCCAACGCATACGCGTTGGCCTTTTTTATTACCTGCTATTCACTCACCCGCCGCCACACTCTCCAACCGATATCCATACCCATAAATCGTCAGCAACTGCCAACCCCGATCCGCTGTCAGCCCGAGCTTGTTGCGCAGGCGATAGATGTGGGTATCCAGCGGTCGTGACGAGGCCATTTCTTCATGGGGCCAGAACCTTTCGTATAAATAGTCCCGTGACAGCGGCCGGCCGAGGTTGCTGAACAGGCAGTGCGCAAGCCGGTACTCACGCTCGGTCATCATGATCGGCTTGCCTTCGCGGGTGACGGTCAGCTCGGCGTCGTCGAACACCAGATCGTTGAAACGCAGAACATTGGCCACGCTCGGGCGTTGATGGCTGTGCCGACGCAGCACGGCGGTGACTCGAGCCTTCAACTCGTTTGGGCGAAAAGGCTTGCTGACGTAATCGTCGGCCCCGGCGTTCAGGGCCTGGACGATATCGCTCTCGCCGTCACGACTGGTGAGCATGATGGCGGCCGGTGGCGCTTCCATGTGCTCTCGGGTCCAGCGCAGCAGCGCCAGGCCGGTGAGGTCGGGCAGTTGCCAGTCGAGGATCAGCAGGTCGAAGGTTTCCCGGCGCAGTTGCCGCAGCAGGTCTTCTCCGCGTTCGAAACTGTGCAGCGACCAGGGCTGTTCGCCGGCCTCGGCCATTTGTTGCAGGGTCTGCTCGACCCGGCGCAGTTCGGCGGGTTCATCGTCCAGTATCGCAACGCGCATACGCGGGATTCCTTGTCGCTTGGGTAATGGGTGGTCGACACCGGCGGTTCGACCAAAGCAGTGAAAGTAAGCGGCACACCATGGGTCGAGCCGCTATGATTCTTCGGGTCTACGTCCTCAGACCTGTCGCCTATGAAACCATTCAACCCGCCCTGCCCTGTTTTCCATGATTAACCGACGCCGCCACGAAAGCCGTGTGCAAAGTCAGGTTCAACGCCTGTTTCGGCAACTGGTGCGCGAGTGGGTGTGGATAAGTCTAGTGCTGTTGCCGCTGACTGCATTGTTGTCGTGGCGTGCGCAGGTCAATCTGCATGACCCGGCGCCCGTCACCGGCGCGATGTTGTCAGTCGCTCTGGTGGCTTGCGTGTTGGGGTTACTGTTGTGGCGACCACGTCTGGCGATCTGGGTGACGCTGGGCGGGATTGCCTGCGTGCTGCTGACCAGTGCCGGCCTGGCTGAAATGCGGCGTTGGTGGTCGCCGACGCCTGCGGCGCTGGGCATGCTGTTCGGCTATCTGATCTGGAACTGGCGGCGCCTGAGTGTGGTGCTCACCTACTTCGGCTGGGAGCTATCGCGGCTGGACAGTGAGCCGAAGGTGTTTCCCGAACGCCGCCGGGCGCCCTTTTCCAGCGCCGACCGTTTGCAGGGACAGATCATGGCCCTTGAACAAGCCATGAGCCGCACCCGCGATACTCGCCGCTTCATCGCCGATGGGTTGGAGTATCTGCCGGTGGCAACGCTGATCAGCGATCCTCGAGGACAGGTCTTGTTGGGCAATCGCAAGGCCCGGAGTCTGTTCGATCATAATCTGGTGGGCGAAGACGTCCTCGATCAGCTGGCAAGCCTGGGTTATCCAGAGTTGTCCACAGAGCCACGCCCGCCGCTATCTGAGCTGCCTCTGCTGGAGTTTCGTGACCACAAGGAGCGCAGCCTGCGCCTCGAACGTGCGGCGTTGTTGCCGGTGGACGGTGACACGCCGATTGGCTGGTTGTTGAGCCTGACCGACCTGAGTGCCGAGCGCGCCGCCGAAGAACAGCGCGGTGTGCTGCTGCGCTTTCTGTCCCATGACTTGCGAGCGCCGCATTCAGCGATCCTCGCCCTGCTCGACGTCCACCGGCATCAGGCTGGAACGGATTCACCGCTGTTCGAGCAGATCGAACGCCAAGTGCGTCGAGCGCTGGAACTCACCGATGGATTCGTTTTACTGGCCCGGGCCGAATCCGAGGCCTATCAGTTCCAGCCGAGTCTGTTTGCGATGCTGGTGATGGACGTACTGGACCAGGCACTGCCCATCGCCCAGCAAAAGCGTATCGAACTGCTGAACGATATGGATGAGCAATCCCAGGAGCGTCTGGTGCTTGCAGATCAGGGGCTGCTGACCCGGGCGCTTTTCAATCTGCTGGAAAACGCGATCAAGTACAGCCCGGCCGGGTCTACGGTCAGGTTGTGCGTTCGATGCCACGATGACTGGCTGCATTGCGAACTGACCGATCAGGGCAAAGGTATCGGGGCTGAAGACCTGCCTGATCTGTTCAGCCAGTACCGCCGTTTTTCTTCGGCTCAAGGCATCGATGGCGTGGGATTGGGGCTGTCGATGGTCAAGGCTGTGGTGGATCACCATGGTGGGCGGATCGAATGCATCAGCGTCATCGATCAGGGCACCACATTCCGCCTTGAGCTGCCGCTGATCGCTGAAGAGCAGGCATAAAAAAACCGGCTATATCAGCCGGTTTTCTTACTTCCGAAAAAAACTTATGCACCTTTTACGGTGATTTATCAGCTTCAGAAATATATAAGTAAATCAGTCACTTAATCTTTGATTTCGACGCTTTTCCAACAATCCGTACACAGGTTATCCACAAAATCTCAGACAACCACCTGATCGTTGGCAGCAGGTGCCTGCGGAGCCGGTGGCAGCGAGCCCATTTCCCGTTGCGCCTGCTCGTTCCACGTTTGCACGCGGTCGTTCAGATCGGCGATGGCACGTGGGCCAGTGCCTTCGGCGTACATCGGCTGACCGATAACCACAGTGATCACACCCGATTTTTTACCCCAACCGATTTTCGGCCAGAACTTGCCGGCATTGTGCGCAATCGGCAGCACCGGAAGCGCCGCATTCACCGCCAACGCGCTGCCACTGCGGGAGAACTTGCCGATGGTGCCGTGGGGAACGCGAGTGCCTTCAGGGAAGATCAGCACCCAGACATTGTCCTTGAGCAGCTCGTCACCTTTCGCAGCGACCTGCTTGAGGGCGGCTTTCGGGTTGTCGCGATCAATCGCGATCGGCCGCAGCATGGCCATGGCCCAGCCGAAGAATGGCACGTACAGCAATTCGCGCTTGAGCACCTGGCTCAAGGGCGAGAAATAAGCGGAGAGAAAGAACGTCTCCCAGGTGCTCTGGTGGTTCGACTGAATCACGCAGGGCCGGTCAGGCACGTTTTCCGCGCCTTTGACTTCGTAGCGGATACCGAGGAACACCTTGGTCAACCACAAGGCGCAACGGCACCAGTACACGTTGATAAAGCGATAGCGCGCCTTGAACGGCAGAAAGGGCGCGATAAAAAAGCTCAGGCTGCACCACAGCAGGGACGTGGTGCCCAGCAGCAGGTAAAAGAGGAAGATTCTGATGGCCTGCAGTATCGACATGGCGACGTTTACCGTTACGGGCGATGCCCGACTGTTCAAGCGCACTCCCGATCAATCCCTGGTCAGGAACTTCAGAAGTACTCTAGTTGTGGATAAGTTCTGCGGCAATCGCCGCCAGATCGTCAAAAATCAGGGTGCCGACCGGCAAGGTCTTGGCCTGAGTCTTTTCGCCTTTCCCGGTCTTTACCAAAACGGGCTGTGAATCGACGGCTTTGGCGGCCTCCAGGTCACCAAGGCTGTCGCCGACGAACCAGACATTCGTCAGCGCCACGTTGTAGTGCTGCGCGATGGTTTTCAACATTCCCGGTTTCGGCTTGCGGCAATCGCAACCCTCGTCCGGCCCATGCGGGCAATACACGATCAGCCCGACTTCACCGCCCTGCTCTGCCACCAGTTCGCGCAGGCGCGCATGCATGGCATCGAGGGTGGCGAGGTCGTAGTAGCCGCGAGCAATGCCCGACTGGTTGGTGGCGACCGCCACCGTCCAGCCGGCCTTGCTCAACTGCGCAATCGCTTCGATCGAGCCGGGCAGCGGAATCCACTCCTCCACCGACTTGATGTAAGCGTCGGAGTCGTAATTGATCACTCCGTCCCGATCGAGAATCAGCAGTTTCAACAGCAATCCCTCAACCCAGCAGCGAAATGTCGGCAACGCCCAGGAACAGGCCACGCAGACGCGCCAGCAGCGCGTAGCGGTTGGCCCGCACATTGGCGTCTTCGGCATTCACCATCACCGCGTCGAAGAACGCGTCCACCGGCTCGCGCAGTGCAGCCAGACGTGCCAGCGATTCGTTGTACTGACGCGCCGCGGCCATTGGCTGTACAGCCTGGTCCGCCTGCTGGATCGCCGAGTACAGCGAGAACTCGTTGGCGTTGTCAAAGTACTTGGCCTGAACGTCGGTTGGCACGGAGCCTTCCACTTTGCTCAGCAGGTTCGACACACGCTTGTTCACTGCCGCCAGCGCTGCCGCTTCCGGCAGTTTGCGGAAGGCCTGAACCGCTTGCACACGCTGGTCGAAGTCCAGCGCCGAACCCGGCTTCAGGGCACGTACCGACAGGTAGGTGGCGACATCCACGCCTTCGTCTTCGTAACGTGCACGCAGACGGTCGAAGATGAATTCCAGCACCGCGTCGTTCAGGCCGGCAGCCTTGACCTTGGCACCGAACGCATTCACGGCGAACGCCACGGCGTCGTTCAGGTCCAGATCCAGTTGTTTCTCGATCAGGATCCGCAGCACACCCAGTGCCGCACGGCGCAGGGCATACGGGTCTTTGCTGCCGGTCGGCAGCATGCCGATGCCGAAGATGCCGACCAGGGTGTCGAGCTTGTCGGCGATGGCCACGGCCGCACCGGTCAGGGTGGCAGGCAGTTCAGCGCCGGCACCGCGTGGCATGTACTGCTCGTTCAGCGCCAGGGCGACGTCTTCCGGCTCGCCGTCATTGAGGGCGTAGTAGTAGCCGGCGACACCTTGCATCTCCGGGAACTCGCCGACCATTTCGGTGGCCAGGTCGCACTTGGACAGCAAACCTGCACGGGCAGCCCACGAAGCGTTGCCGCCGATGCGTGCGGCGATGTACGCGGCCAGTTTCGAAACGCGCTCGGCCTTGTCGTAGACGCTGCCGAGTTTTTCCTGGAACACCACGTTCTGCAGGCGATCGTTGAACGCTTCGAGCTTCTGCTTCTTGTCCTGCTTGAAGAAAAACTCGGCGTCGGTCAGACGTGGGCGAACCACTTTCTCGTTACCGGCGACGATCTGCTGCGGGTCTTTGGATTCAATGTTGGCCACGGTAATGAAACGTGGCAGCAACTTGCCGTCGGCATCCAGCAGGCAGAAGTACTTCTGGTTGTCCTGCATGGTGGTGATCAGCGCTTCCTGCGGCACGTCGAGGAAACGTTCCTCGAACGAGCACACCAGCGGCACCGGCCACTCGACCAGCGCAGTCACTTCGTCGAGCAGCGCCGGCGGCACGATCGCGGTGCCTTCCTGACGGGTCGCCAGTTCTTCGGTGCGCTTGCTGATAATCTCGCGACGCTCGTTGGCGTCGGCCAGCACGTAAGCGGCACGCAGGTCGGCCAGATAGCTCGACGGCGAACCGATGCGCACGTTTTCCGGGTGGTGGAAACGGTGGCCACGGGATTCACGGCCAGCCTTCTGCGCGAGGATCGTGCAGTCGATGACCTGGTCGCCGAGCAGCATCACCAGCCACTGGGTCGGACGCACGAATTCTTCCTTGCGTGCACCCCAACGCATGCGTTTCGGGATCGGCAGGTCGTTCAGCGAGTCTTCGACGATGGTCGGCAGCAGGCTGGCGGTCGGCTTGCCGGCGATGTTCTGGCTGTAGCGCAGTTTCGGACCGCTCTGGTCGATTTCGCTCAGCTCGACGCCGCACTTCTTGGCAAAACCCAGTGCTGCTTGAGTCGGGTTGCCTTCGGCATCGAACGCGGCCTGACGTGGCGGGCCGTCGAGGTTGATGCTGCGATCCGGCTGCTGGGTGGCCAGCGCGGTGATCAGCACAGCCAGACGACGCGGCGCGGCGTAGACAGTCTTGGTCTCGTAGCTCAGGCCGGCCGCTTGCAGGCCCTTGTCGATACCGGCGAGGAACGCTTCGGCCAGGGTGTTCAGGGCTTTGGGTGGCAGTTCTTCGGTGCCCAGTTCAACCAGAAAATCTTGAGCACTCATTGTGCAGCCTCCAGCTTGGCCAGTACTTCGTCACGCAGGTCCGGGGTTGCCATCGGGAAGCCCAGCTTGGCGCGAGCCAGCAGGTAGGCTTGGGCGACGGAACGCGCCAGGGTGCGTACGCGCAGAATGTATTGCTGACGCGCAGTTACCGAGATCGCCCGGCGTGCATCCAGCAGGTTGAAGGTGTGCGAGGCCTTCAGGACCATTTCATAGCTCGGCAACGGCAGCGGCTGGTCGAGTTCGATCAGACGCTTGGCTTCGCTTTCATAGAAGTCGAACAGTTCGAACAGCTTGTCGACGTTGGCGTATTCGAAGTTGTAGGTGGATTGCTCCACTTCGTTCTGGTGGAACACGTCGCCGTAGGTCACTTTGCCGAACGGACCGTCAGCCCAGACCAGGTCGTAGACCGAGTCCACGCCCTGCAGGTACATGGCCAGACGCTCGAGACCGTAGGTGATCTCGCCGGTCACCGGGTAGCACTCGATGCCGCCCGCCTGCTGGAAGTAAGTGAATTGGGTCACTTCCATGCCGTTCAGCCAGACTTCCCAGCCCAGACCCCAGGCGCCGAGGGTCGGCGATTCCCAGTTGTCTTCGACGAAGCGGATGTCGTGGACCAGCGGGTCCAGGCCGACATGCTTGAGGGAGCCCAGGTACAGTTCCTGGAAGTTGTCCGGGTTCGGCTTCAGGACTACCTGGAACTGGTAGTAGTGCTGCAGACGGTTCGGGTTTTCGCCGTAACGGCCGTCAGTCGGACGGCGGCTTGGCTGTACGTAAGCGGCGTTCCAGGTTTCCGGGCCGATGGCACGCAGGAATGTCGCGGTGTGGAAAGTGCCGGCGCCTACTTCCATATCGTAGGGCTGAAGTACCACACAACCTTGCTCGGCCCAGTATTGCTGGAGCGCGAGGATCAAGTCTTGGAAGGTACGCACGGCTGGCGTAGGCTGGCTCACGAAATTCACCTGTTTCTTGGGCTGCGATTTAAAGAGCGGGAGTATACCCGATTCAGTCGCACCTCCACCCCCTGGAGCCTTATGCCACGCTGCTTTTGGTGCAACGAAGATCCGCTGTACATGGCTTACCACGATCAGGAGTGGGGCACGCCGCTACGCGATGCGCAGGGATTGTTCGAGTTGCTTTTGCTCGAAGGGTTCCAGGCCGGGCTTTCGTGGATCACCGTGCTGCGTAAACGCGAGCGGTATCGCGAGGTGTTGTTCGGCTTCGACGTACAGCGCGTGGCGCAGATGAGCGACGCAGAAATCGATGAATTGATGCTCGATCCGGGGATCATCCGCAATCGCCTCAAGCTCAATGCCGCCCGGCGCAATGCCCAGGCGTGGCTGGCGCTGGAGGATCCGGTGGCCTTCCTCTGGTCGTTTGTGGATAACCGGCCGGTGATCAATCATTTCAAGGATCGCAGCGAAGTCCCGGCGATCACCCCGCAAGCCGTGGCCATGAGCAAAGGCCTGAAAAAGGCTGGTTTCACCTTCGTCGGTCCGACCATTTGCTATGCGCTGATGCAGGCCTCGGGGATGGTCATGGATCACACTCAGGACTGCGACCGCTACGCGCAGCTGGTCAACGCCGGTTAGAATGGCCGCCTCGCGCACAGCACAAGATCAGGAGTGACCTGTGGAAAAGTTTAAAGGCGCCATGCTGGTTGGCGCTCTGCGGCTGTTTGCCCTGCTTCCGTGGCGGGCCGTGCAGGCCGTGGGTTCGGCGATCGGCTGGATCATGTGGAAAACCCCCAACCGTTCCCGCGATGTGGTGCGGATCAACCTCGCCAAATGTTTTCCACAGATGGACCCGGCTGAACGTGAGCGTCTGGTCGGCCAGAGCCTGAAAGACATCGGCAAGTCCCTGACCGAAAGCGCCTGCGCCTGGATCTGGCCGGCCCAGCGTTCCATTGACCTGGTGCGCGAAGTCGAGGGCCTCGACATCCTCAAGGACGCATTGGCGTCCGGCAAAGGCGTGGTCGGCATCACCAGCCACCTGGGCAACTGGGAAGTGCTCAACCACTTCTATTGCAGCCAGTGCAAACCGATCATTTTCTATCGTCCGCCGAAGCTCAAGGCTGTGGATGAATTGCTGCGCAAGCAGCGGGTGCAGTTGGGCAACCGCGTGGCGGCGTCGACCAAGGAAGGCATCCTCAGCGTCATCAAGGAAGTGCGCAAGGGCGGTCAGGTGGGGATTCCCGCGGACCCGGAGCCAGCTGAATCCGCCGGGATCTTCGTGCCGTTCTTCGCGACCCAGGCCCTGACCAGCAAGTTCGTGCCGAACATGCTCGCCGGTGGCAAGGCCGTCGGGGTGTTCCTGCATGCCCTGCGTCTGCCGGACGGTTCCGGCTACAAGGTGATTCTGGAAGCAGCGCCGGAAGCGATGTACAGCACCGACACCGAAACCTCCTGCGCAGCGATGAGTCAGGTGGTCGAGCGTTATGTGGCGGCTTATCCGAGCCAGTACATGTGGAGCATGAAACGCTTCAAGAAGCGTCCGCCGGGCGAGGCGCGCTGGTACTGATCGGCGATGTGCAATTGTGGATAACCTGACAACACGGGTTATCCACAGCCGTCACGGCTTCTGCCGATCCAGCTTCTTCAGAAACACCGTCATTTCCTTCTCCGCCTGCTTGTCGCCATGGGCCCGGGCCGCTTCCAGCCCCTGCTCCCACGCCTGCCGCGCAGCCGCCAGATCACCCAGCGCCAGGTGCGCCTTGCCCAACAGTTTCCATGCTGCCGAGTACTTCGGATCGAAGCCGACACAACGCTGCAAATGCTCGGTCGCCTTCGCGTTCTCCCCCAGATCCAGATAGCCCTTGCCCAGGCCGAAGCGCAGCAATGAGTTATCCACACCCTTGGCGAGCATTTTTTCCAGGGATTCGATCATCGGTCTCGCCTCTTGGTCGGTCAGAAGAAGCTCAATCCCACGTGGAACAGCTTCTCCACGTCGCGAATGTGCTTTTTATCCACAAGGAACAGAATCACATGGTCGCCTGCGGCAATCACTGTGTCGTCATGGGCGATGATCACTTCTTCATCACGGATGATCGCGCCGATGGTGGTCCCCGGTGGCAGGGCGATGTTTTCGATGGCCTTGCCGATGACCTTGCTCGACTTCGAATCACCATGGGCCACCGCTTCGATGGCTTCCGCCGCACCCCGGCGCAAGGAGTGCACGCTGACGATATCGCCGCGCCGCACGTGGGCCAGCAAGGTGCCGATGGTCGCCAGTTGCGGGCTGATGGCGATGTCGATGTCACCACCCTGGATCAAGTCGACGTAGGCCGGGTTGTTGATGATCGTCATCACCTTCTTCGCGCCCAGACGCTTGGCCAGCAGCGACGACATGATGTTGGCTTCGTCATCGTTGGTCAGGGCGAGGAAGATGTCCGCGTCGGCGATGTTCTCTTCCAGCAGCAGGTCGCGATCTGAAGCGCTGCCCTGCAACACCACGGTGCTGTCGAGGGTATCGGAGAGATAACGGCAGCGCGCCGGGTTCATCTCGATGATCTTCACCTGGTAACGGCTTTCGATGGCCTCGGCCAGCCGCTCACCGATCTGCCCGCCGCCGGCAATGACGATGCGCTTGTAGGTTTCGTCGAGGCGGCGCATTTCGCTCATCACGGCGCGAATGTTCTCACGGGCGGCGATGAAGAAGACTTCGTCGTCGGCCTCGATCACCGTGTCGCCCTGAGGAAGAATCGGTCGGTCGCGGCGGAAAATCGCCGCCACTCGCGTTTCCACATTCGGCATGTGCTCGCGCAACTGGCGCAGTTGCTGACCCACCAGCGGCCCGCCGTAGTAAGCGCGCACCGCGACCAGTTGCGCCTGGCCCTCGGCGAAGTCGATCACCTGCAAGGCGCCGGGGTGCTGGATCAGACGCTTGATGTAGTTGGTGACCACTTGCTCGGGGCTGATCAGCACGTCGACCGGGATCGCTTCGTTCTGGAACAGTTGTTCCTCGCGGGTCAGGTACGACGCTTCGCGTACCCGGGCGATCTTGGTCGGGGTGTGGAACAGGGTGTGGGCAACTTGGCAGGCGACCATGTTGGTTTCGTCGCTGTTGGTCACCGCCACCAGCATGTCGGCGTCGTCGGCACCGGCCTGACGCAGAATGTTCGGCAACGAGCCACGGCCCTGCACGGTACGGATATCGAGACGGTCGCCGAGGTCGCGCAGACGGTCGCCATCGGTGTCGACCACGGTGATGTCGTTGGCTTCGCTGGCCAGATGTTCAGCCAGCGAACCGCCGACCTGCCCTGCACCGAGGATGATGATTTTCAACCCGTCACTCCATTGAATCCGTTTAGCCGCGCGCGGCAGCGATCTTGATCAGCTTGGCGTAGTAGAACCCGTCATGCCCGCCCTGCTGGGCCAGCAATTGGCGACCATGGGGCTGCTTGATCCCGGCCAGCGTGGCCAGATCCAGTTCCCGGGCACCCGGTGTGCGCTCAAGGAATGCACCGATGACTTCGGTGTTCTCGGTCGGCAAGGTCGAGCAGGTGGCGTAGAGCAGGATGCCGCCCACTTCGAGGGTTTTCCACATGGCGTCGAGCAACTCGCCTTGCAGTTGCGCGAGGGCGGCGATGTCGTCGGCCTGACGGGTCAGCTTGATGTCCGGATGGCGGCGGATCACCCCGGTGGCCGAGCACGGCGCGTCGAGCAGGATGCGCTGGAACGGTTTGCCGTCCCACCATACCGCCGTGTCGCGACCGTCGGCGGCGATCAGTTCGGCGTTCAGGCCGAGGCGTTCGAGGTTTTCCTTCACCCGCACGAGACGCTTGGCTTCCAGGTCCACCGCGACCACGCCGGCCAGCGCCGGTTCGGCTTCGAGGATGTGGCAGGTCTTGCCGCCCGGCGCGCAGCAGGCATCCAGCACTCGCTGACCCGGCGCGAGGTCGAGCAGGTCGGCGGCCAGTTGCGCGGCTTCGTCCTGCACGCTGATCCAGCCCTCGGCGAAACCCGGCAGGCTGCGCACATCAGCGGCGGCGTCGAGGATGATGCCGTCGCGGCTGAAGGTGCACGGCTGCGCGGCGATGCCCGCTTCCGTCAGCAAACCGAGGTAGGCGTCACGGCTGTGATGACGACGGTTGACCCGCAGGATCATCGGCGGATGCGCATTGTTGGCTTCGCAGATGGCTTCCCACTGTTCAGGCCAGAAGGCCTTCAGGGATTTTTGCAGCCAGCGTGGGTGGGCGGTGCGCACCACCGGATCGCGCTCCAGTTCGGCGAAGATCGCCTCATGTTCGCGTTGGGCGTTGCGCAGGACGGCGTTGAGCAGACCTTTGGCCCACGGTTTTTTCAGCTTGTCGGCGCAACCGACGGTTTCGCCAATGGCGGCGTGAGCCGGGACGCGGGTGTAGAGCAACTGATAGAGACCGACCAGCAGCAGCGCCTCGACATCGGCGTCGGCAGCCTTGAACGGCTTCTGCAAAAGTTTTTCCGCCAGCGCCGACAAACGTGGCTGCCAGCGGGCGGTGCCGAACGCCAAGTCCTGAGTGAAGCCGCGATCGCGATCCTCGACCTTGTCCAGTTGCGTCGGCAGGGAGCTGTTGAGCGAAGCCTTGCCGCTCAGGACAGCGGCGAGTGCCTTGGCGGCGGCCAGACGCGGGTTCATTGCGCGTCCACCGCTGCGCCAAGCACCGTGCCGATGGCGAATTTCTCACGACGGCTGTTGAACAGATCGCTGAAGTTCAGCGCCTTGCCGCCGGGCAATTGCAGGCGGGTCAGGCACAGCGCCTGTTCGCCACAGGCGACGAGCAGACCGTCCTTGCTGGCACCGAGGATGGTGCCCGGTGCGCCTTTGCCTTCGGCCAGTGTCGCCGCCAGCACTTTCAGCGCTTCGCCGTTGAGCGTGCTATGGGTGATCGGCCATGGATTGAAGGCGCGGACCAGACGTTCCAGCTCGACGGCCGGACGGCTCCAGTCGATGCGCGCCTCGTCCTTGTTCAGTTTGTGCGCGTAGGTGGCGAGTTCATCGTTCTGCACTTCGCCTTCCAGGGTGCCAGCGGCCAGACCGGCAATCGCTTGCACGACGGCTGGCGGGCCCATCTCGGCGAGGCGGTCGTGGAGGCTGCCGCCGGTGTCTTCGGCGCTGATCGGGGTGACGACCTTGAGCAGCATCGGTCCGGTGTCCAGGCCCGCTTCCATGCGCATCACGGTCACGCCGCTTTCGGCGTCGCCTGCTTCGACGGCGCGCTGGATCGGCGCCGCACCGCGCCAGCGTGGCAGCAGGGAGGCGTGGCTGTTGATGCAGCCCAGGCGCGGAATATCCAGCACCACTTGCGGCAGGATCAGGCCATAGGCGACCACCACCATCAAGTCCGGCTTCAGCGCTGCGAGCTCGGCCTGAGCGTCAGCGTTGCGCAGGGTCGGCGGCTGCAACACCTGGATATTGTTTTCCAGGGCGAGCTGTTTGACCGGGCTCGGCATCAGCTTTTGCCCACGACCGGCCGGACGATCCGGTTGGGTGTAGACCGCAACGATCTCGTAAGGGCTGTCCAGCAGGGCCTTGAGGTGTTCGGCGGCGAATTCCGGGGTGCCGGCAAAAACGATGCGCAGTGGCTCAGTCATGGGGGAGTCTCATAAAAAGAAAAAGGCTTGCCGCAGCAAGCCTTTGGAGAGGGGCATCAAGCGTTCTGGCGGTGCTGCTTTTCCAGTTTCTTCTTGATCCGGTCGCGTTTGAGCGTGGACAGGTAATCGACGAACAACTTGCCGTTGAGGTGGTCGCATTCGTGCTGGATGCACACGGCGAGCAGGCCTTCGGCGATCAGTTCGTAAGGCTTGCCGTCACGATCCAGAGCCTTGATCTTGACCTTCTGCGGGCGGTCGACGTTTTCGTAGAAACCCGGCACCGAGAGGCAGCCTTCCTGGTATTGCTCCATTTCGTCGGTCAGCGATTCGAACTCGGGGTTGATGAACACCCGCGGTTCGGTGCGGTCTTCGGAAAGGTCCATCACGACGATACGTTTGTGCACGTTGACCTGGGTCGCGGCAAGGCCGATGCCCGGCGCTTCATACATTGTTTCAAACATGTCATCGACCAGCTGACGCACTTCGTCGTCCACTACAGCCACAGGTTTGGCGATAGTGCGCAGACGCGGGTCCGGAAATTCGAGGATGTTCAAAATGGCCATAAGCTTGATTGCTGCACGTGTGAGGTAAAGTCGGGTCGATGGCCTGGCGGGTCCGAAGATGCAGGCTACCGTTGTGAAACGTAGCTCCTTGCTTTTAAGCATAGAGCAGGGAGCGAGCCACGGGGGCTCTGGCGTTTCACGCGAACGCACATAATAAAGGGATTCACCGCATGAGGAAATCACTACTCGCCCTGCTGTTTCTGGCCTCGGCCGGCGCCGCGCACGGGCAAGTGCAACTCAAGGAAGGTTTTCCACAGCAATACACGGTGGTTTCAGGGGATACGCTCTGGGACATCTCCGGTAAATATTTGCGCGAACCCTGGCAGTGGCCGCAGCTGTGGCGGGCCAATCCGCAGATCGAAAACCCCAACCTGATCTATCCGGGCGACACGCTGACCCTCAGTTACGTCAACGGCCAGCCCCGCCTGACCCTCAATCGCGGGGCGTCGCGCGGCACCATCAAGCTGTCGCCACGGATCCGCAGCAGCCCGGTGGCCGAAGCGATCCCGAGCATTCCGCTCAAATCCATCAACAGTTTTCTGCTGAGCAACCGCATCGTCGACAAGGTCGAGGACTTCGACAAGGCGCCGTACATCGTTGCCGGCGATGCCGAGCGGGTGCTCAGCGGCACCGGTGACCGGATCTTCGCCCGAGGCCATTTCGATCCGAATCAGCCTGTCTACGGCATCTTCCGCCAGGGCAAGGTCTACACCGATCCGCAGAGCAAGGAGTTCCTGGGGATCAACGCCGACGACATCGGCGGCGGTGAGATCATCGCCACCGAAGGCGACGTCGCCACCCTCGCCCTGCAACGCACGACCCAGGAAGTGCGCCTCGGCGACCGTTTGTTCAGCGGCGAAGAGCGTTCCATCAACTCGACCTTCATGCCCAGCGCTCCCACCACCGACATCAAAGGCCTGATCATCGATGTTCCGCGCGGCGTGACGCAGATCGGCGCGATGGACGTGGTGACCCTGAACAAGGGCAAACGCGATGGTCTGGCCGAAGGCAACGTGCTGGTGGTGATGAAAACAGGGGAAACCGTGCGTGACCGGATCACCGGTCAGCCGTTGAAAATCCCCGATGAACGCGCCGGATTGCTGATGGTGTTCCGCACCTACGACAAACTCAGTTACGGCCTTGTACTCAACGCATCGCGCTCGCTGGCGGTGCTGGACAAGGTGCGAAATCCTTAGCTGGCTTCACAAGTTACCAACAGACTTATCCACAGCTTGTTCCGAAAGGTTCGGGGCTTATAACGATCAAGGATGATCCATGATGATGCCTGTCTGTACGCCGGTTTCCCCTGCGGAACTGGAAGCGCGTTTGCGCCTGCACCGTTTGCCGGAAATCGGCCCGAAACGTTTTGCCCGGTTGCTCGAAGCGTTCGGCTCCGCCTCCAAGGCCATCAGTGCGCCGGCCAGTGCCTGGCGTTCGCTGGGTTTGCCGGTGGCGAGCGCCGAAGCTCGCCGTTGTCCTGAAGTGCGTGACGGCGCGAGCCGCGCATTGGCCTGGCTAGAGCGCCCGGGCCAGCATTTGCTGATGCTCGACCAGCCGGACTACCCGGCATTACTGGCGCAGATTGCCGATCCGCCACCGCTGCTGTTCGTTGCCGGTGACCCGCTGATCCTGGAAAAACCTCAGCTGGCGATGGTCGGCAGTCGCCGCGCCTCACGTCCGGGCATGGACACCGCCACGGCGTTTGCCCGCAGCCTGGCCGGAGCCGGTTTCGTCATCACCAGTGGCCTGGCGTTGGGCATCGATGCCGCCGTGCATCAAGCCGCGCTCGACGTCGGCGGGCAAACCGTCGGGGTGCTGGGCACTGGCCTGGAAAAATTTTATCCACAGCGCAATCGGCGGCTGGCGGACACGATGATTGCCTCTGGCAGTGCGGTGATTTCGGAGTTTCCACTGGACGCCGGGCCGACGGCGAGCAACTTCCCCAGGCGCAACCGGATCATCAGCGGTTTATCCCTCGGCGTACTGGTGGTCGAGGCCAGTGTGGCCAGCGGTTCGTTGATCACCGCGCGACTGGCGGCGGAACAGGGTCGTGAGGTCTATGCGATTCCGGGCTCGATCCATCACCCCGGCGCGCGCGGTTGCCATCAACTGATCCGCGATGGCGCGGTGCTGGTGGAAACCATCGAGCACATCCTCGAGGCCCTGCGTGGCTGGCAGCACTTGTCGGTATCCACGACTACACCGGCTACGGACAATCCGTTGCTGCGCCTGCTGCACGCGGCGCCGCACACCAGCGAGGGCTTGGCCGACAGCAGTGGCTGGGCGTTGCCAAAAGTACTGGCGGCATTGACCGAACTGGAGATGGAGGGCCGCGCCGTGTGCGAAAACGGCCGCTGGTTTGCGCGGGTAAGCTAGGTTTTACATTGAAGATCGGTAAACTGCGCAAAACCTGTTTTCGGAGAGTTTTTCATGGTCAACAGTTGGCGTGTGCAACAAGCCGCACGAGAGATTCGCGCCGGGGCGGTGATTGCCTATCCAACCGAAGCCGTCTGGGGGCTGGGGTGCGATCCATGGAATGAAGAAGCGGTGGATCGCCTGTTGGCGATCAAGAACCGTTCGGTGGACAAGGGGTTGATCCTGGTCGCCGACAACATTCGTCAGTTCGATTTCCTGTTCGAGGATTTCCCCCAGGACTGGATCGATCGCATGGCCAGTACCTGGCCGGGGCCGAACACCTGGCTGGTGCCGCATCAGAACCTGTTGCCGGAGTGGGTGACCGGGGTGCATGACACCGTGGCTTTGCGGGTCAGCGATCATCCTCAAGTGCGGGACTTGTGCTCGCTGGTCGGACCGTTGATCTCGACCTCGGCCAATCCGCAAGGACGGCCGGCGGCGAAGAGTCGCTTGCGGGTCGAGCAGTATTTCCGTGGTCAGGTCGATCTGGTGCTGGGCGGAATGCTCGGTGGGCGCAAGAACCCGAGCCTGATTCGCGATCTGGCGACCGGCAAGGTTGTGCGCCCGTCCTGAGATCCGAAGAGCCTGGTGGCGGGGAGCTTGCTCCCCGCCACCATCGGTTTTATGGCAACAGAACAGTCGAACCCGTCGTGCGCCGCGCCGACAACTCGGTCTGCGCCTTCGCCGCATCCGCCAGTGCGTAACGCTGGCTGATATCCACTTTCAGCTTGCCGCTGGTGATCATCCCGAACAGCTCATCGGCCATCCGTTGCAGGTTCTCGGCGTTGTTGGCGTAGGTCGCCAGCGTTGGCCGGGTCACGTACAGCGAACCTTTCGCCGCCAGAATCCCCAGGTTTACGCCGTCCACCGCGCCGGATGCGTTGCCGAAGCTCACCACCAGGCCACGGGGCGCTGCGCTGTCCAGCGAGGCCGGCCAGGTGTCCTTGCCGACGCCGTCGTAGACCACCGGGACTTTTTTCCCGTCGGTCAATTCCAGCACCCGCTGGGCGACGTTTTCGTGGCTGTAATCGATGGTTGCCCAGGCGCCATGGGCCTTGGCCAGTTCGGCTTTCGCTGGCGAGCTGACGGTGCCGATCAGCTTCACACCCAGCGCTTTCGCCCATTGGCAGGCCAGCAAACCGACGCCGCCGGCCGCTGCGTGGAACAGAATGGTTTCGCCGCCCTGCAGTTCATAAGTCTGACGCAGCAGGTACTGCACGGTCAGGCCTTTGAGCATCACGCCGGCAGCGGTTTCGAAGCTGATGGCGTCCGGCAGGTGCACCAGATTTGCTTCGGGCAAGACATGCACGTCGCTGTAGGCGCCCAGCGGGCCGCTGCCATAAGCCACACGGTCACCAACCTTGAACCGGGTGACGGCGCTGCCCACCGCCTCGACGATGCCGGCACCTTCCGAGCCTACGCCCGACGGCAATGCCGGTGGCGCGTACAGACCGCTGCGGTAGTAGGTGTCGATGAAATTCAGGCCGATGGCCTTGTTGCTCACACGAACCTGCTGCGGGCCGGGCTCGGCAGGTTGATAGTCAACGTACTCGAGCACTTCAGGGCCGCCATGGGCGCGGAACTGGATTCGCTTGGCCATCTGCCTACTCCTTGGGATGTTCTGAAAGGCCCCTATCGAACTCCCATGCTTGATCTTCGTCAACTGCGGCGTGCCGGCCTGCGATGGTATGCTACGCGCCCATTTGCGCGGGGCGCCGCGCAGTTACGCCCCGATCCAAGGTGATGCCATGACGACCCGCACCGACGCCGTAAAGGCCTATCTGCTCGACCTGCAAGACCGCATCTGCGCCGCGCTGGAAACTGAAGACAGCGGCACGCGCTTCGTCGAAGACGCCTGGAACCGTCCGGCCGGCGGTGGCGGTCGCACCCGGGTGATCGAGAACGGCACGGTCATCGAAAAGGGCGGCGTCAACTTTTCCCACGTCTTCGGCAGTGGCCTGCCACCGTCCGCCAGCGCCCATCGACCAGAACTGGCCGGCCGCGGTTTCGAAGCCCTCGGCGTGTCGCTGGTGATCCACCCGCACAACCCGCATGTGCCGACGTCCCACGCCAACGTGCGCTTTTTCATCGCCGAGAAGGAAGGTGAAGAGCCGGTCTGGTGGTTCGGCGGTGGCTTCGACCTGACGCCGTACTATGGCAATGAAGAAGATTGCATCCACTGGCACCGCGTTGCCGAGCAGGCCTGCGCGCCGTTCGGCCCGGACGTCTATCCGCGCTACAAGGCCTGGTGCGACACTTATTTCCACATCAAGCACCGCCACGAACCACGGGGCATCGGCGGTCTGTTCTTCGATGACCTGAACGAGTGGGACTTCGACACCAGCTTCGCCTTCATGCGCGCCATCGGCGATGCATATATCGACGCTTACCTGCCGATCGTGCAGCGCCGCAAGAACGATGCGTTCACCGCCAAGCAGCGCGAGTTCCAGGAATTCCGTCGCGGCCGCTACGTCGAGTTCAACCTGGTTTACGACCGTGGCACCCTGTTCGGTCTGCAATCGGGCGGGCGCACCGAGTCGATCCTCATGTCGCTGCCGCCGCAAGTGCGCTGGGCCTACGACTGGAAAGCCGAGCCGGGCAGCGAAGAAGCGCGCCTGACCGACTACTTCCTGCAAGACCGCGACTGGCTGGCCCAGGCCTGAGGATTTCTGATGGATCGTTACGTCGTTTTCGGTAACCCGATCGGCCACAGCAAGTCGCCGATGATTCACAAGCTGTTCGCCGAACAGACCGGGCAGAGCCTCGACTACAGCACCCTGCTGGCACCGCTGGACGATTTTTCCGGCTGCGCCACGGCGTTTTTCCAGGACGGTCGCGGCGCCAACGTGACCGTGCCGTTCAAGGAAGACGCCTATCGCCTGGCCAACAGCCTGACCGCTCGTGCCCAGCGCGCGGGTGCGGTGAACACCTTGAGCAAACTCGCCGACGGCAGCCTGCTCGGCGATAACACCGACGGTGCCGGACTGGTGCGGGACCTGACGGTCAACGCCGGGTTCAGCCTCACCGGCAAACGCATTCTGCTGCTCGGTGCCGGTGGCGCGGTGCGCGGTGCGCTGGAGCCATTGCTGGCGGAGAAACCGGCCTCGGTGATCATCGCCAACCGCACGGTGGACAAGGCCGAGCTACTGGCCGAACTGTTCTGTGATCTGGGGCCGGTGTCGGCCAGCGGTTTCGACTGGCTGCGCGAGCCCGTGGACGTGATCATCAACGCCACCTCTGCCAGCCTCACCGGCGACGTGCCGCCGATTGCGCCAAGCCTGATCGAGCCGGGCAAGACCCTGTGCTACGACATGATGTACGGCAAGGAACCGACCGCGTTCTGCCGCTGGGCCAGCGAGCACGGCGCGGGCGTGGTGATGGACGGGTTGGGCATGCTGGCCGAGCAGGCGGCGGAGGCGTTCTTCCTGTGGCGCGGAGTGCGTCCGGACACTGCGCCGGTTCTGGCTGAATTGCGTCGGCAGTTGGCGCTGTAAGGCACCTTCAGTCCTCGAAGCGGATCGGGCATTTCTCCGGTCCTTCGAGTTTGCGCAATTCCTCCACCACCTGCGGTCGCGCCTGACGCAAGGTCAGGCTGCGATCCTGGCGCAGCAGGCGCCGGGCCTCCTGATGCAGCATTTCCACACCGGAATAGTCGATGAAGTTGATCTGCTGCGCCTCGATCACCACCCGCGCGCCGTGCATCCGTTGCAGGCGCACTTGCAGGTAGTGGCTGGCGCCGAAAAAGATCGAGCCGCCGACCCGTAGCACATCGTCTTCGCCATCGCGCCAATGCTGCACTCTCGGCTGCGAAGTGCGCTTGAGGTAGAAAAACAGCGAGGCCAGCACGCCGGCATAAATGGCTGTCTGCAATTCCAGCAGCAAGGTGGCGACGCAGGTCAGGCCCATCACCACGAACTCTGCCCGGCTGACCCGCAACAGCGCACGAATGCCGCGATGATCCACCAGTCCCCAGGCGATCAACAGAATGCTGCCGGCCATGGCCGGAATCGGAATGTGCGCGATCAGCCCGGCACCGAAAATCGCGAACAACGCCACCCACAACGCCGAAAACACCCCGGCCAGCGGCGAACAGGCCCCGGCCTCATAGCTCAGCCCGGAACGGGTGAACGAGCCGGCGGACAATGATCCCGAAAAGAACGCCCCGACAATGTTCGAAAGACCCTGAGCGCGGACTTCCTGATTGGCATCGAGCAACTGTTGCGAGCGTGCGGCAATCGAGCGGGCAATCGACAGGCTGGTGACCAACCCGAGCATACCCACCGCCACGGCGCTGGGCAGCAGGCGCAGGACCAGATCCATATCCAGCGGCAACCCGCTGAACGGCGGCAGACGCCCGACAAAAGCGCTGACCAACTGAACATGGCCGAACATCGCCGGCCACAGCCACACCACCAGGCTGCCGAGCACCAAGGTCATCAACAGCGTCGGCCAACGCGGCAGCCATTGTTTGAGCAGCGCACCGATCACCACTGTGGCGACACCGAGGGCCAGTGACGGTTTATCCACAGCCCCGAGATGACGCAGCAAATCCATCAGGCTGGCCAGCGCCGTCGCCTTGGCCGGCAGATCCAGCCCCAGCAGGTTCGGCAACTGGCCGATGGCAATCACCACCGCCGCCCCGAGGGTGAAACCCAGCACCACCGAGTGCGAGACGAAATTCACCAGCGCGCCGAAGCGCAACAGGCCGAGCAACCACTGGAAAATCCCCGCGAGGAAGGTCAGCAGCAGGATAAGGGTGATGTAGTCCTGCGATGCCGGCACGGCCAGTGGGCTGACACTGGCGAACAGCACAATCGAAATCGCCGCCGTCGGCCCGCAGATCAGATGCCACGACGAGCCCCACAGGCAGGCGATCAGTACCGGGATGATCGCGGCATAGAGGCCGTATTCGGGTGGGAGACCGGCGATCAGGGCGTAGGCAATCGACTGGGGCAACGCGAGAATCGCGCCGCTGAGGCCGACGACCAGATCCCGCCCGACGCTGGCGCGGGTCTGCCGGGGCAGCCAGGTCAGGAAGGGAAACAGTGAGCGGCGGCTGGGGAGGGCCATGGATCCTCTCGGGTGAAATTTTGCGCATTGTACGCAGATCGTTCCCACGTCGAGACGTCGAACGCGCCTGGGTAGGAACGATCCGTGTGAGGGCTAGAGTTTCGCTTTGACGGCCGGCAACGCGTCTTTTCCATCCACGGTCTTCACACCATCGAGCCACTTGTCCAACACCGCCGGATTCGCCTTGATCCACGCCTTCACCGCATCGGCATTGCTGACCTTCTTGTTCACCACCTCGGCCATGATGCTGTTCTCCATCTCCTGAGTGAACGAAAGATTGGTCAGCAATTTACCCACATTCGGACAGGCCTCGGCGTAGCCCTTGCGGGTCAGGGTGTAGACGCTGCCGGTGTCGCCGAAGTATTTCTCGCCGCCCTTGAGGTAATGCATTTTCAGCTGCACGTTCATCGGGTGCGGGGTCCAGCCGAGGAAGGTGACGAATTTCTGCTTCTTCACCGCCCGCGAGACTTCAGCGAGCATGGCCTGCTCACTGGACTCGATCAGCTTCCACTGGCCGAGGTCGAAGTCGTTCTTCTTGATGATCTCTTGCAGCGAGATGTTCGCCGGCGCGCCAGAGCCGATGCCGTAGATCTTCTTCTCGAACTTGTCCGCGAATTTGTTCAGGTCGGAAAAGTTATGCACACCCGCATCCCACACGTAATCCGGCACGGCCAGGGTGAATTCGGTGCCGTCGAGGTTCTTCGCCAGTTGCGTGACGTCGCCGGTGGCCACGAACTTGTCGTAGAAGCCCTGCTGCGCCGGCATCCAGTTGCCGAGGAACACGTCGACCTGACCGTCCTTCAAGCCGCCGAAGGTGATCGGCACCGCGAGCGTGTCGACCTTGGCCTTGTAGCCCATGCCATCCAGCAGAAACCCGGTGATGGCGTTGGTCGCGGCGATGTCGCTCCAGCCGGGGTCGGCCATTTTCACCGTGTCGCAGCTCTCGGCGAACGCGGATGCGCTGCCCAGTGCCAGCAGGCTGATCGTCACGATTGTGGATAACTTGACCATGGACTTCCCCTTAACGTTATTGGTTTTGGCAGGGTTGTGGATAACGGGCTTTGCGCTCCAGGTCATCGAGGTCGATGTGGTTGCGCATGTACTGCTGACTGGCATCCACCAGCGGCTGGTGGTCCCAGCTCTTCAGCTTGCCGAGGGTCAGCGCCTCGGCGACGAAGCGCCGGCGCCGCTGGCTTTCGAGCACCTTGCGGTGGATCGCCGGGATGTCCCACTTGGCCCGCGATTCGGCGAGAAAATCGTCGAAAAGCTGGCGATGTTGCGGTGATTGGCTGAGTTCTTCCTGCTCACGTGGATCGTTATCCACATCGAAGAGTAAGCAAGGGTCGGTTTCGCTGTAGATAAATTTGAAGGCGCCACGCCGGATCATCATCAGCGGGCTGACGGTGCCTTCGGCCATGTATTCGCCGAACACTTCGTCATGACCGCCCTGCCCTTGCAGGTGCGACACCAGCGAGCGGCCGTCCAGCGGCAGATTCGCTTCCAGGCTGCCACCCGCCAGTTCCACGAAGGTCGGCAACAGGTCGACGGTGGACACGGCGGCGCCTACACGGCCTGCATTGAACTGACCGGGCGCACTTATCAACAGGGGCACCCGGGCAGCCATTTCGAACCAGTGCATTTTGTACCAGAGGCCTTTTTCCCCAAGCATGTCACCGTGGTCGCCGGAGAACACGATGATGGTGTCGTCCGTCAGCCCGCATTCGTCGAGGGTTTGCAGGAGTTTGCCGACGTTGGCGTCGATATAGCTGCACGCACCGAAGTATGCCCGGCGCGCGTCGCGAATCTTATCCACAGGCAGCGGCTTGTTCCACAGGTCGTAGACCTTGAGCAAACGCTGGGAATGCGGATCGAGTGAATGCTGATCCGGCGTTGTCGGAAGCGGGATATCCGCATCGTCGTACAAATCCCAGAACGCCTTGGGAATCGTGTACGGGTCGTGCGGGTGAGTCATCGACACGGTCAGGCAGAACGGCTGGTCGCCGTCCTCTCGAATGTGATCGAACAGGTACTGCTGAGCCTTGAACACCACCTCTTCGTCGAAATCGAGCTGGTTGGTCCGCACGCACGGCCCGGCCTGCAATACCGAAGACATGTTGTGATACCAGCTCGGCCGCACATCGGGCTCATCCCAGTTCACCGCCCAGCCGTAGTCGGCCGGATAGATGTCGCTGGTCAGGCGCTCTTCGTAGCCGTGCAGTTGATCCGGCCCACAGAAATGCATCTTGCCCGACAGCGCGGTGCGATAGCCGAGGTGGCGCAGGTAATGGGCGTAGGTTGGAATGTCGGCGGGGAAATCGGCGGCATTGTCGTAGGCGCCTATCTTGCTCGGCAACTGGCCACTGACCAGGGTGAAACGCGACGGCGCGCACAGCGGGCTGTTGCAATAAGCGGCGTCGAACACCACGCCTTGTTCGGCGAGGCGGCTGAGATTCGGCAGTTTGATCGGCGACGGGCCGTAGAACGGCAACATTGGCGCGGCCATTTGATCGGCCATGATGAAGAGAATGTTCTTGCGCTTCATGTGATCGCGGCATTCCATAGTGAATATTTATGCGACATTGCTGCGATCGAGCATGGATTCCCCGCAATATCCGGTAAAGCCCGCGCCGGACAATGACTAGGATAAGCACAGCTTATGTATGACGCCCTCGGTGATTTGTCGCTCGACCTGCTGCGCGCCTTCGAGGCAGCAGCCCGTCATCGCAGTTTTACCGCGGCGGCGGTGGAGCTTGGGACCACCCAGCCGGCGATCAGTCAGCAGATCAAACGGCTGGAGGAACAGCTGGGGACGCGGCTGTTCGACCGGATCTACCGAGGCATTGAGTTGACCGAGGTCGGTTCAATTCTTTTCGAGCAAGTCACCCTCGGTTTGCAGAATATCGACGCAGGATTGAGCGCGATCAGCGCGCAACAGCAACATGAGGTGCTGCAGGTCGCCACCGACTTCGCCTTCGCTGCGTACTGGCTGATGCCGCGTCTGCATCGTTTTCACGAAGCCAATCCGCAGGTCGATGTCAGCCTGGTCACCAGCGAGCGCAATCACAATATGCTGCGCCCGGATATCGACGTTGCCGTGCTGTTCGGCGACGGTCGCTTCAAACAGGGTGAAAGTCATTGGCTGTTCAGCGAAGAAGTGTTCCCGGTGTGCAGCCCGCAATTGCTCAAGGATCGCGCCCGGCCCTTGCCGGCCCAGGCTTTGCTGGAGTTTCCGCTGCTGCATCTGCGCGGCGAGAACAGCAGCAACTGGTTCGACTGGAGCGGCCTGTTCCGCGAACTCGGTATCAATACGCCGCCGGCCCCGGGGCAACTGCGTTTCGATAACTACACCTTGCTGATCCAGGCGGCGATTGGCGGTCAGGGTGTGGCCATCGGCTGGCGGCACCTTGTGGATAACTTGCTGGCGCAGGGTCTGTTGTGCCGGCCGATTGCCGAGACCACCCTCTCCCGCCTCGGTTATTACGTGGTGCTGCCGCAGCGCAAACGCCGAGGGGCGTTGATTCAGCAGTTTGTCGATTGGTTGATGGCCGAGCAGGCCAGCAGCGCGCAGTCGCTGACGGGAATGGAGTTGCCTTCGATCGCCGTTTGATCAGGTGTCCGACGCCGCGACAAAACTCAGGTGCACGCCCAGCAGCCGTTCAGCCATCAACGCACTGCCCAGGCTACTCATGGCACCATAGAGCACCACTTTCACCACTGGGGTTTCGGCATTTTTCATGGCTGAGGTCCCTTTGTTTTCCCTTGTAGGGCGTGTGACATACGAGGGTTCGAACCGATTCAGAGGGTTTGCGATGCAGACGATCAAGGGTTATCACGCCCACGTTTATTACGACGCCAGCACGATCGAACAGGCGCGGGCGCTGTGTGAGCAGGCGGCGGCGTTGTTTCCATTGAAGATGGGCCGAGTGCATGAACGCCCGGTCGGCCCGCACCCGGACTGGAGCTGCCAACTGGCCTTCGGCCCGGAGCTGATCGGCGACGTGTTGCCGTGGCTGGCGCTCAACCGCAAGGGGCTGGTGGTGTTTCTGCACCCGGACACCGGCGATGACTTGCTCGATCACACCGAGCACGCGATCTGGATGGGCGCGATGCGGCCGCTGGATCTGTCTATTTTTTAATCAGATGGTTTCTTCAGGCTCGCCAGGTAAATGCTCGTCCAGATGCAGCCACGGCAACTGGTTGTCGGTCCAGATGTGCCGCTCGGCGGCGGCTTGTTCCGGGTGATCCAGCGTGGCGACCGTCAGATCGATGCTCTCGGGGCTGAGCAACGTCACCAGCGCCAGTTGCGCGCCGCAGTTCGGGCAGAAGAACCGTGCGCAACTCGTCGAGGAGTCGTAGCGCGAGGGTGTCCCGGCCAGCCACTGGAAGTTCGCCGCCGGCAGCGTGATCCAGGTGGTGACGATGCCACCGCTGACCCGCCGGCAAATCGAACAATGACAGTGGGCGATGTCCTGCAGCGTTCCGCTGAACTGATAGCGGATATGTCCGCAATGGCAGCCGCCGCTGTGCAATTCACTCATCGTCTCGCCCTCCCGTTCCCGTGTTCATTGACTCTAGTCGTATCCGACGGCCGGTTGACCATTCGCCCAAAGCTTTCAGCGGCGAAAGGTAGCTGAAAGGTTCCCCGATTAGGATCGCCGCCACTACCGGCAACAGACCGGTTGGCCAACGTGTGTGATTGCTCGCACGTCAGGCCCAATTAACAACAACAATGGTGATTCTGATGTCCTCTGTTACCCGCCTCCTCGCTCCAACTCCGCCCGTACGTCTCGTGCTTCCCGTTCTGCGCTGATCTCGCCCGATCCGCTCACTTACCTAGCCGCGCTACGCCTGGAGTATTCCCATGCTGACTTTCCTTGGCTTCGCCATGGTCATCACGTTCATGTTCCTGATCATGACCAAGCGCCTGTCTGCGCTGATCGCTCTGATCATCATCCCGATCCTGTTCGCCCTGTTCGGTGGTTTCGCGCCGAAGATCGGCCCGATGATGCTCGAAGGTATTACCAAGCTTGCGCCGACCGGCGTGATGCTGATGTTCGCCATTCTGTATTTCGCCCTGATGATCGACTCCGGCCTGTTCGACCCGGCCGTGCGCAAGATCCTCAAACTGGTCAAGGGCGACCCGCTGAAAGTTTCGGTCGGCACCGCCGTACTGGCGCTCGTCGTTTCCCTCGATGGTGACGGCGCGACCACTTACATGATCTGCGTGGCCGCCATGCTGCCGCTCTACAGCCGCATCGGCATGAGCCCGCGGATCATGGCCGGTCTGATCATCCTCGCCGGCGGCGTGATGAACATGACCCCCTGGGGCGGCCCGACCGCCCGTGCCGCCAGTGCGCTGCATGTGGACCCGTCGGACATCTTCGTGCCGATGATCCCGGCGATGGCGGCCGGTGTGGTGGCGATCCTGATCATTGCCTACTTCTACGGCAAACGTGAACGTGCGCGTCTGGGTGAACTGCACCTGATCGGCGACGAAATCGATCACAGCGAAATCAGCGTGTCGCAGTTCCCGGATGCCCGCCGTCCGAAGCTGATCTGGTTCAACGGTCTGCTGACCCTGGCGCTGATGTGCACCCTGATCGCCGGCCTGCTGCCGCTGCCGGTGCTGTTCATGGTGGCGTTCAGTATTGCAATGATCGTCAACTACCCTTGCCTGCAACAGCAGAAAGACCGCGTCGCGGCTCACGCCGGCAGCGTGCTGTCGGTGGTCAGTCTGATCTTCGCGGCGGGCATCTTCACCGGTATCCTGTCGGGCACCGGCATGGTCGATGCCATGTCGAAAAGCCTGCTGGCGGTGATCCCTGATTTCCTCGGCCCGTACCTGGCGGTGATCACGGCGCTGGTGAGCATGCCGTTCACGTTCTTCATGTCGAACGACGCGTTCTACTACGGCGTGTTGCCGGTGTTGTCCGAAGCGGCCAGCCATTACGGCATCACTGCGGTGGAAATGGCCCGTGCCTCGATTGTCGGCCAGCCGGTTCACCTGCTGAGCCCACTGGTGCCGTCGACGTATCTGCTGGTCGCACTGGCCGGGATCGAGTTCGGCGATCACCAACGTTTCACCCTGAAGTGGGCAGTGCTGGTTTGCCTGTGCATACTGGTCGCAGCCTTGCTGTTGGGGACTTTCCCGCTGTTCAGCACTTTGTAACGGCATCAACTCAACCAAACGCCAGCTGTCTGCTGGCGTCTTGGTTTAACACACGCTCAAAGGAATACACATGGAATGGCTGACCAACCCTGAGATCTGGGTTGCCTTCTTTACCCTGACCGCCCTGGAAATCGTTCTGGGCATCGATAACATCATCATGATTTCGATCCTGGTCAGCCGCATGCCCAAACACATGCAGCAACGCACCCGGATCTTCGGTCTTGGCCTGGCCATGATCACGCGGATCCTGTTGCTGCTGTCGATCACCTGGGTCATGCGCCTGACCGCCGACCTGTTCGTGGTGTTCGGCCAGGGCATTTCCGGACGTGACCTGATCCTGTTCTTCGGTGGCCTGTTCCTGCTGTGGAAAAGCTCCCAGGAGATGTACCACGCGCTGGAAGGTGAAGACGAAAGCGACGACACGCCTGGCGGCAAGGGCGGCAACTTCTTCTACACCATCATCCAGATCGCGATCATCGACATCGTGTTCTCGCTGGACTCGGTGATCACTGCTGTCGGCATGGTGTCCCATGTGCCGGTCATGGTCGCGGCGATCATCGTGGCGGTGCTGGTGATGATGCTGGCCTCGGGCAAGATCAGCGAGTTCATCGACAAGCACCCGTCGCTGAAAATGCTCGCGCTGTCGTTCCTGCTGGTGGTCGGCACCGTGCTGATCGCCGAAGCGTTCGACGTGCATGTACCGAAGGGCTACGTCTACTTCGCCATGGCGTTCTCGCTGGCGGTCGAAGCGATCAACATCAAGCTGCGCGGCGCGATGGCCAAGAAGAAACAACAGCAGGATCCGGTGAAACTGCGCAAGGATATTCCGGGTCAGTAACCCGAACGCTGCGCAAAAGATCAAAGGGCCTTCGGGCCCTTTTTTCATGGCCGCATGAAGCTGTTTTCATGACGCTTTTGTTTCAATCCGCACTTTAGCTGTGCAATGCTGGCGCCCGGACCGTTAGCCAACTACAGCTTAAGAACAACACGTAGAAACTGCGCGGTATCGTCAACTTGCCCCTTTGGGGCGCTGCAACTACAGGGGGTCTGCATGCTCACCCTGCTCAATTTGCTTTCTGCCGTGGCCCTGCTGATCTGGGGCACGCACATCGTTCGAACCGGCATCCTGCGGGTGTACGGCACCAATCTGCGCCATGTGATCGGCCAGAACATGTCCAGGCGCTGGCTGGCGTTCATCGCCGGTATCCTTGTGACCGCGATGGTGCAGAGCAGCAACGCCACCGCCATGCTCGTGACCTCCTTCGTCGGCCAGGGCCTGATGGCGTTGACTCCGGCCCTGGTGACCATGCTCGGGGCCGATGTCGGTACGGCGCTGATGGCGCGGGTGCTGACGTTCGATCTGTCGTGGCTGTCGCCGCTGCTGATTTTCCTCGGAGTGATTTTCTTTCTGTCGCGCAAGCAGACGCGGCTCGGGCAAATGGGCCGTGTGGCCATCGGGCTGGGGCTGATCATTCTGGCGCTGCAATTGATCGTCGAGGCCGCCGGGCCGATCACGCACGCAAAAGGTGTGAAGGTGATCTTCGCCTCGCTGACCGGCGACATCTTGCTCGACGCCCTGGTCGGCGCGTTGTTCGCGATGATTTCCTACTCAAGCCTCGCCGCCGTGCTGCTGACCGCGACGCTGGCCGGGGCCAATGTGATCAGCCTGCCGGTGGCGATCGGTCTGGTGATTGGCGCCAACATCGGCAGTGGCGTGCTGGCATTCATGAGCACCAGCATGCAGAACGCCGCTGGCCGCCAAGTGGCGCTGGGCAGTCTGTTGTACAAGCTGATCGGCCTGTTGCTGATCATTCCGGTGCTCGACCCGCTGGTGCACTGGATCGACAGCCTAGATTTCAGTCCGCAGGAAATGGTCATCGGCTTCCACCTGCTCTACAACACCGTGCGCTGCCTGATCCTGGTGCCAACCGTCGCGCCCATGGCACGGCTGTGCGCCTGGCTGCTGCCGGAGCGGCCGGAAATCAACGGCACCGCCAAGCCACGTCATCTCGACCCGACAGCGCTGGTCACACCGAGCCTGGCGCTGGCCAACGCCGCCCGGGAAACCCTGCGCATGGGTGATCTGATCGACAACATGCTCGACGCGACCCTCGATGTACTGCGCGGCAAACAGACCGCCGTCACCATGGAAATGCGCAAGCTGACCGATGACGTCGAAGCGCTGTACAGCGCGATCAAGCTGTATCTGGCGCAAATGCCCCGTGAAGATCTTGGCGAGCAGGACAGTCGGCGCTGGGCGGAAATCATCGAGCTGGCGATCAACCTCAAACTTGCCAGCGACCTGATCGAACGCATGTTGCGCAAGGTGCAGCAGCAGAAGACCTCCCAGCGCCGCTCGTTTTCCGAGGACGGGCTGGAGGAGTTGGCGGGCTTGCACCAGCAGTTGATCTCCAATCTGCGGCTGGGGCTGTCGGTGTTCCTCAGCGGTGACAAGGAAAGCGCCCGCCAGTTGCTGCGCGAGAAACGGCGCTTTCGCGCGCAGGAGCGGCGTCTGGCCCATGCGCATGTCAGCCGTTTGCAACGCAAGATCGTGCAAAGTATCGAGACCAGTTCGCTGCACCTGGAGTTGATTGCCGACATGAAACGCTTGAACTCGCTGTTCTGCAGCAGCGCCTACGTGGTGCTGGAAACCGCCGATACCGGAGCGCTCGAGTCCGACGATATGGCGGACATCACGCATTCGCCTTGAACGTCTGGGGCTGTGGTCAGTCAGTAACTCAAGGTTCAGCCTCACGGCCGGACTGACAACACGGATCTCCGATTCAGCTGTATGGAAGCTCGTTATGCGTTGCCTGTTGTTCGCTTGTCTGTTGCTCGGTTCCCTGCCCGCCCTCGCCCTGGATCGCTTTCAGGTCGAAGGCTATGCCCTGCCCAACGGCCTGCAATTGCTGCTCAAGCCCGGCACCGAACGCGGGCATGTGGCGATCAGGCTGGTGGTGGGCGTCGGTCTCGATGACTTCGACTGCAATGAGAAAGAACTGCCGCACCTGCTCGAACACCTGTTGTTCAGCGGCATCGACGCCACTGGCGAAGGTGGCCTCGAAGAGCGCATGCAGGCCCTCGGCGGCGACTGGAACGCCTTTACCAGCAACGCCGACACCACGTTCGTGATCGAAGCCCCGGCGAAAAACCAGCGCAAGGTCCTCGATCTGCTGCTGGATCTGCTGACCCAGACCCGCTTCGACGACAACGCGATCAACGCCGCCAAACGGGTGGTCGAGCGCGAGGACGGCGGGCATTACACCCGCCTGCAACGCTTTCTCGACCGGCAGGACCTGGGCCACACCGCGAGCAATCAACTGGCGGTCGAGCTGGGCCTGAAATGTCCGCAACGGGCCGAGGTCGATGGCCTGACCCGCGCGCAACTGGAGAAGGTGCGCAAAGCTTGGTACGCGCCGAACAACATGACCCTGATCGTCGTCGGTGACCTCGACAAGTTGCTGCCGGCCTATCTGGAGCGGGCGTGGGGCGCGCTGGAAGCGGTCGACCCGAGCGAACACCGGCCTTTGCCGGACATCCGCGCCAGCGCCGCCCATGAACGCACGATCACTCGCGGTTTCATCGGCAACAGCGCCAAGCTGCACTGGCTGGTGCCGGAGCCGGTGCTGGACGATCAGTACGACCAGACCTTCGACCTGCTCAAGGAGTATCTGGAGTGGGCGCTCTACCGCCAGTTGCGCCTGAACCATGGTCTGTCCTACGGGCCGTGGGCCGAGCGTGAGGTGTTCGGTGGCGTCGGTTTCATGAGCCTCAACGCCGATCTGGACCGCAGTGATATCGCTGAAGCCGAGCAAGTGCTGGAAGATCTCAAGGCCGACCTGCTGAAAAACGGCCTCGACGCCGACACCTTCAATCGCCTCAAACAGGCGGCTATCGCCCATCAGGCCTGGGCCGTGCAGGGCAACAGCGCCATGGCCGACTATTACTGGAGCGCCCTGGGCGACTACGAGGACGGCCGTTTCGCCGACCCGGCCCTGGAACTGCAAGGCGTGACGCTGGAAGCGGCGAACAAGGCCATGCGCGAATTGCTGCTGCAGCCGGGATACCTGCGGATCGAGAAGCCCTTGCTCAGTGATGACGAGGTGCTGTGGCTGATTGCGGGCGGGCTGGGTGTACTGCTGCTGATTCTGTTCGGCTGGCGACTGCATCGTCGTCCCCCGGCCAAGCCGTGATCCCGTGGGTTTTTACTGATCGGCAGCCTCGCCACGGGGCCCGGCGGGCGGTACTCTGTCGAGGTTTTTTTCCTCGACTGTCGTGAACCGCCCAAATGCTCAAATTGACCCTCCTGATCCAGCGCATCCTCGAACTGATGAAGCGCTACCCCGGGGTCATTGCGCTCGGTGGTTTCATCTCCGGGGTCGGCAGTTTCATTCTGGTCGACCGGCAACAGGGGCTGGCGAGCTGGATCACCACGATCATGCTGCTGAGCTGGATCTGGCTGATGCTGGAAAACAGCCTGACCGAGCTGTTCACGCGGGTCTTCAAACGGGAAATCCCTCAGCCGCTGCTGCGTTACGCGACGCAGATGATCCATCAGGAAAGCCTGTTTTTCGTACTGCCGTTCTTCTTCATCACCACCACCTGGAACAGCGGCCAACTGGTGTTCACCGGTCTGCTGTGCATCGCCGCGCTGATCTCGATCGTCGATCCGCTCTACTACAAATGGCTGGCGCCCCGGCGCTGGGCGTTCCTCGCGCTGCACACCCTGACCCTGTTCGCCGCCCTGCTCACCGCCTTGCCGGTGATCATGCACCTGACCACGTCGCAGAGCTTCAAATGGGCGCTGGGGATCGCCGTGGTGCTGTCGTTTCCAAGCCTGGCGTCGATCTTTCCGATCCGCACCGTACGCAATGCGCTGGCGATCCTCAGCATCACCATCGGTATCGGCGGCGTCGGTTGGGTCCTGCGTTCGTGGGTGCCGCCGGCAACGCTGTGGATGACTGACGTTGCGATCAGCACCCAGTTGCAGGATCGCACCCCCGGCGCCAGCCTCGAACAAGTCAGCGCCGAGCAGATCCGTGGCGGCGGGCTCTACGCCTACACCGCGATCAACGCACCACGCGGGCTCGATGAGCGGATCTATCACGTGTGGCAGTTCAACGGCAAAGAGGTCGACCGGATCGCCCTCGACATCCACGGCGGGCGCAAGGAAGGCTACCGGGCGTGGACCCACAAGCAGGTTTTCCCTGGCAACCCGGTCGGTGACTGGCAGGTGCGAGTGCTGACCGAAGACGGCCAGGTGATCGGCGTTCTGCGTTTCGAAGTCACGGACAGCACACCGACCAAAGAAAAGTAATCCGGTTCGTGCTATTACGTAGGTTCGCGAATTTAGCCGAACAAGCACGGAGCTTATGACCAGCAGCTCGATGACCGGTAATGCCCGACTGGACACCTCGATCACCCCTGCCCGCCTGCGGGTCACCGGGGACTGGACGCTTGCTCATTACGCCGAGCTCAAGCACCTGAGCGAAACGCTCCGCGGTCAGTACGACGCCAGCACTCCCATCGACCTCAACGGCCTCGGCGCCCTCGACACCGCCGGCGCTTCGCTGCTGGTGGAGCTGCTCGGCTCCGAGCGACTGGGCAAATCCGCCGAACACCCCGATTGCACGATTTCCACTGCCGACCGCGCGTTGCTGCAAACCGTGTATCGCTCGCTGACCGATTTCTGCGTACCGATCAAGGAACCGGAAATCAGCGTCAGCGTGCAGCTGCTGACGCGTATCGGCCGGGCTGTCGATACGGTCTGGCAAGACACCCTGCAACTGCTCGGCTTCGTCGGCCTGATCCTCGAAACCATCGCCCGCAGCCTGTTCCGGCCCAAGCGCTGGCGGATCACGCCGATGATCGCGCACATCGAACAGACCGGCCTCGACGCCGCGCCCATCGTGGCGCTGCTGACCTTTCTGGTCGGCGCCGTGGTGGCGTTCCTTGGGGCGACGGTGCTGGCCAGTTTCGGCGCCAGCGTGTTTACCGTGGATCTGGTGGGTTTCGCCTTCCTGCGCGAATTCGGTGTGTTGCTCACGGCGATCCTGATGGCCGGCCGCACCGCCAGTGCCTTTACCGCACAGATCGGCTCGATGAAGGCCAACGAGGAAATCGACGCCATTCGCACCCTCGGCCTCGACCCCATGGAGTTGTTGGTGGTGCCGCGCGTGCTGGCCTTGCTGGTGGCGCTGCCGATGCTGACCTTTCTGGCGATGATCTGCGGGATCATCGGTGGCGCCGTGGTCTGCGCGGTGTCGCTGGATATCTCGCCGGCGATGTTCCTGTCGCTGCTGCAAAGCGACATAGGGATTCAACATTTCCTGGTTGGCCTGGTCAAAGCTCCGATCTTCGCGTTCCTGATCGCCGCCATCGGTTGTCTGGAAGGCTTCAAGGTCAGCGGCAGCGCCGAATCGGTCGGCGCCCACACCACCTCCAGCGTGGTGCAATCGATCTTTGTGGTGATCGTGCTCGATGCGGTCGCCGCAATGTTCTTCATGGAGATGGGCTGGTGAGTCGTCTACCCCGCATGCCGTCCGAGGCGGTGATCGAAGTCCGTGGCCTGTGCAATCGCTTCGGCAGCCAGAGCGTGCACGAGAACCTCGACCTGGACTTGTACAAAGGCGAGATTCTGGCCGTGGTCGGTGGTTCCGGCAGCGGTAAATCGGTGTTGCTGCGCAGCATCGTCGGCTTGCGCCGGCCCAGCGAAGGCAACGTGAAAGTGTTTGGTCAGAACCTGCCGAGCCTTTCCGAGCACGAGCGGTCGTTGGTCGAAAGGCGTTTTGGCGTGCTGTTCCAGAAAGGCGCGCTGTTCTCCTCGCTGACGGTCACCGAGAACGTCGCCCTGCCCCTGATCGAACACGCCGGCCTGAGCCGCGAAGACGCCGAGCATCTGGCGGCGGTGAAACTGGCGCTGGCCGGGTTGCCGCTGTCGGCGGCGGACAAATACCCATCGTCGCTGTCCGGCGGCATGATCAAGCGGGCGGCGCTGGCCCGGGCGCTGGCGCTGGACCCGGACATCCTGTTTCTCGACGAACCCACCGCCGGCCTCGATCCGATTGGCGCGGCGCAGTTCGATCAATTGATCCTGACCCTGCGCGATGCGCTGGGCTTGAGCGTGTTTCTGGTGACCCACGACCTCGACACGCTCTACACCATCACCGACCGGGTGGCGGTGCTGGCGCAGAAGAAAGTGCTGGTGGCCGGTCCCATCGACGTGGTCTCGGAAACCGACGACGCGTGGATTCACGAATATTTCCACGGCCCTCGCGGCCGCTCGGCGCTGGACGCCGCCAAACTGCTCAACGAGGTCTGACATGGAAACCCGAGCCCATCATGTGTTGATCGGCCTGTTCACGGTGATTGTGGTGGCCGGTGCCCTGCTCTTCGGTCTGTGGCTGGCCAAGTCCAGCGTCGACACCGAGTTCAAGGATTACGAAATCGTCTTCAACGAGGCGGTCAGCGGCCTGTCCCGGGGCAGCCCGGTGCAGTACAGCGGGATCAAGGTCGGCGATGTGGTCAGTCTGCGGCTCGATCCGCAGGACCCGCGCCGGGTGCTGGCGCGGATTCGCCTCGGGGGCGACACGCCGGTCAAGGAAGACACCCTGGCCAAACTGGCGCTGGCCGGGATCACCGGCACGTCGATCATCCAGCTCAGCGGCGGCACGCCAGAGAGCCCGAAACTGCGCGGCAAGGACGGCAACCTGCCGACCATCGTCGCCTCGCCCTCGCCTATCTCGCGGCTGCTCAATGACAGCAATGACCTGATGAGCGGGGTCAGTACGCTGCTGAGCAACGCCAATCAGATGTTCTCCGCCGACAACATCGAGCGCGTGAGCAAAACCCTTGAGCACCTGGAACAGACCACCGGTTCGATCAACGATCAGCGCGGCGATCTGCGCCAGGCGATGCAGCAACTGGCAACCGTCGGCAAGCAGGCCGGCAGCATGCTCGAGCAGACCTCGCTGCTGATGCGCAACGCCAACGGCCTGCTCAACGATCAGGGCAAACAGGCTCTGGGCAGCGCCGAGCAGGCGATGAAGTCGCTGGAACAGAGCAGCGCCACCATCAACGGCTTGCTGAGCAAGAATCAGAATTCCCTCGACAGCGGCATGCAGGGCCTCAACGGCCTGGCGCCTGCAGTGCGCGAACTGCGTGAAACCCTGTCCTCGCTGCGGGCCATTTCCCAACGTCTGGAGGCCAACCCCAGCGGTTACCTGCTGGGCAGTGACAAGAACAAGGAGTTCACGCCATGAAGCTGACTCGTCTCGCCCTCCTCATCGCCGGCCTTTCGCTGATCAGCGCGTGCTCGATCCTGCCCAAGTCCGAACCGCTGGACGTCTACCGTTTGCCGGCCGCACAGGCGCCCGCCTCGGCCAGTTCGGCGGCGACTCAGCACTGGTCGCTGCGTCTGAACAAATTGCAGGCCAGCGAAGCGCTCAATCGGCCGGGCATCGCGGTGATTCCCCAGGGGGACGTGATCAGCAGCTACAAGGCCTCGCGCTGGAGCGATTCGGCACCGGTGCTGGTGCGCAATCGGCTGCTCGATGGTTTCCAGCGTGACGGTCGGGTGTCGCTGTTGAGTACCGATGACAGCAACTTCCAGGCGGACCTGGAACTGGGCGGCAGCCTGCAGGCGTTTCAGACCGAGTATCAGGGCAAACAGGCCAGCGTCGTGGTGCGGGTGGATGCGTTGCTGGTGCGCGGTTATGACCAGAAGATTCTCGCCAGCCGCCGCTTCGAAGAACGCCAGCCGCTGAATGATGTGAAAGTCCCGGCGGTGGTGGCCGGATTCGGTCAGGCCAGTGATCGGCTGACGGCGAAGGTGGTGGCGTGGGCGGTGGAACAAGGCCAGAAGGTCGTGCCGACCGCCCGGCCTTGAGTATCAGCCGAAGAACCAGTAGCAGACGCCGATAGCACCGAGCACACCCGCCAGCTCGGCCAGCAGCGCGCAACCGACGGCATGCCGGGCGCGCTGGATGCCCACCGCGCCGAAGTACACCGCCAGCACGTAGAAGGTGGTCTCGGTGCTGCCCTGAATGGTCGCCGCCACCAGCGCCGGGAAGCTGTCCACGCCCGAGGTCTTCATCGTTTCGATCAGCATCGCCCGGGCGGCGCTGCCGGAGAACGGTTTGACCATCGCGGTCGGCAGCGCATCGACGAAGCGCGTGTCCCACCCTGCCCACTGCACCAGATGACGAATGCCGTCGAGGCCGAAGTCCAGAGCGCCTGACGCGCGTAATACGCCGATCGCACAAAGCATCGCCACCAGATACGGCAGCAGGTTCTTCGCGACGTCGAAACCTTCCTTCGCACCTTCGACGAACGCTTCGTAAACCTTCACCTTGCGCAATGCACCGATCACCAGGAACAGCATGATCAGGCCGAACAGCGTCAAGTTGCCGAGGATCGATGACAGCCCCGCCAGTGCCGTGGCCGACATCGTCGCCAGCAGCGCCATGAAGCCGCCGAGGATCAGCGCGCCGGGAATCAGGTAAGCCAGTACCACCGGGTCCCAGACCCGCAGGCGCTGCATGAACGCCACCGACAGGAAGCCGACGATGGTCGAGCAACTGGTGGCCAAAAGGATCGGCAGGAACACCAGCGTCGGGTCCGGCGCGCCTTGCTGGGCGCGGTACATGAAGATCGTCACCGGCAGCAGGGTCAGGGACGAAGCGTTGAGCACCAGGAACAGGATCTGCGCGTTGCTGGCGATGGTCGAGCTGGGATTGAGCTCCTGCAGCGCCTTCATGGCCTTGAGGCCGATCGGCGTGGCGGCGTTGTCCAGGCCCAGGCCGTTGGCGGCAAAGTTCAGGGTGATCAGGCCGATGGCCGGGTGGCCGGCCGGCACTTCGGGCATCAGCCGCAGGAACAGCGGGCCCAGGGCTTTGGCCAGCCATTCGACGATCCCGGCCTTCTCGGCGATGCGCAGGAAGCCCAGCCACAGGGTCAGCGTGCCGAACAGCAGCACCATGACCTCGACCGACAGCTTGGCCATGGCAAAAATGCTTTCCACCATCGCCGCGAAGATCCCGGCGTTGCCGCCGATCAGCCATTGCCCCAGCGCCGAAACGGCTGCCACGATGAAGAAGCCAAGCCACAGGCCATTAAGCATCAGTCAAATCCCCCGGAAGATGCGGCGAATGATAGCGGGGTCGCCAGAAACGACAAACCCCGGATTTCTCCGGGGTTTGTCAGGGTGCCTTGCGGGCGGGGATCAGTTCTTGGAAACGTCACCGGCCGGCAGTTTTTCCTTGCTGCGCCAGTGCGGCAGCGAGTTCCAGTAGCGCTGGCCTTTCGCGTCGTCGTACATGCCTTCCCAACGGGCAATAACCAGTACCGCGAGGGCGTTGCCGATCACGTTCAGGGCGGTACGCGCCATGTCCATCACACGGTCGACACCGGCGATGAACGCCAGGCCTTCCAGCGGAATACCCACGCTGCCCAGAGTGGCCAGCAGTACTACGAAGGACACGCCCGGTACGCCGGCGATGCCTTTGGAGGTAACCATCAGGGTCAGGACCAGCAGCAGTTGCTGGCTGATCGACAGGTCGATGCCGTACAGCTGGGCAATGAAGATGGCGGCGATGGACTGGTACAGGGTCGAACCGTCGAGGTTGAACGAGTAACCGGTCGGCACCACGAAGCTGCAGATGGCTTTCGGTGCGCCGTAGGCTTCCATCTTCTCGATCACGCGTGGCAGCACGGTTTCCGAGGAAGCGGTGGAGTAAGCCAGGACCAGCTCATCCTTGAAGATGCGCATCAGCTTGATCACCGAGAAACCGAACATCTTGGCGATCAGGCCCAGAATCACGAAGGCGAAGAAGGCGATGGCGACGTAAACCAGGATCACCAGTTTGGCCAGCGGCAGCAGCGAGGCGAAACCGAAGTTGGCTACGGTCACCGCGATCAGAGCGAACACACCAATTGGCGCGTAGTTCATGATCATGTGGGTGACTTTGAACATGCTTTCCGAGACGCCCTGGAACATCTTCACCAGCGGCTCGCGCAGGTCCGACTGCAGGCTCGACAGACCGAGGCCGAACAGCACGGAGAAGAAGATGATCGGCAGCATTTCGCCGCGGGCCATGGCCGCGAAGATGTTCGACGGGATCAGGTTGAGGATGGTCTCGATGAACGCGTGTTCATGCTGTACTTCGGCGGCGGTCGCCTGGTACTTGGAGATATCCACAGTGCCCAGGGTGCTCATGTCGATGCCGGCACCCGGATGGAACAGGTTGGCCAGCAGCAGGCCGACAACGATGGCGATGGTGGTGACGATTTCGAAGTAGATGATGGTCTTCAGGCCGATACGCCCGAGCTTCTTGGCGTCGCCCACACCGGCGATGCCGACGATCAGGGAAGAGATGACGATCGGGATCACGATCATCTTGATCAGACGGATAAAGATATCGCCTGCCGGTTGCAGGACGTTGCTGATCCACCAGGCCTTCTCGGCACTGAAATGGTTGAGCAACGCACCGATTGCAATCCCCAATACCAGACCGATGAGGATCTGCCAGGCGAGGCTAAGCTTTGCCTTCTTCATTATCTTTACCCTTACTTGCGTTTGACTCAGGCACATGCAGGAACTGGAACGCTCTTTAGCGGAAAAGTTTGTGCATCTGCCTCCGTATAAGGTGCCCCGGGCCGCGTGTTTACGGCTCTCCGGCAGGCGAAAAAAGGCGCAACTATTCCGATGCAAGGTTGCGCCGTCTAATGCCGTAAACGCCTACCCTATGCCGAATCGGCATGAGCTTTTTTAAATGAAACTGGCGTCCCAACCGGTTCGAATACGACATTTCAGCAGGCATAAGTGCCGTGAACCGGCCATTACAGCGTAGGTTGGTTATTTTTTGAACGAGTGATTTCGACGAAAAATTTAGGAAAAAGCCTACGTTTGGAAACTAAAAGTCCGACTGGCTCAATCGACTCTTTCTCGATATACGGTCGCGACGAAACACCGCGAAACGCTTTTCGCGCGCAGTGTGAGCGATAAAAAGATGAGCAGAACGCTCTGGATCAATGTTTTGTCACTTTGAAAGCTCAGCGCAAGTCCGTCGAACCACCCCGGGTTGGCGAACTTGCGTCGCAGCTTTTACCCTGACCCGGCCCTCATCGCAGGCACTCCCTGTACCCGTAGGTCACTCCGACCCTGCAACAGTCAGAACGTCCCGGCCCCCTGGTCATGCGCCGGCCTTCCTCGGGCGGGCGCAATGGAAGGCAGCGCGTTGCTGCCCTCATGTTCAATACCAGTTCGGATCTTTCTTCAGCGTTTCCATCAACAGATCCTGCATGCCCTGATCGGGTTTGCCGAGGAAGCGGTAGGTCGCATGTCGCGTTGGCGACTTGTCGGCCGGCAGTCCTTCGGGCACATCGACCAGCATGGCGTAAGCGTGTTTCTTGTCGAAGCTGAACGCGACGATCAAGCGGTGGTTGAGGCACTTGTCCTGGGATTCGCAGAGCGGCCCGACCAGGTACTTGTCGCCGTCTTCAGTGACGGCATTCATCTGTTGGTCCGGCGTACCGGAAAGGTTCATCACCCATTCCGGCAGGCGTTCTTCCTTCTTCACCACGCCTTCCCAGGTTTCCCTGTAGTGCGGGTCCGAACTCAACAGTTCGTTGACCCGCGCCTGGCCATCATTGGCCGCCATCGCCATGGCACTGCCGCCCAGGAGCAGGGCGGCTGCCAGTGTCTTTAAAGCACTCATGGTCAACCTCGGCCGCGACGGCCAAAGAAGAACGAGGCGATGAACATCACCAGGAACACGACAAAGAGAATCTTGGCGATACCCGTGGCGGTGCCCGCGATACCACCGAAGCCCAGTACTGCAGCGATGATGGCAATGATCAGGAATGTGATTGCCCAGCTCAACATGGTGATTCTCCTTGTTTCTATTTAGGGGTGTTGCCGGTCTCGGCGCGGGGGCGCCCAGATTCGTTGATCAGAAAACCCAGCGTTCTTCGCGTGGCATGTCGCCCAAGGGTTGTGGCTGGTCGACATCCATCATCCGCATCGCGCCGTTATCCGCCTGGCTGCTGCTGACGGCGCTGAAGTGCGTTTGTGTCGCGTGCTGCATGGAAATCAATGGCTCAGCTTGCTGACTCTGTTCCCAGCGCAGGTATTGCTGGCAGGCGATCAGGGTGATCAACAGCGCAAGTGCGCCAAACAGGCCCTGCTGTAGATGCAGGGGCGAGATACGCATTTGGGCGGCACGTTGGCGAGTCATCCTGGGTTCCTCACTCTTATTCGGTTAGGGCAGTGCATATCTGCCCGGGCTGAGAGAGGTATTGCAGCCTGCATGCCAGCTTTTTTGTTTGAAAAAAATCAATAAAATCAAATAGTTAAAGATGCGTAGAAAAATCCTGACGACGCATCCTGCACGATGGGTCCGCCACGGTCGTGCGTAATGCACGATTGTTTCGTAGGAGAAATCATTCTTTTTGAATTGAGAGCAGGGTGCGGATGTCAGAAAAGGACGCAGGCAAATGCCTGAAAAACGCTGATTGTTTAAAAATTCAACAAATTCAGTGGATTAGCCGTGAGGGCAGGAGAGAGCTACCCTGCTATGACTGGAATCGATCAGAATCAACCATGCAACTTGCCCGATTTTTCCGGGACTAAACCAAGACATTCACTTATGGAGCGTAGGAAAAATGGAATCAGCCACTGAGCACCAAGGCCGCATTCTGCTGGTGGACGATGAATCCGCCATCCTGCGAACCTTCCGTTATTGCCTCGAAGACGAAGGTTATACCGTCGCCACCGCCAACAGCGCGGCCCAGGCTGACGCGCTGCTGCAGCGTCAAGTGTTCGATCTGTGCTTTCTCGATCTGCGTCTGGGCGAAGACAACGGCCTGGATGTATTGGCGCAGATGCGCATTCAGGCGCCGTGGATGCGGGTGGTGATCGTCACCGCTCATTCGGCCGTCGACACGGCGGTGGACGCGATTCAGGCGGGTGCCGCCGACTATCTGGTCAAGCCGTGCAGCCCTGACCAGTTGCGTCTGGCCACTGCCAAGCAGCTGGAAGTGCGCCAGCTCTCGGCGCGTCTGGAAGCCCTCGAAGGCGAGATCCGCAAACCCAGGGACGGTCTCGATTCCCACAGCCCGGCGATGAAAGTCGTACTGGAAACCGCGCGGCAGGTGGCGAGCACCGACGCCAATATCCTGATCCTTGGCGAGTCCGGCACCGGTAAAGGTGAACTGGCCCGGGCGATCCATGGCTGGAGCAAGCGCGAGAAGAAGTCCTGCGTCACCATCAATTGCCCGTCGCTGACCGCCGAACTGATGGAAAGCGAGCTGTTCGGCCACAGTCGTGGCGCGTTCACCGGTGCCAGTGAAAGCACGCTGGGCCGGGTTAACCAAGCCGATGGCGGTACGCTGTTTCTCGACGAGATCGGCGATTTTCCACTGACCTTGCAGCCAAAGTTGCTGCGATTCATCCAGGACAAGGAATACGAGCGGGTAGGGGATCCGGTTACCCGCCGCGCCGATGTGCGCATTCTCGCGGCCACCAACCTCAACCTTGAAGACATGGTGCGCGACGGACGCTTCCGCGAAGACCTGCTCTATCGCCTGAACGTTATCACCCTGCATTTGCCGCCGTTGCGCGAGCGCGCTGAGGACATTCTGACTCTGGCCGACCGTTTCCTTGCTCGCTTCGTGAAGGAATACGCGCGCCCGGCCCGGGGTTTCAGTGACGAGGCGCGGGAAGCGCTGCTGGGTTACCGCTGGCCCGGCAACATCCGCGAGCTGCGCAACGTGGTAGAGCGGGCGAGCATCATTTGCCCGCAGGAGCGCGTTGAGATAAGCCATCTCGGCATGGCTGAGCAGCCGGCCAACAACGCTCCACGGGTCGGCGCTGCCCTGAGCCTTGATGAACTTGAGAAAGCCCACATCGGCGCGGTACTGGCGACCGCCGGCACCCTGGACCAAGCGGCCAAAACCCTGGGGATCGACGCCTCGACCCTGTATCGCAAGCGCAAGCAGTACAACTTGTGAGCGTGCGCCGATGAAACTGGCGATGAAGTTGCGGACCCGCTTGTTCCTGAGCATTTCCGCGCTGATCACCGTGGCCTTGCTCGGGCTGATGCTCGGGCTGGTCAGCGTGATGCAAATGGCCGGGACTCAGGAGGCGTTGATCCGCAACAACTTCGTCACCCTCGATCTGGGGCTCAAGCTGCGCCAGACCCTGGGCGACCAGTTGATCATGATGCTCGCCGAGAAGCCCGATCCAGCCGCCTTCGAAGCGTCGAAACAGCATTACTTCGAGCTGCTCGACGAGGGTATCGCCCAGGAGCAGAAAGACGACGACCGTCAATACGGATTCAGTCAGGCCAAGGCCGATTACCTGAGCTTTCTTCAGGCGTTCGACGTGTCTCGCAATCCAGGCGCGGCCCTGAGTGGCGGTGGCGACTTGCGCGAGCGCTTCAATACCCTGCGCAACGGTCTGATCGCCGAGCACAAGCACGCACTGGATAACATCAACGCCGTGCAACACGCCGCCCGCGACCGGGCGCTGCTGATCGCCGGTCTGCTCGGGCTGGTGGGGCTGGCGGTGTTGATCATCGGCTTCATCACCGCTCAAGGAATTGCTCGCCGGTTCGGTGCACCGATCGAGGCACTGGCGAAAGCAGCGGACAACATCGGCCAGGGCAATTTCGAAGTGACCTTGCCGGTGTCCTCGGCCATGGAAATCAACCTGCTGACCCGGCGTTTCGGGCTGATGGCCGAAGCGCTACGCGAGCATCAGGCGACCAATGTCGATGAACTGCTGGCCGGCCAGCAACGCTTGCAGGCCGTGCTCGACAGCATCGATGACGGCTTGTTGATGATCGACCGCCAGGGGCATCTGGAACACTTGAACCCGGTGGCCCAGCGGCAACTGGGCTGGGACAGCGACCGGTTTGGCGAGGGCCTTGGCACTGCGCTTCAGCGTCCCGAACTGGATGCGCAGCTGCAACTGGTGTTGCGCGGCGGCACTCTTGAGCGCGCACCGGAAGATTTGAGCATCGAGGTCGACGGCGAGTCGCGACTGCTGACCTACAGCCTGACCCCGGTCAGCCACACCCAGGGGCATATCCTCGGCGCGGTGATGGTGCTGCATGACGTCACCGAACAGCGGGCCTTCGAGCGGGTGCGCAGCGAATTCGTGTTGCGTGCATCACACGAACTGCGCACGCCGGTGACCGGCATGCACATGGCGTTCGGGCTGTTTCGTGAGCGGGCGAAGTTTCCGGCGGAATCCCGGGAGTCCGATCTGCTCGACACCGTCAATGAAGAGATGCAGCGCTTGATGCAGCTGATCAACGATCTGCTGAATTTTTCGCGCTATCAGAGCGGCCTGCAGAAACTCGCGCTGGCGCCGTGCTCCATCGAGGATTTGCTGGCCCAGGCGCAATCGCGTTTTGCCGACTCGGCAGCGCAGAAGGGCGTTGCATTGAACATTGAGGTGCAAGGCCCGCTACCGCGTTTGCAGGCTGACCAGGCCCAACTGGATCGAGTCCTGGACAACCTCATCGACAACGCGTTGCGCCATACCGCCCGCGACGGCCTGATCCGTTTGCAGGCGCGCCGGCATGGCGAGCGGGTGATCATCAGCGTCGAGGACAATGGCGAAGGTATTGCCTATGGCCAGCAAGGGCGGATCTTCGAACCGTTCGTTCAGGTCGGGCGCAAGAAGGGCGGGGCCGGGCTCGGGCTGGCGCTGTGCAAGGAAATCGTCCAGTTGCACGGCGGGCGGATGGGTGTCTATTCGCGACCGGGGCAGGGCACGCAGTTCTACATGGCGCTGGCGGTCTAGGCCTCGTCATCCATCCGGCGGCCGGCGAGACGCCGTCCTCGGGTGATCAGCTCGATGAATTGCACGGCGCTCAAGGCGTGAGCGAACAGCCAGCCCTGGCCGAACTTCACGCCTTCGCTGCTGAGCAGCGCCGCCTGGGACTCATACTCGATCCCTTCGGCGATCACTTTCAGATCCAGTGCCTGGGCCATGTGAATGATGTGCGGCGCCACGCCGCTGCTGGCGGCGTCATGGCCGAGCGCATCGATGAACGCCTTGTCGATTTTCAGGCAATCCACCGGCAGGGTTTGCAGGTAGGCGAGGCTGCAATAGCCGGTGCCGAAATCGTCGATCAGCACCTGATGGCCGACATCGCGCAGCGCTTGCAGGTTTTCCCGGGCCACCACCACATCGATCAGGCCGCGCTCGGTCACTTCAAAGGCGATCTGCCGTGCCGCCACCCGGTGCAGCGTCAACAGCCGCGCCATGACCTGGCCGATACGCGGCACCATCACGTCGCACGCCGCCAGGTTCACCGAGATGTACAACTGCGGATTGGCCCGCAGTAATTGGCCCAGTTGTTCCAGCAGGCGCTGGAGGACGAAGTCGGTCATCTGGCGGATCTGCCCGGTGTTTTCCGCCATCGGGATAAACAGGTCGGGACTGGTCAGCGTGCCGTCCGGCCGGCGCCAGCGCAGCAAGGCTTCGGCGCCGACGCAGTTACGGCTGTCGAGGTCAAAGATCGGTTGATACAGCACCTGCAATTCGCCGCGGCGGATCGCGCCGTGCAGTTCGGCATCCAGTGATTGATGCTGACGCACCAGCCAGAACACGGTGAGCCCGACCAGCACGCCCAGCAGCAGACAGACCGGCACCATCCACCACCAAAGCTCGGGGATGTGCATGCCGGTGCGCGGGGTAATCAGCACCAACTGGTATTCCGGGTTGTCGGTGGGCATGCGATAGATCAGATGGCTCTGGGTGACTTGCAGGGCGTCCAGACTCTTTGGAGGCCATGGCTCGGTGGGCGGCCATGTCTGTGGCACGCCGAGCACGGGAATCGCCCGGCTGCCATGGTCCAGCACCACCAGCAGGCTGCTGCCGGGGGACAGGTCGACCATGTCGGTCAGGTGCCCGCGTGAGGTGGCCACGCGAAAGTTGCCGCGCCCGAGCATCAGCGCCGCGCGATTTTCATCGGGTTCGGTGGTGGTGTTCAGCCAGTAGCTGTAGGTCGGGCCCTTGATGTCGGGCGGGCGCACGACCGACAGGCCTTCCTGACGCGGGCGGTTGGAGCAGATCCGCGAGGCGTCCATATAGGCAGCTTCATAGACGAAGCGATAGTTGAAGGTCACTTGCTGCAGCGTGGCGATCATCTCGTCGTCGCAGCTGCGCAGGGGCTGGGCCTCGAGGTCGTCGAGGCTTTCACGCAACTGGCCGAACAACTGTTCCAGTCGGGCCAGGAAGCGCTCGCCCTGGGCGTTCATTTCCTGGCTTTCGCTTTGTTCGACCTGATGCACGGCCACGAACAACCCGCCGGTGATCAGCAGACTCGCACTGAGGACAGCCGCCAGCATCGCCAGAAACCAGGGGCGATAAAACCAGCTACGCAGCGTCTCTCGGGTAGCAACCATCATGGATATCCGAAGAATTACCAATGAGTTATAGCTGCTGATTGCACTTTCGCCCTGACCGTCGGGCGGGCGTCATTATTTTGTCTGATTCAGCACCAGCAGCAAGGCTGCCGTTTGCGCATCCGGGGTGCCGTCGAAGCGGGAAGGGCGGAAGTGCATCTGGAAGGCTGCGAGTACATGGCGGGTCGCCACGTCCAGCTCGCCGTTCTGCGGCGTTGCGTAGCCCAGGCGTGCCAGTTGCGCCTGGAACCAACTGATGCTCGGTAACTCGACGTCGAACCTTACTTGCTGGCGGGCTACGGCGTGTTCATCGGGCCACAAGCCAAGACCTTCGGCGGCCAGGCGCTTCCACGGGAACAACGGGCCCGGATCAAGCTTGCGCAACGGTGCGATGTCGCTGTGACCGATGATGTGGTCCGGGCTGATGCCGTTGCGTTTGCTGATGTCTTTGAGCAGCACGATCAGCGACTGCACCTGGGCTTCACTGTACGGGTACCAAATGCGTCCGGTCGGAGTGTCCTTGAAGCCAGGGTTGACGATTTCGATGCCGATCGAGCTTGAGTTGAGCCAGGTACGACCCTGCCATTCGCTTTCGCCGGCATGCCAGGCGCGCAGGTTTTCGTCCATCAGCTTGTAGATCGTGCCGTTCTTGTCGTCGCCGATCAGGTAGTGGCTGCTGACTTCACCGTGGGTCAGCAGTTGTAGCGAACGCTCGAGGGAGGCGGAGGTGTAATGCACGATCACGAACTGCGCGCGGCTGTCGTGATTGGCAGAAGGGTGGCTGGTGTCGTAGCGCGGGCCGCTGGCACAACCGGCCAGAACGAGCAGCGACGCGATGAGAGCAAGGAATTTCATGGCAGTACACGCAAGTCGATAATGCAACAGTGTAACGTACTGACTTGCGTGCGAACGGCAAAAGGGCTGATTTAAATGAAATGGAACAATTGTCTTCAGCCCAGCTCCACCCGGTTGCGGCCTGCGTTTTTGGCCCGGTACAACGCCTGATCGGCTCTTTTGAGCACCAGATCGCTGTGTTCTCCCGGCCTGAACGCCGCCAGCCCCATGGAAATAGTGATCGTGACTCGCTCACCCTTGAAGTGGAACGGGCAGGCCTCGATGGAGGCGCGCAGGGTTTCCAGCAGTTTGGCGCCGACGGCCGGCGGGGTGGCCGGCAGCAGCAGGACGAACTCCTCACCGCCGAAGCGCGCAATGAAATCGCTGCCGCGCAGGCGCTTGCGCAGCACCGTGGCGATGATCTTCAACACCTTGTCGCCGGCCAGATGCCCGTAGTTGTCGTTGATGCGTTTGAAGTGATCGAGGTCGAGCATCGCCAAACTGAGGGTGTTGCCGTGCTGCTGCCATTGGGCGATTTCGTGGTCGAGTCGCTCGCTCCAGGCGGCGCGGTTGGGCAGGCCGGTGAGCGGATCGATCAGGGCTTTCTGGCGCTGCTCTTCAAGGTGCTCGCGGTAACCAAGGGCTTCCTGTTCCATGTGCGCTACGCGCTCGGCCAGGCTTTTCAGGCGCCCAGCCACTTCCTGTTCACGGGCGTCACGCTGTTTCTGGTGCTGGTCCATCGTGCCGAGCAGGCCTTCGAGATGGTTTTCCAGTACCTGCTTGAGGTCGTTCAGATCCGCCGCTTCCTGCACGCTGTTCTGCAGGCCATCGACCTGTTCACGGATCTGCGTGTCCATCGCCCGCGCCGCGGAGCTGTTGTCGGCATGACCTTCGCTGGCGGCCTGCAGGTTGCTCTGGAACGCCTCGAGGCGTTCGTTGAGTTGTTGCAGATAGGCTTCAAACTCGTGCTGGCCGCTGTCGGTGATGGCCAGCATCAAGGTCGCCAGATCGTCGAGGATCGGTAGCAATTCGTACCAATTGAGCCCATGTTTCAGCCGATCGCGCATGGCCTCGGCTTGCGGGCGATGGCGTTCCGGCAAGGTCAGATCGTCCAGCAGGCCGATCAGCGTGTCTTCGATGTGTTTGGCCACCGAGCTGTAGGACGGTTCGGGCGAGTCCGGTAACGCGTAGAGAATGTCCTGCTCGGACTGCTCCGGATCGATGGCCGCCAATGCCTGCGCGATTGGTTCGGGCAAGGGCAGGGTGTCGAGGATGACCGGGAGCGGGTTGTCGCCGGGGTGGATCAGTTCGTCGGGGTTGAAGGCCGCCGGTATTGCTGGCGCGAAGACCGGAGGTGGCGTGAAGGCTTGCGGCTCGGGTTCTGGCTCGGCGGGTTCCGGTTCGCTGGGAGCGGTGACGACTTCTGTAATGATCCGGGCAGGCTCGAAGGCAACCACTTCCGGCTCTGCAACAGGCTCGGGTGTTGATAGTGGTGCAGGTGCTGAAGCTTGCAGTGGCGCGACCAGAGGTGCGGCGACCGGTGCTTCACTGACGGTCGCAATGGCTGCCGGTTCGACGACTGCGACAGGCGCTTCTGGCATTGGCGTGCTTTCAGGTGCAGCGGGTGGTTGCTCTGGCTGAGCGGCTGGAGAAGCCACGGCAGGCTGAGCCACAGGTGCAGGCGTTTCCTCGCTGTCGCGGCTGCCGAACAGGCGCTGCAACAGTCCCGGACGTCCCGGTTCCGCCGGAGTCTCCAGTTGGCTCAGGGCCTTGCCCTGCAAGCCGCTGAGTTCGCTGAGCAGCAGCGGCATTTCCCGCGCCTGACTGACCCGGCCATCCAGCTGCTTGGCGAATTTCTTCAGTGGCTGGGCGACTTCCCGGGGCAGGGGCAGCGATTGCAGCTGAGTCACCAGTGAGTTCAGGGCCGTGCTGACTTGATTGATCCGGGTTTCACGACGCTGTTCGGAGTCGAGCACGGCTTTTTCAAGGCGCGGCAACAGGGCGGCGAGGCCGGCATCCATGTCGTCGGTGCGCACCACGTCGCGCATTTCTTTCATGCATTGATCGACCACGCGGTCGGTGCCTTCCGCCGCCAGCGTGCTGCGCACCAGGCCGCGGCGCAGCAGGTCGAGCCGGGCGTCCCATCGACGTTCGAGCTTTTCCTGTTGTTCGATGCTTTTGAGGTATTTCTCTTTCCAGCGCTGGGCTTCGTCGCTCATTCAGGCGTTCCGCGAGGGGCAGGACTCAACGCGGGCAATGCATCGGCCGTGAGCGAACCCGGCAGACGAATCTCTACCGCGACGGGCAGGTGATCGGAAATCGGTTGTGCCAGCACTTCGACCTTTTCCAGGGTCAGGGTCGGGCTGAGCAGAATATGGTCCAGGCAGCGCTGCGGGCGCCAGCTGGGGAACGTCGCTTCGAGTTGCGGGGCCAGCAGGCCGAGGTCGCGCAAGGGCGAGTGCTGGAGCAGGTCGCTGGCATGGGTGTTCATGTCACCCATCAGGACCTGATGCTTGTAGCCGCCGATCAGTTCGCGAATGTAGGCCAGTTGCATCGTGCGTACCCGGGCGCCGAGCGCCAGGTGCATCATCACCACCACCAGCGCCTCGGGACCTTCGCCGAAACGTACCAGAATCGCCCCGCGACCTTTCGGCCCCGGCAGCGGGTGGTCTTCGATCGCCCACGGACGCAGGCGACTGAGCACGCCGTTGCTGTGCTGGGCCAGCCGGCCGAGGTTGCGATTGAGTTGTTGATACCAGTAGGGGAAGGCGCCGAGGTGGGCCAGGTGTTCGACCTGATTGACGTAGCCTGAGCGCAGGCTGCCGCCATCGGCTTCCTGCAAGGCGACCAGGTCGAAGTCGCCGAGCAGATTGCCGATCTTTTGCAGATTGCCGGAGCGCCCGGGGTGCGGCAGCAGATGCTGCCAGCTGCGGGTCAGGTAGTGCCGATAACGCTCGGTACTGATGCCGACCTGGATGTTGAAGCTGAGCAGACGCAAACGGCTGTCTGCGGGCAGGCCCGTGGATTCCAGGTGATGCTCGTTGACCTGCGGATCATGCAGGCCAACGAGACGTTCGGCTCCCCAGCGGCGCATGGCGATTGCCGCGCTTAGTTGGCGGCTGCCTTGTTGGTCGCTCGCTCTTTGGCGACCAGTTGGTCAGCCAGCTTCAGAGCTTCTTCGGCACCACCGGCGGAGCCGATGTCGAAACGGTATTTGCCGTTGACGATCATGGTTGGAACGCCGGAGATTTCATACTTCTTGGCCAGTTCGCGAGCCTTGATGATCTGGCCCTTGATGGCGAAGGAGTCGAAGGTGGCCAGGAACTTGTCCTTGTCTACGCCTTGAGTGGCGAGGAAGTCGGCCATGTCGTTCTTGTCGGTCAGCTTCTTGTGTTCTTTCTGGATCGCGTTGAACACGGCTGCGTGAACACTGTGCTCGACGCCCATGGCTTCCAGGGTCAGGAACATTTGACCGTGAGCGTCCCACGGGCCGCCGAACATGGCAGGAATGCGCACGAAGTTGACGTCGGAAGGCAGTTTTTCAACCCACGGATTGATCACGGGTTCGAAGGCGTAGCAGTGCGGGCAGCCGTACCAGAACAGCTCCACCACTTCGATCTTGCCAGGCACGGCAACCGGCACCGGGTTGCTCAGTTCGACGTACGGGGCGGCAGGTGCTTCGGCGGCCTGGGCCGTCACGCCGAACAGGCTGGCAGCGACGAGGGCGGCGCTGATGATCAGATTACGCATGCTTTACTCCTGGGCAAATTGGTCGCCTCGCGCGACCTGTTTTCAGACAGATCCTGGCGGGCATGAGTTCTGTAGTGTAACGGCAGCGGCCACAAAAAAGGGCGGCCAAAGCCACCCTTTTTATACTTCATGCAACGGATTAATCGAGCGTTAACGTGGCAGGCGTTGTCCTTCGCACGCAACGCTCGAATCACCATCGCAGGCCCGGCCTTAGTGCAGGCCCTGGATGTAGCTGGAGACCGCGGCGATGTCTTCATCGCTGAGCTTGCGAGCGATGGTGCGCATGGTCATGGCATCGCCGTCGTTGCTGCGGCCGGCTTCTTCCTTGCGGAAATCGGTCAGTTGCTTGGCGATGTATTGAGCGTGTTGGCCACCCAGATGCGGGAAACCGGCGGCTGCGTTGCCGGCGCCGTTCGGCGAGTGGCAACCGGTGCAGGCTGGCAGGCCTTTTTCCAGGTTGCCGCCACGGAACAGGGCTTCACCGCGAGCGACGATCTTCGGATCGGCGGCGCCGACGCTGCCTTTCTGGCTGGCGAAGTAGGCGGCGATGTCGGACAGGTCCTGATCGCTCAGGTTGGTCAGCAGCCCGGTCATTTCCAGAACGGTGCGCTTGCCCGACTTGATGTCGTGCAACTGCTTGGTCAGGTAGCGTTCACCCTGTCCGGCCAGTTTTGGAAAGTTTGGCGCCATGCTGTTGCCATCCGGGCCATGGCAGGCCCCGCAAACGGCGGCTTTCGCCTGGCCTGCGGCGGCATCACCGGCAGCATGGGCGAAGCCTGAGATTCCCACGGTCAACAGCAGACTCACGATCAATTTGTTCATCAGCTAATCCAACTACGGCTAAGGGTTAAGAGTTATGGACCGGGTTTACTTCCGCTCATCCAGAGGATGATGGCCTGGTAATCCTCGGCACTGCAGTCCATGCACAAACCACGCGGCGGCATCGCCTTGAAACCCTGGGTCAGGTGTTGCACCAGCGTCTCCATACCTTTCGCCAACCTCGGCGTCCAAGCTTCCTGATCGCCTCTTCTGGGCGCCATGGGGAGTTGGCCGGAATGACAGGCACCACAAACACGGTTGTACACTGCTTCCGGATCCTGTGTAGCCTGTGCGCTGTAAAGCGGCATCAAGACTCCGGCAGCCAGCAGCCATTTCGTCATAAAACGACCTTTTCAGGGTTGAGAGCGTTCTGCGTTCTAATGCGCAATCAAGGTCTGTCGCTCTCGTGAACTTCATCCTTCGCTGGGACAAAGCACACACAAAATCTGCGGCATTATATACTGGCGTCACTGAAACGGAAGCGACACCGCGTTCCGCGCCCAATCCCGGCGCCGCCCACATCGGAAATCCCATGCAACTCAAGAATCCCATCCTCGGCCTGTGCCAACAGTCCACGTTCATGCTCAGTGCCGCCAAAGTCGATCAGTGCCCCGACGACGAAGGCTTCGAAGTGGCGTTCGCCGGTCGTTCCAACGCCGGTAAATCCAGCGCGCTGAACACACTGACTCACGCCAGCCTGGCGCGCACCTCGAAAACCCCGGGTCGCACACAGCTGTTGAACTTCTTCAAGCTAGACGATGAACGGCGTCTGGTCGACCTGCCGGGCTACGGTTATGCAAAAGTACCGATCCCGCTCAAGCAACACTGGCAGCGTCACCTTGAGGCTTACCTCGGTGGCCGCGAGAGTTTGAAGGGTTTGATTCTGATGATGGACATCCGTCATCCAATGACCGACTTCGACCTGCTGATGCTCGATTGGGCCGTTGCGGCCGGCATGCCGATGCACATTCTGCTGACCAAAGCCGACAAGCTGACCTACGGCGCAGCCAAGAACACGCTGCTCAAGGTGCAGTCGGAAATTCGTAAGGGTTGGGGTGATCTGGTGACAATCCAGCTGTTCTCCGCACCAAAGCGCATGGGCCTGGAAGAGGCCTACACTGTGTTGGCGGGCTGGATGGAGTTGGCGGATAAAGGCGCAGAGGCCGCGGCAGAGTAAAGGGATTTCAAAACTGCTTGTGGTGCTGCCAGGCAAGGCAAAAGTGCAGCAAAAACGGCCGGGGTCGCGCTCGACTTTAGGGAACCTAAATGAGCATTTTTTGTTGTGCTTTTAACGCAGCATGGCTGCGCCACAGGCAGTTTTGGGGCAAAAAAAAGCCCCGGACTTCATATGGGGAGGGAGAAGTTCCGGGGTTCAAGTTCCGAACCGCTAGGGCGGGGTTCAGATATCTGCCAACACTTAACACAACATAGGAGCATCGAAGGGCTTCACCAGCCATTCAGTAACTCTGAGTGGCCTGTCGCAAGATTAGTTCAGATTCTTTTCAAAAAACTTTGGAATAAGCTCAAGAGCGATCAGAACTAAGCGTCATTCGATGCCTTTGCCGCGACGTCATGTCGCGGCAAAACCCCGTCCCAGAGGCCTCAGTGCGCCTCGTCCCAGTTGTTGCCAACCCCGACTTCCACCAGTAACGGCACGTCCAGTTTCGCCGCTTCGCTCATGTGGACGCGAATTTCGTCGCGAACCTGATCGACCAGATCCTCGCGAACCTCCAGTACCAGTTCGTCGTGCACCTGCAGGATGACTTTGGCGTCCAGCCCCGAAGCGCTCAGCCAGTTATCCACCGCGACCATGGCTTTCTTGATGATGTCCGCTGCGGTGCCCTGCATCGGCGCGTTGATCGCCGTGCGTTCGGCAGCGGCGCGTTCCTGCGGCTTGTTGGAGTTGATGTCCGGCAGGTACAGGCGACGGCCGAAAATCGTTTCCACGTAGCCCTGATCTGCTGCCTGCGCCCGGGTGCGATCCATGTATTCACGAACGCCCGGGTAGCGCGCGAAGTAGGTGTCGATGTAGGCCTTGGCGGTCTTGGTGTCGACGCCGATGTCCTTGCCCAGCTTCTGCGCGCCCATGCCGTAGATCAGGCCGAAGTTGATCGCCTTGGCGCCACGGCGCTGGTCGGACGTCACTTCGTTCAGCTCGACCTTGAACACTTCGGCCGCCGTGGCGGTGTGCACGTCCAGGTTGTTGCGGAAGGCGTTCATCAGGCCTTCGTCGCGGGACAGGTGCGCCATGATGCGCAATTCGATCTGCGAGTAGTCCGCCGCCAGCAGTTTGTAGCCTTTCGGCGCGACGAACGCCTGACGAATGCGTCGGCCTTCAGCGGTGCGCACCGGAATGTTCTGCAGGTTCGGATCGCTTGAGGACAAGCGACCGGTCGATGCCACAGCCTGATGATACGAGGTGTGGATACGCCCGGTGCGCGGGTTGATCTGCTCCGGCAGGCGATCGGTGTAGGTGCTTTTCAGCTTGCTCATGGAACGGTGTTCCATCAGCACTTTTGGCAAGCGGTGATCGTCTTCGGCCAGTTTCGCCAGCACTTCTTCGGCGGTGGACGGCTGGCCCTTGGCGGTTTTCTTCAGCACCGGCAGGCCGAGTTTTTCGTAGAGGATCACGCCGAGTTGCTTCGGCGAGCCCAGGTTGAACTCTTCACCGGCGATTTCGAACGCTTCACGCTCCAGCGCGACCATCTTGTCGCCCAGCTCGATGCTCTGAACGCCAAGCAGTGCAGCATCGACGAATGCGCCCTGACGCTCGATGCGCGCCAGCACCGGCACCAGCGGGATCTCGATGTCGGTCAGCACGCTGGCCAGACTCGGGATGGCGCTGAGTTTTTCGAACAGCGTCTGGTGCAGGCGCAGGGTGACGTCGGCATCTTCGGCGGCATAGGGCCCGGCCTGTTCCAGAGCGATCTGGTCGAAGGTCAGTTGCTTGGCGCCTTTGCCGGCGATGTCCTGGAAGCTCACGGTGGTGTGATCCAGGTACTTCTGCGCCAGGCTGTCCATGTCGTGACGGGTGGCGGTGGAGTTGAGCACGTAGGACTCAAGCATCGTGTCGAAGGCAATGCCGCGCACGGTGATGCCCTGGCTCTGATCGCCACCGATGGCGCAGTTGGCCAGGATGTTCATGTCGAACTTGGCGTGCTGGCCGACCTTGAGCTTGCTGGGGTCTTCCAGAATCGGCTTGAGTGCGCGCAACACGGTGTCACGATCCAGCTGCTCCGGCACGCCGATGTAGGAGTGGGTCAGCGGGATGTAGGCCGCTTCGTTGGCCTGCACCGCGAAGGACAGACCGACCAGTTGCGCCTGCTGGGCGTCGACGCCGGTGGTTTCGGTGTCGAAGGCAAACAGCTTGGCGTTCTTCAGTTTTTCCAGCCAGACGTCGAAACGGGCCTGATCGAGGATGGTTTCGTACGCGGCTTCAGCCGGAGCGACCGGCGCTTCTTCCGCAGGTGCACTGAACAGATCGGCGGCCGGCTCAGGGGCAGCGGCGCTGCTCAGTTCCAGACGCTTGGCGTCGCGTTCCAGATCGTTGATCCAGCTCTTGAACTCCAGCAGGGTGTAGAGCTCAAGCAGTTGGGCCGGGTCTTCCGGGCCCATTTGCAGGTCGTCGAGGCCGATGTCCAGCGGCACGTCGACCTTGATGGTCGCCAGTTGATAGGAGAGGAAGGCCATCTCCTTGTGCTCTTCGAGCTTGGCCGGCAGGGTCTTGGCGCCGCGGATCGGCAGGGTCGGCACGATATCGAGCTGCGCGTAGAGCTCGGTCAGGCCGCCGTTGACGCCGACCAGCAGGCCGGACGCGGTTTTCGGCCCGATGCCGGGAACGCCGGGGATGTTGTCGGAAGAGTCGCCCATCAGGGCCAGATAATCGATGATCTGCTCCGGAGCGACGCCGAATTTCTCCTTCACGCCCTCCACGTCCATCGAACTACCGGACATGGTGTTGACCAAGGTAATGTGCCCGTCGACCAGTTGTGCCATGTCCTTGTCGCCGGTGGAGATGATCACCGGACGATTGGCGGCCGCGCTGCTGCGGGCCAGGGTGCCGATCACGTCATCGGCCTCGACGCCTTCGACGCACAGCAGCGGGAAGCCGAGGGCTTTCACGCTCTGGTGCAGCGGCTCGATCTGCACGCGCATGTCGTCGGGCATGCTCGGGCGGTTGGCTTTGTATTCGGCGTACATCTCATCGCGAAATGTCCCGCCCTTGGCGTCGAACACCACGGCGAACGGGCTGTCCGGATACTGCTTGCGCAGGCTCTTGAGCATGTTCAGCACGCCCTTGACTGCGCCGGTCGGCAGGCCTTTGGAGGTGGTCAGCGGTGGCAGCGCGTGAAAGGCGCGGTACAGGTAAGACGAACCGTCCACCAGGACGAGGGGGGCTTGGCTCATGAGCAGGATCAACCTTTTCGGCGGGTCCGGCGCTAGAATAGCGGGACCGTTGACGACAAAGGGACAAGGTTATCATGCGTACGTTAAATCGCTTGCTGCTGGTCAGTTTGATTGCAACCACGCCACTGGCCGCGATCGCGGCGGATGATGCGCCGTCAGCGGAGCCGGAGGTCACCATCCGTACCGAAGGTGACAAGACCATCCAGGAGTACCGGCAGAACGGTTTCCTGTACGCGATCAAGGTGACCAAGAAGGGTTTTCCGCCCTATTTTCTGGTGCGCGCGGACGGTACTGATGCAAACTTCATCCGCTCGGACCAGCCGGATATGCTGATCCCCGCGTGGAAGATTTTCGAGTGGAAGTAGTTTCTTAATTTCAACCGGCGCCGACGCGATGGCGGCGCCAGAACTGAGCAGTTTTTAACCATGTCTGTGTTCACCCCCCTGGCTCGGCCCGAGCTGGAAACCTTTCTCGCCCCTTACGGGCTCGGCCGTCTGCTCGATTTCCAGGGGATCGCCGCCGGCAGCGAAAACACCAACTTCTTCATCAGCATGGAAAAGGGCGAGTTCGTCCTGACCCTGGTCGAGCGCGGCCCGGTGCAGGAAATGCCGTTCTTCATCGACCTGCTCGACGTCCTTCACGAGGCCGACCTGCCGGTGCCTTACGCACTGCGCACCACCGACGGCGTGGCCCTGCGCGAGCTGAAAGGCAAGCCGGCGCTGTTGCAGCCGCGCCTGGCCGGCAAGCACATCAAGCAGGCCAACGCCCAGCATTGCGCGCAGGTCGGTGACTTGCAGGCGCACCTGCACCTGGCAACCCAGGGCAACAACATGATCAAACGCAAGACCGATCGTGGCCTGGACTGGATGCTGGAAGAGGGCACGCAGTTTCTTTCGCACCTGAGCGACGCGCCGCGCGCTCTGCTGCAAACCGCGCTGGACGAAATCACGCAACAGAAAGACAAAATTCTCGCGCTGCCGCGGGCGAACATCCACGCTGACCTGTTCCGCGACAACGCGATGTTCGAAGGCACGCACCTGACCGGGCTGATCGACTTCTACAATGCCTGCTCCGGGCCGATGCTCTACGACGTGGCGATTGCCTTGAACGATTGGTGTTCGGACGATGATGGCCTGATCGACGGCCCGCGTGCGCGGGCCTTCCTCGGTGCCTACGCGGCGCTACGCCCGTTCACTGCGGCCGAGGCCGAGTTGTGGCCGACCATGCTGCGAGTGGCGTGCGTGCGGTTCTGGCTGTCGCGGTTGATTGCGGCGGAATCGTTCGCCGGGCAAGACGTGCTGATTCACGATCCGAAGGAGTTCGAGCAGCGTCTGGCGCAGCGTCAGCAGGTCAGCACACCGCTGCCGTTTGCCCTGTAAAAGAAAAAAACCGCAGCCTGTGCAGGCTGCGGTTTTTTTGTATTAGAGCGACTCCAGGCACCCTGCCAGATCATTCCCCAGCTTCTCCAGCACTTGCTCATAACCCTGAGCAGTTGCCGGCGTGTACCCACCCAACGCATCCAGCTCCGCCAGCTTCACCGGCAGGCCCGCCACCAGGGTTTCGGCCAAGCGTGGGCGCAACGGCGGCTCACTGAACACGCAAGTCTTGCCGACTTCCTGCAAGCGCGCACGCATCGCCGCGACATGCTGGGCGCCTGGCTGCACTTCCGCCGCAACGCTGAACACACCGGTGTGTTTCAAGCCGTAGGCCTCTTCGAAGTAGTCGAAGGCTTCGTGGAAGACGAAGTAGGGTTTGCCTTCAACGCTGGCCAGGCGCTTCTTCAAACGCTGATCCAGCGCATCGAGACGCGCGTCGAACGCCTTGGCGTTGCTCTGATAGCGCTCGGCATTGGCCGGGTCGGCAGCGCTCAGGTCAGCGGCCATCTTGTCGGCAATAACCCGCGCGTTCACCGGCGATAGCCACAAATGCGCATCGAGAGTACCTGGGCGGTGATCGTGATCATGCTCGTCGGCGTCTTCGGCGTGGGAGTGGCTGTCTTCGGCGAAGCGACGCAGCTTCATGCCCGGCAGGTCCTGCACCGCGACGCTCGGCAGCGTACGACCATTCAGCACGCGTGGCAGGAAACCTTCCATGTCCGGGCCGATCCAGTACAGCAGGTCCACCGATTGCACCTTGCGCACGTCGGACGGGCGCAACGCATAGTTATGCGGCGAAGCCCCCGGTGGCAGCAGCACTTCGGGAATCGCTACGCCGTCCTGCACCGCAGCGGCAATCAATTGCAGCGGCTTGATGCTGGTGAGGACTCTGACTTCGGCCTGGGCCGAACCGATCAGCAGAAAACTGGCGACAAATGCCACAAAAACAGAAAAAAGTCGGGACACGATGACCACTCAAGGAGGCGAGAACGGGTAACATAATAACGTCTCTAACCAAACTCGTCGCCGCTCATGCCTATTACCCCGATTGCCAGCCGTCCCCACGACCACTCCCATTGCGTCCACAGCGCCCTGTCCGAGGCCGATGCCTTGTGTGCACAGAAAGGCCTGCGCCTGACCGCATTGCGTCGGCGGGTGCTGGAACTGGTCTGGCAGAGCCACAAGCCGCTGGGTGCCTACGACATTCTGGCGGTGCTCAGCGAGCAGGACGGCCGCCGCGCTGCGCCGCCAACCGTGTACCGCGCGCTGGATTTCCTGCTGGAAAACGGCCTGGTGCACCGCATCTCCTCGCTGAACGCCTTTGTCGGCTGCGTTCACCCGAAACACTCGCACCAGGGCCAGTTCCTGATCTGCCGCGAGTGCCACGCCGCCATCGAGCTTGAGCAAAAAACCATCAGCGACGCGATCGTCCACAGCGCCAAGGACGTCGGCTTCATCGTCGAGGCCCAGACCGTCGAAGTGGTCGGCCTCTGCTCCGGTTGCCGGGGGGCTTGATGAGCGATGCGTTGATCCGTCTGGAGCAGGTGGCTGTCCGGTTTGCCGGGCAGAACGTGCTGGACAACATTCACCTGAGCGTCGAGCCGGGGCAGATCGTCACCCTGATCGGCCCCAACGGCGCCGGCAAGACCACGCTGGTGCGCGCCGTGCTCGGGCTGCTGAAACCCGACAGCGGCAGTGTCTGGCGCAAGCCGAAACTGCGCATCGGTTACATGCCGCAAAAACTTCACGTCGATCCGACCTTGCCTCTGTCGGTGCTGCGCTTTCTGCGGCTGGTGCCGGGTGTTGATCGCCCGCGTGCGCTGGCGGCACTCAAGGAAGTCGGCGCCGAGCACGTCATCGACAGCCCGGTGCAAAGCGTTTCCGGTGGCGAAATGCAGCGCGTGCTGCTGGCCCGGGCGCTGTTGCGCGAGCCGGAACTGCTGGTGCTCGACGAGCCGGTGCAAGGTGTCGATGTGGCCGGGCAAGCCGAGCTGTACAGCCTGATCACCCGCCTGCGCGACCGTCATGGCTGCGGCGTGTTGATGGTCTCCCACGACCTGCATCTGGTGATGAGCACCACCGATCAAGTGGTGTGCCTCAACCGTCACGTCTGCTGCTCCGGGCATCCCGAGCAGGTCAGTGGCGACCCGGCTTTCGTCGAGTTGTTCGGCAATCACGCGCCGAGCCTGGCGGTCTATCACCACCATCACGACCACGCCCACGACCTGCACGGTTCGGTGGTCAAAGGGCCTGTGACGGGCCAACCTCACGTTCACGGAGATAGCTGCAAGCATGGCTGATTTTCTGTTCTACGCCCTGCTTGCAGGTCTGGCGCTGGCGGTGGTCGCGGGGCCGCTGGGCTCGTTCGTGGTCTGGCGGCGCATGGCCTATTTCGGCGACACCCTGTCCCACGCCGCGCTGCTCGGCGTGGCGCTGGGCTTTCTGCTGGATGTCAGCCCGACCGTTGCGGTCACCGTGGGCTGCCTGCTGCTGGCGGTGCTGCTGGTAACCCTGCAACAGCGTCAGCCGCTGGCGTCCGACACGTTGTTGGGCATTCTTGCGCCGAGCACACTCTCTCTCGGGCTGGTGGTACTAAGCTTCATGCATGAAGTGCGGATCGACCTGATGGCCTATCTGTTTGGCGATCTGTTGGCGATCAGTCCGACTGACCTTGCATGGATCCTCGGTGGCAGCGCGGCGGTGCTGGTGCTGCTGGTGACGTTGTGGCGGCCGCTGCTGGCGATCACCGTGCACGAAGAGCTGGCCCGGGTCGAAGGCCTGCCGGTGGCTGGTTTGCGCATGGCGTTGATGTTGCTGATCGCGGTGGTGATCGCCGTGGCGATGAAAATCGTCGGTGTGCTGCTGATTACGTCGCTGTTGATCATCCCGGCAGCTGCGGCACAACGTCACGCCCGCTCGCCGGAGCAGATGGCACTGGGCGCGAGCCTGCTGGGCATGCTCGCCGTGTGTGGCGGGCTGGCGTTGTCCTGGTTCAAGGACACCCCGGCCGGCCCGTCAATCGTTGTGACGGCGGCCGCACTGTTTCTGCTGAGTTTTGTTCTGCCCCGTCGAGGGGTGTAGACTTGCTCGTTTTTTGCGCAAATAGAGAGTCGCAGGAATGAAGCCGTTCGCCTCCCGTTATCTGCTCCTTGTCGCATTTTCAGTGCTGCTGGGCGCCTGCCAAAGCACGCCGCCGGTGGCCGAAGCCCCCGATGCGCGGGCCACGGCCATCGCACAGCTGGAGCAAAGCCTGGCCAGCAGCGAACTGGCCACTGCCGAAGACCAATTGGCAGCCTTGCAGGCCGAAACGCCCAACGATCAGTCCCTTGAGCAATACCAGCGCCAGTTGGCCGAAGCCTATCTGCGCCGCAGCCAGATCGTCCTGCAGAAGGGCGATGTGAATGCTGCCGCAACTGCTTTGGCCCGCGCCCGCGCGCTGATGCCCAAGGCCCCGGCGCTGACCGGTGGCGTCAACGGTGCTATCACCGAAGCCCGCAAGGCTGAACTGGAGAAAGCCGAAGCGGCACTTCAGGCCGCCGAAGCCAAGCCGAAAGCCAAGGTGATCGATCCGACCGCCGAAAGCACCACGGTTGCGCTGAATATCACCGATAGCCGCAAACTTCGCCGTCAACTCGACGCGATCGCCGCCGATGTGGTGAATTACGACTGTGCGGTGAGCATTCAGGCGCCGCGCACCAATGATTACCCGTGGCTGGCGACGTTGATCACCAAGCGCGTGAAGAAGCTCGATCCGGATTTCGATCTGCAGATCGAGAAACAGATCTTGCGCACAGTTCCGGCACAGATGGTCTTGAGCCCACGCAAACCTTGAATGACCGCAGCCTGCATTTCGCAGGCTGCGGTTTTTTTCAGGCCGGAATCGCCTTGGCCTTCGCTTCCCGATCCCAGACCCGATGCTGCCCGATCGCCGCAAAGAACGGCTTGGTCAGCGCTTTCACATCCTTGCCCTCGATCAGCCCGGCATCCACCTCCAGCTTCAACACATCCAGTAACTGCCTGGCGTCGCCTTGCAGCGCAATTGCCTTCAGGTGTTTGTAAGCCTCCAGCAGGTAATGCAACGCCACGCCGTCACCACTCAACACCTTGACCGACGCCGCGCCACCCGGCACGAACACCGCGTCGAACGCCACCGAAGGCAAACCTTCCATCGACGCATCCACCGCCAGGCTTTTGCCATCGGCTGTCTTTACCGGCGCCGAGGTCGGGCCGAGCAATTTGGCATGCGCACCTTCTGCCGCCAGAGCCTTCTTCATCGCATCGATCGCTGCACAATCGACACCATTGGCCACCAGAATCGCCACTTTTCGCGTCTTTATGTTCTCCGGCAACAGGTTGGCCTGACTCAGGGCCGGCGAGTGATCCAAAGATGTCTTGCGTACCTCGACCGTGCCTTTGGCCGGCGCTGGCAACCCAAGGTTGTGCGCCACGCGCTTGGCCAGTTCCAGGTCGATGTTGGCCAGAATCTCGTTCACTTCCCGGGCCCGAATGTGCTCCCGCTCAACCTTGCCCAGTTCGAAGCTGTAGGCCGAAATGATGTGTTCCTGTTCGTGCTTGCTCATGCTCTTGAAGAACAGCCGCGCCTGGGAGAAGTGATCGCTGAACGACTCGCTGCGCTGACGGATCTTGTTGGCGTCGATGCGTTCCGGGTAGCTTTCGAACCCGCCGTCCTGCGCGGCCGGTGGAGTTTCTTTCGGCCAGCCGCCATCAATCGAGTTCGGCTCGTAGGACGCGCGACCCTTGTCGATTACCGTGCGGTGCTGGGCATCGCGCTGGCCGTTGTGGAAGGGCGCGACCGGGCGATTGATCGGCAGCTCATGAAAGTTCGGCCCGCCGAGTCGGCTGATCTGTGTATCGGTGTAGGAAAACAGCCGACCTTGCAGCAACGGGTCATTGGAGAAGTCGATGCCCGGCACGATATGGCCGGGGCAGAACGCGACCTGTTCGGTTTCGGCGAAGAAGTTGTCGGGGTTGCGGTTGAGGGTCATCTTGCCCAGCGGCGTGATCGGGACGATTTCCTCGGGAATCAGTTTGGTAGGGTCGAGGATGTCGAAATCGAAGTCGTGCTCGTTTTCCTCCTCGATGACCTGTACGCCAAGTTCCCATTCCGGGTAGTCCCCCGTCTCGATGGCCTCCCAGAGGTCGCGCCGATGGTAGTCAGTGTCTTTACCCGCCAGCTTCTGCGCTTCGTCCCACACCAGCGAACAGGTGCCGGCGGTGGGGCGCCAGTGGAATTTGACGAAGCGCGACGTGCCCTCGGCGTTGATCAGCCGGAAGGTGTGCACGCCGAAACCCTGCATGCTGCGCAGGCTTTTCGGGATGGCCCGGTCGGACATGGCCCAGATGACCATGTGCGCCGATTCCGGCACCAGCGACACGAAGTCCCAGAACGTGTCGTGAGCCGAGCCGCCGGTGGGCATTTCGTTGTGCGGCTCGGGTTTTACCGCGTGGACGAAGTCGGGAAACTTGATCGCGTCCTGAATGAAGAACACCGGCATGTTGTTGCCGACCAGGTCGAAATTGCCTTCATCAGTGAAGAACTTCACGGCAAAACCACGCACGTCGCGCACGGTATCGCCGGAGCCGCGTGGCCCTTGCACCGTGGAAAAGCGTACGAAAACCGGGGTTTTCTTCCCCGGATCCCGTAGGAAACCAGCCTTGGTCAGCGCCGAATGGTTCTCGTAGGTTTGAAAGAAACCATGTGCACCTGTGCCGCGGGCATGGACGATACGCTCGGGAATCCGCTCATGGTCAAAGTGCGTGATTTTCTCACGCATGATGAAGTCTTCGAGAAGCGACGGCCCACGGGGCCCGGCCTTCAGCGTGTTCTGATTGTCAGCGATCTTCACACCCTGATTGGTGCGCAGGGCCTGGCCGGTGGCGTCGGAGCGAAACTTTTCCAGGCTGTCGAGTTTGGCGTTGGTGTTGGCGCGATCCGGGGTGTTGGTCCCGGCCAGTTGGCTTTTGTCGGTGGCAGGCTTTTTGGTACTCATCAGACGTAAACTCCTCGTTTGACCCCGGTCGCGCCGGGGCTCTTGAGTGGTTCCCGGGCACGGTACCCGGAGTTTCAAGTCGCTTAACTAGTGACTGACGAGGGTTTTTGCCGTTCCTTTTTTATGACCTTTGATCGCGTTATTGCCAAATGAAAGGTTGAATGCGGAATAAATGCTAATAACCTCTATACGGACAGGCTAAAATGCGCGCCCGGCTAACCGCTGATCCTTTTCCAACGCGCCCCACAAGGTTCGCTACGTGATCGAGTTTCAAAACGTCCATAAGACTTACCGCGTCGCCGGTAAGGACATCACCGCGCTGCATCCGACGAGTCTCTCCATCGAGAACGGTCAGGTGTTCGGCCTGATTGGCCATTCCGGCGCGGGAAAAAGTACCCTGCTGCGTCTGATCAATCGCCTGGAAGAATCCAGTGGCGGCAAGATCATTGTCGACGGCGAAGAAGTCACCGCGCTGGACGCCAACGGCCTGCGCCGTTTCCGTCAGCAAGTCGGGATGATCTTCCAGCACTTCAACCTGCTGGCGTCCAAGACCGTGGCCGACAACGTCGCGCTGCCGCTGACCCTCGCCGGTGAACTGTCCCGCGCCGAGATCGACCAGCGTGTGGCCGAATTGCTCAAGCGCGTCGGTTTGTCCGATCACGCGAAAAAATTCCCGGCGCAGTTGTCCGGTGGCCAGAAGCAGCGCGTCGGTATTGCCCGTGCCCTGGCGACCAAGCCGAAAATCCTGCTGTGCGACGAAGCCACCAGCGCCCTCGACCCGCAGACCACCGCGTCGGTGCTGCAACTGCTGGCCGAGATCAACCGTGAGCTGAAGCTGACCATCGTGCTGATCACCCACGAGATGGACGTGATCCGCCGTGTGTGCGATCAGGTGGCGGTGATGGACGCCGGCGTGATCGTCGAGCAAGGCTCGGTGGCCGACGTGTTCCTGCATCCGAAGCACCCGACCACCAAGCGTTTCGTCCAGGAAGACGAGCAGATCGACGAAAGCGAGCAGCGCGATGACTTCGCTCACGTGCCGGGTCGCATCGTACGTCTGACCTTCCAGGGCGAAGCGACCTACGCGCCGTTGCTCGGAACCGTCGCCCGGGAAACCGGTGTGGACTACAGCATCCTGGCCGGTCGTATCGACCGCATCAAAGACATTCCTTACGGGCAATTGACCCTCGCCGTCACCGGTGGCGACATGGACGCGGCGTTCGCCCGCTTCACCGCCGCTGACGTTCACATGGAGGTGTTGCGCTAATGGCAGACCTGATGAGTTTCTTCACCAATATCGACTGGTACGAAATCTGGCTGGCCACTGGCGACACCATGATGATGCTCGGCGGTTCGCTGCTGTTCACCGTGTTGCTCGGCCTGCCGCTGGGCGTGTTGCTGTTTCTGTGCAGCCCGCGTCAGTTGCTCGAAGCCAAAGGCGTATACGCTTTGCTGTCGCTGGTGGTGAACATCCTGCGTTCGCTGCCGTTCATTATTCTGTTGATCGTGATGATCCCGTTCACCGTGCTGATCACCGGCACCTCGCTGGGTGTGGCCGGTGCGATTCCGCCGTTGGTGGTGGGGGCAACGCCGTTCTTCGCGCGGCTGGTGGAAACCGCTCTGCGTGAAGTCGATCGCGGCATCATCGAAGCGACCCAGTCGATGGGTGCGACCACTCGGCAGATCATCATGAACGCCTTGTTGCCGGAGGCCCGTCCGGGCATCTTCGCGGCGATTACGGTGACGGCGATTACACTGGTTTCCTACACCGCAATGGCGGGTGTGGTCGGCGCCGGTGGCCTGGGTGACCTGGCGATTCGTTTCGGCTACCAGCGTTTCCAGACCGACGTGATGATCGTCACCGTGGTGTTGCTGCTGATTCTGGTGCAAGTGCTGCAAATGGCAGGCGACCGACTGGTCGTTCACTTTTCGCGCAAATAACCGGTTTTGTAATGACATGAGCCGGCCATTCGCTGGCAGGCGCCAGACGGGCGCCGTAAAAAGGAGTTAGCTGAATGAAAAAACTGATCGTTGCCCTGGCTGCCGTTGCAGCGTTCTCGGCCCACGCCGACGAAACCCTGACCGTTGCGGCCACCCCGGTGCCGCACGCGGAAATCCTCGAATTCGTGAAGCCGGTTCTGGCCAAAGAAGGCGTGGATCTGAAGGTCAAGGTCTTCACCGATTACATCCAGCCGAACGTGCAGGTGGCCGAGAAGCGTCTGGACGCCAACTTCTTCCAGCACCAGCCGTACCTCGATGAGTTCAACAAGGCCAAGGGCACCAGCCTGGTCGCCGTGACCGGCGTGCACCTGGAGCCGCTGGGCGCGTACTCCAGCAAGATCAAGAAGCTCGACGAGCTGCCAAGCGGCGCCAACGTGGTGATCCCGAATGACGCCACCAACGGCGGCCGTGCGCTGTTGCTGCTGGCCAAGGCTGGCGTGATCACCCTGAAGGATCCGACCAACATCCTGTCGACCGTCAAGGACATCGCCCAGAACCCGAAAGACCTGAAAATCCGTGAACTGGAAGCCGCGACCATCCCGCGCGTGCTGACTCAGGTCGACCTGGCGCTGATCAACACCAACTACGCGCTCGAAGCCAAGCTGGATCCGTCCAAGGACGCGCTGATCATCGAAGGCAGCGACTCGCCTTACGTGAACATTCTGGTGTCCCGTGCGGACAACAAGGACAGCGACGCGATGAAGAAACTGGCCGCTGCCCTGCACAGCCCGGAAGTGAAGAAATTCATCACCGAGAAGTACAAAGGCGCGGTGTTGCCGGCGTTCTGATTCAGATAGCTGCAATGAAAAGGGGACGCCAGTGGCGTCCCCTTTTTTGTGCGTTCAGCGTTTACTTGCGGTTCAACATCACCGGCAACTGCGCGACCAGTTTGGCGTTGTTCAACGGCGCCCGAATGAACCCGCGCTGTGTCCCGTCCGGCCCGATCACCGCAAGGTTTCCGCTGTGATCAACGGTGTAGTTCGGCTTGCTGGTGTCCGCCGGAATGAACGGAATACTCACCGCGTTCGCTACCTTTTGCAGCTCCTCGATCGACTTCGGCGTCAGGCCGATGAACTGCGGATCGAAGTAGCCCAGGTACTGCTTCAACTGCGCAGGGTTGTCGCGGTTCGGGTCGACGCTGACCAGCACGATCTGCAACTTGTCCACAGCGTCCTTCGGCAGTTCGCTCTTGATCTGGCGCAGCTGGGCGAGGGTGGTCGGGCAGATGTCCGGGCAGAAGGTGTAGCCGAAGAACAGCAGGCTCCACTTGCCCTTGAGCTCGTTGACCGTGACCGGTTGGCCGTCCTGATTGGTCATCGTCACGTCCGGCAGGTTGCGGCTTTGCGGCAGCAGGATGATGCCGGCGTCGATCAGCGCAGTCGGGTCGCCCTGGCCCTTGCCGCTCAGCACTTTGTTGACGGTCAGGCCGAGGATCAGCGCGATCACGGCCACGAGGATGAAGACGGTTTTCTGGGTTCGAGTCATAGGTTCAACAGTAAGTAGTGGTCTACGAGCAGGGCGATGAACAGCAGAAACAAGTACCAGATAGAGTACTTGAAGGTGTTGATCGCCGCGTGCGGCCGAGTGCCACGGTACAGCACCACGGCCCATTGCAGAAACCTCGCGCCCAGGCCGAGGGCGCAGATCAGGTACAGCGCGCCGCTCATGTGGATCACATACGGCAACAGGCTGACTGCCAGCAGGGCGAAGGTGTACAGCAGAATGTGCACCTTGGTGTAGTGCTCGCCGTGGGTGACCGGCAGCATCGGAATGTCGGCCTTGGCGTATTCCTCCTTGCGGTGGATCGCCAGCGCCCAGAAGTGCGGCGGGGTCCAGGCAAAAATGATCAGCACCAGTAGCAACGGTTCGGCGCTGACGTGGCCGGTGGCGGCGGTCCAACCGAGCAGCGGCGGGGCGGCGCCGGCGAGGCCGCCGATGACGATGTTCTGCGGTGTCGCGCGTTTGAGGAATCCGGTGTAGATCACCGCGTAGCCGAGCAGCGAGGCCAGGGTCAGCCACGCGGTCAGCGGATTGGTGAAGGTCAGCAGCAAGGCTTGGCCGAGCAGCGCCAGCACCAGTGCAAAGGTCAGCGCTGCCGTGGGCGAGACCCGGCCCTCGGCCAGCGGCCGTTTGTGGGTGCGCGCCATGACGGCGTCGATGCGCCGGTCCACCACGTGATTGACCGCCGCCGCGCCACCGGCACACAGCGCGATCCCTAGGTTGCCGAACACCAGCACCGTCCACGGCACGCCGGCGCGGGTCGCGAGGAACATGCCGACCAGCGAGGTGATGAGCATCAGCACCACGACTTTCGGTTTGGTCAGCTCCAGGTAATCTCGCCACAACGCCTGCGCGGGACGTTCGCCGATCAGAATCGCCATGGCGTCTCTCCTTTTATCGTGATGGGCGCCGCCGACTGTTTACGCGGGCTCAGGTGCCAGCGCGCAAGCATCGGTTGCTTGACCCGAACCAGACTGGTTCGCGCGTGATAGTTGACCAGCACCATGGTCAGCAGCAGGGCTGCGCCGCCGGCGTTGTGCGCCACGGCCACCGGCAGCGGCAGGTGAAACAGCACGTTGCTGATGCCGAGGGTGATCTGCACGCCGAGGGCGATCAGCACCAGCCCGGCCAGCCGCGTCATGCCCACGACTTTCAGTTGCCACGCCAGACCGAGCAGGACAATCGTCACCAGCAGGGCGCCGATGCGGTGGGTCAGGTGAATCGCCGTGCGCGCATCGCTGTCGAGTTGCCCGCCGAGGTAATTGGGGCCGATGTGTTGGGTCAGGTGAAAGCCGTTGGCGAAGTCCGCCGGCGGCAGCCATTGGCCGTGGCAGGTCGGGAAGTCGATGCAGGCCACTGCCGCATAGTTGGAACTGACCCAGCCGCCGAGGGCGATCTGGCCGATCACCAATAGCAATCCGGCGGTGGCCCAATATTGCAGGCGCTTGGGTACGGTCAGTGCCGGCAACACGCCGGACAGTCTCAATGTCAGCAGAAACAGCAGGCTCAAGGTCGCGAAGCCTCCAAGCAAATGCCCGGTCACCACTTGCGGCCAGAGCTTGAGCGTCACCGTCCACATGCCGAACGCGGCCTGGGCGAACACCACCGCCAGCAGAAACAGCGGCAGCTTCAGCGGTTGCCCCGGATGACGGCGGTTAACCCACGCCCGCCCGGCCAGAATCGAGATCAACATGCCGAGGGTGCCGGCGAAGTAACGGTGGATCATCTCGTTCCAGCCTTTGTGCGCCTCCACGGGCGAATCGGGGTAATGCAGTTCGGCATGGGCCAGTTGGGCTTCGCTTTTCGGCACGCTGATAAACCCGTAGCAGCCGGGCCAGTCCGGGCAGCCGAGACCGGCGTGAGTCAGGCGGGTGTAGGCGCCGAGCAGCACCACGATCAGTGCGAGCAGGGTGGCAAACAGCGCGAGGCGAAATCCAGGTTTGGCCATGACGATGCCCTTATCCGATGTTCGACAGTTTCAGCAGGTGGCGCAGGTCGTTGAGCAGATCCTTGCCCTTCACACTCGGGTCGTAGCGCAGCACGAGATTGCCGTGGGGATCGATGATCCACAGCTGTGGCGTGGTTTTGTCGCCGGTGGCTTTGCTGAACGCGGCGCTATCCAGTGGGTAACGTTGCAGCTGTGGATATTCGCGGCTCAGCTTGGCTTCGTAGTCGGCCGTCAGCGGTTGCGCGGCAGCGAGGGCATGGCTGGCGCGACCGGCATCGCGGCCGAGGCCGATCTGGATCTGCCGCGCCAGGTACACCAGTTGCTGGCAGTCCACCGCGCAGTCCTTCGGCGCGGTTACCAGCATCTGCCAGCGTTCTTCGTCAGCCGCTACGCCGAGGTCGGCACGGCTCTGGCCGTTGCCGATCAGTTCGCCGTGATAGCTGCGACCGTCCGGCACCCAGAATTGCAGCTTGTACATGCCGGTGGCGAGGATCATCGGGCCGATCACGCCGAGCAGGATCAGCAGCAGTTGAATGCGGCCGCGACGGCGACTGGCCGGGGCTTTTGCTTCAGACATGCTGGGTGGATTCATGGCCGCTCCCATGGTGTTTCTCCTTTGCGTTGTGCCAGCCGAGATAGAGGTAAAGACCGAACAGGGCGGTGGCCATGGCGAACCACTGCACGGCGTAACCGAAGTGTTTTTCCGGGCCCATGGCAACCACCGGCCAGTCGGCCTGATAGCTGGCGGGACCGGGTTCTGCGCGTAATTCATAGGCGAAGCCGTCGCGCTCGAGGGTTTTCCACCATTTGGCGGGTTCGACGGCGGTGACGGTTTGCGGCCAGGTGCTGCTGACCGGGTCGGCGTGCAACTGGAAGGTCGCGCCGGGGGCGACATACACCCAGGCGTCGACATTCACGGCATCGGCCGGTGTCTTGAATTGCGGGGTAACGCGCCGGTCCGGCCACGGCAGCCAGCCACGATTGACCAGCAGCCACAGGCCGGTGCGCTGATCCTGAAACGGTTGCAGCAGCTCGACGCCGACCTTGCCGTCACGTTGACGGTTGTCCAGCAGCAGGCTGTGGGCGGCATCGAACTGGCCGTGCAGATGCACCCGGCGAAAGGCCGGATCGGTGCTGTGCACCAGCTCGGTGCTGGCCATCGGTTCGGCGGCGCGGCGTTCGGCGTAGCTGGCGAGCAGGGCGGTTTTCTCCGCACCCCGGCCCAGCTGCCAGAAGCCCAGCGAAATCAGCAGCGGCAGCAGCAAGGCGACCACCAGCGTCGGCACGACGCCCGGCCGAAAGCGCTTCATGGCCGCGCCAGAAAAGCAGTGAATGCGACCGCTATACTTGATTGCATCGCCTGTACCCCCGGAGTCTTCCCATGCTCAAAGCAGCTATCGTCCTGATGCTGATTGCCACGGTGATCAGCCTGTTCAGCGGCCTGTTTTTCCTGGTCAAGGACGACAGCAGCTCGAATCGCCTGGTCATCGCCTTGAGTGTTCGGGTGGCATTGGCCGCTTGCACCGTCGGCTTGATTGCCTGGGGTTTCTACAGCGGCCAACTGGTGTCGCACGCGCCTTGGTAGCTGTGTCCGATCCTCAGAGCACGTAAACGAAGATGAACAAGCCGATCCACACCACATCGACGAAGTGCCAGTACCAGCTCGCGGCTTCGAAGCCGAACTGGTGCTCGTTGTCGAAGTGGCCGCGCATGATCCGCATCAGCATCACGAACAGAATGATCGTGCCGATGGTCACGTGGGCGCCGTGGAACCCGGTGAGCATGAAGAACGTTGCGCCGTAGATGCCGGAACCGAGGGTCAGGCCCAGCTCGTGATAGGCGTGCATGTACTCCTCGGCCTGCAAGGCGAGGAAGCCGCAACCCAGCAGCACGGTGATCAACAGCCACAGCTTCAGCGCACCGCGATGACCTTTCTTCAAGGCATGGTGGGCGATGGTGATGGTCACGCTGGAGCTCACCAGCAGGATGGTGTTGATCAGCGGCAGGCCCCACGGGCTGATGACTTCCTTGGGCGGCGGGAACAGTTTCGGATCCGGCGTGTGCAATAGCGGCCAGGTGAACTGGAAGTTCGGCCAGAGCATGTGGGCGATGCCTTTGGTGCCTTCGCCGCCCAGCGCCGGACCGGAAATGTGCCGCACATAGAACAGCGCGCCGAAGAAGGCGATGAAGAACATCACCTCGGAGAAGATGAACCAGCTCATGCCCCAGCGGAACGAGCGGTCCAGCTGCGGGCTGTACAACCCCGCCCGGCTTTCCTTGATCACTGTGCCGAACCAGCCGAACAGCATGTACGCCAGCAACAGGCCACCGACGAAAAAGATCAGCGGGCCGTGGGATTCAGGGCGCGCTGCCTTCAGATCGTTGAACCAGGTCGCCAGGCCGTACACCGTGGTGACCATGCCGATGGTCGCGACGATCGGCCATTTGCTCTGGGCCGGGACGTAATAGTGCTCATGAGTTGCCATTTATTGTTCTCCTTATCGGGCACGCTTAACCGCCAGTGTTTGCAGCCACCGGAGGATGTCGGGCGGTGATATCGAACAGCGTGTAGGACAGCGTCAGGTGCTTCACGTCCTTGGGCATGTCGCGGTCAACGATGAAACGCACCGGCATCTCGATCTGCTGACCGGGCTGCAGCACCTGCTGGGTAAAGCAAAAACATTCGGTCTTGTGGAAATACGCCGCCGCTTCGCTCGGGGCGATGCTCGGTACGGCCTGGGCGCTCATCGGTTTGTCGGTGGGATTGCGCGCGATGAAAATCATCTCGTTGACCGCGCCGGGGTTGGCCGTCAGTTCGTCATGCTTGGGATAGAAATCCCAAGGCATGTCGACATTGTTGGTCGACAGGAACTGCACCCGCACCTGCCGGGACTTGTCCACAACCTGTTCGCCTTCGTACTGCCCGGCGGTCTTGCCATTGATGCCGAACGCCTTGCACATCACGTCGTAGATCGGCACCAGGGCAAAACCGAAGACAAACATCGCCACCACCACGCCGAGCAGTCGGGTCACCAGTTTCTTCAGCGATATCGAGTCAGCCATGGCGGCGGCCCTCAAGGGCTACGGGTTTCATTTCACTTCCGGCGGCGTGGTGAAGGTGTGATACGGCGCCGGCGACGGCACGCTCCACTCCAGGCCTTCGGCGCCATCCCACGGTTTGGCCGGTGCCGGCTCGCCGCCGCGGATGGTCTTGATCACGATGAACAGGAAGAAAATCTGCGTGGCGCCGAACATGAACGCGCCGATCGACGAGACCATGTTGAAGTCGGCGAACTGCAGGTTGTAGTCCGGAATCCGCCGTGGCATCCCCGCCAGTCCCACGAAGTGCATCGGGAAGAAGGTCATGTTCATGCCGACGAAGGACAGCCAGAAGTGCAGCTTGCCCAGGGTCTCGTCGTACATGTGACCGGTCCACTTCGGCAGCCAGTAATAAGCCGAGGCGAAGATCCCGAAGATCGCCCCCGGCACCAGCACGTAATGGAAGTGCGCGACCACGAAGTAGGTGTCCTGGTACTGGAAGTCCGCCGGGGCGATGGCCAGCATCAGCCCGGAGAAACCGCCGATGGAGAACAGGATCACGAACGCCACGGCAAACAGCATCGGCGTCTCGAAGGTCAGCGAGCCTTGCCACATGGTGCTGGCCCAGTTGAACACCTTCACCCCGGTCGGCACTGCGATGAGCATCGTCGCGTACATGAAGAACAGCTCGCCCACCAGCGGAATGCCCACCACGAACATGTGGTGCGCCCAGACGATGAACGACAGGAACGCGATGCTCGCCGTGGCGTAGACCATCGAGGTGTAGCCGAACAGCGGCTTGCGCGAGAAGGTCGGGATGATCTGGCTGACGGCGCCGAAGGCCGGCAGGATCATGATGTACACCTCGGGGTGGCCGAAGAACCAGAACACGTGCTGGAACAGCACCGGGTCACCGCCACCGGCGGCACTGAAGAAACTGGTGCCGAAGTGGATGTCCATCAGCATCATCGTCACGCACCCGGCCAGTACCGGCATCACCGCGATCAGCAGGAACGCGGTGATCAGCCAGGTCCAGACGAACAGCGGCATTTTCATCAGCGTCATGCCGGGGGCGCGCAGGTTGAGGATGGTGGCGATCACGTTGATCGCGCCCATGATCGAACTGATCCCCATCAAGTGGATGGCGAAGATAAAGTAGGTCACGCTTTCCGGTGCATACGTCGTGGACAGCGGTGCATAGAACGTCCAGCCGAAGTTCGGCCCGCCACCGGCGGTGAACAGGGTCGAGACCAGCAGTAGGAAGGCCGCCGGCAGCAGCCAGAAGCTGAAGTTGTTCATCCGTGGCAGCGCCATGTCCGGTGCGCCGATCATCAACGGGATCATCCAGTTGGCGAGGCCGACGAACGCCGGCATCACCGCACCGAAGACCATCACCAGCCCGTGCATGGTGGTCATCTGGTTGAAGAACGCAGGCTCGACGATCTGCAGACCGGGCTGGAACAGCTCGGCACGGATCACCATGGCGAACGAGCCGCCGAGCAGGAACATGCAGAACGCGAACCACAGGTACAACGTGCCGATGTCCTTGTGGTTGGTGGTCAGCACCCAGCGCATCAGGCCTTTGGCGGGGCCGTGGGCGTGGTCGGCATGACCGTGGTCATCGATGACAGCGCTCATGGCCGGTCTCCTTCAAGTGAGTGGACTGGGCAGGCCGGGGCGCCTTGCCCCGGCCGGTTCACGAAGTACGCAATAGACCGGCTCATTTGCTTTCCGCCTGTTTCAGCTCCAGCACTTCTTTTGGCGTGACCATGTCGCCCTTGTTGTTGCCCCAGGCGTTACGTTCGTAGGTCACGACCGCTGCGATATCGACTTCCGAGAGTTGCTTGCCGAACGCCGCCATGGCGGTGCCCGGTTTGCCGAAGTACACGCGGTGCAGGTGATCGGCTTTCGGCCCGGTGGCAATCGGCGAGCCCTTGAGCGCCGGGAACATCGGCGGCAGGCCCTGGCCTTCGGCCTGGTGACAGGCTACGCAGGTGGTGTGGTAGATCTTGTCGCCGCGCTCCTTGAGCTCGTCGAGGGTCCATTCCTTGCTCGTCAGCTCTTTGAGCTGGGCAGCCTCGGCCTTGCGATCGGCGAGCCATTTTTCATAGTCCGCTTTCTCTTTGACCTCGACCACGATCGGCATGAAGCCGTGATCCTTGCCGCACAGCTCGGCGCACTGGCCACGGTAGAGGCCGGGCTTGTCGATGCGCGTCCAGGCTTCATTGACGAACCCGGGGATCGCATCGCGCTTGACCGCGAAGGCCGGCACCCACCAGGAGTGGATCACGTCGGCAGAGGTGACGAGGAAACGCACCTTGGCCCCGGTCGGCAGCACCAGCGGCTTGTCGACCTCGAGCAGGTAGTGCTCGCCCTTGGCTTCCTTGTTGTGAATCTGTTCGGCGGGGGTGGCCAGGTTGCTGAAGAACTCGACGTCCTGGCCCAGGTATTTGTAGTGCCACTTCCACTGATAGCCGGTGATCTGGATATCGATATCCGGCTCACTGGTGTCGTACATGCGGATCAGGGTGGCGGTCGCCGGCACCGCCATCGCCACCAGGATCAGCAGCGGGACGACGGTCCAGAGAATCTCGACGGTGGTGCTTTCGTGGAATTTTGCGGCGACCTGCCCGGTAGAACGGCGGTGCACCATCATCGACCAGAACATGGCGCCGAAGACGATGATCCCGATCACCACACAGATCCAGAAAATGGTCATGTGCAGGTCGAATACTGCGTGACTGATTTCAGTCGCTCCAGGCGCCATATTCACAGTCCAGGCAGCGTGCACCGGGCTGAAAATCGACCACAACAGGAGGCCCATCCAGACGTGTGGATGTCGCATCATTGCGGGTTCCCCTTATCGTTCTTGTTATCCCGCCGGCTTTCGCCTGCGGCAAGGGAGCGGCTGCATCAGACTACGAACTTGAATCGCCGGGCCTTGCTGCGGGTGCAGTCGGGCGTCATCAGCTAACTCCATTCAATGGCGAGTATAGACAGCGGCTGAAAAATGCAATGCGCGGACGTCAACCGAGTGAAACAGCTGGCACTTGCGTTCCGGGGCACGAATGGAGAAGGATGCAGACGAGTGGTGGCAAACCGATATAACGCAGGTGTATCAAGGATGAAATAATTATGACAAATGCGTCTTAGCATTTTTCGTAAGCCAGCTAAGTTATGTCTTCCCTATTTCATTGCCTTGTTTCCTGGAGTTTTCATGAACACCGCCGCATTGCGCGAGCAGATCCACATAGCCCGACAACACGAGATTGAAACCGGAAAGCTGACCCGTCAGCTGGAAGCCCAACTGCAACACCTGCACCCGGCGATCCAGTTGCCGGAAACCGACGCCAATGGCGTGCTGACGCGTTTTGTCGCCGCCTACATCGACGAAGTGCCAGACCTGCTGGATGCAGCCAATGAAGTCGCCAGGGAAGCGGGAATCGAGTCACAGATCAAACCGGTGCTGAAAATCGCCGAACAGTACTTTCTCCAGCCGCCGGTCGGCCTGGACAGTCTGCTGGACGAAGCCTACCTGGCGCACCGCTTTGTCGAAGAGGTCAACGACCTGTACATCAAGCATTTCGGCCAGCCACTGATCCCCTTGGACATGACGGTCGCCAATCTGATTGCTCACCAGTTGCTCGGTGAGGAATTTGCCAATCAACTCGACGAAGTGGTGCACCACGCGGTGGACAGCATGCTCGACGACGACAGCTTTGCGCTGGAGTCGGTGGAAGCCTACCGCGAGAAACTCAGCAGCCCGGACACTGGCGCGGCGTGGAAGCGCTGGCCGTGCATGAGTCGCCGTCTGGGCGTGGGCCTGGAACTGGATCAGCCTGCGGCTTGATCTCTGCGCAAACGATTGGGGGAACAGATTGCTCTGTTCCCCCAAATGTTTTCAGCCTGCCGCACCGATCCCGGTGGTGGTACGGATTCGTCCTTCAAGCCGTCGCTTCAATCCCCGCGACTCGATCAACAGCTTCGAACCCTTGGCCGCATTGGCCCGGCCCCACTCTTCCAGCAATTCCAGACACGAATGGTCGATGTAGCTCAGGTTGTTGAGCGGCACGTGCACCGTCGTGCCCGCAGGAATGCTGCCCAGCACCTGAGTCAGCGCAGGCACCTTGAGAAACGTCGCCGCGCCCACCAGACGCAACTCCATTTCCCCGTCCTGCGGCAGATCGATCAGGCTGATCTTCAGCCGCGAAGCCTTGAACGCCAGTTTCACCAGGGTCAAACCGAAACCGATCAGCACGCCGGTCAACAGGTCGGTGAAGATGATCGCCAGCGCCGTAGCGGCGTAGGTGAACATCGGCATCCGGCCATACCGCCCCAGACCGCGAAAGGCTTTCAGATCCACCAGTTTGAAACCGGTGTAGACCAGCACCCCGGCCAGGCTCGCCACCGGAATGCTTTGCAGCACACTCGACAGCAACAACACGAAGGCCAACAGCCACAGGCCATGGAAAATCGTCGAGTAGCGTGTGGTGGCGCCGGCCTGGACGTTGGCCGAGCTGCGCACGATCACCCCGGTCATCGGCAGCGCGCCGACCAGCCCGCAGAGCATGTTGCCGACCCCTTGTGCCGACAGTTCGCGGTCGAAGTCCGAGCGCGGGCCGCTGTGCATGCGATCCACCGCGGCGGCGGAGAGCAGGGTTTCGGCGCTGGCGATGAAGGCCACGGCAAACGCGGCAATCAGCAGGGTCGGATCGGCCAGGCTCAGCAGATCCGCCGGTTTCAGCCAGTCGATGGCTTCTGCCAGGTTCGCCGGTACTTCAACCCGCTTCACTTGCAGCGCCAGCAACAGACTGGCGCCTGTCGCCAGCCCTACACCGAGCAGCGCGCCGGGAATGAAACGCAGTGAATGCGGACGGCATTTCTCCCACAGCCACATCACGGCGATGGTCGACAGCCCGAGCAATCCGGCCTGCCAGCCAAACGACGGCAAGGCCTGGGCCACTGCGCCGGGGAATGCTGTCAGGTTGTCCAGGCCAGAAGGTTTCGGTGCGGCATCCAGCATCACATGCACTTGCGAGAGCACAATCAGCACGCCGATCCCGGCGAGCATCCCATAGACCACCGCTGGCGCCGTGACCCGAAACCAGCAACCGAGCTTCAGGCGCCCGGCCACCAGTTGCAGCAAACCCGCCAACAACAGAATCGGCCCGAGCATCTCGATACCATGCTGGCGCACCAGTTCGAACACCAACACCGCCAGACCCGCCGCCGGCCCGCTGACTTGCAACGGCGAACCCGCCAGCCAACCCACCACCAGCCCACCGATGATCCCGGTGATCAAACCTTTGGCCGGCGGCAGCCCCGAAGCAATCGCAATGCCCATGCACAGTGGCAGGGCGACCAGAAACACCACCACCGAAGCCAGCAGCTCCCGTGGCAACACCGCTTTCAATTGAGCTGCACGCATGATGACTCTCCCGAAGTTTTCTTCAGGCGTGGCGAAGCCTGGCCGCTGAAACAGCGACCGGCGTCAGACCACACGGATTTTTAGGAGGATTTAGAAGCGCGCTTTGGGCGTCGCCACCGGAATCGGATGGCTGCCATCGAGCGGCAGGAAGCGTCCCTGATCCGCGTCGTAAGCTTTGATTTCGCTGGTTTCGATGTTGTAGACCCAGCCATGGATGAACAGATGACCGTTCGCCATGCGCGAGGCTACCGAAGGATGGGTACGCAAGTGCTGCAGTTGGGCGATGACGTTTTCCTCGGTGAGGATCGGCATGCTTTCTTTTTCGTCGGTGCAGTTGCAGTTGTCATGCACCATGGTTTTCGCGACTTCGGCGTGGCGCAGCCAGGCTTTGACCGTCGGCATCTTTTCCAGACTGTCCGGATTGAGCACTGCGCGCATGGCGCCGCAATCGGAGTGGCCGCAAATGATGATGTGTTGCACGCCGAGCGCCAGTACCGCGTATTCGATGGCGGTGGAAACGCCACCGTTCATCTGGCCGTAGGGTGGAACGACGTTGCCGACGTTACGGGTCACGAACAGATCGCCGGGGGAGCTCTGGGTGATCAGTTCAGGAACGATGCGCGAGTCGGCGCAGGTGATGAACATCGCCCGTGGCGACTGGGCCGTGGCGAGTTTCTTGAAGAGTTCTTCCTGTTGCGGAAAGACCTCATGATGAAAATGCAAAAAGCCGTCAACGATATGTCGCAGCGCTGCATCGGCGGATTCCGCCCCAGGGACGGCTTGCGCCGACGCAGCCAACGGCTGTTTATCCTTGTCACTCATGATTCATCCTCTTTGGCGGATTCGGGGAGTCGTTCCCGTGTATTCCGGTATGAAGCCAGTGGCTGTTTAAAAACATCCGGGTCATCCCGACCCGTCAGTCACTCGATGAACAAGGTAACCGCCGAAACTTAACTCAAACTGAATCAAGCGCTCTAGAACGTGTGTTCCAGGTCACAAAAAACGTGACCAGCGTAACCGGGCAAGCAATTCCCTCCACTCAACCATAGGCCAATTGTCCCTAAATCAGCGCCATCTGGCGACCCGGCGGACAAAAGGCTGTGCAATCCAGATTGAAACCTTCGCGGTGATTGAGTCCCAGGCGTTTCAACGCCTTGGCGAAGCGCTGGGCGAGCAGGTCGGCGAACGGCCCTTCACCGCGCATCCGTGCGCCAAAACGGCTGTCGTACAGCTCGCCGCCACGACTCTGGCGGATCAGGCTCAGCACATGGGCGGCGCGCTGCGGGTAGTGCGCTTCAAGCCATTCCTCGAACAGTGGCGCCACTTCCAGCGGCAGGCGCAGCATCATGTAAGCGGCGCTCTGGGCACCGGCGGCGTGGGCTTCGGTCAGCAGGCTTTCGATTTCGCTGTCGTTGATCATCGGAATCATCGGCGAGCACAGTACGCCGACCGGGATACCCGCTTCGCGCATCACCCGGATCGCCCGCAACCGGGCCTTGGGCGCGGCGGCCCGGGGTTCGAGAATGCGTTTGAGCTCATCGTCCAGGGTGGTGAGGCTGATCATCACCGCCACCAGCCGTTGCTGCGCGAGTTCGGTGAGCAGATCGAGGTCACGCAGGATCAGCGAGCCCTTGGTGACGATGGTCACCGGGTGCCGATAGCGCAGTAATACTTCGAGGGTCTGGCGAGTGATTTTGTGTTCGCGTTCGATAGGCTGATACGGGTCGGTATTGGAACCCAGATTGATCGGCGCACATTGATAGCCTTTTTTCCCCAGCTGTTCTTCCAGCACCTGGGCGGCGTTGGTCTTGGCGATCAGTTTCGTTTCGAAATCCAGCCCCGGCGACATGTCCCAATAGGCATGACTCGGCCGCGCGTAGCAATAAATGCAGCCATGCTCGCAACCGCGATAGGGATTGATCGAGCGGTCGAAGGGCAGGTCCGGTGAGGTGTTGCGGGTGATGATGGTTTTAGCCGTCTCGAAGCTGACTTCGGTGCCCTGGGTCAGTGGTACTTCCTGATACCAGCCATCGTCCTCGGCCACCGAACGACTGGGCGCGAAGCGGTTGTGCGGATTGGTGGCGGTGCCGCGACCGCGCGGGGGAAGAGGGGTAGACATGGCAGTGCCTCGATACTGTGTGCATATACAGTATCGAGGCGCTGTCGATCTGACTAGTGCCGTTGGGCGAACGGTCAGTTGTGCTGTGTCACCTGGCCGAGGTCATCGGTCGAGGTGTGCTTCAAGTCTTCCTTGCGTAACTCCGCAACATCAGCTGCTTTGACCGGCGCGCCCTTGTTGCCCCAACTGCCTCGGATGAAGCTCACCACATCCGCCACTTCCTGATCCGACAGACGCCAGGCGAAGCCAGGCATGGTGAAGGTCGACGGCGCGGTGTGCGTCGCAGGCAGCGTGCCGCCCTTGAGCACGATGTGGATCAGCGACGTCGGGTCTTCCGATTGCAACACCGGGTTGCCCGCCAGCGCCGGGAACACCCGGGTGTAGCCGTGGCCGTCGGTGCGGTGGCACGCCGCGCAGTTGTCGATGTACACCGACGCGCCACGCTGACTGTCATCACCGTTCCATAAAGCCTTGGCGGCTTTCTCGTCGTACTGATGTGGCTGGTCGGCAGGATCATTGGCCGGCAGCGACTTCAGGTATCGGGCGATCGCGGTCAGGTCGGCGTCGGTCATGTACTGCATGCTGTGGGTGACCACGTCGCTCATACCGCCGAATACCGCGCTGCGGTCGCTGCGGCCGGTCTTGAGGAACTGCACCAGTTGCTCTTCGCTCCAGCTGCCGAGGCCATCCTTGTGGTCGCCGCGCAGGCTCTTGGCGATCCAGCCTTCCAGCGGCGCGCTGCCTGACAGAAAACTGCTGCCTTCGGCCGCGCTCAGGGATTTTTCCTGCATGGTCAGGGCCCGTGGCGTATGGCAGGCGCCGCAATGTCCGAGGCCTTCTACCAGATACGCCCCACGGCTGACGACGGCATCGTCCGACGCGGGTTTGTAGTCCTCGACCTTCGGCGCAAACAACCAGCGCCAGCCCATCAGCGGCCAGCGCATGCTCAATGGCCACGGGATGTCGCTGGCCTTGTTTTCCTGCGCCACCGGTTCAACACCGTGCATGAAGTAGGCGTAGAGCGCCTGCATGTCATCCTGACTGACACGGGCGTAGGACGGGTACGGCATCGCCGGGTACAAGGTACTACCGTTTTTGGCGACGCCATGACGCACAGCCTGGTCGAACTCCTCGAAGCTGTAGCCGCCCAGCCCGGTGTTGTCCGGGGTGATGTTGGTCGAATAGATCGTGCCGATCGGGGTTTCCATCGGCAGGCCACCGGCGAACGGCTTGCCGTCCTTAGCCGTGTGGCAGGCCACGCAGTCACCGGCACGGGCGAGGTATTCACCTTTTTTGATCAGGGATTGATCAACTTCGGCGCCGTAAAGGGATGCGCTGCCGAGCAGCGCCAGGGTCGCGATAACGAGAGTCTTCATGGTCATCGCTCCTTAAGCCTGAACCAGCGGGCCGGGGTTTTTCAGGTATTGCTCGCGGATCGCTTTCGCCGACCAGTAGGTCAGCGCGGCGACCAGCCCGGTCGGGTTGTAACCCAGGCCCTGCGGGAATGCCGAGGCGCCCGGGACGAACACGTTGTGCACGTCCCAGCTCTGCAAGTAGCGGTTCAGCGCGCTGGTCTTCGGATCGGTGCCCATGATCGCGCCACCGTTGAGGTGGGTGGTCTGGTACGACGCGGTGTTGAAGTGCTCGCCGACTTTCTTGCCAAGCACGGCAATGGCTTTCGGGCCCATGGCTTGCGCGACCTTGCCCATTTTTTCGACCATGAAACGGTTCATCTTGATGTCGTTTTCCTGCCAGTCGAAGGTCATCCGCAGCAGCGGCAGGCCGTAGGCATCGCGGTACACCGGGTCCAGATCGAGGTAGTTGCCACGGTAGGACTGATGCGCGCCGTGAGCGTCCATCGACACCTGGTGGGTGTAGTAATCGGCGGTCGCGCGTTTCCAGTCGCTGCCCCAGGCCGGGGTGCCCGGCGGGTTGGAGGTGCCGGCAATCGGACGGCTGCCGGCCTGGTTGACCCACATCGGCGAGCCCCCGACGAAACCGTGTGGCCCGTGGTCGAAGTTGTCGGCGTTGAAGTCGTCCAGCGCCACGCCGTTGCCGCCAGCGCCGATGAAGTTGTTGGTGTGGGTGTCCTTGTCGAAGAACGCCTTGATGGTCGCCATGTTCTGGTAGGCGAAGTTACGCCCGACCACACCTTCGCCACTGACCGGGTCGTACGGTTTGCCGATGCCGGAGAGCAGCATCAGGCGCACGTTGTGCAACTGGAACGCGCCGAGGATCACCAGATCCGCCGGTTGCTCGATCTCGCGACCCTGGCCGTCGATGTAGGTGACGCCGGTGGCTTTGGTTTTCGTGCTGTCGAGGTTGACCCGCAGGACGTGGGCGTTGGGCCGCAGTTCGAAATTCGGCAGCGGTTTCAGCGCCGGCAGAATATTCACGTTCGGCGACGCCTTGGAATACATGTAGCAAACGTAGCCGCTGCAGAAGCCGCAGAAGTTGCACGGGCCCATCTGCGCACCGTAAGGGTTGGTGTACGGCCCCGAAGTATTTGCGGAAGGCAGGTTGTAGGGTTTGTAACCGACCTCTGTGGCCGCTTTGCCGAACAGTTGTGCGGAAACCGTGTTCTTCTGCGCTTCCAGCGGAAACGGGTTCGAACGATCCGGCGCGTATGGGTTGCCGCCCTTGCCCTGGCCAACCAGTTGGCCTTTCACGGTCCAGGCCTGGCCGGAGGTGCCGAAGACTTTTTCGGCGAAATCGAAGAACGGTTCCAGTTCTTCATAGCTGACGCCGAAGTCCTGGATGGTCATGTCCTTGGGGATGAAGCTTTTGCCGTAACGCTCTTCGTAGTGGCTGCGCATGCGCAGTTCGATCGGATCGACACGAAAGTGCACGCCCGACCAATGCAGCCCGGCGCCGCCCACGCCATTGCCCGGCAGGAACGCGCCCAACTGGCGGTTCGGCAGGGCGATGTCATTGACGCTGTGACGGATGGTGACGGTCTCTTTGGAGATGTCCTGGAAGAGTTTTTTCCGCACGCTGTAGGTGAGTTCGTCGATCACCTGGGGATAGTTGCCGTCAGGATAGGTGTCCTGCATCGGGCCGCGCTCCAGCGCCAGCACGTTGAGACCGGCTTCGGTCAGCTCCTTGGCCATGATTGCGCCTGTCCAGCCGAAACCGACGATTACTGCGTCGACCTTCTTCATTACCGTTGCCATGCTCACGCCCTCTCGCCGCGAATCGAAACTGCCGGGAAGGGGTATTGCTCGTTGCGTTCCACCCAATCCATGAAATCGGCGCGGGCGCCGGGGAAGCCGATCATGGTCCAGCCGACCATGCCTTTATTGCCACCGTGGATCGGGTCGCAGAAGAACCCCTCCTTGGTGTTTTGCAGCAAAAGATTGAAGAAAATCTTCGCGGGAACAGCGTCGAATTGCGGTTTTCCGGCTTCAAGCTGCTTGAGCAGATCGTCTCGGGTAGCGCTGTCTTGCTCGGCAAATGTTTTGCCATTGAGGGATTTTGCCCACTGATCCGTGGCGGCGATGCCGAGGCGATAGATCTCTTTTGGCACCAGTTTGCTCTGCCAGCCCATCTCGGGCGCAGCGTCGGCATTGAACGGGCCTTGCATGTACCAGAGGGCACCGGCGGCGTACGGCGTGTTCATCTGGCGGTCGATATATTCCGGCACGCCAGCCTCGAGAGCGCCAGGGCCCTGGGCATCGTTGGGGATCAGTTGCGCGACGGCGGCATTGATGAATGCCCACTCTTCGGCGGTGAAGTAGTTCGGCTGATAGACGCCCGCGTCAGCGCCGGCCGGTTTTGCCGGTGCCGCAGCCGGTGCGCTTTCCGAGGCGGCTTGCAGCACGCTGCTACCGAGTCCGGTGCCGGCGAGGGTGACCACCGGGATCAGGGTCAGGGATTTGCGCAAAAACTCACGCCGCGGGTTGTCTCGATCTTGATCAGACATGGGGTGCACCTCATCAGGCATTGATGGTTATCAGCCGCTTCTGGGGACGGCTTTTGAGTGGTCGGTTGCGACGTGGCCGGAAATGACCCGGAAAATGGGGACGCGTCTGCAACATGATGTGACAAATGGTAGCAGCCTAACCAACCGGATGAATCGATTCAGCCGAAAAAAAGCCCGGATTTGCGACGAAGGATGTCCCTGGCTTCACGTTTCTTTGACAAACGCCTCACAGGGATTTGACTGGACAACCCTCAAGCTGCGGCCCTCACTGACGAATCCCACACGGTCACCACTCAGCATGTCCTTGAAGCGTTTTTCCTCTGCGATCTGTTTCTCGCTGCTTGCCCTGCTCGGCTCGATCCCGGCCCATGCCGCAGATGCGCCGGTTTCTCGTCCTCCGGAATGGGCGCAACCGGTCGAAGTGAAATACAACTTCTTTCAGATGTCGCCCACGCTTTATCGCAGTGCGCTGCCGGATGCCGGTGCCGTGCCGTTGCTGCAAAACCTGAAAGTGGCAACGGTCATCAACTTTCTGCCAGAGGCGGATTCGAGCTGGCTGAACGCTCCTGGCATCAATCAGGTGCAACTGCCGTATCGCACCAATCATGTCGATGACAGCGACGTGCTCAAGACCTTGCGCGCGATCCAGACCGCCGAAGCCAACGGCCCGGTGTTGATGCATTGCAAGCACGGCTCCGACCGCACCGGCCTGATGGCCGCGATGTACCGCATCGTGGTGCAGGGCTGGAGCAAGGAAGACGCCCTGAACGAAATGACCCAGGGCGGTTTCGGTGAAAGCGGTCACTTCAAGGACGGCGTTCGCTACGTCATGCAGGCTGATGTCGAGAAGCTGCGTACCGCGCTGGCCAACGGCGATTGCAGCACCAGTGCGTTCGCTACTTGCTCGATGAAGAGCTGGTTCCAGACCGTCAATCTGAAGTAACCCGCCGGATGATCGAACGGCCGGCACCCACGTCTTCACTGACCGGCCGGCCGACGAAAGCTTCCACTGCTTCCAGTAACGGGCGCCCGGCCCCGGGTGCAAAGAACGTTTCCCGGAACGCCCGGCCGGTCTGCGGCCTGAACACCCAGTCATGACTGAAGCGTTTGAACGCTTCTTGAGCCAGCACCCCTGACCAGACATAGGCGTAAACCGACGCGTCGTACTGGGTCACCATGTAATCGAAACCATTGGCGAACCGGTGATTGCCCGGTAGTTGCAGGTGAGCCATTGTCCTCTGCACGTCGGCGCAAACCGCTTCGACAGAACGCCCATCGCCGTGAGTCAGGTGCAGCTCGAAATCGATGATGGCGCCCATCAGCAACAAGGCTTTTTGCCGGCTGGCGTGGGCCTGGCTGGCCGTCAGGGCGGCGTCGACCCGTGAGGCACTCAGGCGCTCGCCGGTCTGGAAATGCGCGCCGAGCCACAGCACAAACTCCCGCGACTGACACCACTGCTCGAACAATTGCCCGGAAAACTCCGCCGCCTCATGGCCCAGTTGCAGGATGCCGGACAGGGTGTAATGAGGTGAACGCGTCAGTACGTGCTGAAGGCAGTGGCCAAACTCATGAAAAAGTACCTGCAGGTCGTCGAGTTCGAGACGGCACGGATGGCTGTCAGTGGCCGGAGTGAAATTGCTGTAGAGCACAGCAATGGGGAGCGCCGGGCGCCCTTCGGCATTGATCCGGCGGTTGCGCAGCGTGGAGGTGCCGGCGAAATCCGCAGCGTTGTCGCGGTGAAACGGGTCGAGGTAGATGTAGCCGATGATCTGCTCGTGCTCGCTGATTTCCAGCAGCCGTACATCGTCATGCCAGTGCCTGCCGCCGATTTGCTCGACGATGCGGATCCCGAACATGCGCTCACAGAACAGACAGAGCCGGCGCAGGGTGCCCTCGAGCGGGAAGTACTCACGCAGGTCGTCCAGCGCACCGGGAAACTGCTGCTGGCGCCATTGTTCGGCGAGAAAGTCTTCATCCCAAGGTTGAATCCGGTCGATTCCGCGTTGCAACGCAAAGGCGGCCAGTTGTATGGCGTCCTGCTCGAGAGCCGGCGCCAACTGCGCAACCTGGCGCTGGAGAAAATCACTGACCCACGCTGTCGTCCCGGACATGGTTTTTGCCAGCGTCAGTTGCGCGGCGTTTTCGTGGCCAAGTAAACGGGCTTTCTGTTGGCGCAAGGCAAGCAACGCCGTCAGTACCGGGCCGTTATCGAAGCGGCCGGCCAACGGCCCCTGATCGGAGGCGCGGGTCGCGTAGGCCACACAGCATTCTTCCCGCAAGGCACGGTTCTCGGCGTACTTGAGGATGTGATTGCAGGTGTTCTGATCCAGACGGATCAGCCAGCCGTCATGGCCGGCCTCGCGTGCGGCGCGCGCCAGGCGATCCCTCATCGCCGGTGACAGGCCCGCGAGCAGTGCAACGTCGTCGATACGTTTGCTCCAGGTCTCGGTCCAGCGTTCGAGGTGGGTCAAAAACACGGATTCCAGGCCGCCGATCTCAAGGTTCAACCGGGCCAGTTCCTGCTGTTGCTCAGTGGGAAGCTCGATGCCCGACTGCCTGAATTTGCGCAGTATCCGCGCCAGCACGATCTTGCGTGACTCATCGAAGTTGGCCGCGATCGAACTCCGCGCCAAACGCTGGTAGGCCTCGTACAGCGGGCGATTGCAGGATTTTTCGGAACGATACTGATTGATCGCCAGATGCGCCTTGGCGCTTTCCACGAGCCACGTGGCATCGTCGGACCTGACCATCGACAACGTTTCGAGAATCGAGCGGACTTCATTGAGACGGGCATCCGCTTCATCGATGCTCAGCACCAGATCATCCCAGCCGGGGTGCTCGGCCTGACTGGCGATCACTTGCGCAATGATTTGTCGGTTGTCGGCAATGATGCTGTTGATCGCCGGCAGCAGATGCTCGGCGCGAATATCCGGCCAGGGTGGCAGGGTCCAGTGTTGCAGGAGGGGATTGGAGTCAGGCATGGCAGCTTCCTTCGAGGCATGGCGGAAACGGCCAGCCTACGAAGCAAGTGCAGAGGACGGGTGTTAAGCCAATACCACCTTCCACCGGGATTCGGCAGAAGGTGGTTCTGGATCAGTGTTGCTCGTCGGGCTTTTTCTTCAGTTTCGGATTCGGGAAGAACTGCACCGCCTGAACCGTTTTGTCCGGGGCAGGCTTGAGCGCGCTGGTGTTGACCCGCGTGCCCAGCTCTTTTGGAACCGACAACCCTTGTGCGTTCAGCGTATCGCTGTAGCCGCACGCCACGCATTCGCGGTGCGGGACATCGTCCTCGCTCCACATCATCAGCTTGTCCGGCTCGCTGCACGCCGGGCAGACGGCCCCGGCGATAAAGCGTTTTTTGGTTTTCACAGGTGCCTCACTCATGCTGCCGCGTCCTCACTCAGGCCGCTGTGGCGCAAGAGTGCGTCAATCGATGGCTCACGGCCACGGAAGTCGACGAACAGCACCATCGGCTCCTGCGAGCCGCCGCGGGCCAGGATCGCCTCGCGGAAGGCGCGACCGGTATCGGCATTGAGCACGCCGTCTTCTTCGAACTTGGAGAAGGCATCTGCCGACAGCACTTCCGCCCATTTGTAGCTGTAGTAACCCGCTGCGTAACCGCCGGCGAAGATGTGCGCGAAGCTGTTCGGGAAGCGGTTGTAGGCCGGAGGGCGCATCACCGAGACTTCGTTGCGCACGCCTTCCAGCACCTGCGCGACGCTGCGACCGTCACCGTGGGTGGCGTGCAGTTCGAAGTCGAACAGCGAGAACTCCAGCTGACGCACCATCATCAGGCCGGACTGGAAGTTCTTCGCCGCGAGCATTTTTTCCAGCAGATCCTGCGGCAGCGGCTCGCCGGTTTCGTAGTGGCCGGAAATCAGCGCCAGGCCTTCCGGCTCCCAGCACCAGTTTTCCATGAACTGGCTTGGCAGCTCGACCGCATCCCACGCCACGCCGTTGATGCCCGATACGCCGGCATGCTCGACGCGGGTCAGCAGGTGATGCAGGCCGTGACCGAATTCGTGGAACAGGGTGGTCACTTCATCGTGGGTCAGCAGCGCAGGCTTGCCGCTGTCGGCCGGCGTGAAGTTGCACACAAGGTTGGCCACCGGGCTTTGCAGCACGCCGTCGAGGGTGCGGCGCCGGTCGCGGGCGCCGTCCATCCAGGCACCGCCGCGCTTGTTGGCGCGGGCGTAGAGGTCGAAGAAGAAGCGGCCGACGTGCTGGCCGTTTTCCTTGATCTCGAACAGGCGCACGTCCGGATGCCAGGTGTCGAAGCCTTTCAGTTCGGCGATCTCGATGCCGTACAGACGCTGAACGATGGCGAACAGGCCGCCCAGCACTTTATCGATCGGGAAGTAGGCGCGCAGGGTTTCCTGGGCGACGCTGTAGCGTTGTTCGCGGAGTTTTTCACCGTAGAAACCGCTGTCCCAGCTTTGCAGATCGGCGCAGCCCTGTTCGGCGGCGTAAGCCTTGAGCTGTTGCAGATCCTGGGCAGCGAACGGTTTGCTGCGCTTGGCCAGGTCGCGCAGGAAGCTCAGCACCTGGTCGCTGGATTCGGCCATTTTGGTCGCCAGGCTCAGCTCGGAGAAACTGGAGAAACCGAGCAGCTTTGCCAGCTCCTGACGCAGGTCGAGGATTTCGCCCATCACCGGGCCGTTGTCGTTCTGGCCGGCGTTCGGGCCTTGATCCGACGCACGGGTGCAGTAGGCGGCGTAGACTTCTTCGCGCAGCGCACGGTCCTGGGCGTAGGTCATCACCGCGTAGTAGCTCGGGAATTCCAGGGTGATCAGCCAGCCGTCGAGGCCTTTGGCCTGTGCCGCAGCAGCCATTTGCGCCTTGGCCGAATCGGTCAGGCCGGCGAGGGCGGCTTCATCGGTCAGGTGCTTGGTCCAGGCCTGAGTGGCGTCGAGCAACTGGTTGGAGAAGCGGCTGCCCAGCTCGGACAGCTTGCTCTGCACTTCGGCGTAGCGCTTCTGTTCGGCTTCCGGCAGGTCGATACCCGACAGGCGGAAATCGCGCAGGGCGTGTTCCAGAATGGTTTTTTGCGCCACGTCGAAACCGGCGGCTTCCGGGCTGTTGGCCAGGGCTTCATAGGCCTGGAACAGTTCGCGGTTCTGGCCCATCTCGGTGGAGTAGGCGCTCAGGGCCGGCAGGCACGACTCGTAGGCTTCACGCAGTTCGGCGCTGTTGCACACGGCATTGAGGTGGCTGACCGGGCTCCAGGCAGCGCCCAGGCGATCGTTGAGTTCGTCCATCGCCAGCACCAGCCCGGCCCAGGTCGGGTTCTGGCCCTGGGTCTTGAGGATTTCGGCAATGGCGGCGCGGTTGTCGGCCAGGATGGTTTCGATGGCCGGCTGCACGTGTTCGGCACGGATCGCGGAGAACGGCGGCAGGTCGTAGGACTGCAGAAGAGGGTTGTTCACGCTCACGGTTGGCACCTTGGCTGGAAGAAACATGCGCCCATCTTAATTACAATCGACACCCACCGCAGCTATCGGCGACAGAGAGAGAACTAATCGTGTCCCTTCGCAAGTACCAGAATCACACCCCACGCTTGAGCAAAGGCGCTTTTGTCGACGGCTCCGCGGTGGTGATCGGCGACGTCGAAATCGGCGAAGACAGCTCCGTGTGGCCGTTGACGGTGATCCGCGGCGACATGCACCGCATCCGTATCGGCGCACGCACCAGCGTGCAGGATGGCTGTGTGTTGCACATCACCCACGCCGGCCCGTTCAATCCGGACGGCTTTCCGCTGCTGATCGGTGACGACGTGACCATCGCCCACAAGGTCATGCTGCATGGCTGCACCGTCGGCAGCCGCGTGCTGATCGGCATGGGCAGCATCGTCATGGACGGCGCGGTGGTCGAGGATGACGTGATCATCGGCGCCGGCAGCCTGGTGCCACCGGGCAAGCGCCTGGAAAGCGGTTTCCTGTACGTCGGTAGCCCGGTGAAGCAGGTTCGCCCGCTGACCGACAAGGAAAACGCCTTTTTCACCTACAGCGCGGCGAACTACGTGAAGCTCAAGGACCTGCATCTGGCTGAAGGCTACGACCAGCTCTGACTTTTCTCTCTATTGCCCGGGATTTTTCATGCATTACCAGACCGTACTGTTCGACCTCGATGGCACCCTGACCGATCCGCGTGAGGGCATCACCCGCTCCATCCAGTTCGCCTTGAGCAAACTCGGTATCGATGAGCCGGACCTGACCAAACTGGAACACTTCATCGGCCCGCCGCTGTTGCAGGCGTTCATGCAGTTTTATGGTTTCGATGAAGCCAAGGCGTGGGAGGCGGTGAATTTCTATCGCGAGCGTTTCAAGGTTACCGGTCTGTACGAGAACCGGGTGTTCGAGGGCGTCACGCCATTGCTGGAAACCCTGAGTGGCCAAGGCCGGCAGCTGTATATCGCGACTTCAAAGCCGTGGGTGTTCGCCCGGGAAATCGCCCGGCACTTCGATTTCGCCAAACACTTCAAGGTGATCTATGGCAGCGAGCTGGACGGCACCCGCACCAACAAGGTCGAGCTGATTGCCCACCTGATCGCAGAAGAAGGGCTGGATCCGGCCAATACGCTGATGATCGGTGACCGCAAGCACGACCTGATCGGCGCCCGCAGCAACGGTCTGGATGCAGCGGCGGTGGGTTATGGTTTCGGCAGCCATGAAGAGCTGAGCGCCGAGGCGCCGGCTTATCACTTCGAAACCCTGGCCGAGTTGCATCAGGCGTTTTTGCAACGCTGATCGTCAATCGGAGCGAAGGGCGGCCAGCTCACGCAGGGCTGTCTTTCGCTTGTCAGCCGGCAATCCGCCCAGTTTCTCCACCTGTGCATAGAACTTCAGCCAATCCCCGCCCACCTGCCTGAACAAGGCTGCAAACGCCGGCACCCACTGGTCATACAGCCCGAACGGCAACAACCGCGCATTGTTCAGCGGTGCATTGACCCAGGCGTCGTAGCGTTTGTCTCCGGCCCACTGGCTGTCGCGCATCGCCCGATAATCCCGGCGAAACCGTTCGAACTCGGCGGCCTTGCGTTCGCGCATCTGTTCGACGGGCATCGGCTGGGCGTACAGCTTCTCCAGCCGGGTACGGGTATCGAGGATCAGTTGAATAAACTGATCCCGGCGTTTGAGCTGGGCATCGTTCTCTGGCGGCAAGCCGCGAAACGCCCGCCACTGCCGGGTGCCTTCCTGCTCGACAAAGGTCGCGTAGGACTCGTTGAACTCGGTGTCGTCCTTCACATAGAAACGTTGGTGGCCCAGCTCATGGAAGATCAGCGTGGCCAAGCGTTCGTCACCCCAACCCATCATCGAGTTGAGGATCGGGTCATTGAACCAGCCCAGGGTCGAATAGGCTTCGACACCGCCAATCGACACGTCCATACCTTGCAGGCGCTGAATCGCCGCCTCGCCCCGCGCCGCACTCTGGCTGTAGTAGCCGCGATAGGCCACGCAGCCGGCAATCGGGAAGCAATGGTTTTGTGGGCTCAGGGAAAACTCCGGGGTGGCGAACACGTTCCACACCACGTACGGGCGATGGATATCGGCGTACAGGCGATAGCTCTGGTTATCCGGCAGGTGCAGGTGTTGGCTGGCGAAGTCCCGGGCCTTCTGCGACTGGGCCAGGTGGGCACGCAGTGTGGCGTCCCGGCCCGGGTCGGCGATCACCTCGGCCACTGGCTCGCGAGCCCGCAGCAATTGCAGCTGACCACTGGCCAACTGACTGTAATAGCTGACGCTGGAACAACCGTTGAGCAGCAAAAGCAATGTGCTCGGAAACAAAACCCGCAAAACGCGATCAAGTAACCCAAGGCTTGGAAACGGCCTGATCACAATAAGAAATCCCCCGGAAAGTCTGATCGCAAGACTATCCCGCCCATTGGAGCTCCGCCATGCGCATGTTGATACTGACGGGAGGCCTGCTGACGCTGGCCGGTTGTGCCGGATTCGGAATGCCTTCGCCCGACCCCACGCAAGCCTGGATCGACCTGGATACACGGCAACAGGACACGGCGCTGCAAGCGCTGGAAGTCGACAAGAAGGCTGCCGTCGACAAACGTTACTTCGAAGTACAACCCGGCAGTCATGAACTGAAGGTGCGTTACCAGTTTCCGGTGGAGGCAACCAACATCGGCCCCGACGCGGAGCCCCTGTGGCGCGATTGCCAGTTGAACGTGACATTCAAGGACTTCAACGCCGGCCAGCGCTATCAGCTCCAGGCCGGCAATATCGGTTTCCGGCCGTGGGCCAAACTCTATGACCAGCAGCGCAACGTAGTCGGTCAGGGCAAACCGGCAGGCTGTCAGCGCACCTGATCGGCGTTATGCTGGATGTCCGAATTCACGGACATTCATCATGCGCAAGACGATGCTGTTACTGGTTGCCGGTTTACTCGCCGGTTGTCAGACGCCGATGCCTCCGGTCGATCCCAACATGGCCTGGGTCGAGTTCTCGACGCCGACCCCGGGCGGAAAATTGCTGATGGCCGAACGTCTCGACAAGCAGCGCCTGACTGACGGACGTTTTTTCCAGGTAACGCCCGGCAGCCATGAGTTGCTGGTGCGTTTCGATTTCGAGGCGCCTGGTGGAGGCGGCGGTCTGTTGAACGACCCCGTGGAGCGCCTGTGCTACCTGACCATCCGCTTCGACCATTTCGAAGCGGGTCAGCGTTATGTGCTGGAGGGTCGCTCCCTGATGTTTACTCCCAGTGCCCGGCTGTATAACGCCAAGCGGGAAATTGTTGCCGAGGATCGCGACACCTATTGCGCCATCTAACCTGAATCAGCGGTCGTTCTTCTGGTAGATGATGGCCTTCGTACCGTTGTCGCAAGTACCGACGATCATGGCGACGTCGTGCTTTTCGGCTTCCTCTTTGGAGACTATCTCCAGGGTGTAGGAAGGCACGGCATTCGCCTGAATCTTGATTTCGATCTCTTGCTTGAGTTCTTCGCAATCTTTTGGCGCCGCGAAGGCCGACGTCGCCAGCACGCCACAGATAACCGCCAAGGCAAAACGTTTCATGGTTGAAGCTCCTGGGAGCAGCGCGCACGAAGATGCGCGAAAGCTGCTGTCATTTATTCGACCACATTTTTGCCTGGCGGGTTCTGATTCGGCGCAAGTCAATCAACTGACCAGTGATGCATCCAGGCTGATCTTCGCGTTCAGCACCTTCGACACCGGACATCCTTCCTTGGCCTTGTTGCTCAGTTCCTCGAATTGCGCCTGGGTTGCACCTGGGATTTTCGCTTTGAGGATCAGCTTCACGGCGGTGATCGCGAAACCGCCCTCAACCTGATCGAGGGTGACTTCGGCCTGGGTGTCGATGCTTTCGGCCTTCAGGCCGGCGTCGCCGAGGATCATCGAGAACGCCATGGAGAAACAGCCGGCATGGGCGGCGCCGATCAGTTCTTCCGGGTTGGTGCCCTTGCCGCCTTCGAAGCGGGCCTTGAAGCCGTACGGCGCTTCCCGCAGGACGCCGGTTTCGGTGGAGATCGAGCCGATGCCGGTTTTCAGGTCACCTTCCCAATGTGCGGATGCCTTCTTCACGATAGCCATGTGTGCCTCCTCAAATCGGCGCGAAACGCCGCGCCATCAGGGTTTCTGCTTGCAAGGCTTCTGAGGATAGACGCCGGGACAAAGTTCAGCTCATCTGAATCGTTGACTTTTTTAGTAGGAAATTTCGGATCGGCTATTGAAACTCGGGTATATGCCCTTATTGCAGAGAGCACGCTTATGAATTGGGCAGGTTTGCGTTCGCCAAGAACAAACCTGCGCCCTCAATCGGAGATGCAGGTTTATGAAGCAACTGTCCGACGTAAAGTTTTCCACCCTCGATCTGGTGCCGGTGCGCGAGAACGGCAGCCCGGCCCAGTCGCTGCGCAACTCGCTGGATCTGGCGCAGCATGTCGAAAAATTCGGCTACACCCGGTTCTGGGTCGCCGAGCACCACAACATGGACGGCATCGCCAGTTCTGCGACGTCGGTGCTGCTGGGCTATCTGGCCGGCGGCACGTCGACCATCCGTGTCGGCTCCGGTGGCGTGATGCTGCCCAACCACGCGCCGCTGGTGATTGCCGAGCAGTTCGGCACCCTTGAAAGCCTGTACCCGGGGCGGATCGACCTCGGCCTGGGCCGCGCGCCCGGCTCCGACCAGATGACCGCCCGAGCCCTGCGCCGTGAACGCTCCGGCAGTGCCGACGACTTCCCGGATGACGTGGCCGAACTGGCGCGTTTCCTCGGCCCGCGTACGCCGGATCAGCGTGTGATCGCGATGCCGGGCACCGGCACCAACGTGCCGATCTGGCTGTTGGGTTCCAGCCTGTTCAGTGCGCAACTGGCCGGCGAGCGCGGTTTGCCCTACGCCTTTGCCTCACATTTCGCACCGCGCTTCATGCACGAGGCGATTCGCGTCTACCGCAACCACTTCAAGCCATCGGAGGTGCTCGACAAGCCGTACGTGATGCTCGGCGTGCCGCTGGTGGCCGCCGACACCGACGAGCAGGCCGATTACCTGGCGACCTCGGTGTACCAGCGAATTCTCGCGCTGATGCGTGGGCAAAGTCTGGTGCAGCGTCCGCCGGTGAAAACCATGGACGGCCTGTGGCTGCCCCACGAGCGTGAGGCGGTGGGCGATTTCCTCGGTCTGGCGATGGTCGGCAGCCCGCAGAAAATCCGCGCAAAACTTGAGGTGCTGATTGAACAGACTCAGGCGGATGAGCTGATCTTCACCTGCGACCTGTACGAACACGCCGATCGCCTGCATTCCTACGAATTGCTGGCGCAGGTGATGAAGGGCTGAAGTCCGATAGTTGTGCAAAAAAGATAGCCGGGCACAAAAAAGCCGACGCATTGCGTCGGCTTTTGCATTTCAGGCGCGATCAACCGCGCTTGTAGACGATTTCCTTGGTGCCGCCCTCGCATTTGCCGACGACCTTGCCGCCAGCGGCAGCACCTTTATCGACGATTTCCAGCGAATAACCGGAAACGTGTTTCGCATCCAGTTTTGCCGCGATCGCGGCTTTCACTTCTTCACAGGGCTTGCCGGCAGCAAACGCACCACCCGCAAGGCTCAACAAACCTACTGCCAACATGAACTTCTTCATCGGTCGCACTCCCTGGTCGGATTAAAAGAGGCGGGCATCGAGCGATCTACCCGATGCGCTCACCCTGTAGCGCTTTGCCATTCCTATGGCATTCGGCCAGCGCGCAAGTTCAGAAGCGTAGACCAAACTCAGCTGCTGGCAATCCGGAACCCGACTTTCAGGGTCACTTGAAAGTGGGCGGCCTTGTTGTCCTTGATGTGGCCACGGGTATCGACCACCTCAAACCATTCCAGATGCTTGATGCTCTTGCCGGCCTCGGCCAGCGCGTTGTTGATGGCGTCTTCGATGCTGCTGGGGGACGAACCGACCAGCTCGATTTTCTTGTAGGTGTGATGGTCACTCATGGCGATCTCCTTGACGTGTGGAATTGAGCCTAGCAGCGATTTGCAGTGTTGATTTCGTTCGCTTCGGGAAAGGCGAGTTCAGATTTTCTGCACTTTCCAGAACCCGCGAAGTCCCAAACAACACACGCCACTCATCACCAATGCAGGAGAGCCACCATGGCCAACACCTCGTTACGCAAAGCCTCATTGCAAAGCATGGAAGCGGAGATCGAGAGTCTGCTCAAGTCGCTGGAAAGCCTGAAAGACGACGCTTCGGACGAGTCGCGCAAGACCCTCAAGGCGCTCAAGGGCAACGCCGAAAGTGCGCTGAAACATTCGCGCAGCCTGCTCAGCGATGCCTACGAAGAAGTCAAAGTCAAAACCCGCGAAACCGGGATCGCCACCCGTGATTACGCGCAGGAACATCCGTGGACGACCGCCGGTGTGGCGGTCGGTGCACTGGGTCTGCTGGCCGCTTATCTGCTGTTCAAGCGCGGCGAGTGATCCGCCTGGCGCAGCTCGTTCTTGAGCCATTGCGCCAGTTGCCGGGCGCGTCCGTCTGCGGCGCGCTTGGGTAGCCACAGCGCCAGTTGCGCCGGGGTTTCGCAAAAGCCCCATGGCGCGACCAGGCGCCCGGCTTTCAAGTCTTCGGCCACCAAGGGTTCCGGCGCAATCGCCACGCCCAATCCGGCGCCGGCCGCTTCCAGCAAGTAATACAGATGCTCGAAACCTTGGCCCAGCTTCAATGCCTTGGCGTCGAGGCCGGTTTGCTGCGCCCAGCTCGGCCAGGCTTGCGGGCGTGAAGTCGTGTGCAGCAAGGGTTCGCCGAGCAGGGCAGTGGGCGGCGCCGATTTCAGGTGCTGGTAGCCGCTGAACAGCGGGCTCATGACCGGGCCGATGCGTTCGCTGGCCAGCTCGTAAACTTGCATGTCCGCCGGCCATGGCGGCTCGGCGAACAGCAGCAAGGCATCGAGTCCCGGGCGGCGCGGATCAAGGTCACCTTCTCCGGCCGACAGGTGCAGACGCAAGTCCGGCAGATCGGCATTGAGCCTTCCCAGTCGCGGAATGAACCAGCGCGCCAGCAGGCTGCCGGAGCAGCCGAGCACGAACGGCGCGTCGGCGGTGCTTTGGGTCAGCTCGGCACAAACACTGCGCAAGCGGTCGAACGCCTCGCCGCTGGCATCGCGCAGACGGATACCGGTATCTGTGAGTTTCAAGCCGCGACCGTCCTTGACGAACAGGCTGACGCCCAGGTGCTCTTCAAGCACCTTGAGCTGGCGGCTGACCGCGCCGTGGGTGACGTGTAGCTGCTCGGCGGCCTGGCTGACGCTGTTCAGCCTGGCGGTGGCTTCGAAGGCGCGCAGGGCGTTCAGCGGGGGAAGGTCATGGCTCATGATATCTGTGAGTCTTCCTGACAGGTTGTGGCGATCTTATCGGTTTTCAGCCTGCAAGGTCAGGGGTAGAGTGAACGCCATTGTCTTCTCGTGAAATCTGCTGGAGCGAACCATGACCCAGACTTCGAACACCTCCGATCTGCGTAACGGCCCTGACGCCAACGGCCTGTTTGGCTCGTTCGGCGGCCGTTACGTCGCCGAAACCCTGATGCCGTTGATCCTCGATCTGGCCCGCGAGTACGAAGCGGCCAAGGAAGATCCGGCGTTCAAAGAGGAATTGGCCTACTTCCAGCGCGACTACGTCGGACGTCCGAGCCCGCTGTATTTCGCCGAGCGCCTGACCGAGTTCTGCGGTGGCGCCAAGATCTACCTCAAGCGCGAAGAGCTGAACCACACCGGCGCGCACAAGATCAACAACTGCATCGGCCAGATCCTGCTGGCGCGGCGCATGGGTAAGAAACGCATCATCGCCGAGACCGGCGCCGGCATGCACGGCGTGGCGACGGCCACCGTGGCTGCGCGCTTCGGCCTGGATTGCGTGATCTACATGGGCACCACTGACATCGAACGTCAGCAGGCCAACGTGTTCCGCATGAAGCTGCTGGGCGCCGAGGTGATCCCGGTGGTCGCCGGCACCGGCACCCTGAAAGACGCGATGAACGAAGCACTGCGTGACTGGGTGACCAACGTCGACAGCACCTTCTACCTGATCGGCACCGTGGCCGGCCCGCATCCTTACCCAGCTATGGTTCGCGACTTCCAGGCGGTGATTGGCAAGGAAACCCGCGAGCAGCTGCAAGCTCAGGAAGGTCGTCTGCCGGACAGCCTGGTGGCGTGCATCGGCGGCGGTTCCAACGCCATGGGCCTGTTCCACCCGTTCCTCGACGACAAGAGCGTAGAAATCATCGGCGTCGAAGCCGCCGGTTACGGCATCGAAACCGGCAAGCACGCGGCCAGCCTCAACGGCGGCGTACCGGGTGTGTTGCACGGCAACCGTACCTTCCTGCTGCAGGACGACGATGGTCAGATCATCGACGCCCACTCGATTTCCGCCGGCCTCGACTACCCAGGCATCGGCCCGGAGCACGCGTGGTTGCATGACATCGGCCGCGTCCAGTACACCTCGGTGACCGACGACGAAGCTCTGGCCGCATTCCACCAGTGCTGCCGTCTGGAAGGGATCATCCCGGCACTGGAAAGCGCCCATGCCCTGGCCGAAGTATTCAAACGCGCACCGAAACTGCCGAAGGATCACCTGATGGTGGTCAACCTGTCCGGCCGCGGTGACAAAGACATGCAGACCGTCATGCACCACATGGAAACTTCCAAGCAGGAGAAACACTGATGAGCCGCCTGCAAACCCGCTTTGCCGAACTCAAGGAACAGAACCGCGCCGCACTGGTGACCTTCGTCACCGCCGGTGATCCGGATTACGACACTTCGCTGGCGATCCTCAAGGGCCTGCCGAAAGCCGGTGCCGACGTGATCGAGCTGGGTATGCCGTTCACCGACCCGATGGCCGACGGTCCGGCGATCCAGCTGGCGAACATCCGTGCCTTGGGTGCCAAACAGAACCTGATCAAAACCCTGCAGATGGTCCGCGAGTTCCGCAAGGACAACAGCGACACGCCGCTGGTGCTGATGGGTTACTTCAACCCGATCCACAAATTTGGTGTCGAGCGCTTCATCGCTGAAGCCAAAGAGGCCGGCGTTGATGGCCTGATCGTGGTCGACATGCCACCGGAGCACAACTCGGAGCTGTGCGACCCGGCCCAGGCTGCAGGCATCGACTTCATCCGTCTGACTACGCCGACCACGGATGATGCACGTCTGCCGAAAGTGTTGAACGGCAGCTCCGGGTTCGTTTACTACGTGTCGGTCGCCGGTGTGACTGGTGCCGGTGCGGCGACTCTGGAACACGTCGAGGAAGCCGTGGCGCGCCTGCGTCGTCATACCGACCTGCCGATCAGCATCGGTTTCGGTATCCGTACGCCGGAGCAGGCCGCGTCCATCGCGCGTCTGGCCGATGGCGTGGTGGTGGGGTCGGCGCTGATCGATCACATCGCCAATGCGACCACGCCGGACCAGGCCATCGACGGCGTACTGAGCCTGTGTTCGGCACTGTCCGAAGGCGTGCGTAAGGCCCGCGTCAGCTGAAGGTAAAGTTCCTGATACAGAGGAATTAGCACCTCGCGGCACAGACTAATCAAGCAAGACCGAGGGATTCAGAACCACGTTCTGAGTCCCTTTTTGCTGTTAGTGCAGTGAGGAAAACCCATGAAAATGCCGAAACGTCTGATTGCCAGTCTGGGCGTGCTGATGATCAGCGCGACGCCGCTGCTGGCCAGCGCTGACCCACGCGACGATCACGACCACGGCGGCCCGCAACAGGGTCAGTACGACAATCGCGGTGGCGATCACCATGATTGGCAAAGCAGCCATCGGGGTGGCCCGCCACCGCGCGACTTCGGGCCGGTGCGTCAGGTGATTCGTGACAATCACGGCTACTTCGTTCGCGGTGCACCTCCGCCGCCGGGTATTCGCCTGGAACGCGGCCGGCCGTTGCCGCACGGCTATTACGGCGAGCGGCTGGAGGCCCGGGCGTTGGGACGTTTGCCGGTGTATCCGGGCTATGAATGGCGTCGGGCCGGTGGCGATATCGTGTTGATCGCGATCGGTACCGGGATCGTCTACGAAGTGCTGGATGGTGTTCTGTACTGATTTGCAGGCAATAAAAAAGACCGCAGCCTTTCACAGGCTGCGGTCTTTTGTTTTTCAGAGGCATTGTTTTTCAGGGCAGCTCCAGGCCACCCGAGGCTTTGTGCAGTTTGCGCAAATGCTCGCCGATCTGCTTCACGTTGGCCTCGTTGGCTGCAATCTCCGCTGCCCGCTTCGGTTCCAGCAGCGCTCGCACTTCCTTGTCCAGATCACCGCTCAGCACCAGTAGCTGTTTCTGGCGCTGACTGCTTTCGGCTTCCAGTCGGCTGAACTCGCTGGGTTGTGGCAGGCCATAACCACGAGAGTCGAGCAGTTCTGCCGGGCGACTGAGGAAGCCGCTGTTGGCGAGGATCTGCTGCAACGTTGCGTTGGCCTTGTCCATGCCGCCGTTTTCCAATTCCCGTGCGCCGAGGTAGCGTTGCTTGACCTCATCCTGGGCCAGCAGCAACTGGCGACGGAAGCTTGCCTGCTCCAACAGCAGCAATGCGGCGCTGGTACGCAGGTCCGCGCGTTCGAACCATGGCCGCCGCTCTTCGGCAGACAGCGACAGCCATTCCTCGACGCTGGCCTGCTTGATCGGCAATTGCTTCTTCAGCACCTCGAACATTGCCTGATAGCGATCGCGGAACGAGTCGAAGCGGTAACCCAGGCGCAACGCCTCTTTGGGATTGTCGAGCACGCTGGTATCCGCCAGGCCTCGGCCCTTGAGCACTTCCAACAGGCCATTGGGCATGATGCTGTCGAGGCCGGTGAGCTGTGCATTGTTGCTTCCACTGCGCAGCAGTTTCAGGCTCTCCACCGCGCAGTTGTTGGACAGGAAGAAGTAGTTGCCGTCGTAGCTCCAGTGCATTTCGGCGGCGTGTTCGACGACGTCTTCGATCTCGCTGCGGGACAGGTTCAGCGGCACCGAGGCGAGGCTGCGCAGTTCGGTCTTGGTGTATTCGTCGATCACCTGCGCCAACGGCAGGACGAACAGACGCGAAGGGTATTTTCCGACCAGTCCGTCCCAGCTCGACAGCTGCACATCGCCGACGAATGCGCGGTAGGACAGCACCAGATGCTGGTCCAGGTCCAGTCTGCAATCCGGTCCGCGTGGCCGGCCCGGGGCGCAGATCACCAGGCGCAACATGCTGTGCCCCCAGCGGCTGACCCAGTTCTGGTTCGCTTCGGCCAGCAGGTAGTCGATGGCGTAGACCCGCTCCGGATCGACCTGGCCCAGCGGCTGTTTGGCAAAGTCGTTGCCGGCATTGAGGAAGGCGAAGGATTTGGCGCAGGAGTCCTTTTCCGGCGGCGCCCAGCCGAAGTGTTCCTTGTAATAGCGGTACAGCGCCGGGCGGCGGCAGGCGTAGCTCGGGTCGAGGAGGAAGTACTCCATGTTGACCGCGACGAACTCCTTCGGACTGGATATCTCGTACAGGTCCGGGCTGCGGGCGATCTGCCGGTTGTGCTGTTCACGTTCGCCACGGCGGCCGACGTATTGCTGCCAGCCGGCGAGATCGAGCAGGCGCGGGTCATCGCTGAGGGTAAAGCGCCGGTCATTCTGGCCCCGACACTCATCCGGCAGGCCGATCAGCCCGGCGCTGTTGTTGCGGCGCGTGCAGCGCTGGATCAGCGTGCGTTCGGTGGCCGGCCACAGGCGTGCGCGGTCGTAGATATGGGTGATTTCGTGCAGCACCGTGGCCAGCAGTTCCTGCCGCACCGTGCCGTGGGGGCGATTGGTTTTTTGCGTGGCCGCGCTGCCGTCAGTGAGCCCGGCGAGCAGTCTGCGGTTCAGGTCCAGCTCGGAGACGAGCGTCGCCTGGCCATAGGCATTGGCGGGCATGTCGTCGGTCCAGCCGACATCGATGCGTCGATCCAGGCGTTCGATGAAGCTGGGCGGCAGTTTCTGCATCGCTTCATCGAGCAACGCCTGGCTGGCCTGTTGTTGGGCGGGGCTCAGACCGTCGGTCTTGAGCCGCAGTTGCAGGCTGGCGTGGGCGTTGCTGCCGATCAGCAGCAGCGCCCCGGCCAGCAGCCAGGCGCTGAGAGACTTCACAATGCGAGGATGGCTTCGGCGAGTACCTGATCACTGGCGTCGCGGGCTTCCGGCACGCGGGTGCGCAGGGTGTTGAGGGCGGCTTCCAGGTGCGCGCCACGGATATCACCGTTGCTGGCGACGAAGCTGGCAGCGTCATCGTGGGCTTCGCGGATGATTTTCGAATCGCGGATCGAAGTGGTGGTATCGGAAGTGAAATCGATGGTGCGCTGGGAGGCACGAACGATGATGTTACTGGTGGCTACCAGGGTGTGCGCCTGGGCCATATCGGCCAACAACAACAGGCCAAGGGCGGCAGCAATCAGCGGGCTACGCATGGAACGACTCCGGAGGGGGCAAGAATAACTATTGGACGAGAATTGCCTGTGCCAGTTCAAGGTCGCTTACATGAAGTTTTGGCCGGGATTTGCGCAGGTAATGCAACGCGGATTCCAGCTGAGCGCCTCGCAACTGGCCGTCACTGGCAACGAATGCCGCCGCATCGTCGTGGGCGGCGAGCAGCAGTTTACGGTCGAAAGGCGCGGAAGACACCATGCTGGTGGCGTAACCGCTGACAACGGTGTTTTGCGTCGAGACGTCAAAGGCATCGACCGAGGTCGTCCAGCAAGCAGTGACCAGAACAGAAGAGATAAGCAGATTTGAAAGAAAACGCATGAGTCTCAGGTGCTGTTAGCGAGTCCCAAGGCTAGCGTAATGCCCGGGCCAGAGCCAGCGGCGAAACATCGGGACATGACTGGCATGTCCCTTCCGGCAATGCCGGCTCAGATCGCCAGAATGGCTTGTGCCAGTTGTGCGTCGGTCGCATTCAGTTGCGGGGCCTGATGGCGGATGAGGTCCAGGGCACTCTCCAGCTTCACGCCGCGGATCTGGCCTTCGCTGGCAACGAAGCTGGCAGCGTCGTCACGGGCAGCGATCACGACTTTGTTGTCACGCAGCGAAGAACTGACGTCGGAAGTCGCGTCCGAAGAGGACTTCAGCGCGCCAACAACGGCGTCGGTGGTCACGATGAAGCTGGTAGCGCTGACATTGGCAGCCACGGCCAGCAGGGCGGCAGCGCTGAGCAGGCGAAGACGGGACATGGTGTAACTCCTCTGGAAATATCGTATTGAGAGGTGGCTTGGTGTCTGGGAAGTCAGACGCCAGTCGCACGGCATTCGCCACGTTCTGCCCGGATATTAGGCCTGTGTGGGAGGTTTCGCACAGAGGGCAAAATGCTAGCGCCAGAAGGGTTTCTCCAGTTCGTTCTGTCGATCGGCGTGGCTGAGGCCAAGATCGGCGAGATCCCGACCATCGAGTTGAGCCAGCAGGCGCCGCGTCCTGGCGCGCTCCAGGCCTTGCCAGAAACCTCTGAATAGCCGTCGTAGACGACCGAAGCGAGGAGAGCGTTCGACCGCGACTGCTGAAACATCCTGTAAGTGATTCATGACGTCTTCCTTTTGCCGATGGAGGCGGAAGGTCATGTTGAGCCGAATGCAATGAGCACGGCAGATACACCACAGTGAAATTGTACTGGTTCAGTTGTTTGTTAATTAAAACTGTACCTGTCATTGATACAGGCCCCTGTACCGGATGTTTTCCGGGCCCAAAACGACAAGACCCGTCGCGGTTTCCCGCGACGGGTCTTGTGTGTTCAATTCGGGTTGCTGGCGGTGGGTCTAGCGACCAGAGCCAGCGACGCTACTTAGCGCCAGAACGGCTTGCTCAGCTCTTCGTAGCGTTGTGCTTCGCTAATCCCGGCGTCAGCCAGCAGGCGCGAATCCAGACGAGCCAGTTGGTGGCGGCTGGAGATGCGGCGCTGCCACAGCATCAGGTTGGCGATAACGCGCAGAGGCAGGGAAGCCTGGGTTTTTGCAGCTTTGTCTTCGAAGAACAGTTCGGAACTGAGTGTACGTTCCATGGTTGACATCCTTCCGCTTGTGGCGGGATCAGGTAGTGGTTTAACTGGTGCCCATGATCCTCTCGTTTGGCCAGACTCTCTAGATACAGTTCACTTGTATTGTGAGTGACCAGTTAACTGTTTATAGGGGGTGTACGGGTCAAAATTGCGCAAACTGTACCTGTCTGCGCCTATTTGGTGCACTTTTGCTCAATTCGGTGATTCGAGTAGGCAAAAGCCTTAGGAAAAGACCGGTACAGCAGTACAGTTTTTGACGGTAATGGAGGTTTTCAGAATCCCGCTGGCGAAACTGTGTTTGCGCCAGCGGAAAATCTGTGCGGATTACGCCTTCAGCATGCGTCCGGTTTCTTCCAGATTGATGTGCCAGCTCAGGGCATCGCGCAAGATGTGCGGGGTGTGGCCGCCGATGGCGCAGGCTGCTGTGAAGTAGTCGTTCAGTGCCTGGCGGTAATCCGGGTGCACACAGTTGTCGATGATGACCCGGGCGCGTTCCCGTGGCGCCAGGCCACGCAGGTCGGCCAGACCGACCTCGGTTACCAGGATGTCGACGTCGTGTTCGGTATGGTCGACGTGGCTGACCATCGGCACCACGCTGGAAATCGCGCCGCCCTTGGCGATCGACTTGGTCACGAACACCGCCAGGTGTGCGTTGCGCGCGAAGTCACCCGAACCGCCAATGCCGTTCATCATCCGCGTGCCGCAGACGTGGGTGGAGTTGACGTTGCCATAGATGTCGAACTCGAGCGCCGTGTTGATACCGATGATGCCCAGGCGCCGAACCACTTCCGGATGGTTCGAGATCTCTTGCGGGCGCAGCACCAGTTTGTCCTTGTACTTCTCAAGGTTGCCGAACACGTCGCTGTTGCGCCGCTCCGACAGGGTGATCGAGCTGCCCGAGGCAAAGCTCAGCTTGCCCGCATCGATCAGGTCGAAGGTCGAGTCCTGCAGCACTTCGGAGTACATGGTCAGGTCTTCGAACGGCGAGTCGATCAACCCGCACATCACCGCGTTGGCAATGTTGCCGATCCCGGCCTGCAACGGGCCGAGCTTGTTGGTCATGCGTCCGGCATCGACTTCCTGCTTGAAGAAGGTGATCAGGTGATCGGCGATGGCCTTGGTGTCGACATCCGGCGCCGACACGGTGGACGGCGAGTCCGACTGCTGGGTGATGACGATCGCGACAATCTTCTCCGGAGGGATCGGGATCGCGGTGCTGCCGATACGGTCGTCGACTTTTACCAGCGGGATGGGCGTGCGGGTCGGGCGATAGGTCGGGATATAGATGTCGTGCAGACCTTCGAGGTTGGCGTTGTGCGCCAGGTTGATCTCGACGATCACGTGTTTGGCGAAGATCGCGAAGCTCGCCGAGTTGCCCACCGAGGTGGTCGGCACGATGTGGCCCTGTTCGGTGATGGCCACGGCTTCGATCACGGCGATGTCCGGCAGCTTCAGTTGCTGGTTGCGCAGTTGCTCGACGGTTTCCGACAGGTGCTGGTCGATGAACATCACTTCGCCGGCGTTGATCGCCTTGCGCAAGGTGCTGTCGACCTGGAACGGCATGCGCCGCGACAGGACGCCGGCCTCGGTCAGTTGCTTGTCGAGGTCGTTGCCCAGGCTGGCACCGGTCATCAGGCTGATCTTCAGCGGCGTGACCTTGGCTCGCTCGGCCAGTGCATGGGGAACGGCCTTGGCTTCGCCGGCGCGGGTGAAGCCGCTCATGCCGACGGTCATGCCGTCCTCGATCAGCGCAGCAGCGTCGGCGGCGCTCATCACTTTATCCAACAACGAAGGCAGGCGAATACGGTCACGGTACATGGATTATTTTCTCGGGCAGCGAGTAGCAGGATGCGCAGTCTAGTGAATTTCGCGGGCGCCTGTCCCGCTACCAAGGTCGCAAACGAGGCGTCTATTCAGCGGGTTTCAAGTAAAACACTGTTACCGGATCTGCAACAACGCGGCAAATTGTCCGACGTTTTTCGCAAACAAAAACGCCCCGACAAGTCGGGGCGTCCGGTGAAACAGCGAGCGAGTTACTCGACCGCTTTGACCATGTCTTCGATGACTTTCTTCGCGTCGCCGAAGACCATCATGGTCTTGTCCAGGTAGAACAGTTCGTTGTCCAGACCGGCATAGCCGCTGGCCATCGAGCGTTTGTTGACGATGATGGTCTTGGCCTTGAACGCTTCGAGGATCGGCATGCCGGCAATCGGCGATTTCGGATCGTTCTTGGCAGCGGGGTTGACCACGTCGTTGGCGCCGAGCACCAGCACCACGTCGGCCTGGCCGAACTCGGAGTTGATGTCTTCCATCTCGAACACCTGGTCGTACGGCACTTCGGCCTCGGCCAGCAGTACGTTCATGTGTCCGGGCATCCGACCGGCCACCGGGTGAATCGCGTACTTCACGGTCACGCCATGGTGGGTCAGCTTCTCGGTCAGCTCCTTCAGCGCATGCTGCGCACGGGCCACCGCCAGGCCGTAACCCGGAACGATGATCACGGTGTCGGCGTTGGTCAGCAGGAAGGTCGCGTCATCAGCCGAACCGGATTTCACCGGGCGAGCTTCTTTTTCACCGGCAGGGCCGGCGTCTGCTGTATTGCCAAAACCGCCTAGCAGCACATTAAAGAAGGAACGGTTCATCGCCTTGCACATGATGTACGAGAGGATCGCACCGCTCGAACCCACCAGGGAGCCGGCAATGATCAGCATCGAGTTGTTCAGCGAGAAACCGATACCCGCCGCCGCCCAGCCGGAATAGCTGTTGAGCATCGACACCACGACCGGCATGTCGGCACCGCCGATCGGGATGATGATCAGCACGCCCATGATGAAGGCCAAGGCCAGCATCAATGCGAATGCGGCGAGGTTGCCGGTCAGCATGAAGGTGATGCCGAGGATCAGCGTCGCCAGACCCAGTACCGCGTTCAGCTTGTGCTGACCGCTGAACTGTACCGGTGCGCCCTGGAACAGACGGAACTTGTACTTGCCCGACAGCTTGCCGAACGCGATCACCGAACCGGAGAAGGTGATGGCACCAATGGCTGCGCCGAGGAACAGCTCCAGACGGTTGCCCGCCGGGATCGAGTCGCCCAGTTGCTTGACGATGCCCAGCGACTGCGGCTCAACCACCGCAGCAATGGCGATGAACACCGCTGCCAGACCGATCATGCTGTGCATGAACGCAACCAGTTCTGGCATCTTGGTCATTTCAACGCGCTTGGCCATGATCGAACCGGCGGTGCCGCCGATCAGCAGGCCGACGATCACATAGCCAATGCCAGCAGTCGCCAGCTCAGCGCCCAGCTTATAGATAAGGCCGACGGTAGTAAGGATCGCCAACGCCATGCCGAGCATGCCGAACAGGTTGCCGCGGCGCGACGTGGTCGGGTGCGACAGGCCTTTGAGGGCCTGGATGAAGCAGATCGACGCGATCAGGTAGAGCGTCGTGACGAGATTCATGCTCATTACTTCGGCGCCTCTTCTTTTACTTTCGGGGCTTTCTTCTTGAACATCTCAAGCATGCGGCGGGTGACCAGGAAGCCACCGAACACGTTGACCGCGGCCAGTGCCACGGCGAGGGTGCCCATGGTCTTGCCCAGCGGAGTGACGGTCAGGGCGGCGGCGAGCATGGCGCCGACGATCACGATCGCCGAAATGGCGTTGGTCACCGCCATCAGCGGCGTGTGCAGCGCGGGTGTAACGTTCCAGACCACGTGGTAACCGACATAAATCGCCAGCACGAAGATGATCAGGTTGTAGATACCGGGGGAGATAAGCTCTTCCATCGTCTGAATCCCTGCTTAGGCGTTTTTGCGGATGACTTGGCCGTCGCGGCACATCAGGCACGCGGCGACGATGTCGTCTTCGAGGTTCACTTCGAACTGGCCTTCTTTGGTGAAGACCAGCTTCAGGAAGTCCAGCAGGTTGCGTGCATACAGCGCCGAAGCGTCTGCGGCGACTTCACCGGCGAGGTTGGTCGGGCCGACGATGGTCACCCCGTTCTCGATCACGACCTGATCGGCCACGGTCAGCGGGCAGTTGCCACCCTGGGCTGCAGCGAGGTCGATGACCACCGAACCGGGTTTCATCTGCGCCACGGTGTCCGCGCTCAGCAGTGTCGGAGCCTTGCGACCCGGGATCAGAGCGGTGGTGATGACGATGTCCGCCTGCTTGGCGCGTTCGTGCACGGCCTGGGCCTGACGCTGCATCCAGCTCGCCGGCATCGGGCGGGCGTAACCGCCGACGCCGACCGCGCATTCGCGTTCTTCATCGGTCTCGTAAGGCACGTCGACGAATTTGGCGCCGAGGGATTCGATCTGTTCCTTCACGGCCGGACGTACGTCGGACGCTTCGATGACGGCACCCAGACGTTTCGCCGTGGCAATCGCCTGCAAACCGGCCACGCCCGCGCCAAGAATCAGCACGCGCGCCGCTTTCACGGTACCCGCAGCGGTCATCAGCATCGGCATGAAGCGCGGATAGTAGTGGGCGGCCAGCAGAACCGATTTATAGCCGGCAATGTTTGCCTGGGACGACAGCACGTCGAGGCTCTGGGCCCGGGAGGTACGTGGTGCTGCTTCCAGGGCGAACGCGGTGATCCCGCACTCGGCCATTTTGGCGATGGTTTCATTGCTGAACGGATTGAGCATGCCCACCAGCACCGTGCCGCGCTTGATCAGCGCCAGTTCGGTGTCGCTGGGGGCGACCACTTTGAGAATCAGCTCTGCACCAAACGCATCGCTGGCACTGCCAATGGTCGCGCCTGCCGCTTCATAGGCACTGTCGACAACGCTGGCCTTGATGCCGGCGCCGCTTTGTACAGTGACCTTATGACCCTGGCCGATCAGCTTTTTGATGGTTTCCGGGGTTGCAGCAACCCGTGTTTCACCCGTCTGGGTTTCGAGAGGAACACCAATGTGCACGTCAAATCTCCTGCGTGATCTTATTGAGTAAACCCATGCACTACGGATGGTGCGACTGGGGCGGCCGATCAGCACGATCCCGCCAAATCAGGGCGGGGCGCGGCATTTTGCAGGCGAAGTTTATGCCCTTCAAGGGATTATGACGGGTGACGGAAAATTAACTACAAGTCATCCCGTGACCGAATGTCGCAGATGGCTGGCTGAATCCCTTGCAGGCCGTGCCTTGCAAGGAGTGTGGATGAATTTGAAGAATTTTCTCATCGGTGACGTGAATAGGTCGTAATGAGTCGCGAATGAAGGCTCAAAGCCACGTCGCCAGCCGCTTGTGGGACGTCTGTACGACTTTCGGATACAGTCTGTCGATTTGCGACAAATAGTTATATCTGTAGGGCTTTGAATATCCTGACTACGGGGTTAGTAATCGCTGAAGGCCTTTATCCTTCTAGGTTGTAGCTATGTGCCTGATTCACCAGCCAATCGCGAAATGCCTTGAGTGACGCGGATTCGACCTTTCGCTCCGGAATCATCAGGTAATACGCCTTGATGCTGGAGAGTGCGTTCGGGTTGGCAATCACCAAGCGTTTCTCGGCCAGTTCACGTTGAATCAGGAACGGTGGGATCAGCGCGATACCCATGTCGTGCATGGCCGCTTGGGCCAGCATGGAGAATAGCTCGTAGCGTGGGCCTGTCATGTCGCGGGGAATGTTCAGGTGCTGCGAGTTGAACCACTGCCGCCAGGCGTAGGGGCGGGTGGTTTGCTGGAGCAGAGGCAGATCGGCGATCTCTTCAGGTGTAAGACTGTTCTTGTTACCGAGCAAGACAGGGCTGCACACCGGCATCGGATTTTCACCCATTAATCGGTGGGATTCAGTACCCGACCAATCGGCATCGCCGAAATAGATGGCGGCATCGAAATCGGTGTCGGCAAACAGGAACGGGCGGGTGCGGTTGGTCAGGTTGACCGTTACTTCGGGGTGCTTGAGCTGGAAGTCCTTCAGTCTTGGCAGCAGCCATTGCGTGCCGAAGGTGGGCACCACAGCGAGCTCGATCACATTGGTACCTTGCTGACCCATCACCGAGAGGGTGTCGCGCTCCACGGCGTCGAGTTGAGTGGCAACCCGGCGGCTGTAGGAAAGACCTGCTTCCGTCAGCTTCACCCCGCGACGGGAGCGTCGGAACAGTTCGACGCTGAGGAAGTCCTCGAGGCTGGCGATCTGTCGGCAAATGGCGCCCTGGGTGAGAGAAAGTTCTTCGGCGGCCTTGGTAAAGCTCTCGTGACGGGCGGCGGCTTCAAAGCTGATCAGGGCGGTGGTGCTGGGTATCTTGCGGCGCATGTACGTCAACCTCACTAATACATCGCTCAATCGGCATTTCGCGACGTTTCGGAGTGAGAAATTAGCACAACAGGATGCGAAATCCTCGTTTGCCGGGATGACGAAGCGGGCCTAGGATCAATGCCACGTTAATTCACCCGATTTGCGAGGACTCACTCATGGGCGGTAAAGCTAGCTTCAACTGGATCGATCCCCTGCTGCTGGATCAACAGCTGACTGAAGAAGAACGCATGATCCGCGACACTGCCGAGCAATTCGCCCAGCAGAGCCTCGCGCCGCGCGTGCTCGAAGCCTTCCGCCATGAGAAGACTGACCCGGCGATCTTCCGTGAGATGGGTGAGGTCGGCCTGTTGGGCGCGACCATCCCCGAGCAGTACGGTGGCAGCGGTCTCAACTATGTCAGCTACGGCCTGATTGCTCGTGAAGTCGAGCGCGTCGACTCCGGCTACCGTTCGATGATGAGCGTGCAGTCTTCGCTGGTCATGGTGCCGATCAACGAGTTCGGTACCGAAGCACAGAAGCAGAAGTACCTGCCGAAACTGGCTTCCGGCGAATGGATCGGCTGCTTCGGTCTGACCGAGCCGAACCACGGTTCCGATCCGGGCGCGATGATTACTCGTGCACGCAAAGTGGATGGTGGCTACAGCCTGACCGGCGCCAAGATGTGGATCACCAACAGCCCGATCGCTGATGTGTTCGTGGTCTGGGCCAAGGACGACGCTGGGGACATCCGCGGCTTCGTGCTGGAGAAGGGCTGGAAAGGCCTGAGCGCTCCGGCGATTCACGGCAAGGTCGGCCTGCGAGCCTCGATCACCGGCGAAATCGTCATGGATAACGTGTTCGTGCCGGAAGAGAACATCTTCCCGGACGTGCGTGGCCTGAAAGGTCCGTTCACCTGCCTCAACTCTGCACGTTATGGCATCTCCTGGGGCGCGCTGGGTGCGGCGGAGTTCTGCTGGCACACCGCTCGCCAGTACACCCTGGACCGTCAACAGTTCGGCCGCCCGTTGGCTGCGACTCAGTTGATCCAGAAGAAGCTCGCGGACATGCAAACCGAGATCACTCTGGCGCTGCAAGGCTGCCTGCGTCTGGGTCGCATGAAAGATGAAGGCACCGCTGCGGTTGAAATCACTTCGATCATGAAGCGCAACTCTTGCGGCAAGTCCCTGGATATCGCTCGTATGGCGCGTGACATGTTGGGCGGTAACGGGATCTCCGATGAGTTCGGGGTGGCCCGTCACTTGGTCAACCTGGAAGTGGTGAATACCTATGAAGGTACTCACGACGTTCATGCGCTGATCCTCGGTCGTGCACAGACCGGCCTGCAGGCGTTCTATTAATAGGAGAGCGACCATGGGCGCGCTGTCGCATCTGCGGGTACTGGATTTGTCGCGAGTGCTGGCCGGCCCATGGGCCGGGCAGATTCTTGCCGACCTTGGGGCGGAAGTGATCAAGGTCGAGCGCCCGGGCAATGGTGATGACACTCGTGCCTGGGGGCCGCCCTTTCTGAAAGACGCTTACGGCGAGAATACGTCGGAGGCGGCGTATTACCTGTCGGCCAACCGCAACAAACAATCGGTGACGATCGACTTCACGCGTCCCGAAGGTCAGAAACTTGTACGGGAGCTGGCAGCCAAGTCGGACATCCTGATCGAGAACTTCAAGGTCGGTGGGTTGGCGGCTTATGGTCTGGATTACGAGTCGCTGAAGGCGATCAATCCGGATCTGATCTATTGCTCGATCACTGGTTTTGGCCAGACCGGGCCGTATGCCAAGCGCGCGGGTTATGACTTCATGATTCAGGGGCTCGGCGGGCTGATGAGCCTCACCGGGCGACCTGAAGGTGATGAAGGTGCCGGGCCGGTGAAAGTGGGCGTGGCGCTCACGGATATCCTCACGGGGCTGTATTCGACCGTGGCGATCCTGGCGGCACTGGCTCACCGTGATCACGATGGCGGCGGCCAACACATCGATATGGCGTTGCTGGATGTGCAGGTGGCATGTCTGGCTAACCAGGCGATGAATTACCTGACGACGGGCAATGCACCGAAGCGGTTGGGGAATGCACATCCGAATATCGTGCCGTACCAGGATTTTCCTACGGCCGATGGCGACTTCATTCTTACCGTGGGCAATGACGGGCAGTTCCGCAAATTTGCCGAAGTGGCAGGGCAGCCGCAGTGGGCGGATGACCCGCGTTTCGCGACTAATAAGCTGCGGGTGGCGAACCGGGCGGTGCTGATTCCGCTGATCCGCCAGGCGACGGTCTTCAAGACGACCGCCGAGTGGGTGGCTCAACTGGAGCAGGCGGGTGTGCCGTGCGGGCCGATCAATGATCTGTCGCAGGTGTTTGAGGACCCGCAGGTGAAATCCCGTGGGCTGGCGATTGAGCTGCCACATGCTCTGGCGGGGATGGTGCCGCAGGTGGCCAGTCCGATTCGGTTGTCTCGGACTCCTGTTGAGTACCGTCGTGCGCCTCCTTTGCTGGGCGAACATACGCTGGAGGTTTTGCAGCGAGTGCTGGGCCTGGGGGCTGGGGCGGTGGCTGCGATGAAAGAGGATGGGGTGCTTTGATGGCTTCCTCTATATAGAAGGGGTGGTATCTCTTTCTTCTATATAGAGGGAATCGGGTGCTTTTTTGACCTGTCGGCAAGTTATTGAAAGAAAAGCGAAATTAAGGGTTGACGGCAGATTCTGGAGGCCTATAATTCGCCCCACTTCCGGCGCAGTCGAAACGGAAAACTCCTTGGAACTCAATGAGTTACGCAGTTTTCGACAGCGGCTTGCTTCAGATCATCGAAGCCTGGAAGGAGTTGAAAGAGTGGTGATGTTTGGCTCTTTTGACGTTTCGATCTTCTCGATCGAAAGCGGAGAAAAAGAGGTGTTGACAGCAGCGTGTAACGCTGTAGAATTCGCCTCCCGCTAACGAGAGATCGGAAGCGCAAGTGGTTGAAGTTGTTGAAGAATTCTTCAAAAACTTCTGAAAATAATCACTTGACAGCAAATGAGGCTGCTGTAGAATGCGCGCCTCGGTTGAGACGAAAGATCTTAACCAACCGCTCTTTAACAACTGAATCAAGCAATTCGTGTGGGTGCTTGTGGAGTCAGACTGATAGTCAGAAAGATTATCAGCATCACAAGTTACTCCGCGAGAAATCAAAGATGTAACCAACGATTGCTGAGCCAAGTTTAGGGTTTTCTCAAAACCCAAAGATGTTTGAACTGAAGAGTTTGATCATGGCTCAGATTGAACGCTGGCGGCAGGCCTAACACATGCAAGTCGAGCGGATGAAAGGAGCTTGCTCCCGGATTCAGCGGCGGACGGGTGAGTAATGCCTAGGAATCTGCCTGGTAGTGGGGGACAACGTTTCGAAAGGAACGCTAATACCGCATACGTCCTACGGGAGAAAGCAGGGGACCTTCGGGCCTTGCGCTATCAGATGAGCCTAGGTCGGATTAGCTAGTTGGTGAGGTAATGGCTCACCAAGGCGACGATCCGTAACTGGTCTGAGAGGATGATCAGTCACACTGGAACTGAGACACGGTCCAGACTCCTACGGGAGGCAGCAGTGGGGAATATTGGACAATGGGCGAAAGCCTGATCCAGCCATGCCGCGTGTGTGAAGAAGGTCTTCGGATTGTAAAGCACTTTAAGTTGGGAGGAAGGGTTGTAGATTAATACTCTGCAATTTTGACGTTACCGACAGAATAAGCACCGGCTAACTCTGTGCCAGCAGCCGCGGTAATACAGAGGGTGCAAGCGTTAATCGGAATTACTGGGCGTAAAGCGCGCGTAGGTGGTTCGTTAAGTTGGATGTGAAATCCCCGGGCTCAACCTGGGAACTGCATCCAAAACTGGCGAGCTAGAGTATGGTAGAGGGTGGTGGAATTTCCTGTGTAGCGGTGAAATGCGTAGATATAGGAAGGAACACCAGTGGCGAAGGCGACCACCTGGACTGATACTGACACTGAGGTGCGAAAGCGTGGGGAGCAAACAGGATTAGATACCCTGGTAGTCCACGCCGTAAACGATGTCAACTAGCCGTTGGGAGCCTTGAGCTCTTAGTGGCGCAGCTAACGCATTAAGTTGACCGCCTGGGGAGTACGGCCGCAAGGTTAAAACTCAAATGAATTGACGGGGGCCCGCACAAGCGGTGGAGCATGTGGTTTAATTCGAAGCAACGCGAAGAACCTTACCAGGCCTTGACATCCAATGAACTTTCCAGAGATGGATTGGTGCCTTCGGGAACATTGAGACAGGTGCTGCATGGCTGTCGTCAGCTCGTGTCGTGAGATGTTGGGTTAAGTCCCGTAACGAGCGCAACCCTTGTCCTTAGTTACCAGCACGTAATGGTGGGCACTCTAAGGAGACTGCCGGTGACAAACCGGAGGAAGGTGGGGATGACGTCAAGTCATCATGGCCCTTACGGCCTGGGCTACACACGTGCTACAATGGTCGGTACAAAGGGTTGCCAAGCCGCGAGGTGGAGCTAATCCCATAAAACCGATCGTAGTCCGGATCGCAGTCTGCAACTCGACTGCGTGAAGTCGGAATCGCTAGTAATCGCGAATCAGAATGTCGCGGTGAATACGTTCCCGGGCCTTGTACACACCGCCCGTCACACCATGGGAGTGGGTTGCACCAGAAGTAGCTAGTCTAACCTTCGGGAGGACGGTTACCACGGTGTGATTCATGACTGGGGTGAAGTCGTAACAAGGTAGCCGTAGGGGAACCTGCGGCTGGATCACCTCCTTAATCGACGACATCAGCTGCTCCATAAGTTCCCACACGAATTGCTTGATTCATTGAAGAAGACGAAAGAAGCAGCCCGAAATTGGGTCTGTAGCTCAGTTGGTTAGAGCGCACCCCTGATAAGGGTGAGGTCGGCAGTTCGAATCTGCCCAGACCCACCAATTTTGTGTGGGAAACGCCTGTAGAAATACGGGGCCATAGCTCAGCTGGGAGAGCGCCTGCCTTGCACGCAGGAGGTCAGCGGTTCGATCCCGCTTGGCTCCACCACTACTGCTTCTGAAGTAAGAGCTTAGAAATGAGCATTCCATCGAGTGGATGGTGAATGTTGATTTCTAGTCTTTGACTAGTTCGTTCTTTAAAAATTTGGGTATGTGATAGAAAGATAGACTGAACGTTACTTTCACTGGTAACGGATCAGGCTAAGGTAAAATTTGTGAGTTCTCTTAGTTGAGAAATTCGAATTTTCGGCGAATGTCGTCTTCACAGTATAACCAGATTGCTTGGGGTTATATGGTCAAGTGAAGAAGCGCATACGGTGGATGCCTTGGCAGTCAGAGGCGATGAAAGACGTGGTAGCCTGCGAAAAGCTTCGGGGAGTCGGCAAACAGACTTTGATCCGGAGATGTCTGAATGGGGGAACCCAGCCATCATAAGATGGTTATCTTGTACTGAATACATAGGTGCAAGAGGCGAACCAGGGGAACTGAAACATCTAAGTACCCTGAGGAAAAGAAATCAACCGAGATTCCCTTAGTAGTGGCGAGCGAACGGGGACTAGCCCTTAAGTGGCTTTGAGATTAGCGGAACGCTCTGGAAAGTGCGGCCATAGTGGGTGATAGCCCTGTACGCGAAAATCTCTTAGTCATGAAATCGAGTAGGACGGAGCACGAGAAACTTTGTCTGAATATGGGGGGACCATCCTCCAAGGCTAAATACTACTGACTGACCGATAGTGAACTAGTACCGTGAGGGAAAGGCGAAAAGAACCCCGGAGAGGGGAGTGAAATAGATCCTGAAACCGTATGCGTACAAGCAGTGGGAGCAGACTTTGTTCTGTGACTGCGTACCTTTTGTATAATGGGTCAGCGACTTATTTTCAGTGGCGAGCTTAACCGAATAGGGGAGGCGTAGCGAAAGCGAGTCTTAATAGGGCGTCTAGTCGCTGGGAATAGACCCGAAACCGGGCGATCTATCCATGGGCAGGTTGAAGGTTAGGTAACACTGACTGGAGGACCGAACCGACTACCGTTGAAAAGTTAGCGGATGACCTGTGGATCGGAGTGAAAGGCTAATCAAGCTCGGAGATAGCTGGTTCTCCTCGAAAGCTATTTAGGTAGCGCCTCATGTATCACTGTAGGGGGTAGAGCACTGTTTCGGCTAGGGGGTCATCCCGACTTACCAAACCGATGCAAACTCCGAATACCTACAAGTGCCGAGCATGGGAGACACACGGCGGGTGCTAACGTCCGTCGTGAAAAGGGAAACAACCCAGACCGTCAGCTAAGGTCCCAAAGTTATGGTTAAGTGGGAAACGATGTGGGAAGGCTTAGACAGCTAGGAGGTTGGCTTAGAAGCAGCCACCCTTTAAAGAAAGCGTAATAGCTCACTAGTCGAGTCGGCCTGCGCGGAAGATGTAACGGGGCTCAAACCATACACCGAAGCTACGGGTATCACGTAAGTGATGCGGTAGAGGAGCGTTCTGTAAGCCTGTGAAGGTGAGTTGAGAAGCTTGCTGGAGGTATCAGAAGTGCGAATGCTGACATGAGTAACGACAATGGGTGTGAAAAACACCCACGCCGAAAGACCAAGGTTTCCTGCGCAACGTTAATCGACGCAGGGTTAGTCGGTCCCTAAGGCGAGGCTGAAAAGCGTAGTCGATGGAAAACAGGTTAATATTCCTGTACTTCTGGTTATTGCGATGGAGGGACGGAGAAGGCTAGGCCAGCTTGGCGTTGGTTGTCCAAGTTTAAGGTGGTAGGCTGGAATCTTAGGTAAATCCGGGATTCTAAGGCCGAGAGCTGATGACGAGTTGCCATTAGGCGACGAAGTGGTTGATGCCATGCTTCCAAGAAAAGCTTCTAAGCTTCAGGTAACCAGGAACCGTACCCCAAACCGACACAGGTGGTTGGGTAGAGAATACCAAGGCGCTTGAGAGAACTCGGGTGAAGGAACTAGGCAAAATGGCACCGTAACTTCGGGAGAAGGTGCGCCGGTGAGGGTGAAGGACTTGCTCCGTAAGCCCATGCCGGTCGAAGATACCAGGCCGCTGCGACTGTTTATTAAAAACACAGCACTCTGCAAACACGAAAGTGGACGTATAGGGTGTGACGCCTGCCCGGTGCCGGAAGGTTAATTGATGGGGTTAGCTAACGCGAAGCTCTTGATCGAAGCCCCGGTAAACGGCGGCCGTAACTATAACGGTCCTAAGGTAGCGAAATTCCTTGTCGGGTAAGTTCCGACCTGCACGAATGGCGTAACGATGGCGGCGCTGTCTCCACCCGAGACTCAGTGAAATTGAAATCGCTGTGAAGATGCAGTGTATCCGCGGCTAGACGGAAAGACCCCGTGAACCTTTACTATAGCTTTGCACTGGACTTTGAATTTGCTTGTGTAGGATAGGTGGGAGGCTTTGAAGCGTGAACGCCAGTTTGCGTGGAGCCATCCTTGAAATACCACCCTGGCAACTTTGAGGTTCTAACTCAGGTCCGTTATCCGGATCGAGGACAGTGTATGGTGGGTAGTTTGACTGGGGCGGTCTCCTCCTAAAGAGTAACGGAGGAGTACGAAGGTGCGCTCAGACCGGTCGGAAATCGGTCGTAGAGTATAAAGGCAAAAGCGCGCTTGACTGCGAGACAGACACGTCGAGCAGGTACGAAAGTAGGTCTTAGTGATCCGGTGGTTCTGTATGGAAGGGCCATCGCTCAACGGATAAAAGGTACTCCGGGGATAACAGGCTGATACCGCCCAAGAGTTCATATCGACGGCGGTGTTTGGCACCTCGATGTCGGCTCATCACATCCTGGGGCTGAAGCCGGTCCCAAGGGTATGGCTGTTCGCCATTTAAAGTGGTACGCGAGCTGGGTTTAGAACGTCGTGAGACAGTTCGGTCCCTATCTGCCGTGGACGTTTGAGATTTGAGAGGGGCTGCTCCTAGTACGAGAGGACCGGAGTGGACGAACCTCTGGTGTTCCGGTTGTCACGCCAGTGGCATTGCCGGGTAGCTATGTTCGGAAAAGATAACCGCTGAAAGCATCTAAGCGGGAAACTTGCCTCAAGATGAGATCTCACTGGAACCTTGAGTTCCCTGAAGGGCCGTCGAAGACTACGACGTTGATAGGTTGGGTGTGTAAGCGCTGTGAGGCGTTGAGCTAACCAATACTAATTGCCCGTGAGGCTTGACCATATAACACCCAAGCAATTTGCGAACTCGAAAGAGGCCAGATTGCGGTGTGTGAAGACGAAGTGAACCGAAAGTTCGACGCTCACAAAGCACCGAAAACTATCCCATACCCAATTTGCTGAAGCGAGGCCAGCTGGCCACGACTCAGTACCCGAATTTCTTGACGACCATAGAGCGTTGGAACCACCTGATCCCATCCCGAACTCAGAAGTGAAACGATGCATCGCCGATGGTAGTGTGGGGTTTCCCCATGTGAGAGTAGGTCATCGTCAAGATTAAATTCCGAAACCCCAATTGCGAAAGCAGTTGGGGTTTTGTTTTAGTAGAAGTTCCCGTTTTTGCTGGCACGTTACCGTGGTAACGGGCTGGTCACAGAATTTCTTGACGACCATAGAGCGTTGGAACCACCTGATCCCATCCCGAACTCAGAAGTGAAACGATGCATCGCCGATGGTAGTGTGGGGTTTCCCCATGTGAGAGTAGGTCATCGTCAAGATTAAATTCCGAAACCCCTGTTTGCTAACGCAGACAGGGGTTTTGTCGTTTCAGAGCCTACAAAAGTCCGATCTTCAAACCGCTCTGCGTGCCTTGCTGCTTCGACGAGCCTGCCATTTGCGCCACCAGATGTAGACGCCAGTCCCCGACAACCCCGCAATCAGAACACCCAATACCGCGATCATCACTTGCCCGGTAAAGCCTATGATCCGTCCTCCATGTATCGGCAACTGCAACCGATAAAACCGCTCTCCCAACGTCCCTTCTCCTGCGATTTCCTGCCCCAGTAATCGCCCGTCCGTACCGTGGAAAAACAACCAGGATTTACCATGGGCCTCGGTGTCATGTTGTCCAAACCCCGCACCGTAGAAGTTGTACTCAAAGCTGTAATACAACTCACCGATTGCCGCAGTCAGTCCCAACCTTTTTCCCTCCTGCTGCGCCCTTTCGTAGGCCTGTTGATAACTCAGTCGAGTGAACCCCAGTTCGTCGGCAGGCATCCGCCCTCGGGCCTCATACACGCTCGGTTCAATCGGAGAGAGCAGCGACACCACTGGTTTGAAGACCTGACTCGGCAAGTTCATGGCCACGCTGCTGACGGCTATCGGCAGTAATAACAACCACAGCCACAGGCCCCCCGCGCGATGCAGATCGAAGTTGAGCCGATAGGCATGCCCGCCCTTGATCTTCCAGGCCGTCGACCACTTCTTCCAGAACGGTTTACCCCGCGGCAAAGTCAGCCAGAGAGCGATGAAGCAATCGATCACCCAGGCAATGGCCACCAATCCCATCAACAGCAAACCCCAGTTCCCGGGCAGCGTCAGGTTGTAGTGGAACTCGAGAATGAAAGGAATGAAGTTCTCACGCTGGAAACAGCACTCACCCCAGTAACGCTGGCCTTTTCGCTCGCCACTGACCGGGTCGAGGTAGAACACCTGATTACGCTCATCGAACGGTTTGCCCGTCGCCGGATCATTACGTGTAACCGCCGCCAGCAAGGCTGTGTGACCTGCCTCATTCGGATACTCCATGTACCAGACCTGCAGCCTCGGATGTACCGATTGCACCGCATCGACCAGCTCACCTGGCGGTAGACGCTGCCCCTCGGCCGACGCCGTGTAAAACCCAGGGTTCAGCCACTCATCCAGCTCATGGTTGAACGCCAGAATGCTCCCGGTGATTCCCGCCAGCAGCAGAAACACAGCCGTGGCCAACCCGATATACCGGTGCAGTAAAACCAGAAACGAACGCATGAAATTTTCCCCACGAATACGACAAAGCCAGTCCCTGAATCTCAGGGACTGGCTTTTTTATGCACAAGACAAAGGCTTAGAACTGGTAGCTGACCGTGGCGGCGACGTTGCGCTCCTCGCCCATGTAGCAGAAGTTCAGACTGGCGCAGGAGGCCACGTAGGATTCGTTGGTCAGGTTGTTCGCATTCAGGCGTACGTCCACACCCTTCAAGCCAACTTTGCCCAGGTCATAACCGATCGACGCGTCGAACAACGTGTAGGACGGCACCTTCATGGTGTTCTCTGCATCCGCCCAGCTGTAGCCGACGTAACGCACACCGCCGCCCACTCGCACGCCATCAAGCGCCGCACTGTCGAACTTGTAGTCCGCCCACAGCGATGCCATGTGACGCGGTGCCTGGGTTGGCGAGTTGCCTTTATTCTCGATCACGTTTGTCGGGGTGCTCAGGGTGCTGACCATCGACTTCGAGTACTCGATGTCAGTGAAGGTGTAGCTACCGAGCACTTTCAGGTTATCGGTCAACTGCATGTGCGCTTCCAGTTCCAGACCCTGAGAGCGGACAGCGCCTACAGCGCGATAGAAGTTTTCCTGCGGCAGTTTGGTCGCCAGGTTTTCCTGGTCGATGCGGAACAACGAGGCCGTGAACAGATTGTCGGTGCCAGGTGGCTGGTACTTCAGACCTGCTTCCCACTGCGTGCCATCCGTTGGTGCCAGCGGATTACCGGCACTGTCGGCATAGGAGTTGGGGTTGAACGACTCCGAGTAGCTGATGTACGGCGCCAGGCCGTTATCGAACAGGTACAGCGCCCCGACACGGCCCGTCAGTTTGGTGCGCTTGTCGCTGATCTCGGTGCCGACCGGACGGCTCGCCTCGGCAATCCGGTTTTCCTCGGACGTCTCTACCCAGTCCTGCCGCAGACCGAGGGAGAAGCGCCATTTGTCCATCTCAATCAGGTCTTGCAGGTAAACCCCGGTCTGCTCCAGGCGCCGCAGGTAACTGGTTTCACCGTACGGCGTAATAGCGGAATTGCCGTACACCGGGTTGAACGCATTGATCGGCGCCAGGCCACCGCTGGTCCAGTCGACCACGGTTTTGCGTCGCTGGTAATCCGTTCCCATCAGCACCGTGTGCTTGGTCGCACCGGTGAAGAATTCGGCCTGGAGCATGTTGTCGACGATGAACGCATGCAGTCGCTCGTCACCGCCGGTGTAGTAGCGATTCAGCTCGTTGCTGGTCGGCGACGTCCAGCCATAGGCATACACCTGATCCATGTTCACTTTGGAGTCGAGGTAGCGGAAGTTCTGCCGTGCGGTGAAGACGTCGTTGAAGCGATGTTCGAACTGATAGCCGAACGACTGCTGATCGCGGGAGTAACCATCGACTCCCGGTTCGCCTTCGAAGAAGTGCGGTGAGATCCGGTTGCCGTTGCGCTGATGAATCGTGCCGTCGGCCGGCACGCCACCGTGATAGCCGCCATCCGGGTCATGTTGCAGATACGCCTGCAGGGTCAGTGAAGTGTCTTCGTTGAAATCGATGCTGACCGTCGGCGCGAGGGCGAAGCGTTTTTCCTTGTTGTGGTCGAATTGCGTGTCGGACTGATCCGTCAAACCGATCAGACGATAGGCGATGCGCTTGTCGTCATCGACCGGGCCGCTGAAGTCAAAACCAACACCGCGCTGGCCCTGAGTGCCAACGGTGGCCTGAACCTGATGATAGGACTCGTACAACGGTTTCTTGCTGGTCAACGCCACCAGCCCGCCCGGTGAACTGCGGCCGTACAACACCGACGACGGGCCTTTGAGAATGTCCACGCGCTCGAGGAAATAAGGATCGACCTGCATGGTGCTGTAGGTGCCGCTGTCGCCCATGGACTTGAGGCCGTCGAGGTAGATGTTATCCACCGAGCCATCGTTGAAGCCGCGCATCGCCACGTAGTCGTAACGGTGCGTGGCGCCATAGGGGTTGGTCAGCACACCGGGGGTGTAGCGCATGGCCTGGGACACGGTTTGCGAGCCCTGATCGTCCATTTGCTCGCGGGTGACCACGGACACGCTTTGCGAGGTTTCCAGCAGCGCGGTACTGGTTTTGGTGGCGATCTGACTGTGCGTTGCGTTGTAGCCGTCCATGCTGCCCAGCGCGTTGCCGAGGGCAAAACCTTTGATGTCAGTGGTCGGCAGGGCCAGGGCTTCGGTTTCCGTGACGGAGCGCAACACATAGCTGCTGCCGTCCTGACTGACCGCCTCCAGCCCTGAGCCACCGAGCAGATGACTCAGTGCCTGATCGGTCGAATACTCGCCCTGTACGCCGGGTGATTGCCGGCCTTGAGTCTGTTGTGGGGTCATCGACAACGTGATGCCGGCCTGGCGCGCGAACTGATTCAGCGCCTCGCCCAGTGGCCCGGCGGCGATGTTGTAGCGATGGCTGCTGACCTCACTGCCGCTCGCCGCGACGCTCAGGTTCGGCAGCAGGCCGACGCCCAGTGCCGTGGAGAACAACGCGGCCCGAACGGCGTGGCGCAGAAGGCCCGATTCGGCAGTGAAATTCAGAGGGTTCTTACAGGTAACGCGCGCAGTCATTGTAGGTTTCCGTTGCAAGTCGCGAAGGCTGAATTGAAGTGCTTACTGACTAAGCCGGCCTTGCCGCGAAAACCCGCCAAAAAATTTCAGACTGCTCGTTCCAGCGTGACCCACCAGCGGGTGCGATAGCGCAATTGCACCGGCAGCGTCTGCGGCAAAATTGCCAGCAACTTGTCGGTGTCATCGAGCCGGAACACGCCGGACAAGCGCAGATCCGCCACCTGCGGGGCGCAATTCAGGAAGCCCTGACGGTAGCGGCCAACCTCATTGAGGAAGTCACCCAGGCGCATATTGCGCGTCACGATAAGCCCGTCGATCCAGGCGCCGGCATCCATGTCCAGCGGCGGAGCGGGACGCGCTTGATGGTGATCGATCAAGTAACTCTGACCGGCAAGCACCTCGGTGGAAGCGCCATCGCTCGTCCGCGGCGAATGAATCGCGACTCGGCCACTGGTGACGCTCAGGCGCGTGCAATCACCTTCCTGACGCAGGATGAAGCGCGCGTTGAACGGCTCATAACTGCCATGACGATTTTGCACTCGCAGCGGTCGATCAATCCCCGAACCTTCGTCGGCGCCGCCGCAGGTCACGATGATCTCGCCCCGGGTCAGTTTGATCAGCCGCTGTTGCGCGGTGTAATCGAGGTCCACGGCGCTGGCCGTGTTCAGTTCGATCCGCGTACCGTCGGGCAACTGGAATCCGCGGCGCTCGCCGGTGGCGGTAGCGTAATCGGCGCTCCACTGCTGCCAGGCTGACATGTCTTTGGCCAGCCACGCGGCGGAGCCCATCAACAACGCACCGGACAGCAGCTTCAATGCCTGACGGCGACCCAGGCTCTGCGCACTGTTTTCCAGTGTGTTGAATGCCACTTGCGCACCCGGAACGGCGCGCAGATTTTGGGTCAGCTCACTTTGCAACGACTGCACCCGCTGCCAGGCCAGTTCGTGATCGTGGTGCTCGGCGCGCCATTGTTCACATTGGTGGTTCAGGCGCGGATTGCCGTGGTTATTGCGCAGGCGCAGCAGCCAGTGGATCGCCTGTTTGACCACTTGTTGCGGTGGCTCGGCGCGGCGAGCGAGTGACACGTTATCCACCGGCATCAGCTTTCGTACCGCAGCACGTAGCAGTGATACAGCGCATCGGCGACGTAGCGCTCCACCGAGCGCAAGGACAGGCCCATCTGCTCGGCGATCTGCTTGTGGGTCAATCCTTCGCACTGCGCCAGGAGAAACGCCTGACGTACTTTTGGCTTCAGTCCTTCAAGCATGCGGGCAATGCTTTCCAGCAGCTCGATCACCAGTGCGCGGGATTCGGCGCTGGGTGTTTCGGCTTCCGGCAGGTGGGCGATGGTTTCCAGATACGCGCGTTCGATTTCTTCGCGCCGCCAATGGTCGATCACCAACCCACGAGCGATGGTGCGCAGAAACGCGCGGGGCGCCTTGAGTTCGAGACGTTCGGTGCGTTGCAGCAGGCGAACGAACGTGTCCTGGGCCAGATCCGCCGCATCGGCCGCATTGCCCAGCCGCGCGCGCAACCAGCCGTTGAGCCAGCCGTGATGACGACTGTAAAGCGCCTGTACTGCAAACTCAGGTGAGGACATGAACGCGACAGCCCGAACGCCACAAATGATAATTAGTCGCATTGTCATCAAGGGTTACAGAATTTGCAACCGGCGCTGCAAAACAGTCATCAAAAAATGACAGGCGAACGCTCTGGCACGCCGTTCGGCGGGAATCTGGCAGAAATGCCGTCCATTTCCTACAAAGCGCTAAGTTTTCTCCGAAGCGTGCCGACAGACTGGTGAGACATGCGTGCACCAAAGTAGAGCGGCCATCAGAACGCTGCCTGCGCTGTACATGGAATGTTGCATCCGGAACGCATCCCCACTTTTGGCATAAGAAGTCCCATGAAATGAATCTCAAGTTCAGCCATAAAATCCTGTTGGCCGCCTCGGGCGTCGTGGTCCTGGCGTTCGCGCTGTTCACTCTGTACAACGACTATCTGCAGCGAAACACCATTCGCCAGAACCTCCAGTCCTCCGTCCAGCAGGCCGGCGACCTGACCGCCAGCAGTGTGCAGAACTGGATGAGCGGGCGGATTCTGGTGCTGGAAAACCTCGCGCAGAACGTCGCCCATCAAGGCAAGAATGCCGACTTCCCTGGGCTGGTCGATCAACCGGCCTTCACCTCGAACTTCCAGTTCACCTACGTCGGCCAGGCCAACGGTGTGTTCACCCAACGCCCTGACGCGAAGATGCCGGACGGCTACGACCCGCGTCAGCGCCCTTGGTACAAGCAGGCCGTGGCCGCTGACCAGACCATGCTGACCCCGCCATACATGGCCGCCGTCGGCGGTCTGGTGGTGACCATCGCCATGCCGGTGAAAAAGAACGGCGAGCTGCTCGGTGTGGTGGGCGGTGACCTGAGCCTGGAAACCCTGGTGAAGATCATCAACTCGGTGGACTTCGGTGGCCTGGGCCACGCGTTCCTGGTCAGCGGTGACGGTCAGGTGATCGTCAGCCCGGACAAAGACCAGGTGATGAAGAACCTCAAGGACATCTACCCGAACGCCGATGTGCGTATCCAGAAGGGCAACCAGAACGTGGTGCTCAACGGTCAGGAGCGCATCCTGTCGTTCACCCCGGTCACCGGTCTGCCGAATGCCGAGTGGTACATCGGTCTGTCGATCGACCGCGACAAGGCCTACGCCGCACTCAGCCAGTTCCGTACTTCGGCACTGATCGCGATGTTCGTCGCAGTGGGTGCGATTGCGGTCTTCCTGAGCCTGTTGATCACCGTGCTGATGCGTCCGCTGATCACCATGGGCCGTGCGATGCAGGACATCGCCCAGGGCGAAGGCGATCTGACCCGTCGTCTGGTAGTGGAAAGCAAAGACGAGTTCGGCGAGCTGGGCAGTTCGTTCAACCAGTTCGTGGAGCGGATTCACGCGTCCATTTCCGAAGTGTCTTCCGCGACTCGTCACGTACACGACCTGTCGCAACGCGTGATGGCATCGTCCAACGCCTCGATCATCGGTTCCGACGAGCAAAGCGCGCGCACCAACAGCGTGGCTGCCGCGATCAATCAGTTGGGCGCCGCCACCCAGGAAATCGCCCGCAACGCTGCCGATGCTTCGCAACACGCCAGCGGCGCGAGCGAGCAGGCCGATGATGGTCGTCAGGTGGTCGAGCAGACGATTCAGGCGATGACCGAGCTGTCGCAGAAGATCAGCCTGTCGTGCACCCAGATCGAAACCCTGAATGCGAGCACCGACAACATCGGCCACATTCTCGATGTGATCAAAGGCATCTCCCAGCAGACCAACCTGCTGGCGCTCAACGCAGCCATCGAAGCGGCCCGTGCCGGTGAAGCCGGACGCGGTTTCGCGGTGGTGGCGGACGAGGTGCGCAACCTCGCTCACCGCACCCAGGAATCGGCGGAAGAGATCCACAAGATGATCACCTCGCTGCAGGTCGGCTCCCGTGAAGCGGTGACCACCATGAACGCCAGTCAGGCGTCCAGCGAAGAGAGCGTTGAAGTGGCGAACCAGGCCGGTCTGCGTCTGGTCAGCGTGACCCAGCGCATCGGCGAAATCGACGGCATGAACCAGTCGGTGGCAGCGGCTACCGAAGAGCAGACTGCGGTGGTGGAAACCCTCAACGTCGACGTCAACCAGATCAACCTGCTGAACCAGCAGAGCGTGGCCAACCTCAATGAAACGTTGAAGGATTGCGATGCGTTGTCGCAGCAGGCCAACCGTTTGAAACAACTGGTCGACAGCTTCAAGATCTGATCGCTTGCGGTCAAAAAAAAGCCCGCTGCGGAGTGATCCGCAGCGGGCTTTTTCATGCCTTATACAAACAGCTTCAGCACATTGCCCATCGCATCATCGGCAAACCCCTGGACGAAATCCTTGAACCCCGGCAGCGCCTCGGGCCCACCGTTGGCCGGCTCGGCAATGATCGTCCAGGTCGCCCGCGACTTGCCCGCGCTCAGCGACTCCACATTCATCGCCGCCCACAGATTGGCCACGCCCAGGGTGTTGTAGATCGTGGTCCAGGTCATGCTCAGCGCCTGGTCATCCCGGGAGTTGAGTTGCTCGACCACCACGTTGCCGTCCTTGAAGAACTTCTTGCGCAGCGAAGACACGCCTTCACCGGTCATCTCGATGTGCGACAGCGCCGGAATGAAACGGTCGAAGCCGTCGAATTTGCCGACCACCGCCCACACTTGCTTGGCGTCCACCGGCACTTCCACCGAAGACACGACGTGGCAGCCGTGAGGGTTTTTGATCAGGGTGTCGGGTTGAAGATTGCTCATGGTGTTGCTCCTTGGTGGGTGATTCAGATGAAGTTGATTTCTTTCAGGTAATCGCAGCCACGACGCAGCAGCGCCGGGGATTTCTCCGGGTAGTGCGCGCCCATCTGCTGCACGCCGGCCTGGGCGTTGGCATGGCCGATCAGGGAGATGTCGCCGATGTCTTCCTCGAAGCCATTGAGGTAGAAACCGAGCACGCCGAACAGCGCGTTGTCGGCATCGACCCGGCCCAGTTGCTGCTGCCAGTCGGCGACGCTGACCAGCGAAAACTCGCTGCCGGTTTCGCGGAATGACGCGACGTAGGCATCCCAGCTCAGAGGCTCTGGGTTATGCAGGTTGAACACCGCCCGTTCGGGCGAGTAACGGCTGGCGTGGAAGGCGATGAAACGGGCGAGAAAGTCCACCGGCATCAGGTCGAAATTCAACGCGAAGGCCGGCACCTGCCCGAGCTGGATCGAGCCCTTGAGCATCAGCATCAAACGGTTCTTGTGCGGCTGGCACACGCCACTGAGGCTGTTGAAACTGATGTTGCCGGGCCGATACAGATTGACCCGCACCCCGCGTTCCCGCGCCCGTTCGAGGATGCGTTCACCGACCCATTTCGACAGGTTGTAGCCGTTGCGGATGTAGATCGGCGGCGTCGGTGCGGCGGGCAATTCCAGCACCCTGCCTGCGTCGTCGACAGTGCTGGAGGCCGACAGCGTCGAGACGAAATTGAAGACCTTCTTGCTGCGCCCTTCGCACAGCCGAAGCAGTTCGAAAATCGGCTCGACGTTGTCCGCCGCCAGCGACTCGTAGTCGAGGACGTGATTGACGTTGGCGGCGTTGTGTACCAGCGCGCCGAACTCCCGATCCAGTCGCTCGAAATCGCTATCGGCCAGGCCCAATTGCGGCCGGGTGATGTCGGCCGAATAGACCCGTACCCGGCTCAGGTCCAGATGTTCCAGCCGGTTCTCTCGCAACGAATGGGCAAAGCGCTGCGCCGCCGTTTGCCCGCCGCCGTCGCGCACCAGGCACGCCACCTCGCTGGCGCCCCAACCCAACAACGCCTCGACGATGTGCACGCCGACAAAACTGTTGGCGCCGGTGACGATCACCTTGTGCACATCGCCCATGCGGCTGATCGGCAACGGTTCGATTTCCAGCGGTCGCTCGGCATCGGCCATCGCCTGGGCACTGAGCACCGCGCTGTCATCGGTGCCGCGCACCAGTGTGGCGAGCTTGGCGATGGTCGGCAGTTCGATGAAGCGGTTGATGGAGATGCTGCGGCCGAATTCCTCCCGCAGACGCAGGAGCATGCGCGACAACAGAATCGAGTGACCGCCGAGATTGAAGAAGCTTTCGTCGGTGGAAATGTCGCTGGTCGGCAGCTCCAGCAACTCGCCCCAGATCTCCAGCAGCAGCGCTTCGTCGGAGTTGGCCGGCAGACATTTGGGGCCGCTGTCCTGCACGCTGACCGGCAGCTCCAGCAAGGCCTTGCGATCGACTTTACCGTTGGCGGCAAATGGCATGTTCGGTAGTTCCGTCCACGCTACCGGTTGCATGTAGTCGGGCAAAAACTGCTGGGCGTGTGCCTTCAGCGCATCACGGGCGGCGTCTGATTGCGGCTGGGCGAGGAACGCCAGAATCCGTCGCTGACTGTCGATCACCACGGCGATCTGCCGATACAACTGACTCTCGCGCAGGCACCGTTCGATCTCTTCCGGCTCGACCCGGAAACCCCGGATCTTCACCTGATTGTCGCGGCGTCCGCACAGCTCGATGCCATCCTCGCCCCACTTGGCCATGTCGCCGCTGCGGTAGGCGCGCAGACGCTGGCCGTCCGGCAATTCCAGGTTCAGATAGCGCTCCGCCGTCTGCTGTGGATTGTTCAGGTAACCCAGGCATACACCCGGGCCGACGATGAACAGTTCGCCTACCGTTTGCTCGGCCACCGGTTGTAGATCGTCATCGAGAATCAGCACCTGGCTGTTGGCAATCGGCCCGCCGAGGGTGCGATTGCTGTCGCCCGGTTGCAGTTGCCGCGCGGTGATCAACACCGTGGCTTCGGTGGGGCCGTAGAGGTTGTGCAGCTTGCCCTGGCGCGTCAGCTGTTCAATCACGAACGGCTCGCAGACATCGCCGCCGGTCATGATTTGCCCGACGCTTTGCAGTTGCTCCAGCGGCAGGATGCTCAACAGCGCTGGCGGCAGGAACGCATGGGTCAGCTGCCGGCGGCGAATCAGCGCCACCAGTTGCAGCGGATCGCGGCGCTGGTTGCCGTCGGGCACCACAAGTTCCGCGCCTTCAAGCAAGGTCGGGAAGATGTCGATCAATGAAGAGTCAAAACTCAGCGACGAGAACTGCAACACCCGACTCTCGGCGTGCAACTGCACGTAATCGGCGTACCACGCGGTGAAGTGCGCAAGGTTCGCCTGGCTGAGCAGCACACCCTTCGGATGCCCGGTGGTGCCAGAGGTGTAGAGCGCCATGCACGGCGCATCGAGCTCAGGCCGACGACGCATCAACGGCAACGACAGATCGGCGTCAGTGCTGTCGATGCGGCTGACATCCAGCCCCGGCATCGAAGCGCTCAGCGGATGTTCGCCGTCGTGCAGCAGCAACACCGCCCCGGCGTTTTCCAGAATGTACTGCTGGCGCTGAAGCGGATGGCTCGGCTCCAGCGGCAGGTACACCGCGCCGCTGCCGAGAACCGCCAGGATCGAAGCGAACAGCGCATCGCATTTCGGCAGGCAAATCCCCACCACCCACGGTTGCGGTTGTGTCTCCAGCATTGCCAGCAACCGTTGCTGGATCGCCCGGCTGTGATCATGCAACTGGCGATAGCTGATCGACTGCTCGGCGAGGTGCAGCGCCGGGCGCTCCGCATGCTCGATCAGACTCTGTTGCAGCCGCTCGATCACCGGAGTCTGTGCCTGTTGCAGCAACGGCGGGTTGGCCGTGGCGTTGAAGCGATGCACATAGGCCAGGCTGTCGAGAAACAGCAGGTTTTCCACCTGCTCGAAGTCCGGCGCACGGGCGGTTGCCGCGTGCTGGAAGTAATCGGCATCGCGGGAGAAACGGCTGACCAGCAGCGCCACTTCATCCACTACTAGCGCCAGTGTTCGCTGGCGCAGGGCCTGGCCGTTGCCGGAGGGCTCGTCGGCAATCGGCACGCGGCTCAGCAGTGTCGAGTTGCAGACGCAAAGGAGATCGAGCACCGGCAGTCCGCCGACGCCCGTTGCACCGATACCCAGACGCAAGGTCAGGTGCGGTGTCGCGCCGTGATCCTGTGGCGCAAGGCTGCCGTCATCAATCACCAGGTCCATCGACGGAGCCGCTTGCGTCAGCAATGAATGACCGTGTTGTTCGAGCTCCTGCGCCAGGTCGGTCAAGGCCTGGCTGCGGCCCATCAGCAAAATGTCGAGACGTCTCATGTCAGCCTCCTTGTCAAACCAGGTAGTCGCGCAGGGCGTGCTGTACGCACGGTGTATCGAGCAGTGAACTGTTGTGGAAAAACCGCACGATGTTGCCCACCAGCGGGTGGTGGCGATTGATCGGGAAGGCCAGCCCGGCCATCTCGTCTTTCAGTGCGCGGCGGGTTGCGTCGTTGACCGGCAAGGCATCGACCAGGCGCAGGTCGAATGACTTCTGTATGTCGTTGGTCAGGTAGTGGCCGATGAACACCGGCAGGATCTGCGCGATGCATTCGCGATCCGCGTCGCTCGCGGTGTGCCAGTAGATGCGCACCATCCGCGCCCAGAAACTCGAATGGCGACCCTCGTCGAGCAAGTGGTCGGCCATCAGCCCCTTGATCGACGGCTTGACCGTGTCGTCCCGGGCGAACGCCGCGACATCGCCGGTCACGGTGTTCTCGGCGATGGCGACGCAGATCAGCTCCACGGCGCTGCGCAGGTGCTCCGGGGCCAATTCGACGGCGGCCGGAATCGCCCGGCTCAGTTCGATTTCATTCGGCAACTCGATGGGCTCGATGCCGGTCATGGCCACGGTCTGCTGCATGAAATCCATCGCCACCAGCGCGTGGTAATCCTCGTCAACGACAACGGTCATGGCGTCGTAGCGACAGGCGAACGGGAAGGCCACGGCGAAGCGGTTCTTGGCGATGCTGCGGGCGGTCTTGTCGACGATCTCAGTCTCGAAAATCACCACGTCGTTGATGAATTTGTACAGCGTCTGCACCAGCGCAAAGTCCCGTTGCTCGGGGCATTCGCGCAGGAAGGTTTCACTGAGCACCAACGGCTGGCGACTGAGCGGGTAGATCAGCCGCGCGTCGTCCTCCAGCACGCGGCGCGGCCGGGTGCGGATGGTGGCGCGGCTTTCCCAGGCGTCGGCGAAGGATTGGTAGTCGGCGGCGTTCATTCAGCCACCTCCGCCAACGGCTCGCGCATGCTCAGGCGCAGGCCGTCCCACAGGGCGATGCGGCTTTCCACGGCGGCGACGGCGCTGGCGTAGACCTCGGCTTCACGCTGCGGATCGCCATCGACCAGTCGCTCCAACAGTTGCTCCGCTGCCGGGCCGTGGTCTTCGGAGTCGACTTCGATGTGTCGTTCCAGGTAGTAACGGAAGGTCGGCGCCTGTTCGACACCGATGCCCCAGGCATCGAGCATGCGCTGGAACATGGTCGGGATCACGCTCTCGCGGCCATGCAGGAAGGCGGCGGCGACGCTGTGCCCTGGCGCATGCAGCGCGGTGTGCAAGGTGTCGCGGACGAACTGCGCGGCGGCCGGGTCGACGTCGACACTTTGCAACGCAACGTCATAGCTCACGCCTTCCTGTTGCAGCGCGACGAAACGCTCCACCGCCGAGGTGCTCGCACCGACTTCGCGCATCGCATCCAGGTACAACTCGAAGTGACTGTAATGCCCGTGTGACAGCCGATCGTCCGACTCTTCGCCGAGCACGATTTCATTGATCAGTCGCGCGGCGTGCGGATCGCGCGGCGGCAGCCACGGCAGGCGGGTGCACGTCAGTTCCTGTTGCAGGCGTTTGGTCAGCGACATGAAGTCCCACACGGCAAATACGTGGGACTCCATGAAGCGTCGCAACACCGACAGCGAATCGATTTCGGAGAAGATCGGGTGAACGCTGAGTTCGGCTTTCTTTTGGGCGAGTTGTTCTTTAGTTGGCATGATGCGAGCCTCTGGCTTATAGGGATATAGGGACTTCTCAATCAATGGCTAACAACGTTGGATATAGTTTTCAGGCGAGCGATAGCCTCATTCGTTTCGATGAAAGTTAAAGTTTCATTGAAAGCCCAGGTACAACGGCATACCGCTGAAGGCGGCTGTGAACTGGGCAGTATTGCTGGGTCTCGCCGGTTTGTCGGTTCGCTACAAAACCCGGCGTAGAAAAACTAATACATCGCAAAACAACTTAACAAGTATATTTTCAATTAATTTAAGTTGGCCGTTTTTCAAGTATGAGCGAGGCTGATAAAACTTTTAAGTTGAGTTTTATTTGGGCGTAGTTGCTCCTTTCGGCGTTTAAAGGCCAAAATTGAATAACAAGAGTGAATGCCTCACTCGAAGCAACTTTCTAATGAAGTAATTGAAATGATCTGAGGGGATGAAGTTGGCCTGATACGGCGGCGAATCTTCCTTTTCCCGTGACAAGGCTCCTTCCGTAGGTTCCTGGTGCGGAGACTGCTGCCGGGGCGGCGCGTCCCCGTTCTATAGTGGGTTGGCGATTCAAGGGTGCGCGTAAATCGGCGCCGCGGCTATCGTCGAAAATGACTTCCTTGCGGTGCAAATTCCGGGCTGTTCGAAGCAGGGGGGAGGTTAGAGCGCAGGCGCCGAAGTGCCACGGCAATTGAGCGTGACCGGCGTGGGGATTTGTAAGCGGGTTATTCGCCGGGGGAGCGGGGGCTCACCCGGGAGGGGACTTTCAGAGTGCCGCCTGGCGGCTTTTGGAGGCGGAGCTGGCCAGATAGCGAGTGATCACCTCGACACCCCGATTGAGGTGCTGCTCCAGAAGCATCACCGCCTGTTGGGTGTCGCGTTCTTTAACGGCCTGCAGCAACGCCCGGTGATCGTCCTGGGACAGTTTGCCCAGGCCCATGGCCTCGAGGTTGAAACGCAGGAAGCGTTCCTCTTCATTCAAGCCATCCTCGACCAGCCGCAGCAGTCGGCCGTTCGGGGATTTGCAGTAAAGCGCCATGTGGAACAGACGGTTGAGCCGGCCGATCTCGGTGTAGTCGTGCTCGGTTTCCAGCTCTTCGATGTAGCCGGCGGCGCGATCGTGATCGGCAGGGGTCAGCAGCGGGATCGACTGGCGCAGCGCTTCGGATTCCAGCAGGATGCGCAGCTCATAGGTTTCGGTCGCGTCACCCTGAATCAGCGGCGCCACGACGGCCCCTTTGTGCGCAACCACGCTCAGCAGGCCCTGGGCTTCCAGCTGACGCAAGGCTTCGCGCACCGGCATGCGGCTGACGCCGAACAGATCCGCCAGGTCTTGCTGGCGCACGGCGGTGCCGCACGGCAGGCGACCATCGAGGATCGCCGAGCGCAGGGTTTCTTCGATGACCGAACGCGCCAGGTGCGCGGGAATCGGGCCTTCGACTTTGATGCTGTGGAGTGGCTTGGGCTTCTGGGTCACAACTGCACACCCTGTTGACGGCTGAATTTGGATCCAAAGGACACTAGTGATTGCTCTACAGGTTGTCAAACCGTGTAGAAGAACCCTGTCATATCTGAAGTTTAGCGCGCCAGCGATGATCTCAGGGTGCCATTGTTTTTTGCTGGACTAACCTTCACCATCAAACGCCTTTCTTCCCTGCCCTGGATGCCTTGCATTGGCGGTACGTTTCGCGATCCCTCGGATTGTGCGCTGGCTTGCCTGCGCGCTGCTGCTGGCCGGCGCCATGCTGGGCGGTCTGCATGCCGATTGGGATTTTTCTGCGATCAGTCGCAAGGCTACGGCGTTGTACGGCCCTCTGGGCGCCGGACAGCAACGGATTGATGCCTGGCAGAATCTGCTGGCCACGCAGAAGCAGGTCAGCGAAATGGAAAAGCTCAAAGTAGTGAACCTGTTTTTCAACAAACAGATGCGCTACGTCGAAGATATCGACCTGTGGGGTGAAGTCGATTATTGGGAAACCCCCATCGAAGCCTTGTGGAAAGGTGCCGGCGATTGCGAAGACTATGCGATCGCCAAGTATTTCAGCCTGCGCCATCTGGGGGTGGCCAGTGACAAGTTACGCATCACCTACGTCAAGGCCTTGCGCCAGAACCGCGCGCACATGGTCCTGACTTACTATTCCAGCCCTGACGCCATGCCACTGGTGCTCGACAGCCTGATCGACCCGATCAAGCCGGCGTCCGAGCGAACCGATTTGCTGCCGGTCTACTCTTTCAATGCCGAAGGTCTGTACCTGCCGGGAGCGAAGGGCAACAAGAAGGTCGGCGACACCAAACGTCTGTCACGCTGGCAGGATGTGTTGAAGAAAATGCAGGCCGAAGGATTCCCGGTCGAGACGACTAACTAGGAGCACGCGCTCAGATGTCCTTGTTCAAACAGCTGTTGATCGCTATCTGTCTGTTCCTGGTGGTCGCCTTCACCGGCAGCTTCATGGTCAGTCTGGAAAGCTCGCGCACCCAGTACGTCAATCAGTTGCGCTCCCACGCCCAGGACGCCGCCACGGCGCTGGCGCTGTCGCTGACGCCGAATATCGACGACCCGGCGATGGTCGAGCTGCTGGTCAGTTCGATCTTCGACAGCGGTTACTACTCGAGCATCCGCGTGGTCGATCTGAAGACCGATCAGACCATCGTCGAGCGCAACGGCATTCCGGCGGTCACCAACGTGCCGGACTGGTTCGTCAAACTGATCGGTCTGGAGCCGGCCGGTGGCGATGCGCTGGTCAGCCGTGGCTGGGAGCAGGCGGCGCGGGTCGAGGTGGTCAGCCACCCGATGTTCGCCCTGGCCAAACTCTGGCAGAGCGCCCTGGGCAGCCTTGGCTGGCTGCTGGTCTGCGGCGCGGTGAGTGCGGTGCTCGGTGCGCTGTTGCTGCGTCGACAACTGAGGCCGCTGGATTACATGGTCAAGCAATCCCACGCCATCGCCCGTCGCGAGTTCCTCAGCCTGCCGGACCTGCCGCGCACGCCTGAACTGCGTCGCGTAGTGCTGGCCATGAACCAGATGGTCGAGAAGCTCAAGGCGCTGTTCCAGGAGCAGGCCGAACGCAGTGAAAAACTGCGTACCGAGTCCTATCAGGACAACCTCACCGGGCTCGCCAACCGACGCTATTTCGAGATGCAACTGAACGCCCGGGTGAGCAACCCGGAGCAGGCCAGCTCCGGTTATCTGCTGCTGTTGCGGGTCAAGGATCTGGCCGGGCTGAACCAGCGCCTCGGCGGTCAACGCACCGATGAATTGCTCAAGGCAGTCGGCGAGCAGCTTTCCCGCGAGTGCGCCAAATACCCGGAAACCCAGAATCTCGTCACACGTATTCGCGGCGGTGAATTCGCCGTGCTGGCGCCGGGCCTGACGCGGGAAGAAGCGCTGCAACTGGCGCAAAGCCTCGACAGTGCGCTGAGCAGCCTGCATGCGACAGGCGCCACCGACGTGGCGGCCGTGGCCTCCATCGGCCTCGCACCGTTCGCCCACGGCGATTCGCCGCAAGCGGTGCTCAGCCTCGGCGATCAGGCACTGGCCCAGGCCGAAGGTCAGGGCGAGCAGAACTGGGCGTGTCTCGATCAGAGCCTGGTGGCGGACGTCGGTGACGATCACCACGCCTGGCATCGCCTGCTCGATCAGGCCCTGAGCCAGCGGCGTTTCGAGCTGTTCTTCCAACCGGTGGTGGCTGCGCAGGACACGCAACTGGTGCTGCATTACAAGGTGCTGTCACGCTTGCTCGACGAGCAGGGCCAGACCATTCCCGCCGGACGCTTCCTGCCGTGGCTGGAGCGCTTTGGCTGGACCGCACGGCTGGACCGACTGATGCTCGAGCGGGTGCTGGAGCAAATGGCCGGCCATGAAGAATCCCTGGCGCTGAACCTGTCGTCGGCGACCCTGGCTGATCCACAGGCGCTGAACAAAGTCTTCGAGATTCTGCGCTCGCACTCCAATCTGGGGCCGCGTCTGACCCTGGAAATCGGCGAGGAGCAATTGCCGGAACAAGCGGTGCTGGAACAGTTGACCCGCCGCCTGCGCGAACTCGGTTTCTCCCTGAGCCTGCAACGCTTCGGCGGGCGCTTCAGCATGATCGGCAACCTGGCGCGGCTGGGGCTGGCGTACTTGAAGATCGATGGCAGCTACATTCGGGCGATCGATCAGGAAAGTGACAAACGTCTGTTCATCGAGGCGATCCAGCGTGCGGCGCACAGCATCGATCTGCCGTTGATTGCCGAGCGGGTCGAGACGGAAGGGGAATTGTCGGTGATTCGCGAGATGGGCTTGTACGGGGTTCAGGGACAGCTCTTCGGTGAGCCAAAACCCTGGTGATGAACTGTCCGTTCCCACGCATAGCGTGGGCACGGACAGTACAAAAAGATCAGATCAACCCGGTCTCTTCATCATCGATCAACTGACTCAACCCGCCCAGTGCTTCCCGGGCCTGGGTACGGTCCATCAACTTGGCCTGGGCCGCCGGCGGCAGGTCGGTGACGCGGATCACGCCTTTGCTGGTCAGCACCTGAATCAGGTCGTCGAGTACCCGGATCATTTCCAGGTCGCTCTGCTTGAGCTGCTTGAGGCTGTTTTCCACCGCGGCGTTGGCAAACCAGGCCTGGATTTCATGGTGGTCGGCCGGCAGCGTTTCCGTGGCCTCGGCCCAGGCGGCAGCTTCCACGCGAACCAACTGACCCTGCGCATCGCGTTGCACGTAAAACATTGAGCATCCCTCAGAAATGAACCCGCGTCATGCTGTCAGCAGCATAGCCAACTGCGCGCGAGTATGCGGTGCGCCGACGAAATCGTCACCGGGGTGATGGGCGCAAACGTGACGGCCGCCCCATTGGGGCGGCCGTTTTGTTCACGCATCAGCTGTTGTTGTGGTCGACCTTGATGGTCGGATCGCTGCCGGCAATCAGGTTGTGAATGTTGGCAGTGGACCAGTTGTTGCCTTCCAGTTTGATCGTCACGTCCGGTGTGGCGGCTGCGGCATCACCCGAGTTGAACTTGCCGCCAGAGCTGACTTGCAGCGACGACACGCCGTCGACCGTGGTGATCTTCAGGAAGTTGTCGATGGTGCTGCCGGTCTCGCCCTGCAACAGATCACGCAGGTCGATGCGGTCGCCTTCGCTGGCCTTGAAGTCCTTGATCACGTCGTTGCCGGTGTCGCCTGCCTTCCAGACGAAGGTGTCGGCACCGGAACCACCGATCAGGATGTCGTTGCCCGGGCCACCGATCAGCGTGTCGTTGCCGGTACCGCCGAGCAGGATGTCATTGCCCTTGCCGCCGTCGAGCAGGTCGTTGCCGCCCGAGCCGAACAGGATGTCATTGCCCGCGCCGCCCAGCAGCGTGTCGTTGCCGTCATGGGCACCGGACACATCGAACGCCTGATAGTGCTCGGTGATGTACTGGTGCACGTTGCTGGTGGTGACTTTGCTGACATCGACGCCGGTCTGCTGCGCGACGAACGCCTGCATCGCCTGGTAACCCTCGCCGGCAATGCCGTTGAAGCTCACCAGATCGCCGAACAGGATGTCGTTGCCGTCGCCGCCGCTGACGGTGTCGTTGCCTGGCATCGTCGCCTCGGTGTGGCCGATGATCGAGTTCGCCAGATCCTTGGGATCGATGTTGGTCTGCGGGTTGTGATCGCTGTCGTAAGGTTTCAGATCGTTGAGGCTGACGCCGCTGTTGATACCGATGGCCTCGACGTTCGACAGCCCGCTGAGCAGCGCGAAGCCGCTGTTGGCGTTGTCGGTGGTGGCCGACGTGGTGCTGTTGCCGCTACCCGCCAGGCTCGACAGCTCATAGGTGCCGTCGCCCTGGGCGTGGATGGTGCCCAGGCTGTTCCAGCTCCAGTTGCCGTTCTTCAGCGTTTGCAATACCACGGCGCCGGCAGTGTTGATGCTCAGGTAGTGGGTGCTGTCGATGTAGGTGCTGAAGCTGTCGCCCAGTTTGTAGTTGCTGGTCTTCACCACGTCGTCGAGCTTCACGTTGCCGTACAGCGTCGGGTTGGTCTGCTCGCCGCTCTGGTAGTAGGTCGGCTGGCCGTCGGTGATGAAGTACGTGAGGTTCTTCGCCCCGGTGTTGGCCAGCGCTTCAGTGCTCTGGAAGAAGTTGGCCGTGGCTTTGAACACGTCTTCATAGTTGGTGCCGCCGCCGGAGGTCATCGAGTCCAGCACGGCTTTGAGCAAGGTCAGCGCATTCGGGTCGTTGAGGTTCACCGACACCGACTTGTTGACCTGGGTATCGAAGTCCACCAGGAAGATGTTCACCGTGCCCGAGTTGTTGCCCATGCTCTGCTTGAGGGTGTTGAACACCGACGTCAGCGAGTCCTTGGCGGCGTTGATCGACGAGGCGCTCATGCTGCCGGAGCTGTCGACCATGAACGCGATGTTGTAGTTGGTGCCCGGCACCACGGTCAGGCCGCCGATGTCGGCGACCATGATGTCGTTGCCGTCGGTACCGGTGAAGGTGTCGTCACCCGAGGTGGCGACCACCGCGTTGTAGACCGCCGGCACCACGGTGACCGGAATGGTCGCGGTGGTGCTGGCCGAGCCGCCCACGGCCTCGGTGGAGGTCGAGGTCACGGTCAGGTTGAACTGGCCGTTGTAGTAGGTCGGCGGAGTCACGGTCAGGGTGCCGAGGTTCCAGCCGGTGACGTTGGCGTCGCCGCTGGTGGCGGTCACGGTGAAGCTGTGGCCTGCGCCGTCGCTGAGGACCGATCCGACCGGTGCGCCGCTGATCTTGATGCTCAGGGTTTCCGAGCCGTCGGTGTCGGTCAGCGCGGTGCTGATCGACGACAGTTTCACGGTGGTGCCTTCGGCGCCGGTGTTGAGTTTGTAGCCGTCGTAATAGCCTTCGCCGTTGCTGCCGTGCAGGTCGGACACTGTCACGCCTGCGTTCACCAGATCCGTCACGCCGGTGTAGATCGGCACGCCGGCACTGCTCAGATCGATCGGCGTGCTGCCGTTGACCGACAGGTTGACGTCGTAGCTGCCCGGACCGCTCTGGTTGTGGTGGTAGATGTCCAGGGTGTAGTAGCCGCTGGTGGTCGGGGTGAACGAACCGTTGAGGTTGCCGCCCGCGCCCCACGTGGTGGACGCCACGCTCTTGCCGCCGATGGTCACCAGCAGGCTGTCATCGCCAGTACCGGTGAAGGTGTAGGTCTTGCCGGCTTCCAGATAGATCAGGCCCGAAGTCTTCGATGCGGTGCCGGCGGTCACGCTGCCGTCGGATTGCACGTTGGTCACGGTGCCGCTGGAGTTCGGTGTGCCGGCGCCGTCGATCACGTTTTTCAGCGTGGTCGAATTCGCGCCGCTGCCGTCGGTGCCCAGGCCCGACAGGCCGGTCCAGACTTCCTTGATCAACCCGGTGGACTTCACGCTGTTATCGGCAACCGACAGGGTCGGTGCATCCGCCACTGGCGTGATGTCGATCTTGATGGTGCCGGTGTTGCCCAGCAATTGGCCGTCGGTTGGCTGGAACTTGATCTGTGCGTAGTCAGCCTGGTTGTTGCCCAGGCCGGTGCCGCCGTAACCGTTCACGCCCGACTCGTTGGCATCCGGCATGAAGCGCAGCTTGCCGGCGTCGATGTCGGCCTTGCTGAAGGTCTGGTTGGTGGCGACGTCTTTCCAGGTCGAACCGTCCAGATACTGCAGTTTGCCTTCGCCCGGCAGCTGGGTGATTTTCACGCCCAGGCTCGAGGCCGGGCTGTCCACGTCGCTGACGCCGAAGGTCGACCAGCCGAGAATCAGCGGGGTGTCTTCGGTACCGGTGACATTGACCGGAGCGGCGACCGGCGCGTCGTTGACCGCCACCACATTGACCGTGGTGGTGGCGACGTTGGAGTAGTTGCCGCCATCGGTGACGGTCACGGTGATGATCCGTGGCACGGTGCTCGGGTCTTCACTGCTGTTGGTGAAGCTGATGTTCTTGATCTGCTGCATGTAGTCGGCCAGCGTCGCATTGCCCGACAGGGTCAGCGTGATCGTGCCGTTGGTGCTGTTGGCATTGATGGTGATGCCGTTGACGCTGTTGCCCAGATTCAGCGCATCGCCGTCCTGACGGTTGGTCAGCACGATGGTGGCGCCGGTCAGCATGGTGCTGTCCGGGTCGGTGATCTTGATATCGGTGTCGGCAATCGACACACCCGCGCCCGGGGTGTTCTCGGTGAAGGTCACCTTGTAGTCGGCCCCGGTGGCGCCGCTGGAGTTGTTGGCGTCGAGGTCGATGACCGGTGGCGCATCGTTGTCGATGATCGAGGTGCTGACGCTGCCGTTGGTGCTGCTGACGGCGAGGTTCTCGAAGTTGCCGCCGGTGGCCGAGTCGATCTTGACCACGAAGTTTTCGGTGCCTTCGGTGATCTTGTCGTCGATGGTCGCAACGTTGAAGGTCGCGGTGCTTGCACCGGCCGGGATCTTCACGGTGTACACGCCGGTGAAGTCCGAACCGTCGGCGGCGGTGCCGCTGTAGACGATTTTCAGGGTCACTTCGGTTTGCGCCGGGTGGGTCAGGCTGACGGTGTAGCTGGCGGTCTGGCCTTCGGTCACCGAGGTGCTGCCGGTGATGCTGACGGTAGTGGTGTCGATGGTGTCGGTGACGCTGGTCACCGCTGGTGTGTTGCTGGTCACCAGGTTCTCGAAGTTGCCACCGGTGGCGTTGGTGATCGAGGCCTGCACGTTGCCGGCGTCCTTGTAGACGTCATCGGCTGGCGCAGGAACGGTCACGGTGCCGGTGGTCTTGCCGGCGTCGATGGTGATCACGGCGCCGTTCGACAGGGTCACGGTCACTGGCGAGCCAGCGGCGTTGGTCAGTGTTGCGGTGTAAGTGATCGAGCCACCCTCGGCCACGGTGCCGGTCGCGGTGAGCGACAGGTTGGTGGTGTCGATGGTATCGGTGACCGTAGTCGAAACCGGCGTCTTGTCGGCCACGAGGTTTTCGTAGTTGCCGCCAGAAACGTTGGTGATCGAGTTGGTCAGCGGTGCATGCCCGGTCAACGCGTCGTTAGGCGCGGTGGTGGTCACGGTGCCGGTGGTCTTGCCGATGTCGATCGTGATCGACTGACCGTTGGACAGGGTCACGGTCACTGGCGAACCGGTTACAGGCGCACCCACGGTCGCGGTGTAGACAACGTTGCCACCCTCGGCCGCTGTTGTGGTCGCAGTCAGCTTCACGGTGGTGGTGTCGATGGTGTCGGTGACGCTGGTCACCGCTGGCGTGGTGCTGGTGACCAGGTTCTCGAAGTTGCCACCGCTGGCGTTGGTGATCGTGGCCTGCACGTTGCCGGCATCTTTGTAGACGTCATCGGCTGGCGCAGGAACGGTCACGGTGCCGGTGGTCTTGCCGGCGTCGATGGTGATCACGGCGCCGTTCGACAGGGTCACGGTCACTGGCGAGCCAGCGGCGTTGGTCAGCGTTGCGGTGTAAGTAATCGAGCCACCTTCGGCCACGGTGCCGGTCGCGCTGAGCGACAGGTTGGTGGTGTCGATGGTGTCGGTGACCGTAGTCGAAACCGGCGTTTTGTCGGCCACGAGGTTTTCGTAGTTGCCGCCAGAAACGTTGGTGATCGCGTTGGTCAGCGGTGCATGACCGGTCAGCGCATCGTTAGGCGCGGTGGTGGTCACGGTGCCAGTGGTTTTACCGATGTCGATCGTGATGGTCTGGCCGTTGGACAGGGTCACGGTCACTGGCGAACCCGTTACAGGTGCACCGACAGTCGCGGTGTAGACAACGTTGCCACCCTCGGCCGCTGCTGCGGTCGCGGTCAGCTTCACGGTGGTGGTGTCGATGGTGTCGGTGACGCTGGTCACCGCTGGTGTGTTGCTGGTCACCAGGTTTTCGAAGTTGCCGCCCGTGGCGTTGGTGATCGTGGCCTGGACAGTGCCGGCGTCTTTGTAGACGTCATCTGCCGGGGCTGGAACGGTCACGGTGCCGGTGGTTTTACCCGCCTCGATGGTGATCACGGCGCCATTGCTCAACGTTACGGTCACCGGAGTGCCGGCAGCGTTGGTCAGGGTCGCGGTGTAGATGATCGAACCACCTTCGGCAACCGAATTGGTAGCACTCAGGGACAGGTTGGTGGTGTCGACAGTGTCGGTCACGGTGGTGCTGACCGGTGTCTTGTCGGCCACCAGATTTTCGTAGTTGCCACCGGTTACGCCGGTGATCGCATTGGTCAGCGGTGCATGACCATTCAACACGTCGTTAGGCGCAGTGGTGGTGACAGTGCCGGTGGTCTTGCCGACTTCGATGGTGATCGACTGACCGTTCGACAGGGTCACAGTCACTGGCGAACCCGTCACCGGGGCGCCCACGGTCGCGGTGTAGGTGACAGTGCCACCTTCGGCTGCCGTCGTGGTCGCGGTCAGCTTCACGGTCGTGGTGTCGATGGTGTCAGTGACGCTGGTCACCGCTGGCGTGGTGCTGGTCACCAGATTTTCGAAGCTGCCACCGCTGGCGTTGGTGATCGTGGCCTGCACGTTGCCGGCGTCTTTGTAGACGTCATCGGCTGGCGCAGGAACGGTCACGGTACCCGTGGTTTTGCCGGCTTCGATAGTGATCACCGCGCCGTTGCTCAGGGTCACGGTCACTGGCGAGCCCGCGGCGTTGGTCAGGGTCGCGGTGTAGGTGATCGAGCCGCCCTCGGCCACGGTGCCGGTCGCGCTGAGCGACAGGTTGGTGGTGTCGATGGTGTCGGTGACGGTGGTCGATACCGGGGTTTTATCGGCGACCAGGTTCTCGTAGTTGCCACCGGTCACGTTGGTGATCGCGTTGGTCAGCGGCGCGTGGCCGGTCAACACATCGTTCGGTGCGGTGGTGGTCACGGTGCCGGTGGTCTTGCCGACTTCGATGGTGATGCTCTGGCCATTCGACAGGGTCACCGTGACGGGTGAACCGGTCACAGGGGCGCCGACAGTCGCGGTGTAAGTGACGGTGCCGCCTTCAGCCACGCTGGTGGTGGCGGTCAGTTTCACGTTCGTGGTGTCGATGGTGTCAGTGACGCTGGTCACCGCTGGCGTGGTGCTGGTCACCAGGTTTTCGAAGTTGCCGCCGGTGGCGTTGCTGATCGTGGCCTGGACAGTGCCGGCATCTTTGTAGACGTCGTCGGCCGGTGCAGGAACGGTCACGGTACCGGTGGTTTTGCCGGCTTCGATGGTGATCACGGCGCCGTTGCTCAAGGTCACGGTCACCGGAGTGCCCGCAGCGTTGGTCAATGTGGCGGTGTAGATAATCGAACCGCCCTCGGCGACCGAATTGGTGGCGCTCAAGGACAGATTGGTGGTGTCGACGGTGTCGGTCACAGTGGTGTTGACCGGTGTCTTGTCGGCCACCAGATTTTCGTAGTTGCCACCGGTCACGTTGGTGATCGCGTTGGTCAGCGGTGCGTGGCCGTTGAGCGCATCGTTTGGTGCGGTGGTGGTGACGGTGCCGGTGGTCTTGCCGACTTCGATGGTGATCGACTGACCGTTGGCCAGGTTCACAGTAACCGGCGAGCCAGTCACAGGCGCACCCACAGTCGCGGTGTAAGTGACTGTGCCGCCTTCAGCCGCCGACTCGGTCGCGGTGAGTTTCACCGTGGTGGTGTCGATGGTGTCGGTGACCTGGGTCACGGCCGGAACGGTGCTTGGCACCAGGTTCTCGAAGTTGCCGCCCGTGGCGTTGGTGATCGTGGCCTGGACAGTGCCGGCGTCTTTGTAGACGTCATCTGCCGGGGCTGGAACGGTCACGGTGCCGGTGGTTTTACCGGCTTCGATGGTAATCACGGCGCCGTTCGACAAGGTCACGGTGACTGGCGAGCCAGCAGCGTTGGTCAGGGTCGCGGTGTAGATGATCGAACCACCCTCGGCGACCGAATTGGTGGCGCTGAGGGTCAGGTTGGTGGTGTCGACGGTGTCGGTGACCGTGGTCGAAACCGGGGTCTTGTCGGCTACGAGGTTTTCGTAGTTGCCGCCCGTCACGCCGGTGATCGCGTTGGTCAACGGCGCGTGACCGGTCAACGCATCGTTCGGTGCGGTGGTGGTGACGGTGCCGGTGGTCTTGCCGACTTCGATGGTGATCGACTGACCGTTCGACAGAGTTACGGTCACTGGCGAACCGGTCACCGGGGCACCCACGGTTGCGGTGTAAGTAACGGTTCCGCCTTCAGCCGCCGACTCGGTCGCAGTGAGTTTCACCGTGGTGGTGTCGATGGTGTCGGTGACTTGGGTCACGGCCGGAACGGTGCTTGGCACCAGGTTCTCGAAGTTGCCGCCTGTGGCCGTCGAAATGGTCGCTTCGACTTTGCCGGCGTCCTTGTAAACGTCATCGGCTGGCGCTGCAACGGTCACGGTGCCGGTGGTTTTACCGGCTTCGATCGTGATGACAGCGCCGTTGCTCAAGGTCACGGTCACTGGTGTGCCGGCAGGATTGGTCAGGGTCGCGGTGTAGACAATCGAGCCGCCTTCGGCCACGGAGCCAGTGGCGCTCAGGGTCAGGTTGGTGGTGTCGACGGTGTCAGTCACGGTGGTGCTGACCGGCGTTTTGTCGGCCACGAGATTTTCGTAGTTGCCACCCGTCACGCCGGTGATCGCGTTGCTCAGCGGCGCGTGGCCATTGAGCGCATCGTTCGGCGCGGTGGTGGTCACTGTGCCGGTGGTTTTGCCGACTTCGATGGTGATCGACTGACCGTTCGACAGAGTTACGGTCACTGGCGAACCGGTCACCGGGGCACCCACGGTTGCGGTGTAAGTAACGGTTCCGCCTTCAGCCGCCGACTCGGTCGCAGTGAGTTTCACCGTGGTGGTGTCGATGGTGTCGGTGACTTGGGTCACGGCTGGAACGGTGCTCGGAACGAGGTTCTCGAAGTTGCCACCGGTTGCATCCTTGATGGTGACTTCGACTTTGCCGGCGTCTTTGTAGACGTCATCGGCTGGAGCGGCAACAGTCACGGTGCCCGTAGTCTTGCCGGCCTCGATGGTGATGACGGCGCCGTTCGACAGGGTCACGGTCAGCGGCGTGCCGGCCGGGTTGGTCAAGGTGGCGGTGTAAACGATCGAGCCACCCTCGGCCACGGTGCCGGTCGCGGTCAGCGACAGGTTGGTGGTGTCGACGGTGTCAGTCACGGTGGTGTTGACCGGGGTTTTGTCAGCTACGAGGTTTTCGTAGTTGCCGCCCGTTACGTCGGTGATCGCATTGGTCAGCGGTGCATGACCGTTCAACGCATCGTTCGGTGCGGTGGTGGTCACGGTACCGGTGGTTTTGCCGACTTCGATGGTGATCGACTGACCGTTCGACAGGGTCACGGTCACTGGCGAGCCAGTCACAGGCGCGCCAACAGTCGCGGTGTAAGTGACAGTGCCGCCTTCAGCCGCCGACTCGGTCGCGGTGAGTTTCACCGTGGTGGTGTCGATGGTGTCGGTGACCTGGGTTACGGCCGGAACGGTGCTCGGCACCAGGTTCTCGAAGTTGCCGCCCGTGGCCGTCGAAATGGTTGCTTCGACTTTACCCGCATCTTTGTAGACGTCATCGGCCGGAGCCGGAACGCTGACGGTGCCGGTGGTTTTACCGGCTTCGATGGTGATGACAGCGCCGTTCGACAGGGTCACGGTCACCGGAGTGCCGGCTGGGTTGGTCAGGGTCGCGGTGTAGACGATCGAACCACCCTCGGCCACGGAGCCAGTGGCGCTCAGGGTCAGGTTGGTAGTGTCGACGGTGTCAGTCACGGTGGTGCTGACCGGGGTCTTGTCAGCTACGAGGTTCTCGTAATTGCCGCCCGTCACGCCAGTGATCGCGTTGGTCAGCGGCGCGTGACCGTTGAGTGCATCGTTCGGCGCGGTGGTGGTGACGGTGCCGGTGGTCTTGCCGACTTCGATGGTGATCGACTGACCGTTCGACAGGGTCACGGTCACCGGCGAGCCAGTCACAGGCGCACCCACAGTCGCGGTGTAAGTGACAGTGCCGCCTTCAGCCGCCGACTCGGTCGCGGTGAGTTTCACCGTGGTGGTGTCGATGGTGTCGGTGACGTTGGTCACGGCTGGAACGGTGCTTGGCACCAGGTTCTCGAAACCGCCACCGGTGGCGGTCGAAATGGTTGCCTCGACTTTGCCGGCATCCTTGTACACATCGTCCGCAGGAGCCGGAACGGTCACGGTGCCAGTGGTCTTGCCGGCTTCGATGGTGATCACCGCGCCGTTCGACAGGGTCACGGTCACCGGCGTACCAGCCGGGTTGGTCAGGGTGGCGGTGTAGACAATCGAGCCACCCTCGGCGACCGAATCGGTGGCCGTCAGGTTCAGGTTGGTCGTGTCGACGGTGTCCGACACCGAGGTGTTTGCCGGTTTGCTGTCGACCGCCAGGTTTTCGTAGTTGCCACCGGTGGCCTTGTCGATGGTCACGCTCAGCGAACTGCCGCCAGCCAGCGGGCTGTTCGGCGCGACGAAGTTCACGGTGCCGGTGGTCTCGCCGACGGCGATGGTGATGGTCTGGCCGTTGGACAGGGTCACGACGACCGGCGAGCCGGTCACTGGCGCCGTCACGGTCGCGGTGTAGACCACGGTTTCGCCTTCGGCGACATTGGCGGTAGCGGTCAGCGACACGGTGGACGTGTCGATGGTGTCATTGACGGTGGTGACCGCCGGGGTGGTGCTGGTGACCAGGTTTTCGAAGTCGCCACCGGTCGCGCCCTTGATGGTCGTTTCGACGGTGCCGGCGTCCTTGTAGACGTCGTCCTTCGGTGCATCGACGGTCACGGTGCCGGTGGTTTTGCCGGCCTCGATGGTGATCACGGCGCCGTTGCTCAACGTCACGGTCACCGGGGTGCCGGCGGCGTTGGTCAGGGTCGCGGTGTAGGTGATCTGGCCACCTTCGTTGACTGCCGGCGTCGCGCTCAGGGTCAGGTTGGTGGTGTCGACAGTGTCGGTCACGGTGGTGCTGACCGGTGTCTTGTCGGCTACGAGGTTCTCGTAGTTGCCGCCGCTCACGCCAGTGATCGAGTTGGTCAGCGGTTCGTGACCGTTGAGTGCGTCGTTCGGTGCGGTGGTGGTCACGGTGCCGGTGGTTTTGCCGACTTCGATGGTGATCGACTGACCGTTGGCCAGGGTCACGGTGACCGGCGAGCCAGTCACAGGTGCGCCAACCGTTGCGGTGTAGGTGACGGTGCCGCCTTCAGCTGCCGACTCGGTCGCGGTCAGTTTGACGGTCGAGGTGTCGATGGTATCGGTCACTTCGGTGACGGCCGGAACGGTGCTTGGCACCAGGTTCTCGAAGTTGCCGCCGGTGGCGGTCGAAATGGTTGCTTCGACTTTGCCTGCATCTTTGTAGACGTCATCGGCCGGTGCCGGAACGCTGACGGTGCCGGTAGTTTTGCCGGCCTCGATGGTGATCACGGCGCCGTTCGACAGGGTCACGGTCACCGGGGTGCCGGCCGGATTGGTCAGGGTCGCGGTGTAAATGATCGAACCACCCTCGGCCACCGAGCCAGTGGCGCTCAGGGTCAGGTTGGTGGTGTCGACGGTGTCGGTCACGGTGGTGCTGACCGGGGTTTTGTCAGCCACGAGGTTTTCGTAGTTGCCACCGGAAACGTCGGTGATCGCGTTTGTCAGCGGTGCATGGCCGTTCAGCGCGTCGTTAGGTGCTGTGGTGGTGACGGTGCCGGTGGTTTTGCCGACTTCGATGGTGATCGACTGTCCGTTGGACAGGGTCACAGTCACAGGCGAACCGGTGACAGGCGCGCCGACGGTGGCGGTGTAAGTGACGGTGCCGCCTTCAGCTGCCGATTCAGTCGCGGTCAGTTTGACCGTGGTGGTGTCGATGGTGTCGGTGACTTCGGTGACGGCCGGAACAGTGCTCGGAACCAGGTTCTCGAAGTTGCCGCCGGTTGCATCCTTGATGGTCACTTCGACTTTACCGGCGTCTTTGTAGACGTCATCGGCCGGTGCCGGAACGCTGACGGTGCCGGTGGTTTTACCGGCCTCGATGGTGATGACGGAGCCGTTGCTCAACGTCACGGTCACCGGGGTGCCGGCCGGGTTGGTCAGGGTCGCGGTGTAGACGATCGAACCGCCTTCAGCTACAGAATCGGTGGCGCTCAGCGTCAGATTGGTAGTGTCGACGGTGTCGGTAACCGTGGTCGAAACAGGGGTTTTGTCAGCAACCAGATTCTCGTAATTGCCGCCGCTCACGCCAGTGATCGAGTTGCTCAGTGGCTCGTGACCGTTCAACGCGTCGTTCGGCGCGGTGGCGGTCACGGTGCCAGTGGTCTTGCCGACTTCGATGGTGATCGACTGACCATTAGCCAGCGTCACGGTGACCGGAGAACCGGTCACGGGTGCGCCCACAGTCGCGGTGTAAGTGACGGTGCCACCTTCAGCTGCCGACTCGGTCGCGGTCAGTTTGACCGTGGTGGTGTCGATGGTGTCAGTGACTTCAGTGACGGCCGGAACGGTGCTTGGCACCAGGTTCTCGAAGTTGCCGCCGGACGCATCCTTGATGGTGACTTCGACCTTGCCGGCGTCTTTGTAGACGTCATCGGCAGGGGCCGGAACGGTCACGGTGCCGGTGGTTTTGCCCGCTTCGATGGTAATGACGGAGCCGTTGCTCAACGTCACGGTCACCGGAGTGCCTGCGGGGTTGGTCAGGGTCGCGGTGTAGACGATCGAACCGCCTTCGGCCACCGAGCCAGTCGCGGTCAGCGACAGATTAGTGGTGTCGACAGTGTCGGTGACCGTAGTCGAAACCGGGGTTTTGTCAGCCACGAGGTTTTCGTAGTTGCCACCGGAAACGCCAGTGATCGAGTTGCTCAGTGGTTCATGGCCGTTCAACGCATCGTTCGGCGCGGTGGTGGTGACGGTACCGGTGGTTTTGCCGACTTCGATGGTGATGGTCTGGCCGTTGGCCAGGGTCACGACAACCGGCGAACCCGTCACTGGGGCACCAACGGTGGCCGTGTAGGTGACGGTGCCACCTTCGGCTACGGACGTATCGGCGCTCAACTTCACGGTCGAGGTGTCGATGGTATCGGTGACTTCGGTTACGGCCGGAACAGTGCTTGGCACCAGGTTTTCGAAGTTGCCGCCGGAAGCGTCCTTGATGGTCACTTCAACTTTGCCGGCGTCCTTGTAGACGTCATCGGCCGGAGCCGGAACGGTCACGGTGCCCGTGGTCTTGCCAGCTTCGATGGTGATGACGGAGCCATTGCTCAACGTCACGGTTACCGGGGTGCCGGCCGGATTGGTCAGGGTCGCGGTGTAAACAATCGAACCGCCCTCGGCCACGGAGCCAGTCGCGGTCAGCGACAGATTGGTGGTGTCGACGGTATCGGTCACGGTGGTGCTGACCGGCGTCTTGTCGGCCACGAGGTTTTCGTAGTTGCCGCCGCTCACGCCAGTGATCGAGTTGCTCAGTGGCTCATGACCGTTCAACGCATCGTTCGGCGCGGTGGTGGTCACGGTGCCGGTGGTTTTGCCGACTTCGATGGTGATCGACTGACCATTGGCCAGGGTCACGGTGACTGGTGAACCGGTCACTGGCGCGCCCACTGTGGCGGTGTAGGTGACGGTGCCGCCTTCAGCAGCGGATTCGGTTGCGGTCAGCTTCACCGTGGTGGTGTCGATGGTATCGGTGACGTCGGTGACGGCTGGAACGGTGCTTGGCACCAGGTTCTCGAAGTTGCCGCCGGACGCATCCTTGATGGTCACTTCGACTTTGCCGGCGTCTTTGTAGACGTCATCAGCAGGTGCTGGAACGGTCACGGTGCCAGTGGTTTTACCCGCTTCGATAGTGATGACGGAGCCGTTGCTCAACGTCACGGTCACTGGCGTGCCGGCCGGGTTGGTCAGGGTCGCGGTGTAAACAATCGAACCGCCCTCGGCCACGGTTCCAGTCGCGGTCAGCGTCAGGTTGGTGGTGTCGACAGTATCGGTCACGGTGGTGCTGACCGGAGTCTTGTCGGCCACGAGGTTTTCGTAGTTGCCGCCAGTCACGCCAGTGATCGAGTTGCTCAGTGGCTCATGACCGTTCAATGCATCGTTCGGTGCCGTGGTGATCACGGTGCCAGTGGTCTTGCCGACTTCGATGGTGATGGTCTGGCCATTGGCCAAAGTGACCGTCACTGGCGAGCCGGTCACAGGCGCGCCCACGGTCGCGGTGTAGGTGACAGTGCCACCTTCAGCAGCGGTTTCGGAAGCGGTCAGCTTCACGGTCGTCGTGTCGATGGTGTCAGTGACTTCAGTGACGGCCGGAACGGTGCTTGGCACCAGGTTCTCGAAGTTGCCGCCGGAAGTGTCCTTGATGGTCACTTCGACTTTGCCGGCATCTTTGTAGACGTCATCGGCAGGGGCTGGAACCGTCACGGTGCCGGTGGTTTTACCCGCTTCAATGGTGATCACCGAGCCATTGCTCAGGGTCACGGTCACCGGCGTACCGGCCGGGTTGGTCAATGTAGCGGTGTAAACGATCGAACCACCTTCGGCCACGGAGCCAGTGGCGCTCAAGGTCAGGTTGGTAGTGTCGACGGTATCGGTCACGGTGGTGCTGACCGGCGTTTTGTCGGCCACGAGGTTTTCGTAGTTGCCACCGGAAACGCCGGTGATCGAGTTGCTCAGCGGCGCCTGGCCGGTCAGCACATCGTTTGGCGCCGTGGTGGTCACGGTACCGGTAGTCTTGCCGACTTCGATGGTGATCGACTGACCGTTGGCCAAAGTGACAGTCACTGGCGAGCCGGTGACCGGTGCACTCACCGTGGCGGTGTAGGTGACAGTGCCGCCTTCCGCGACCGACGTATCAGCCGTCAGTTTGACGGTCGAAGTGTCGATGGTATCGGTGACTTCGGTGACGGCCGGAACAGTGCTTGGCACCAGATTCTCGAAGTTGCCACCGGAAGCGTCCTTGATGGTCACTTCGACTTTGCCGGCATCTTTGTAGACGTCATCGGCTGGCGCAGGAACCGTTACGGTGCCAGTTGTTTTACCGGCCTCGATGGTGATGACGGAGCCGTTGCTCAACGTCACGGTCACCGGGGTGCCGGCCGGGTTGGTCAGGGTTGCGGTGTAGACGATCGAACCGCCCTCAGCCACAGAGCCGGTAGCGCTCAGGGTCAGGTTGGTGGTGTCGACGGTATCGGTCACGGTGGTGCTGACCGGGGTCTTGTCGGCTACGAGGTTCTCGTAGTTGCCGCCCGTTACGCCAGTGATCGAGTTGCTCAGTGGCTCATGACCGTTCAACGCATCGTTCGGCGCGGTGGTGGTCACGGTACCGGTGGTTTTGCCGACTTCGATGGTGATGGTCTGGCCGTTGGCCAAAGTGACGGTGACCGGCGAACCGGTCACTGGCGCGCCCACCGTAGCGGTATAAGTGACAGTACCGCCTTCAGCCGCCGACTCGGTCGCGGTCAGTTTGACCGTAGTGGTATCGATGGTGTCGGTGACTTCGGTGACGGCCGGAACGGTGCTCGGCACCAGGTTCTCGAAATTGCCGCCAGTGGTACCGGTAATGCTGACTTCAACTTTGCCCGCATCCTTGTAAACGTCATCGGCAGGCGCCGGAACGGTCACAGTGCCAGTGGTTTTGCCCGCTTCGATGGTGATGACGGAGCCGTTGCTCAACGTCACGGTCACCGGGGTGCCGGCCGGATTGGTCAGGGTCGCGGTGTAGACGATCGAACCGCCTTCAGCCACGGAACCGGTAGCGCTCAGCGACAGGTTGGTGGTGTCGATAGAGTCGGTGACCGTGGTGGTCGCCGGCGTTGTGTTCGGTACCAGGTTTTCGAAGTTGCCGCCGGTAGCGCCGGTAATCGTGGTGCTGACGGTGCCACCGTTGTTGTAGACGTCATTCGGTGCGGTCGGCACGTTGACGCTGCCGCTGGTCTTGCCGGCTTCGATGGTGATGGTCGAGCCGTTCGACAGGGTGACGGTCACCGGCGTCTGTGCCGGGTTGGTCAAGGTCGCGGTGTAGGTGATCTGGCCGCCTTCGACCACGGTGCCGGTGGCTGTCAGGGTCAAACCGGTGGTGTCGATCGAGTCCACAATCGTGGTGACGGCCGGCGTCGGGTTCGGCACCAGGTTTTCGAAGTTGCCGCCGGTTGCGCCCGTAATCGTGGTAGTGACGGTGCTGCCGTTGTTATAGACGTCATTCGGCGCGGTCGGCACGTTGACGGTGCCGGTGGTCTGGCCGGCGCCGATGGTGATGGTCGAGCCGTTGGACAGGGTGACGGTGACCGGTGTCTGCGCCGGGTTGGTCAGTGTCGCGGTATAGGTGATCTGGCCACCTTCGGTGACGCTGTTGCCCGCCGTCAGGGTGACGGTGGTGGTGTCGATGGTATCGGTGACCTGGGTCACGGCCGGGGTGGTCGGCACGGTGACGGTAATGCCGTTGCCACCGGTGGTGCCGGTGACGGTCACGTTGATCTGGGTCGGGTCGTTGTAGACCGTATCGTTCGGTGCCAGTGGCACGTTGACGGTGCCGGTGGTGGAGCCTGCCGGAATCACGATCACCGAGCCGTTGGACAGGGTGATGGTCAGGTCGGTCAGCGGCGCCTGGGTCAGGGTCGCGGTGTACACCAGCACGCCGCCGGCTTCGGTGATGGTCGGCGTGGCGCTGAGGCTCAGGGTCGAGTCGCGCAGGGCGTTGGTGGTGGTGTCGGTGGTCTGGCCACCGGTGATGTTCTGGGCGGCCTGGCCACCGGAGTTGATGCCTGCGGTCGGGAAGCCGATGGTCGGGTCGACACGGCCCGCGGTCGCATCGAGCATCACGAAACTGTGGCCGCCACCGGCAGCACCGCCCGTGCCTGCGGCGCTCGGGCCGGCAGCGGTGGCTTCAAGGGCGGTGGTCGGGTCAGCGCCGGCGGCGATGGCTTGTTGCAGTTCTGCAACGGACGGCGCGGCTTGCGCAGTGGCCTCGGCCAGATCGGTGCTGGAGTCCGGAGTGCTGGCGCTCCACTGCGTGTCGCGGCCCAGGTCCAGGGTGCGGCCATCGGCCAGTTCCAGGGACACCGCGCCGGAAACGCCGGTATCGACCTGATCACCGACGAACAAGCGGTCGCCTTCAACGAGTACGCGACGGACGCCCTCTGGGGACACCACGAAAACCTGACCGACAATGCTTTTGACGATGGCAACAACACTGCTCATTGAAGACTCTCCGGGTGTCACGTTCAGTTGACTTCCATAGACCTGATGGCTTTCTGCGCCGATTCAGTCTGGACGTACTTTTAAAAAAATGTGAATCAAGTTTGACGCTGATCTTCGTCAATATTTTGGCTAGATTCTTTCGCTATTAAGTTTATGCCAAACTATTGACCTTCTGGGAGCCATCCTAAACAATCGCCCCAGTAATGTCACATTGATATTTATGCGGCGACCTGCCTTCAGCGTGTGATCCAGTTCCGGTTTTAAACTTTCCGACATACGGTCATTCCGGTTGCCATCTTCCGACGCAGCTCGCCATTTTGCTGTGATTCAAGACAAGAAGTTCTGGGAAATCTTTACCATGCGTTCGCACCTGCTCAAGGCTCTACCCTTCGCTCTCGCCGCCTCTTTTGCACAAGCACAATCCTTACCGGAAGCCATGCAACAGGCACTGGATGTCCATCCGGAAATCCAGGCAGGGGTCAACAGTCGATTGGCTGCGGATTATCAGTTAAAGGCTGCCAAAGGTGGATACCTGCCCAAGGTCGATCTGCTCGGCGGTTATGGCCGTGAAGGCACCGACAGCGTCACCACCCGTGCCAACGGTGGCGGCAATCACTGGGAAACCCTGAATCGCGGCGAGTCGAGTGTGCGCCTGTCGCAAATGGTTTTTGACGGTTTTGCGACGTCCAGCGAAGTCGGGCGTCAACAAGCCACCGTCAACTCCCGCGCCTACTCCTTGCTGGGCACCTCCGAACGCACCGCGCTGACCGTGGCCCAGGTTTACCTGGACGTGTTGACCCGTCGCGAGTTCGTGCGCCTGGCCGAGGAAAACCTCAAGAGCCACCAGCGTATCTACGACCAGATCCAGTTGCGCACCCAGCGCGGCGTCGGCAGCGGTGCCGACCTCGACCAGGCCGAAGCGCGGATGGCCCAGGCCCGCAACAATCTGCTGACCGAGCAGACCAACCTCGCCGACTCGGAAACCAACTTCCTCAGCGCCGTCGGCCAGATGCCCGATCAACTGGAGCGTCCGGCGCCGTTCATGGCGATGATGCCGGCCAACCTTAATGAAGCGCGCCAGCAGATGCTGGAAAACAGCCCGATCCTGCGCTCGGCCGAATCCGACATCGCTGCTGCCGAGAAGCAGTACGAAACCGCCAAGTCGACCTTCTACCCACGTTTCGACGCCGAACTGGGCCGCACCGCCGACAACGACCTCGACGGTCAGAACGGTCACAACAATGAATGGCAGGCGATGCTGCGCATGCGCTTCAACCTGTACTCCGGTGGCAGCAACAAGGCTGACCTGGAATCCAAGTCCTACCTGTCGAACCAGGCGCTGGACATTCGCAACAACGCCCTGCGTCAGTTGAACGAAGAACTGGGCCTGGCCTGGAACGCCTTGAACAACGCCAACGCCCAGGTGCCGATCGCTCAGCAGTACGTTGATCACAGCACCTCGGTGCGTACCGCTTACCAGCGTCAGTTCAGCCTCGGCGAACGAACCCTGCTGGATTTGCTCGACAGTGAAAACGAACTGTTCACCGCTTCGCGCCGTCTGGCCGAGATCAAAAACATTCAGTTATTTACTCAGTACCGAATCAAGGCGACCATGGGCGAGTTGCTCAAGAGCCAGGGAGTGGTCGCACCGATGGCATCCGTTGTGCAGAACGACGTGAAGCCCAAGGTTCAACTGCCCGGGATGAATTGAGTTGTCCCTTTTCAACTGTTAAAGAGTGTCGAGCGTGGAATCAGAAGTCAGTCGAGTTCATCTCAGTCATGATCCACGCGCGTTGCACGACGATCCGTTACTGGATGGTCTGCTCGCCCTTTGCATGCTGCACCAGAAACCCGCCAGCGCGGCGATGCTGACCACCGGTCTGCCGCTGCCCAAGCAACGCCTGAGTGTCGAGCTGCTGCCCCGTGCGGCGGCGCGCGCCGGGCTGCAGGGACGGGTGCTGCAACGCAAGCTGGAAGAGATTCCGGCCATCGCCATGCCGGCGCTGTTGCTGCTCAAGGATGGTCGCAGCGCTGTCCTGCTCGGCTGGCAGGGTGAGAACGAAGCCCGGGTGCTGCTCAGCGAAACCGACGGCGGCGAATCCCTGGTCAACCGTGAGCTGCTGGCCGACGACTACCTCGGCAAAGTGTTCTTCGCCCAACCCCAGCACAAATTCGACGTCAACCATGGCACGCTGATCCCGCGTGCACGCTCGTGGTTCCGCGACACCCTCAAGCGTTCGCGCTGGCTGTACGTCGACGCCATCGCCGCCAGTTTCCTGATCAACATCATCGCCATGGCCGCGCCGCTGTTCGTGATGAACGTCTACGACCGCGTAGTGCCGAACCAGGCCGAAGCGACCCTGTGGGTCCTCGCGCTGGGCATCACCGGCGCCTACATCTTCGATCTGATCCTCAAGAGCCTGCGCAGCCTGTGCCTGGATCTGGCCGGCAAGAAAACCGACCTGATCATCTCCGCCACGCTGTTCGAACGCATTGTCGGCATGGCCATGAAATACCGGCCGGCGCGGGTCGGCAGCTTTGCCCAGAACATCCATGAGTTCCAGAGCCTGCGCGACTTCCTCGCCTCGCTGACCCTGACCAGCCTGATCGACCTGCCGTTCACCCTCCTGATCTTCATCGTCATCGCGATTCTCGGCGGGCATCTGGTGTGGATTCCGGTGCTGGCCTTCCCGATTGCGCTGCTGATCGGCTACGCACTGCAAAAACCGCTGGTGGCAACCATGGAGCGCACCATGGCGCTGGGGGCCGAGCGTCAGTCGAGCCTGATCGAAACCCTCGCCGGCCTCGACGCGGTGAAGGTCAACAACGCCGAAAGCGAACGCCAGTACCAATGGGAACAAACCATTGGCACTCTCAGCCGCCTCGAACTGCGGGTGAAAATGCTCTCCGGCCTGGCGATGAACATCACCCTGCTGATCCAGCAACTGGCCGGGGTGATCATGATCGTTTTCGGCGTGTACCAGATCATCGCCGGCAACCTGAGCATGGGCGGTCTGATTGCCTGCTACATGCTCAGTGGCCGCGCACTGAGCCCGCTGGCGTCGCTGTCCGGTCTGCTGACCCGTTATCAGCAGGCGCGGGTGACCATGACCTCGGTCGACCAGATGATGGAGCTGCCGCAGGAACGCAATTTCGAAGAACGCCCGCTGAGCCGCAAGGTGCTGCAAGGTGCGATCGAATGCCGTCAGCTCAACTTCACCTACCCGGATCAACAGAACCCGGCGCTGAAAAACATCAACCTGGTGATCCGTCCCGGCGAGAAGATCGGCATCATCGGCCGCAGCGGCTCGGGCAAGAGCTCGCTGGCCAAACTGCTGGTCGGCCTGTATCAGCCGGACGACGGCGCGTTGCTGGTGGACGGTGTCGACATCCGTCAGATCGACGTCAGCGAGTTGCGCTACAACATCGGCTACGTGCCGCAGGACATCCAGCTGCTGGCCGGCACCCTGCGTGACAACCTGATTTCCGGCGCCCGTTACGTCGAGGACGAGCTGGTGCTGCAAGCCGCCGAACTGGCCGGCGTGCATGAATTCGCCCGCCTGCACCCGCAGGGTTATGAACTGCAAGTCGGCGAGCGCGGGCAGAACCTGTCCGGCGGCCAGCGGCAGAACGTCGCCCTGGCCCGGGCGCTGTTGCTCAATCCGCCGATCCTGCTGCTCGACGAACCGACCAGCGCCATGGACAACACCGGCGAAGAGCGCCTCAAGCAACGCCTGGCTGCAGTCGTTGAAAACAAGACCGTGGTGCTGGTGACGCACCGGGCGTCGCTGCTGTCGCTGGTGGATCGTCTGCTGGTGATCGACCGCGGGCAGATTCTCGCCGATGGCCCGAAAGCCGCCGTGATGGAAGCGTTGAAGAAGGGGCAGATCAGTGTTGCTTAAGTCGGGTTTCAAGGATTCGATCCGTCGCTACTTCAAAGGCTCTGCATCGCTGCAGGGCCAGCCGCTGCCGGAGGTCAACAAGGCCTTGATCGAGGACGCGCCGCGTGTGGTGCGGCTGACGATCTGGGCGATCATCGGTTTCTTCGTGTTCCTGATGCTGTGGGCCAACTTCGCCGTCATCGACGAAGTGACCAAGGGCGACGGCAAGGCGATTCCCTCGTCGAAGATCCAGAAAATCCAGAACCTTGAGGGCGGTATCGTCTCCGAGCTGTTCGTCAAGGAAGGCCAGATTGTCGAAGCCGGCGCCCCGCTGGTTCGCCTGGACGACACGCGATTCGCTTCCAACGTCGGCGAAACCGAAGCCGATCGCCTGTCGATGCTGCTGCGGGTCGAGCGCCTGAGCGCCGAAGTCGATGACCGTCCGCTGAATTTCCCGGAGGACGTGCTCAAAGCCGTACCGGGTCAGGCCAAGAGCGAAGAATCGCTGTACGTCAGCCGTCGTCAGCAATTGCACGATGAAGTCGGCGGCTTGCAGGAGCAGTTGATCCAGCGTCAGCAAGAGTTGCGCGAGTTCACCTCGAAGCAGGCGCAGTACCGCCAGCAACTCGGCCTGCAACGCCAGGAAATCAACATGTCCGAGCCGCTCGTGGCCCAGGGCGCGGTGTCGCCGGTGGAAGTGCTGCGACTCAAGCGTGCAGAAGTGGAAACCCGTGGTCAGCTCGACGCCACCACACTGGCGATCCCGCGTGCCGAATCGGCGATCAAGGAAGTACAGCGCAAGATCGACGAAACTCGCGGCAAATTCCGCAGCGAAGCCCTGACTCAGCTCAACGAAGCCCGCACCGACCTGAACAAGGCCCAGGCCACCGGCAAGGCGCTGGAAGACCGGGTCAGCCGGACGCTCGTCACCTCGCCGGTGCGCGGCATCGTCAACAAGATGCTGGTCAACACCATCGGCGGCGTGATCCAGCCGGGCAGCGATTTGCTGGAAATCGTGCCGCTGGACGACACCTTGCTGGTCGAAGCGAAGATCCGTCCGCAGGACATCGCGTTCCTGCATCCGGGCCAGGAAGCCACGGTGAAATTCACCGCGTATGACTACACCATCTACGGTGGTCTGAAGGCCAAGCTCGAGCAAATCGGTGCCGACACCATCACCGACGAAGACAAGAAAACCACCTACTACATCATCAAGCTGCGCACCGATCGCAGCCATCTCGGCACTGACGAGAAGCCGTTGCTGATCATCCCGGGGATGGTGGCGTCGGTGGATATCATCACCGGCAAGAAGACCGTGCTGAGCTACCTGCTCAAACCGATCATCCGGGCGCGGGCCGAGGCGTTGCACGAGCGATAAGCCTTCACGGACGCCTTCGCGGGACTCGCGATGGCGTCCGTCGCAACAACACATCCCGTCCAGAAGTGACACAAATGGTCACTCACCATCCAGTCCATTCCAAAGCAATCGCCATATCGTTATTCGCTAACGGTATTTAAATTCCGCTTCTTATAGCTATAAAGTCGACCTCCTGCGTACCTGCCGACCAATCGGCGCGCCGCACGACACGAACCCACACGCAATCCAGCGTGAGTTTCTGATCGACGCGCGCGCCCTTGAGCGTGCCGTGCGTGGGAGATTGATTGATGTCCGCAGCTACTGCTACCCCAAGCGCCGCGACTGTCGCGCCGCAAACCTTCGAAATCCGCCCGTTCAGCGGTGCCGTCGGCGCCGAAATCATCGGCCTCGACCTGACCCGTCCGGTCAACGATGAAGACTTCGCCCGCATCCACCGCGCGCACCTTGATCACCATGTGGTGGTGTTCCGCGACCAGCGCATCACCCCGCAACAACAGATCGACTTCAGCCGCCGCTTCGGCGTGTTGCAGATCCATGTGCTCAAGCAGTTCCTGCTGGCCAATCACCCGGAAATCCTCATCGTTTCCAACATCGTCGAGAACGGCCAGAACATCGGCCTCGGCGATGCCGGCAAGTTCTGGCACTCGGACCTTTCCTATAAAGAGCTGCCGAGCCTCGGCTCGATGCTGCACGCCCAGGAGCTGCCGTCCGAAGGCGGCGACACGCTGTTTGCCGACATGCACAAAGCCTGGGACAGCCTGCCCGACGCGCTACGCAAAGCCGTCGAAGGCCGTTCGGCTGCGCATTCCTACACCGCGCGTTACAGCGAAACCAAATTCGAAGGCAACTGGCGCCCGACCCTGACCCCGGAGCAATTGGCCCAGGTCGCCGAGGTCGTGCACCCGGTGGTCCGCACCCACCCGGAAAACGGCCGCAAGGCGTTGTTCGTCAGCGAAGGCTTCACCACCCGCATCGTCGGCCTGCCGGAGGGCGAGAGCAAACAACTGCTCGACGAGCTCTACGCCCACAGCGTGCTGCCGCAGAACATCTATCGCCATCAATGGCAGCCCCACGACCTGGTGTTCTGGGACAACCGTTCGCTGATCCACCTTGCCGCCGGTTGCCCTGCGCACCTGCGCCGCAAGCTGTATCGCACCACCATCCAGGGCGACGCGCCTTTCTGATTTGCCGGAGATCCGATCATGTCAAAACGTCTTCCATTCGCGCCGCTGGCGGCTGCCATCGGCCTCGGTTTCAGCCTGATCGCCGGCAGCCTGGTGGCGCCGACCGTGGCCCACGCCGAAGGTGAAATCCGCATCGCCGAACAGTTCGGCATTGTCTATTTATTGCTCAACGTGGTGCGCGATCAGGGACTGATCGAGAAGTACGGCAAGCAGGAAGGGCTCGACATCAAGGTCGACTGGACTCAGTTGTCGGGTGGCGCGGCGGTCAATGATGCGCTGCTTTCCGGCTCCATCGACATTGCCGGCGCTGGCGTCGGGCCGTTGCTGACCATCTGGGATCGCACCCATGGCAAGCAGAACGTCAAGGCCGTGGCCTCGCTGGGCAACTTCCCGTATTACCTCGTCAGCAACAATCCAAAGGTCAAGACCATCGCCGACTTCACCGAGAAGGATCGCATCGCGGTGCCGGCGGTGGGCGTCTCGGTGCAGTCGCGCTTCCTGCAATACGCGGCCGCCAAACAGTGGGGCGACAAGGAATTCAATCGCCTCGACAAGTACACCATCGCCGTCCCGCACCCGGACGCCACCGCTGCGTTGATCGCCGGCGGCACCGAGCTGACCGGGCATTTCTCTAATCCGCCATTCCAGGATCAGGCGCTGCAGAACCCGAACGTGCACGTGGTGCTCAACTCCTATGACGTGCTCGGGCCGAACTCGCCGACCGTGCTGTTTGCCACCGAGAAATTCCGCAACGACAACCCGAAGACCTACAAGGCGTTCGTTGAAGCCCTGACTGAAGCCGCGCAATTTGCGCAGAACGATAAAGGTGCGGCGGCGGACACTTACATCCGCGTGACCAAGGCCAAGATCGACCGTGCCGAGCTGCTGAAAATCATCGACAACCCGCAGTTCGAATTCAGCGTCACACCGAAAAACACCTACCCGCTCGCCGAGTTCCTCTACCGCGTCGGCGCGATCAAGAACAAACCTGAATCGTGGAAGGACTACTTCTTCCAGGACGCCAAACCGCTGCAAGGGAGCTGATCGACATGAACGCCCCCTTGCAAGGCCACGCGGCCAGCAACCCGATCGCCACAGCGCAGGCGCTGTTGGCGGTCGACCAGGTCAGCCTCGAATACCGCACGCCGCAACGCGTCGTGCGTGCTACCCACCAAGTCAGTTTCGAAGTCGATCAACAGGACCGCTTCGTGTTGCTCGGCCCGTCCGGTTGCGGCAAATCAACCTTGCTCAAAGCCGTCGCCGGGTTCATTGCGCCGTGCGAGGGCGAGATCCGTCTGCAAGGTCAGCGCGTCGACGCGCCGGGGCCGGACCGGATCGTGGTGTTTCAGGAGTTCGATCAACTGCCACCGTGGAAAACCGTCAAACAGAACGTGATGTTTCCGCTGCTGGCCTCGCGCACCTTGAAGAAAAAGGAAGCCGAGGAGCGCGCCCTGCATTATCTGGAAAAAGTCGGTCTGGCGGCGTTCGCCGATGCCTATCCGCACACCTTGTCCGGCGGCATGAAGGCGCGGGTGGCGATTGCCCGGGCGCTGGCGATGCAGCCGAAAATCCTGCTGATGGACGAGCCATTCGCTGCGCTGGATGCCCTGACCCGGCGCAAGATGCAGGAGGAATTGCTGCTGCTCTGGGAGGAGGTGCGTTTCACCTTGCTGTTCGTCACTCACTCGATTGAAGAAGCGCTGGTGGTCGGCAATCGCATCCTGCTGCTGTCGCCGCATCCGGGGCGGGTGAGGGCGGAAGTGCACAGTCATCAATACGATCTGCAAAGCCTCGGCGGTGTGGCGTTCCAGGAATCGGCGCGGCGCATTCATCGGCTGCTGTTCGATGAAGGGCAGTCGCCGGAAACCGAGCGCGAGCACGATTTCAACGACATTCGCATCGCTTATTGAGCCACCCGGAGGATCGCCCGATGAGCCATTCATCATCCGTACGTCAAGAATTCGAAATTGATTTGCAGCCGCTGACCAGCGTGCCGGTGGAGCGCGAATTACCGCTGGGCCAGCGCCTGTGGCAGCAGGGCTGGCTGCGCAAAAGCGTGATCCTGATTCTGCTCGCGGTGCTCTGGGAAGTGGTGGCTCGGGTGCAGAACAATGATCTGTTGCTGCCGAGCTTTTTGCAGACCAGTCATGCGCTGTACGACGGCCTGCTCAGCGGTGAACTGCTGGGCAAGGTGTGGATCTCGCTGGTGGTGCTGCTCAAGGGTTACTTGATTGGTATCGTCCTGGCCTTCGCCCTGACCACGCTGGCGGTCTCGACCCAGTTTGGCCGGGATTTGCTGAGCACCCTGACCTCGATGTTCAATCCGTTGCCGGCCATTGCGCTGTTGCCGCTGGCGTTGCTGTGGTTCGGCCTGGGCCAGAACAGCCTGATTTTCGTGCTGGTGCATTCGGTGTTGTGGGCGCTGGCGCTGAATACTTACGCCGGGTTTCTCGGCGTCTCGGAAACCCTGCGCATGGCGGGGCGCAACTACGGTTTGAAGGGCATGCGCTTTGTGCTGTTCATCCTGATTCCGGCGGCGCTGCCGTCGATCCTTGCCGGGCTGAAAATCGGCTGGGCCTTCGCCTGGCGCACCCTGATCGCCGCCGAACTGGTGTTCGGTGCCACCAGCGGCAAGGGTGGTCTGGGCTGGTACATCTTCCAGAACCGCAACGAGCTGTATACCGACAAGGTGTTTGCCGGTCTGGCCGTGGTGATCCTCATCGGTCTGCTGGTGGAGAACCTGGTGTTCGACACGCTGGAGCGGGTGACGGTGAAACGCTGGGGAATGCAGCGCTGATTGTTTGATCTGCTAGCATTGCGTCCGAATCAATTCTGATCGGTCACGAGTGCTCAGCATGCAACTCCCGGACATGAACCTGTTGGTCGCCCTCGACGCCTTGCTCGACGAGGGCAGCGTGGTCGGCGCCGCGCGGCGGATGAACCTCAGCCCGGCGGCCATGAGCCGTACGCTGACGCGAATCCGCGAAGCCATTGGTGATCCGATTCTGGTGCGTGCCGGCCGGGGTCTGGTGCCGACGCCCAAGGCGCTGGAACTGCGCGAACAGGTGCGCGATGTGGTCGAGCAGGCGGCGCTGCTGTTTCGCTCGGCGGATGCGGTGGAACTAGGCACCCTGCGCCGGCGTTTCAGCATTCGCGCCAACGATTTTTTCGTCGGCGTGTACGGCGGCAAGCTGTTCGACACCCTCGATCAACTGGCGCCGCACTGTGAATTGCGCTTCGTTCCCGAGGGTGACGGCGACGATGAAGCCTTGCGCGAAGGGCGGATCGATCTGAGTGTCAGCAACACGCGTCCGGTGACGCCGGAAGTCAAAATACAGAACCTGTTTTCCACCCACTTCGTCGGTCTGGTGCGTGAAGATCACCCGCTGCTGGATGGCGAGATCACCGCAGAGCGCTACGCCGGTTTTTCCCACATCAGCATGTCCCGCCGGGGCATCGCCCGTGGGCCTATCGACACTGCGCTGAATGCTCTGGGCCTGGAGCGGCGAGTGGCGGTGATCGCACCGAGTTTCCATGCGGCGATGTTCGCCCTGCCGGACTCCGACCTGATCCTGCCGGTGCCCAAGGAAGCGCTGCTCAGCGTGCGGCGACTGGGATTGAAGCTGCGCTCGTTCGACCTGCCGATCCCGTTGCCGACGCTGATGCTGACCCAGGCCTGGCACCCGCGTTTCGACAAGGATCCGGCCCACCGCTGGCTACGGGAAACTCTCAAGACCTGCTGCGACGAAACCTGGATGGCGGCGCAGCCCTGACGATTGCGTCTGACGCACTTATAAGCTGCCAACAAGTCAATTTTCGTCAGCTCTAAGCCTTACTAAGATGCTCCGGTATTTTTCCCTCCGGAGTTTGCCTGCATGACATCCCTGACGGTTACGGCGCCGATTGCCGCTGCCGCTCCGATGGCCGCCGCGCCCCCGGTGTTCGGGGCCCGGATCATCATTGGCCTGGTCGGCGTACTGCTGGCGGTGCTGGTGTCGGGCCTCAACGAGATGGTGACCAAGGTCGCCCTGGCCGACATTCGCGGCGCCCTGAGCATCGGCTACGACGAAGGCACCTGGCTGGTCGCCAGCTATACCGCGACTTCGGTGGCGGCCATGGCGTTCGCGCCGTGGTGCTCGGTGACCTTTTCCCTGCGTCGCTTCACCCTGTGCGCCATCGGCGTGTTCACCCTGCTCGGGGTGCTCTGTCCGTTCGCCCCGAACTACGAAAGCCTGCTGCTGATGCGCATCCTGCAAGGCCTGGCCGGCGGCGCGTTGCCGCCGATGCTGATGACGGTGGCCCTGCGGTTTCTGCCGGCCAATATCAAACTGTACGGCCTTGCCGGTTACGCCCTCACCGCCACGTTTGGCCCGGGTCTCGGTACGCCGCTGGCCGGGTTGTGGACCGAGTACGCCGGTTGGCAGTGGACGTTCTGGCAAATCATCGTGCCGTGCCTGATCGCCATGGCCGCTGTTGCGTATGGCCTGCCGCAGGATCCGCTGCGTCTGGAGCGCTTCAAGTCGTTCAACTGGAAAGGCCTGTTGCTGGGGTTTCCGGCGATCTGCATGTTGGTGATCGGTCTGTTGCAGGGCAATCGTCTGGACTGGTTCGAGTCGAACCTGATCTGCGGTTTGCTCGGCGCCGGTTCACTGTTGCTGGTGGCGTTCCTGATCAATGAATGGTCGCAGCCGATTCCGTTTTTCAAGTTGCAGATGCTCGGCATCCGCAATCTGTCGTTCGCCCTGATGACGCTGGCCGGGGTGCTGGTGGTTTTGCTGGCGGTGGTGCTGATTCCATCGAGTTATCTGGCTCAGGTGCAGGGTTACCGGCCGGTGCAGACCGCGCCGATCATGTTGCTCGCGGCGTTGCCGCAACTGATCGCGCTGCCGCTGGTGGCGGCGTTGTGCAACCTGCGTTGGGTTGATTGTCGCTGGGTGCTCGGCATCGGCTTGAGCATGTTGACGCTGTCGTGCCTGGGCGGCTCGCAGCTGACCTCGGAATGGATTCGCGACGATTTCTACGTCCTGCAATGGCTGCAGATTTTCGGCCAGCCGATGGCGGTGCTGCCGTTGCTGATGCTGTCGACCGGCAGCATCCAGCCACAGGACGGGCCATTCGCGTCGGCGTGGTTCAACACCGTTAAAGGCCTGGCGGCGGTGGTCGCCACCGGGGCCATCGAGGCGCTGACCACGGCGCGCCTGCATTTTCACTCGACGATGCTGGTGGATCGCCTCGGCAACTCGCCGCTGGCCGCGAGCAACGACCCGGGCCTCGCCCATCGCCTGCACGAACAGGCCGTGGTGCTGACTTCTTCGGATCTTTATCTGTGCATGGCTGGCGTCGCAGTGACGCTGATCCTGCTGATTTTCTGGCTGCCGACGCGGATCTTTCCGCCGCGCGCGCCGACTTGACTGGAACAGAAGGTTTTTATGACGACTCAAGCAAAGCAAAAACTCGCGGTGGCCGTGGCCGCCGCTCTGGCGGTCGGTGTGCTGGTGTATCTGGCGATGCCCGGCCTGTTCGGCAAGCGCACCCAGCAGAGCACCAACGACGCGTTCGTTTCTGCCGACTTCACCCTGGTGGTGCCGCGTGTAGCGGGGTTCATCAAGGAAGTGCTGGTGGAAGACAACCAGCAGGTCAAGGCCGGGCAGTTGCTGGCGCTGATCGATGACCGCGACCTGCGCGCCGCCGCCGAAGCCGCCGATGCGCACACCGTGGTCGCCCGCGCTCAATTGCAAAACGCCAAGGCCACGCTGGAGCGGCAGACGTCGGTGATCGCTCAGGCGCAGGCGTCGGTGGTCTCGGCCAAGGCTGAAATGGCCTTCGCCCAGCAGGAATTGAACCGCTACAACCACTTGGCCGGCGTAGGTGCCGGCACCGTGCAGAACGCGCAGCAGGCGCGCACCCGGATCGATCAGGCTTCTGCGCGGCTGGACACCGCCACGGCAAAACTGGCCGCGGAACGCAAACAGGTCGAGATTCTGACGGCGCAGCGCGATGCCGCCGAAGGCAGTCTGAAACAGGCGCAGGCGGCACTGGAAATCGCCAGCTTCGAGCTGTCCTACACGCGCATCACTGCGCCCCAGGACGGCATGATCGGCGAGCGCGCCGTACGGGTCGGCGCCTATGTGACGCCGGGCAGCAAACTGCTGGCGGTGGTGCCGTTAAAGCAGGCTTATGTGGTCGCCAACTTCCAGGAAACCCAGCTCACCGACGTGCAGCCGGGGCAGGACGTGCAAGTGCGGGTCGACAGTCTCGGCGGCGAAGCCCTGAGCGGTCGCGTCGAAAGCATCGCCCCGGCCACCGGCGTGACCTTCGCCGCTGTCAAACCGGACAACGCCACCGGCAACTTCACCAAAGTCGTGCAGCGGATTCCGGTGAAGATCCTGCTGGAGCCGGGCCAGCCATTGGCCGAGCGCCTGCGCGTGGGGATGTCGGTGGAGGCGAGCATTGATACCAAAAGCTCGGCGACGTCGGTGCGTGAGGTGACGCAGCGATGAAGCGCTTTCAATCTCTGACGGTTGTTCTCAGTCTGTCGGCTCTGGCGGCGTGCACCGTCGGCCCGGACTTTCAGAAGCCCGAAGCCACGCAGATTGCCGACTGGGCAAGACCGTCCAGGTCCGCCCCCAGCCAGGCCGTCAGCGAACCCCTGAACGAGCGTTGGTGGGAGGTTTTTCACGACGCGCAACTCTCAGCCCTGACCCAGCGCGCCGTGAGCAGCAACCTCGACCTGCAACTGGCCAGCAGTCGCCTGCAACAGAGCCGAGCTGCTCGCCAAGTCGTCACCGCCGACCGCTATCCGACCACCGCTGCCACTGGCAGTTATGCTCGCAAACGCAACAGCGGCGAAGGCTTGAACGACCCATCCGGACACAACGGCGATTCCGCCTTCAATCTGTGGGATGCCGGTTTCTCCGCCTCCTGGGAACTGGACTTCTGGGGTCGTGTGCGCCGGGAGACCGAAGCCGCCGATGCCAACCTCGAAGTCGCGGAAAACGACCGTCGCGGCGTGCTGCTGGCGGTACTCGCGGACACCGCGCAGAACTACATTCAGTTGCGCGGCGTGCAGAACACCCGCGCCGTCACCGAGCAGAACCTCGATGTCGCGCGGCACAGCCTGAAACTCTCGCAACTGCGCCTCAACGACGGCGTGGCCACCGATCTAGACGTGGCCGAAGCGGCCGCGCAAGTGGCGGCCATCGAATCGCGGCTGCCGGCGCTGGAGCAACGTCAGGCGCAACTGATCAACGCCATCAGCCTGTTGATGGGCGAACCACCGCAAGCCCTGAGTAAAGAGTTATCCACAGACGCGCCGGTGCCGCAGTCACCACCGCAAGTCGCCATCGGCCTGCCGTCGCAACTCGCCGAGCGCCGACCGGACATCCGCCAGGCCGAAGCCCGGTTGCATGCCGCCACCGCCAATATCGGCGTGGCCAAGGGGGATTTCTATCCGCGCATCACCCTGTCCGGCAATCTCGGCTCGCAGGCCATGCAACTCAGCGATTTCGGCTCCTGGGGCTCACGGGCCTTCGGCATCGGTCCGCAATTCAGCTTGCCGCTGTTCGACGGCGGCCGCTTGCGCGGCGTGCTGCAACTGCGCGAAGCCCAGCAGCAGGAAGCCGCCATCGGTTATCAACAGACCGTTCTGCGCGCCTGGCACGAAATCGACGACCAGTTGACCGCCTACAACGCCAGCCAGCGCCGCCGCGACAGCCTCGCCGAAGCCGTGCGCCAGAACCAGATCGCCCTGCGCACCGCACAACAGCAATACGTCGAAGGCGTGGTCGACTTCGTCAACGTCCTGACCGTGCAAGGCGCACTGCTCGCGACCCAGGAACAATGGGTGGAAAGCTCCACCGGTGTTTCACTGGCGATGGTCGGGTTGTACCGGGCGTTGGGCGGGGGATGGGAGTCGGTGTATCCGGTGGGGGAGATGGCGCAGCGTTGATTCTCGCACTTGAATGATGGCCTTTCGCTTGACGCTAACCCCCGCTGTCGTAGACTCCGAGCATCCGTCAGGGAGTAACGGTTATGCGGCGTTTTCGTGGTTGGGTTGTCGGATTGACCTTAGTAACGTGTGCAGTTCAGGCTCAAACGCCCGCGCCAGACGATCCGCTGCAGGATAGTGGCGGGGCGGCCAATGCGTCGGCCAGCAGCGAAGCACGGGGTGTTTTGCGGGCTCGGGATCAGGCGACGCTCGCCAGTGAGTTGTCCGGGCGGATTGTCGAGTTGCCGTTCAGCGAGGGCGAGTCGTTCAAGAAGGGCGATACCCTGGCGCGGTTCGACTGTTCGGCCTATCAGGCCCAGTTGAATGCCGCGCAAGCCGCCAGCCGTGGCGCCGGTGAAGAACTGGCGCACAACCGGCAACTGGCGGCGCTCAATTCCGTCGGGCGTTTCGAGGTGGCCCGGGCCGAGGCCAAGGTCAGCGAGACCCAGGCGCAATCTCAGGTTTATCAAGTCCAGGTCAAACGCTGCAGCGTGGTGGCGCCATTCGACGGGCAAGTGGTCGAGCGCAAGGTGCAACGCTACGAAAGCGTGTCGGCCGGAGCTCCGCTGCTCGATGTGGTCGACAACCGCACGCTGGAAATCCATCTGCTGGTGCCCTCGCGCTGGATGGCCAGGCTAAAGCCCGGCCAGACGTTCAGCTTCGTCCCCGATGAGACCGGCCAGCCAATCGACGCCACGGTCAAACGCCTTGGCGCGCGGATCGATGAAGGCAGTCAGACCCTGTTGCTGGTCGCCACACTTCCCGAAGCCAAAGGCCTGCTCGCCGGCATGAGCGGCACCGCGCGTTTTCCGGAGCTTAAGTGAACGCCCCGGTGAGCGGAGCCGCCGAGCAGGTGTTCGCGCGGTTTCTCGATCTCGAACGGCAGACCCGCGCCGCCCGCGATGCGTCGCAACTGGCCTACAGCCTGGTCAATGACGGGCAGTCGCTGTTCGGTTATCGCCATGCGGCATTGCTGATCGCCGGCAAGGTACAGGCCGTGACCGGCGTCAGCGCGGTGGAGCCGAACGCGCCGTTCGTGGCGTTCGTCGAGCAGGCGGTGGCGCAGTTGTTCAAGCAGGATGTGTTGAAGGTTGCGCGGGTGATTGCGCCTGAGCTTGTGGGCGAATCGATCCAGGCCGACTGGCGCAGCCTGTCCGCCGCTCAGGTGTTCTGGCTGCCGTTGATCGACCGCGAGGGCGAGGTGTTCGGCGGTTTGTGGCTGGCCCGCGACGTGCCGTGGAACCCTTCCGAACAAGTGTTGCTGTCGCAACTGGGCGACACCTACAGCCACGCCTGGCTGGCGCTGCAACCGCGCAAGCCGTGGCGGCTGCGCTGGACCCGCAAACGCCAGGTGGCGCTGGTCGCGGTGTTGTTGCTTGGCTTGTTGATCCCGGTACGCCAGTCGGTGCTGGCCCCGGCCGAAGTGGTGCCACAGGGCGGTCGTGTGGTCGCGGCGCCGGTGGACGGGGTGATCGCCGAGTTTCTGGTCAAACCCAATCAAACCGTGAAAAGCGGCGATCTGTTGCTGCGCTTCGAAAGCACCACCCTCAAGGCCCAGGCCGATGTCGCGGAACGCGCGCTCGGGGTGGCCGAAGCCGAATTGAAAGCCAACTCCCAACGTTCGTTCGCCGACGCCGAATCCAGTTCACGGGTGGATCTGCTGGCCGCCCGCGTCGAACAGAAACGCGCCGAACGTGACTACGCCCGCGAACTGCTCAACCGCAGCGAAGTGCGTGCCGAGCGCGACGGTATTGCGGTGTTCGCCGACGCCGAGCGCTGGACCGGCAAACCGGTGCAGACCGGCGAGCGCTTGATGGAAATCGCCGACCCGAACCAGGCCGAACTGCGCATCGAACTGGCGGTAGGCGACGCGATTTCGCTGGAGCCGGGCGCCGACATTGCGCTGTTCCTCGACAGCGATCCGCTGCAACGCCATGTCGCCAGACTTGAGCGTTCGGCTTATGAGGCGCAGCCCACCGCCGGCGGCCAACTGGCCTATCGGCTGGATGCGAATTTCACCGGCGCACCACCGCGTATCGGCCTGCGCGGCACGGCAAAGATATTCGGCGACCGCGCGCCGCTGGCGCTGTATCTGCTGCGCCGCCCGCTGGCCGGTCTACGCCAGAGCGTAGGCCTGTAAATGAACCTGCCGAGCCTGCGTGCCGACCTGCAACTGTCGCCCGCGGCGCCGGCACTGGACGGCTCGCCGCGCTGGACCCTGGCCGACCCGGTGCGCGGGCGCTATTTCAAACTCGGCACCGCGGCGATGCGCCTGTTGCGTCACTGGTCGCTGGGCGATCCCGAGCAAGTGCTGCGCGCCGCCAACCGCGAACCCGGCTTGCCGCTGGACGGCGTCGAGCTGGAGCAATTGCTGACGTTTCTGCGCGGGCATGACCTGATCAGCGCCCTCGACGATCAGCAACGCGCCAGTTACCAGCTCAAGGCCCTCGCGCAACGCCAGAGCCTGTGGAAAATCCTGCTGCATCAATACCTGTTTTTCCGCATTCCACTGTGGCGACCGGATGCGTTTCTCAATCGGGCGTGGCCGTGGCTGGAGCGCTTCGGGCCAAGGGTGCTGCGCTTCGGCTTGCCGGCGACGCTGGCGCTCGGGGTGTTTCTGGTCTCGCGGGACTGGCAGCGATTTGTCGGCACCTTTCCGCACCTGTTCAGCCTCGGCGGGGCGATTTCATTCGGTGTGGCGCTGTTCTTCGCCAAGCTCTGCCATGAGTTCGGCCACGCGTTCATGGCCAAGCGCGCCGGGTGTCGGGTGCAGAGCATGGGCGTGGCGTTCATGGTCTTGCTGCCGATGTTCTACACCGACGTCAGCGATGCCTGGCGGGTCAATGACCGACGTGCGCGGCTGCTGATCGGCGCTGGCGGGGTGATGGCGGAATTGCTGCTGGCGTGCATCGCGTTGCTGGTCTGGTCACTACTGCCCGACGGCCCGGCGCGCACGGCGGCGTTCATGCTCGCCAGTGCAACCTGGATCACCACGCTGGTGGTCAATCTCAACCCGTTCATGCGCTTCGATGGCTACTTTCTGCTCAGCGATTTGTGGGAGGTCGACAACCTTCAGGGCCGGGCCTTTGCCTTTTGCCGCTGGCGTCTGCGTGAATTCTTGTTCGGCTATGGCGCACCGGCGCCGGAGCCTTGGTCGCCGGCGATGCAACGGCGTTTGCTGATCTGGGGGTATGGCTCATGGTTATGGCGTGCGGCGTTGTTTTTCGGGATCGCTCTGGCGGTCTATCACCTGTTCTTCAAGGTGTTGGGGATCTTCCTGATGCTGGTGGAACTGGTGTGGTTCATCTTTCTGCCGATCATGAGTGAGTGGCGCCAGTGGTGGAGCCGCCGCGAACAGGCTCATGGCCCCCGTGTGCTGCTCAGCAGCCTGGCGGTGCTGGGTCTGCTGCTGGTGCTGATCGTGCCGTGGCGCAGCGCGGTCGAACTGCCGACGATGCTTGAGGGCGGTCGAGCCAGTGCGTTGCACGCGCCGGTGGCGGCGCGGGTCAAAGCGGTGAAGGTCACGGACGGCCAGAAGATCGCTCAGGGCGACGTGCTGATCGAACTGGAGTCACCGGATCTTGATTCGCGGCAGGCCATCGTCCGCCGGGAAATCCAGATTCAACAGTTGCTGATGCGCCGTCAGGCCGGTCGCAGCGAAACGGCTGCCGACGCCGGCATCGTCGAGCAACGCCTCGCCGAAGCCGTGGCGGAATACCGTGGCCTGTCTGCCCGCCGAGAACGCCTGCTGCTGCGTGCGCCCCATGCCGGCACCGTGCGTGACTTGTTGCCGAACCTGACGCCGGGTCGCTGGCTGTCGAGCAAGGATGCGCTGGCGCGGGTGGTCGAGGACGGTTCACGCCTGCGTGGTTATGTCGCCGAAGCTGAACTGTGGCGGGTCAAACCGGGCGCAACCGGGCGCTTTATCGCCGATGATCCGATGCACCCGGCGATCACAGTGAAACTCGATGAAATCGATACCAATGGCGTGGCCTATGTCGATCAGGAAGCGCTGACGTCCGATCACCACGGGCCGATTGCCGTGCGCCGCGATCAACAGCAACGGGCGGAACCGGTGCAGGCGCAATATGGCGCGCGATTGACTACGCTGGATCAGCCACCGACGCCGGTGCAACCGTTGCGCGGCGTGGTGGTGCTGCAGGGCAGCGGCGAGTCGGTGCTCGGCGTGGCCTGGCGTCGGTTGGCGGCGCTGGGGGTCAGGGAAAGCGGTTTCTAGGGAGCGTGAACATGGCGGACAACGCAGCAGTGTCGGCAGACGGATTGGTGGTGCGGCCTTCACGAGCCACCGACGGACCGTTTTTGCAAAGCCTCTATCAGTCGGCGCGCCCGGATCTGCAATGGATCGACGGCGAGCAGGAAGTGGTGCAGCACGTGGTCGCGCAGCAATTTCAGGTGCAGGAGCAGGGTGTGGGTGAAAACCATCCCAATGCCATGCACTACGTCGTGGAAAAGCTCGGCACGGCTATCGGCGCGTTGAGCACTGACTTCGGCCCCAACGAAATCCGCGTGTTGTACATCGCCTTCATCCCCCAGGCCCGGGGCAAGGGTTATGGCCGCGCGGTGTTGCAAGGCGTGCAAAAGGCCGCGCAGCAAGTTCGCTGCCCGGTGACGACGGTGGTCTGGGCCAACAATCCTCATGCGCGCCAGCATTACCTGGCGCTGGGGTTCGCGGTGGAAGAACGCAATCCGGCAGCGGAGCGGTTGGTGTGGTATCCACAGGGTTGAGTCAGATGACCGAGTCGATATCAAAGGTGTGCGGCGCGCCGATCTTGTGGCCGTAGAGCGTCGCCAGCAGCGGATCCTCTTCGGCGGCGTCCGGCGCCATGGCCAGTTGATGTGCGACGAGATTCTCCGGGTGGGCCTTCCAGCGCGGCAGGCTTTCGGCGAGTCGTTCCGGTTGTTCTGCCAGTCGCCCGTAAACGTCCTGGGCGACGACACGTTGATGCCGGAATATTTCCAGACGTTTGCGGGTGGCCTCCACTTTATCGACCTCTCGACTCAAGGCTTCGATAGCTTTTTCACTCGCGCGGACGTAGGCGTCCGGACGGCTCGACAAATCATTTCGCTTGTCCCGTAGTTGTAAAGTGATGCGTTGCAGCGCTTTCTCGACCAAGACGTATTCCTGATCGGTGACCAGTGAGCGCCCTGCCTCCAGCGCCTCCTGCCAACGGCGCAACGCCGCCCAGCACGCCGGAATGTACGCCCCGGTCATCGAGTGGTGCCCGGCGTCGAAGATCTGTTTGAGCAACGTCGGCCGATCCGGCAGACCGTGCCGCTGTCGAATCGCTACATCGCATGCGGCGTGCTGGGTGATGGTGTCGCAACCTGGTTTCCACAGGATCGATGACACTTGCCCACGCCCGAACTCGACCGGCATGGCGTGCCGCAGGCTGCCGTGATGGTCGTAGGCTTCTCCGGTCCAATTGGTGATACCGGCGACGAACACCGACAGACCCACCGGTACATTGACGAACGTCAGCGCCGCCCCGGTGCCGTAGATGTCGGCCTTGGTGTTCATCCAGCTGCCGGGCACGCTGGGCACCGGATCGTTGTGATTGACCATGCGGTGATGCACGAGATCGGCTGCGGCCTTCACGAAATCCGCGTCGCCGGCGCGGGGAGCGCCGTAGGTGTAGAGCTGGATGTTGTAGCCCTCGGGCCGGCGCCGAAGCATTTCGGACAGCAGCAATGTGATAGCGCCGCCGAGGCTGTGGCCGCAGATCAGGAGGTTCTGGCCGGTGTAGAACTTTTCGAGGTAACTGACGGCGAAAGTCGCGGCTTTCCTGGCAGCTTCATAGAAACCCCGATGTACCTTGCCTTCACCTTCGGCAAATGGGACTTGCAAGGCATCGGCATCACGTAATCCATCGGCGATTATCTCGGCGGTGCCGCGAACGGCGATCAGGATCAGTTCGTCGTTGTGAGTGATGAAGGCTTGGGTGTCGGTACTGTCTTTATTACCGATGTCGTCGAGGAAGTGGACGCTGGCCGGGTGTTCCGGATCCCGTTCAGGGCTGTGCCTGTTAACTGCATAGAGGTTCGGGTCAAACGGAATGATCTCTAGCCTTCTTGAGTACGGAACATCCTCGTATAGCGGGTAATAGGCTTTGGTCTGAGCGTTGTCGACTTTCCACAGTTCCTCTCCCTTGGCCAGTGCATCGCCGAACCAGTTGCCGAGGCTGGGTTGCAGCGGAAATTTAACAGATCTGGTTTCGGCGGAAGGGACTTTGGGGTTCTGGCCGAAAGGGCAGTAACTCAGGGTTGCCATCAATGCGAGCTGGTACAGGTTGAGTGCACAGAATGCCGGAACTGTGGATAACATCGGCCGCAACGCGCGTAGCGGGCGCACTTCAAGAACGGTGTGACGTTGCGGCATCAGCGCTACGCCAAGTTTTCCGTGTTCGCGCATAATTGCAGCGCACCCGGAATCGAGGGGGTAATCGCGATAAACCTCGGGTGGCAGGTGCGAGGCATGCCTGACAAGATGACGGACTTCGACTTGAAAGTAATCCCCACCGTCTGCGATTTCCGGGCGTTCGCGTCTGCGGGTGGCATTTTGGTTCAGGTAGCGGGTTGCCTCGGCTCGGACCTGAAGTTCGGTGATTTTCAGGGGGTAATGTGGCCTGCCTTGCAAATATGAGTAGAGCTTTTCCTTTCCTTCGTACGCTTGATCAAACAGCAGCGAAATTGGCCCCGCAAAGTGGTTGTCTACTCTGCCCTTGCCCGCAGCGTCCAAGCGGCCCGTGTATTTATGGCCTTCCGAGTCGGTGACGATATAAGCCAACCCGGCGTAGGGCTCACCCGAGCAGAACTCGTCGATGAGTTGGAAACTTGTCCATTTGCCACCCTCGGGACATTTCAGCATGCGGCTACTCAACGGAGATTGCAGATCCTTGTCCAGTACTGTCATGGCGAAACCTTCTTTTCCGTACATCCGGGATATATGGTGCATTGCTGCCCGTCCGGCATTTGAAAGCCGCTGAAATCCGTGTAGTTGCCGTAACAAAAAGCGTACTGATCCTCAAAATTGTCGCCCATACAGCGTTTCCAGCCGTTGGGGACCTTGACCCAGGTGTCCTTGATGGCCGGCCGCTCTTCCGCTGCCAAGGTGATCTTCATCCTCACTGTTTTGCCCGGCAGTTGATCAGGGCTAAAAGCCCCGAACGTCTTGCCGTAGGCGCGTGCTCCCTGGGCATCGACTGTTCTGCAATCAAGGATCTTTCTGAGAATTCGCGGTTTACCCGAGGTGCGAAACCACCACTCACACTGACCATGGAAAGTGCTTTCACCAGCTTCGTTGAATACACCTTTGAACTGCTCCTCCAGATCATCACGGATGAAAACCATGGCTTCGTCACGACTGAAGTCGCTCCAGTCTTTGCCGTATGCCGAGTTGATCTCCAATACGATTCGCCTCACGACCAACGGGCACCCTTTAACCGTCTTGCGAATCGTGATTTCGGCATCCGGCTTGTAGTCCGTGCGCCACTTGCTGTTGAACACCGGGGCAAGGTTGTCGCGTCTGTCGAGGGTGCAGGTCTGGCCTTTCTCGGGTACGTAGTAAACCGCCGCGACGTAGGCAAATCCCGGCGGTAGATCGGCTGTAAATTTGAAAGTGTTTGGCGGTTCGGTCTTGCAGCCTCCCAGTGCCGCGAAACAGCCGATCAGACCGAGGCTTTTGAGCTGAATCTTCATGAGGGCACCTCCGCGTTCCAGTGCTTCGAGAGCTGGTAAACCCGATCAAAGTGTTCATCCGGCGTTTCGTCCGGTCGGGCTTGCCAATGGGGCGCGAGATTCGGAGTTTGCAGGCTGTGGATCAGCAGAAACTCCAGCCGCTCCGGCGCCAGCCAGCCCCAGGCTTCGGCCAGTTCCAGTCGTTCACGCAGCCAGACATGCGGATCTTGAGCGCACGCCAACGCGGAATAAGCCTGCACATGCCCGGCCAGCAGAAAGCGGTGGGCATTGGCCAGGCGAATCGCCATGGCTTGCTCATCAGGCATCGGCAGTTGCAGCCACGGTGGCGCGGCCGGCACGGGGTAGCTGCCCGGCGCGGGGTTATCGGTTATCTGCCAGTGCGAACCCTGCCAATGGCAAACGCTGATCGCCGGCCCCAGATACGCCGGCAAAGCATCCACCGGTAGATGCTCCAGCGCCCGGGCCAGCACCCGGTTGTCGTGAAAGCGATACAGCACCTGATGCGGGCGGGCGCCGACGATCAGCCGGTCCTGCCAGTGCCGGACCCAGGTCTTCAACTCGCTTTGGCCCAGGCTGGCCAACCATCCCCAATGGCTGTCCGGCCTGTCGAGCAGGGCGTCGAGACGACGGTCGTCGGGCTGGTCGAAGGTGAAGAGGAATGGGCCGGTGTCTGCCAGTTCGGCGACTGCGGTTTCGCTGTAGAGGCTGGCGTATTGCTCGTAACGGCTGCTTTTCAGCCAGCGCTGGCGCATGTCGCGCTCGTTCTGCGAGTCGAGGACCAGGCACAGGAGGCGATCGGCACGGTGTTGCTCGACCAGCCAGCGTCGTACAAGGGAGTCGCTCATGCTGCGGCCTCCGGGATCGTGCACATGCCCGCACGGCAGGCTTCGCAGATCGGGCAGAAATCCGCGCCCAGGGTTTTGCTGGCGGTCATCAATGCCTGTTGCGAGGGTGCGACCAATGGCGGCAAAGGTGCGGGAGCCGACAGGTCTTCAATACCGTCGGGCTGCAACAGCGGGGCTCGTAGCAAGGGCACCGGTGCGCCGCCGATCAGCAGATCGCTGCTGCCGAAAAGGCCGCTGTGGTCGAGGACAAAATGCTCGCCACCGACCTTCAGGCTGATGCTTTTTCCGGCTTCCAGCACCAGATGTTCGCCGGCGCTGAAGCACATCTGCCCGGCGGCTTCGGCCGTCAGCGATTGACCGGTCTTGATGTGGCTGCTTCCGCCGACATGCAGGTAGTCGCTGGCCTTGAGCCGGGTCTTGCGATCACCGGCGACGGTGCGGTGTTCCTCGGCATGCAGCACGCTGAAGCTGTTGCCCCGGACGGTTTCCCGCCGTTGGTTGCCGATTTCCAGATGACTGTCGTTCTCGACCTTCAGCTGAAGATCGCGCTGGGCGCGCAGGTAAATCTGTTCCTGGCCTGCGCGGTCTTCGATCATCAACTCGTTGAAGCCCGTGCTGTCCGGCGAGCTGCGGGAGCGAAACACGCTGCGGGTCTTGTGCATCGGTAACTCGTAAGGCACCGGGTTGGCGCTGTTGGTCAGGCAGCCACTGATCACCGGATAGTCGGGATCGCCGTGGAGAAAGGTCACCAGCACTTCCATGCCTACGCGCGGGATGATCACGCTGCCATGGGCGTTGCCGGCCCAGCCCGAGGCCACCCGCAGCCAGCAACTGCTTTTGTCGTTATGGCGACCCTCGCGATCCCAGAAAAACTGCACCTTGACCCGGCCATACCGGTCGCAATGGATGTCCTCGCCTTCCGGGCCGGTGACCACAGCGGTCTGGGTCGAGCCGATGCGGGGTTTGCGAAAGCGCAACGGCGGGCGGTAGATCGCCTCCCAGGGTGTTGCCTTGAAGTGGTTGCGATAGCCCTGAATGAAGTCCTTCTCCGGGCTGAGTGGCGTGTGGCTGCCGGTTTCCTCCAGCACTTGCGGTTGCTTGCCCTCGTGCCGGATTTCAGTCAGCAGCCACAAGTCGTTCAATGCCGGATCGGGATGTTCGGTCAGTGACAGAAAATGTCCCGACACCAGCGCCGGTTCGTTGCTGTCGCCTTCGCCCAGGCAGTCATCGGCGCGCTGGCGCTCCAGGGCCCGCCGGGCCAATCGCTTGCCGTGCTCGCGAACGAGGTAGCGTCCCGGATACTCGTATACCTCAAGCTCTGGCTGAAGGTGTTGATCAGGTTTTCGGGCATCCGCTTCCAGCGCCATCCGCGCCTTTTTAAAGTCATAGGCGCGGCTGGAGGCATGGTTGGGCCGGGTTTCGAGACGGTAGTTGAAACGCTGGATCACCGGCCTGTCGGCGACCATGGCGTTGTGGGGTTTGAAGCGTGTTGGCCGAGAGAGGCGGGGAAACACGGTCTGATCGTCGCCAAATACCAGCAGGTGCCTGTCGCGGCTGTGCCGGAAGTGGTAGTGCAGGCCGTCTTCCTGACACAGGCGCTGGATGAAGTGCAGGTCCGATTCGTTGTACTGCACGCAATATTCACGATCCGGCAACGGCTCGCCGAGCTTGAACTGGTAGAGGTCAGCGTGAATGCCATGTTCTTCGAGAATCTGCGCGAGGATTCGTGGCACGCTCAGGTTCTGGAAAATCCGTTGATTGATGCGATGACGCAGATTGGCCAGCCGAGGGGCCAGGGTCAGGCTGTATCGCGTCAATCGCTTGCCGATGTTTCCCCGAGCGATGTGCTGGACCTGTCCGTGGATGCCGTGGCCCTGGTCATCGAAAGCAAGAAAGGCCTGTTGGTGCATCAGGCCTGGAAGATCGGCATCCGGTCTGGTGCTGACCAGCTCGACCTTGAAGGCAAAGGGTTCGCTGACGGCTTCGGTGCCGGTGAAGGAAAGCACCTGAAAATCGTGTTTAAAATCGTCGGTCGTGAGGCGAAAACGAGCATTGGCATTGAACATCCGTTGTTCCTTGTCCTGTGACGGATTCGGAACAACGCTATCAAGGTGAACCGCGAAATGATGTCGGATATTTCCCAATAAAATGGGTTGAAGTGCCCGGACTACAAGGGGCCGGCCTTGTTCCTACATCTTTTTCCTACATGGCTTCGCGCAGACTTTGTAGGGCGCCGGTAGCGCATCAGTTGAAGGAAATGCAGAAGTAGCCCAATTGCGGATCTCGCCCCATCGCCGGCACCCGTGACACGAAGATGTCCTCCACTCGCCCGAGTTCCGGCAGTTCCAATGCGCACAAACCGTCGACAAACTCGGTCGGCACCAGGCTGTTGAATTCGAGGCAGAAGGGCATGCGTTCGCTGAAGCGGGTTTTCGCCGCAGGGACTTCTTCGAGGTATTCGATCTGAATCGGCAGCGCTGTGCCGTCCGGCAGGTGCAGCGTGTGTTGTTGTCCCAGCAATGCCTGGGCGTGTTGGATCTGAACCGCTTGCAGCATGGTCTGACTCCAGTGACGAGAGAAACGGCCGGGGGCCCGAGGCCCCCGGCGGTTGTTCAGTTGCGCGAAGGGAAGAGGCCGTTCAGGGCAACGCTGAAGTTGAGGACCAGGAAGGGGTTCATGATGCCCAGCGGCTGACTGCCGCCGGTGGAGGAAATGTCCCCGGTGACGGTTGTGGTCAGGCCTTTGATCGGAATCGGCGTGGCGCCTTGGGCGTCGGAGTAGATATTCGCCGAGCCTGGGCCGCCACCGGAGGCGCCGATGTAGGAGTTGGTGGCGGTTGGCGTGGTCGCCGGATTGCTCGCGGGTACGGCCAGTTTCAAGGCCGTATTGGCGGTGAGACCGGTCATGGCGTGCGTATGATTGGGCATGTTGGCAATGGTGGCGGTGACACTCTCGGTGCCGGACACTTCACCGATGACACGCGGCGTCAGCCCCAGCCCGGCCCCCTGAGCGACCATCGTGCGCCCTTGCAGATTGGGCAACTGAAAGTTGGTCGTGCCATTACCGCCGTAGTAGGTACCCAGCAAGGCAAACAACGCCTGGTATTGCGAGATGCCCAGGATTTGTCCATTACACAAGGCCCAGCCGCTGGGAGCGAAGTTGAAGGCGAACGGTTGAATCGTACCCATAAAGACTTCCATGGTTCCTCATCCTTCTGTTATGTGGTCGGCGCGCCGCGCGGTAGCCTCTACTGCCGGGCAGGTCGAAACGCTTTACTGACTCCTTCCATTTGCGCGGGCAGGTCACGCCAAGCCGTAGCGTAGACCCGGATCGACGGACTTGCCGGACGTCGTCGTGGCCGCGCGTCGGCTTCAGCTCTGGCCTACAGTGTGCGCAATGAATGGCGCTGTTTTTTACTCGGAATACCGTAAGGGAAGGTTGATGGAAGCGCGTCGCGAGACTCCGCTGGGGGATACCCAGGACCCGTTTGCCGCACCGAATGCCGGTGTCCGGCGTTTGCTGCGCTGGGCTCGCCAGCAGTGGCTGATACCGATTTTGCTGTTGGCGACGGTCGTGCGTTTTTATGACCTGACCGCTGCCGCGATCTGGGGCGACGAAGGTTCCAGCCTGCTGCTGGCGAACTATTCGCTGGGCGGCATCTGGGAGCATGCGGCGTTCGATGTGCATCCGCCGTTTTACTTCATGCTGCTGCATGGCTGGATCGGGTTGTTCGGCGACGGCATCCTGTCGATCCGCAGCCTCAGCGCCCTGGCCGGCATCGCCACGGTCGGGCTGGGTGTTTGCCTGGTCGACCGTCTGGCCACCCGCCGCGCCGCGATCATCGCCGGGGTGCTGCTGGCGCTGCTGCCGACGGCGGTGCGCTACAGCCAGGAAGTGCGCATGTACTCGCTGCTCGGCCTGCTGCTGATCGGCACCACCCTGGCGTTGATCTGCTGGATCAGGCGCCCGCAGCGTCGCCGGTATCTGCTGATCTATGCGCTGCTGATGACCGCCGCGTTGTACACCCATTATTTCGCCGTGCTGGCTGCGTTGAGCCACTGGCTGTATCTGGGGCTGATCCGCTTGCTGCCGGGTTATCGCCTGCGGCATCTCCAGCGCAAGGACTGGTGGCTGGCCAACCTGGCCATTGTCGTGCTCTACCTGCCGTGGCTGCCGAACCTGCTCGGTCTCATGCAACACATGGAAGAGCTCAAGGCCGGTGGCGATGTCGGCTGGGAAGATCCGGTGACCCTGTCTTCCCTGCCGTCGATGATCTGGCTGTGGCTGATCCAGAACGATGGTGACCATCTTCCGCTGTTGCTGTTCGGCGGTGTGCCGCTGGCCTTGCTGATGCTGGCGGGCGTGGCCGTTGCCCGCGACCGCAGCGTGAATCATGGCAGTGTGCTGCTGGCGCTCTATACCGGTGTGCCGTTGCTGCTGGTGTTCGCGGTGTCTTTCATCAGCCCGGTGTTTATCGAGCGTTATCTGACAGCCTATGCGCTGGGATTGCCGATGCTGGCGGGGCTGGCCATCGATCGTTTGTACAGCCGTGTTCGTGTGCTCGCGATAGCGGTGCTGGTATCGCTGATCGGGGTCGAGATGATCGGGGTGAACACCAACGCCACGGTCGATCCGAACGACCAGTTCAATGTCATGGTCGATCACATCAACCGCCACTTCGTCAGCGGCGACCGGATCGTCACCAGCGACATGCTCTGGTACTTGAGCTACGTCTACTACAACCGCACGGATGCCCAGATCCGCTTGTATACACCGCCCGCCGCCGATGGCCGTTCGACGCGTCCGAACCACTATGGTTTCGGCACGCTGGTGTCCGATGAGGTCTATCTGGATCGGCTGGGGGATCTGCCGAAGGACAGCGCTCGAGTCTGGCTGATCGGTGATCTGGACGTGGATGTACCCGATCCATTCGTACCCTTGCCGCCGACCTGGGAATTGCATGATCAGACCCACGCCGGTGGAGCGAAAGCGCGACTTTTTTCGCTGAAAACAGCGCAAGGAACAGAAGCCAGATGACTTAAACGCTTCACCTTTTTATTCGCGATAAAAACGCATTTTAATAATCCGTTTTGCTCTATTTTGATATCAAAACACTACTAGTCGAAAGGGTATTGTTGGACTACGCTCGTCGGACAAAGGGACTTACAAATACGGTGAAGGGATGCAGCAGTTCCACTTTATCTCCGGCTTGCCGCGCTCGGGCTCGACCCTGCTTTCTGCGATCCTTCTGCAGAACCCGCGCTTTCATGCCGGCATGACCAGCCCGGTCGGCGCACTGTTCTCCGGTGTCCTTGAACAATGCAGCGCCGGCAGCGAATTCGGCGCGGTGATCGGCACCGAGATGCGCCGTCGCCTGCTGCGCGGGCTCTTCGACTCCTACTACGCCGACAAGGCCGACAAACCGGTGGTGTTCGACACCAATCGGCAGTGGAGCTCACGCCTGCCGGCCATCAGCGATCTGTTTCCCCAAGCCAAAGTCATTGCCTGCGTGCGCAACGTCGCCTGGGTGATGGACAGCCTGGAACGGCTGTACCGCGCCAATCCCTATGAAAACACCAAGCTGTTCGGCGATGCCGTCGAGCGCAACACGGTCTACAGTCGCTGCGAAACCCTGGCCCAGCGCAACCGCCTGGTGGGATTCGCCTGGGCGGCGCTCAAGGAAGCCTATTACGGCGAGCACGCCGATTCGCTGTTGATCGTCGATTACGACTTGTTGACCCAGGCCCCGGAGCGCGTGCTGCGGCTGGTCTACGACTTCATTGGCGAACCCTGGTTCGAACACGATTTCGAACACCTGGCCTATGACGCGCCAGAGTTCGACCAGGCCCTTGGCGTGGCCGGCCTGCACAAAGTCAAACCCAAGGTCGCCCTGCAGTCCCGGCGCACGATTCTGCCGCCGGACCTGTTCAAGCAATACGCCGATTTGTCCTTTTGGCTCGATGGCTCAGCCAGCGCTGCCAATGTCATTCGTATGAAGTCCGACGCCGCGATCAGCTGATCGCGGCGTTTTTCATTGATGCGTTACAACTGTTCGAGTCCGGGTGAGCAACATGTGGTGGAGCAAGCAAAAGTCGCGGGTAACCGAAGGCCAACGGACGCTGGCTGCGCCGCTGATCATGTCGCTGGAACCGCGCATGCTGTTCGACGGTGCCGTCGCGGCCACTGTCGCTGATACAGCCGCCCAGGCCGACAGCCATCCCACCGCCGATGCAGCCAAGGCGCCGACGGCCGATCATCCGGTGGCCAGCAAGGACACCCACGGCCAGGCCGATGCCACGCCTGCCGCCAGCCCTGTCGCGGTACCGGGCCAGAGCGTGGTGTTCGTCGATGCCCGGGTCAAGGATGCCGACAGCCTGCTCAAAGGCGTCGCTCCCGGCACGCAAGTGGTCAAGCTCGATGCCAGCAAGGATGGTTTGCAGCAGATCGCCGATTACCTCGACCAGCACTCGGGCGTCAGCTCGGTGCAGATCATCGCCCACGGCAACGCCGGTGACCTTTGGCTTGGCAACAGCTACCTGTCGGCGGACAACGTTGCGCAGCGCAGCGCAGTGCTGGCGGAAATCGGCAAGGACATGAACGTCGGCGGCGACATCCTCATTTACGGCTGCTACACCGCCGAGGGTGACCGAGGCCTGAGCTTCGTCGACTCGCTGGCGCAATTGACCGGCCGCGACGTGGCGGCATCGAACAACCGCACCGGTGTGGGCGGCGACTGGGATCTGGAAATCGCCACGGGCAAGATCGAGAGCGCCAACGTGCTGTCGACCCTGTCGATGAGCGAGTACCAGTGGGGCCTCGCCACCTGGACCGCCACCAACAACGCGAACACCGGGGTCGGCTCGCTGCGAGCAGCTTTGGCCTCGGCGCAGAACGGCGACATCGTGACCTTCGGCACCAGCATGACGGTGCAGCTCACTTCGGAGTTGTTGATCAACAAGAACATCACGGTCGATGGCGACCTGAACAACGACGGTGTCGCCGACGTCACGCTCGATGGCCAGTACAAGACCCGGGTGGTGGAAATCACCTCCGGCAGTACGGTAACGCTCGATGGCCTGGTCATTACCCGGGGCCTGGTCTCGGGTAACGGCGGCAATGGCGGCTACGGCGCAACCGGCGCCATGGGCGGCGGGATTTTCAACGCCGGTATCCTGACCCTGAATAACGTTTCGGTCACGGGTAACGCGGCGGCCGGCGGTGGTGGCGGCGGCGGTGTCACGGGCGCCAACTACGGCGGCGGTGGCGGCGGTGGCGGTGGCCTTGGTGGTCAGGGCGGCGGCCATGGCGGCACGGCCGGGCCAGGTACAGGTACGCTGGGCGGCCAGGCCGGCAGCGGGGGTGTCGGCGGCTACGGCGGTGGCTATGACGCAACGCACATGGGCGGACGCGGCGGCTCGACCACCGGCGGCGCCGGCGGTGTGGGCGTGTCCTATTACAGTAACGGCGGCAACGGCGGCACGGCCAACAACGGCACCATTTCCATTGGCGGCGGCGGTGGCGGCTCCGGTTGGGACAAGGTCGGCGGCGTCGGCGGCAACGCGGCCGGCGGCATTTACAACGCCTCGACCGGCACCCTGAAAATCGTCGGCACCTCAGTCATCAGCAACAACATCGGTGCAGGCGGCGGGGGTGGCGGCGGCAGCGGCCAGGGCAGCAACAACCTGAACGGCGGCGACGGCGGTCGGGGTGTCGGTGCGATCTGGAACCAGGGCGGCACGGTACTGATCACCGCCGCCAACTTCAGCGCCATCAGCGGCAACGCGGCCGGCAGCGGCGCCGGCGGTACGGAACTGGGCGGCGGCGTGACGGGCTCTGTACCGTTGGCCTTCGCGGCGATCTACAACAATGGCGGCACGCTCAATACCGCCTATGTGGAACCACCGACCGCGACCATCGTGATGTCGGACACAGCCCTGAAAATCGGCGAAACCTCGCTGGTGACCATCACCTTCAGCCGGGCAGTCACCGGGTTTACCAACGCCGACCTGACCATCGCCAACGGCACGCTGACATCGGTCAGCAGCAGCGACGGCGGCCTGACCTGGACCGCGACCTTCACGCCAACCAACAACATTACCGACAGCACCAACCTGATTACCCTCGACAACACCGGGGTGACCGCGATCAGCGACGGCGTGGCGGGCGTCGGCACGACTAATTCCGTCAACTACGCGATCGATACCGCACGGCCGACCGTGACCATCGTGATGTCCGATACGGCATTGAAGATCGGCGATACGTCGCTGGTGACCTTCACTTTCAGCGAAGCGGTGACCGGTTTCACCAACGCCGACCTGACCATCGCCAACGGCACATTGACGGCGGTGAGCAGCAGCGACGGTGGCATCACCTGGACCGGAACATTTACCCCGAGCGGCAGCATCACCGACACCACCAACCTTATCTCCCTGGACAACACCGGTATCGCCGACCTTGCCGGCAACGCCGGCAGCGGCACGACGGATTCGGCCAATTACGTGATCGATACCGTGCGGCCGACAGCGACCATTGTCGTTGCCGACACCAATCTGGCGGCGGGTGAAACCTCGCTGGTGACCATTACCTTCAGCGAAGCGGTCAGCGGCTTCACCACCGCCGACATGACGGTGGCCAATGGCACCCTGAGCGGACTGAGCAGCAGTGACGGCGGCATTACCTGGACTGCTACGCTGACGCCGACCGGCAGCATCACGGACACCACCAACCTGATCACCCTGGATAACACCGGGGTCGTCGATCTGGCCGGCAACGCCGGCAGCGGCTCCACCAACTCGAACAACTACGCCATCGACACCGCGCGGCCGACCGCGACCATCGTGGTGGCTGACAACGCTCTGAAAATCGGCGAAACCTCGCTGGTGACCATCACTTTCAGTGAAGCGGTGACCGGTTTCACCAACGCTGATCTGACCATCGCCAATGGCACGTTGACGGCGGTCAGCAGCAGCGACGGCGGCATCACCTGGACGGCAACGTTCACACCCACCGCCAGCATCACTGACGCGACCAACCTGATCACCCTGAACAACACCGGCATCGCTGACCTGAACGGCAACGCCGGCAGCGGCACGACCGATTCAAACAATTACGCGATCGACACCCAGCGTCCGACCGCGACCATCGTGGTGGCTGACAACGCTCTGAAAATCGGCGAAACCTCGCTGGTAACCATCACCTTCAGCGAAGCGGTGACCGGTTTCACCAACGCCGACCTGACCATCGCCAACGGCACGTTGTCGGCCGTCAGCAGCAGCGACGGCGGCATTACCTGGACCGCGACGTTCACCCCGAGCGCCAACATCACCGATGCCACCAACCTGATTACGCTGGATAACACCGGCATCGCTGACCTGGCCGGTAACGCCGGCAGCGGCACCGTCGATTCCAACAACTACGCCATCGATACCCAGCGTCCGACCGCGACCATCGTGGTCGCTGACAGCAACCTCACGGCCGGTGAAACGACTCTGGTGACTTTCACCTTCAGCGAAGCGGTGACCGGTTTCAGCAATGCCGACATTGTGGTTGCCAACGGCACCCTGACGGCGGTCAGCAGCAGCGACGGGGGCATCACCTGGACGGCAACGTTCACGCCGAACGTGGGCGTCAACGACGCGACCAACGTGATCGGCCTGGCCAACACCGGCATCGCCGACCTGGCGGGCAACGCCGGCAGCGGCACGACCAACTCCAACAACTACACCATCGACACCGTACTGCCGACCGCTACCATCATCATTTCCGACAACTCACTGAAAATCGGCGAGACCTCGCTGGTGACCATCACGTTCAGCGAGGCGGTCACCGGTTTCACCAACGCCGACCTGACCATCGCCAACGGTACGTTGACGGCGGTCAGCAGCAGCGACGGCGGCATCACCTGGACGGCAACGTTCACGCCGACCAGCAACATCAACGACGCCACCAACCTGATCGTTCTGGACAATACCGGCGTACAGAACCTGTCGGGCAACGCGGGTAGCGGCACCACCGATTCGAACAATTACGCGATCGATACCGTGCGTCCGACCGCCACCATTGTGGTCGCCGACAGCGCGCTCGGCATCGGCCAGACCAGCCTGGTGACCATCACCTTCAGCGAAGCAGTGACCGGTTTCACCAACGCCGACCTGACCATCGCCAACGGCACGCTGAGTGCGGTGAGCAGCAGCGATGGCGGCATTACCTGGACGGCAACGTTCACGCCGGCGGCCGGTATCACCGACACCACGAACATCATCACACTCGACAACACCGGCATCGCTGACCTTGCGGGCAACGCCGGCAGCGGAACCACCGATTCCAACAACTATGCGATCGACAGCCAGCGCCCGACCGCGACCATCGTGCTTTCCGACAGCAACCTCAGCGCCGGTGAAACCTCGCTGGTGACCATCACGTTCAGCGAAGCGGTGAGCGGTTTCACCAACGCCGACCTGACGATTGCCAACGGTACGCTGACGGCCGTGAGCAGTAGCGACGGCGGCATCACCTGGACGGCGACGTTCACCCCGAACGTGGGCGTCAACGACGCTACCAACGTGATCGCCCTGGCCAACGCCGGGGTCGCCGACCTGGCCGGCAACGCCGGCAGCGGAACCACCAGCTCGGCCAATTACACCATCGATACCGTGCTGCCGACCGCGACCATCATCGTGGCCGACCCCAGTCTGAAGATCGGCGAGACCTCGCTGGTGACCATTACCTTCAGCGAGGCGGTGACCGGTTTCACCAACGCCGACCTGACGATTGCCAACGGCACGTTGTCGGCCGTCAGCAGCAGCGACGGCGGCATCACCTGGACGGCCACCTTCACGCCGACCACCAACATCACCGATGCCACCAACCTGATTACGCTGGACAACTCCGGTGTTCAAAACCTGTCGGGCAATGCCGGCAGCGGCACCACCGATTCGAACAATTATTCGATCGATACGGTGCGCCCGACCGCCACTATCGTAGTGGCTGACACCGCACTCGGCGTCGGCCAGACCAGTCTGGTGACCATTACCTTCAGCGAAGCGGTGACCGGTTTCACCAATGCCGACCTGACCATCGACAACGGCACGCTGAGTGCGGTGAGCAGCAGCGATGGCGGCATCACCTGGACGGCCACCTTTACCCCGGCGGCCGGTATCACCGACACCACCAACATCATCACGCTGGACAACACCGGCATCGCCGACCTTGCGGGCAACGCCGGCAGTGGCACCACCGACTCCAACAACTACGCGGTCGACAGTCAGCGCCCGACCGCGACCATTGTCATGAGCGACTCCAGCCTGCGGCCGGGTGAAACGTCGCTGGTGACCATCACGTTCAGCGAGGCGGTGACCGGATTCGACAATTCCGACCTGAGCGTCGCCAACGGCACGTTGAGCAACGTCAGCAGCAGCGACGGCGGCATCACCTGGACGGCCACGTTCACGCCAAACATCGGTGTGACCGACCTCACCAACCTGATTGTCCTGAACAACACCGGCATCACCGACCTGGCCGGCAACACCGGCACTGGCACCACCAGTTCGGCCAACTACCAGGTGCAGACCCTGGTGCCGACCGCCACCATCGTGGTTGCCGACACTTCGCTCAAGGCCGGGGAAACCTCGTTGGTGACCATCACCTTCAGCGAAGCGGTGAGCGGTTTCGACAACAGTGACCTGACCATCGCCAACGGCACATTGAGCAATGTCAGCAGCAGCGACGGCGGTATTACCTGGACCGCGACCTTCACGCCGACGGCCAATATCTCTGACGCCACCAACCTGATCACCCTGAACAACGCCGGGGTGGCCAACCTGTCGGGCAACAGTGGCATCGGCAACACCGATTCCAACAACTTCGCCATCGACACCGCGCTGCCGACCGCCACCATCGTGGTCGCCGACAACCGGCTGGGCATCGGTGAAACCACCACCGTGACCATCACCTTCAGCGAAGCGGTGAGCGGCTTCGACCTGTCCGACATCAGCGTCGCCAACGGTGCGCTGTCGAACCTGACCAGCAGCGACGGCGGCGTGACCTGGACGGCGACCTTCACGCCAACAGCCGGTGTCAACGACGCGACCAACCTGATTCTGATCGACACCGCAGGTGTCCAGGATCTGGCCGGCAACCTTGGCGCGAGCATCGCCATCTCCAACAACTACATCCTCGATGCGACCCGGCCGACGGTGAACATCGTGGTCGCCAACCCGCATCTGGGCATCGGTCAGAGCACCACGGTGACCTTCACCTTCAGCGAGGCGGTGAGCAATTTCGACCTGTCCGACCTGAGCGTGACCAACGGTGACCTGAGCAACCTGACCAGCAGCGATGGCGGCAAGACCTGGACCGCGACCTTCACGCCGACCGCGAATGTCACCGACCCAAGCAATTTCATTGCCCTGGACACCAGCAACGTCACCGACCTGGCGGGCAACGTCGGCAGCACGGTGTCGGTGTCGAACAACTATGCCCTCGACAGTGAGCGGCCGACCGCCACGGTAGTGGTCGCCAACCCGAACCTGGGCGTCGGCCAGACGTCGCAGGTGATCATCACCTTCAACGAAGCGGTGACCGGTTTCGATCTGTCGGACCTCAGCGTGGCCAATGGCACCTTGTCCAACCTGAGCAGCAGCGACGGCGGCAAGACCTGGACCGCTACCCTGACGCCGAACGCCAACGTCAACAGCGCCAGCAATGCGATCAGCATCAACAGTGCCGGGGTCAGCGATCTGTCCGGAAACAGCGGCAGTGGTGTCAGCAGTTCCGGCAACTACGTGATCAATACAGTGCCGGCAGTGTCACCGACTTCACCGTCAGTCGTGGTGACGCCGGATCCGGAGTTCCGCAGCAGCGATCCGGTCGTGCAGCCGCCACCGCCGAACGTCCCGCTGCAACCGATCGTCTTCATGCCGCCCACCGGCAACCTCGGTTCACCGCTGACTTTCGCACCGTTGTTCGAACAGCGGGTGATCGGCGACGGCATCCGTCCGCTGGGCGATATTTTCATCAACCAAGGTGCGTTGAGCCCGAGTTTCATTGCCCAGGTCTTCACCAGCAGCGACAGCGGCGGTGACGGTTCCGGCCATGGCTTCCTCGGATTCGGCGGCGGCGATGGCGGGGTATTTGGCAGCAGCACGCTGTCGAGTCTGTTCAATCAGGACAGCGCCGCCGAGCGGGGTTCGCTGAACGCTTTCGACAGCCACTCGATCCGGGGCGGCGACGTGTCCCAAGGCCTGCGCGGTGTGTTCGGCGCGCCGACCCTGGGCCAGCAACTGCAACAGATCAAGGACAGCGAGCAGCACCGGGTCGACAACCTGGCGGCGGCTCTGCAACAGGTCGGCATCAGCGAAATGCCGGCCTGACAACACACAACAACTCAATATGTGCGGGACCTAGGGGCGATCCAGGGATGAAGAAAAGTCAGAAGTTGTTCGGCGCCAGCCTGCTGGCGCTGGCGATCAGCGGATGTGCAGTCACCAGTGAACCGATCGAACGCAGTGTCAGTGAGCAACGGGCCCGAGCCGACCTGCAAACCATGTACAAGGGCCAGGAACCGCTGCGCGGTCCGCTGACCCTGCATCAGGCCATGGCCCGTGCCGTGAAGTACAACCTTGAAGGGCGCTTGAAAATCATGGAGGAAGCGCTGGCCAAACGGCAGCTCGACCTCGCCAGTTTCGACATGCTGCCGCGCATGGCGCTGGACGCCGGTTACGTCGGACGCAACAACGTCAGCGCTTCCAGCAGCCAGAGCGTACGCACCGGCACCCAGTCTCTGGAACCGTCGACCTCCCAGGACCGCGACCGCAACGTCGCGGACCTGACCATGGTCTGGAACGTTCTCGATTTTGGTGTCAGCTACATCAACGCCAAACAACAGGGCGACCAGCGTCTGATCGTTCAGGAACGTCGGCGCAAGGTGATCAACACCATTGTTCAGGATGTGCGCTCGGCCTATTGGCGGGCGATGGCGGCCGAACGTCTGCTCAAGCAGATCGACAGCCTGATGGCGCGGGTCGACGCTGCCCGGCGCAACAGCGAAAGCATGAGCGAGCAGCGCATCGGCGATCCGGTGCAGTCCCTCGGTTATCAACGTTCGCTGATCGAAGCCACCCGACAGCTGGAAGAGCAGCGCCGTGCGCTGTCGCTGGCGAAAACCGAGCTGGCGACCCTGATCAACCTGCCGATGGGCACCAACCTGACGCTGGCCACCGACGACGGTTATCAGATCCCGGAACTCAAAGTCGATATCTCCAAACTGGAACAGGAAGCCCTGACCAGCCGTCCGGAACTGCGTGAGCAGGATTACCAGACCCGAATCAGCGCCGCCGAAACCCGCAAGGCGATGTTGCGCATGCTGCCGGGCCTGGAGTTTTCTGCTGGCGGGCACTACGACAGCAACTCGTTCCTGGTAAACGACCGCTGGGCCGACTATGGCGTGAAAGTGACCTGGAACCTGTTCAACGTGATCTCCGCCCCGGCGGCCATCGACGTGGCCAAGGCCGGCGAAGAGGTCGCCACCGCACGTCGCCAGGCGATGTCGATTGCGGTGCTGGCGCAGTTGTACGTGGCCAACGCCAACTATCAGGAGGCGCTTCGCCAGTTCAAGACCAACCAGCAACTGTCGGACATCGACGGGCAAATCGTCGGTCAGCTGCGCAATCGTCATCAGGCGGCGGGCATCGGTGAGCTGGACCTGATTCAGGGCGAACTGAACAACCTGCAAGCGGACTTGCGTCGCGACCTGTCCTACGCCGATCTGCGCAATGCCTATGGCCAGATCTTCGCCAGTGCCGGGCTCGATCCGTTGCCGGATCAGGTGCAGTCGACCGAAGTGCAGTCGATCGCCACGGCGCTGGCCAACCGCGAAGCGGCGTGGGCGTCGGGGGATATTTCGGTGCCGGTGGCCCATGCCTCCGCGAAGTGATGTGCTGGCGCCGACCGCCAGCATCAGCCGTGCACAGCGTGAGGCCCGCAATGGCCATCGCGGCACGGCCGTGTTGCTGACCGGTTTGCCGGCGGCGGGCAAATCGACCCTGGCTCAGGCGCTGCATGCCGAACTCTTCGAGCGAGGTCTGCAAAGTGTGGTGCTCGACGGCGATGGTTTGCGCGTCGGGCTCAACCGCGATCTGGGATTCACCGATGCCGACCGACTGGAAAACATCCGTCGGGCCAGTGAACTGGCGGCGCTGCTGGTGGAGAACGGGCAGATCGTGATTCTGGCGATGATCGCGCCACTGGTGGAGTTGCGTGAAGTGTTCGCTCAACGCCTGGGCGATGACTATCGCGAAGTCTGGTGCAGCGCCGCGCTGGCGGTGTGCGAACAGCGCGATCCGAAAGGGCATTACGCCCGGGCGCGACGTGGAGAGCTGGCTGGGTTTACCGGCGTGTCGGCACCTTACGAGCCACCGGCCCAGGCGTCGCTGGTACTCGATACCGGAACACTGACGGTCGAGGCCTGCCTTGACCGCTTGCTGACCTGGCTCGGCGAATCCGCGGTGTTGCCCAGGACATGAGCCGGCCGGCGTTCTCGCGGCTGCCGCTGGCGGTGGATCTGCCGTTGCTGTTGCAGGCGCTGGCGGCGATTGAAAACGATGCCTGGCGCGGGCATTTCAACACGGCCTATTTCGCGGGCGACTGGAGCGGCGTGGCGCTGATTTCCGCTGCCGATGCGCTGACTGAACTGTCCCCAGGAACCGCCGAACCTGTACAGCGTGTGCCTTGGCTGAAGGACCGCCGCTGGCAGCAGGCGTTGCGTGATCTGCCGCTGGATATCGTCAGTGCCCGGCTGCTGCGGCTGGGGCCGGGCGGGCAGATTCACGAGCATCGCGACTATGACCTCGAGGGGCCGGACGCGGATTTTCGACTGCATATTCCGCTGCTCAGCCCACCCGCCGTGGACTTCTGGCTCGACGGTCTGCGCATGCCGATGTCGGCGGGCGAGTGCTGGTTTCTCGACCTTGCGCGGCCGCATCGGGTCGATAATCGCGACAGTACGGCGCGCATTCATCTGGTACTCGATTGCCGTCCCGGCGTCTGGCTGGAGCAGATGATTGCCGAGGGTTTATCGAACACGCCGCAGCCTGATGCCGAAGACTCGGCGTTGCAGCGGTTTCATCGTCTGCTGGCCGTGGATCCTTCGTTGTCGGCGACCTTGCAGGCACTGCACGACCCCGAAGTGTTCATCAGCCAGACACTGGCATTGGCCGCCGAGCGCGGCTTGTCATTCTCCCGGGAAGAGCTGGAGGCGGCGATGCGCAAGGGGCGCCGGTCATGGAACGAACAATGGCGAGCCTGAATTTCGACGGCTGGCTACCGATTCGCATCTGGAAAGACGCCAGCCAATGGCAGGTGGACTGGTGCTGGTTTGGCGATACGCCGCTGCATCAGCCGTTTTTTCGCGATGCGGTGGAAGAAGCGCTGCGGCTGCCGTTCAATCAGGCGTTTCGCCGGCAAACACCCTTGTCGGCACTCACGGATTGGCAGGCGCTCAGTCCTGGCCTGGCGCCGAGCGCCTTCATCCTGCACGCCTCGCGTTGCGGATCGACGCTGATCAGCCAGATGCTCGCCCGACTCGACGATCACATCGTGATCTCGGAACCGCCGCCCCTCGATGCCTTGCTGCGCAGTGATCTGCCGGCCGTCGAACGCCGTGCGGCCATCGCCGGGTTGCTCTCGGCCTACGGTCAGCGCCGGCGCGGTGTGGAGCAACGGCTGGTGATCAAGCTCGACGCCTGGAACATCGGTGAATGGCCTCTGCTTCACGAATGCTTCTCCGATACGCCTTGGTTGTTCGTCTATCGCGATCCGCTGGAAATCGCCGTTTCGCATCTGCGTCGCCCGGGCATGCACATGGTGCCCGGCATGCTCGGCGAGTGCGTGCTGGACGACAACTTGCCATTCGAAGGGCGTGAGGATTTCATCGCCCGGAGGCTGGGACGTCTGCTGGAGGCGGGGCGCTTGCACTGCACTGATTTCGGCGGGCTGACGGTCAATTACAGCGAGTTGCCCGAGGCGATAACGGGACGTTTGGCGGGGTTTTTCAGGTTGAACGTCACGCAACGTGAACAGGCTCTGGCAGGCTCGGCACAACATGCGAAACAGCCGTCACAGGCGTTTGTCGCCGATGGCGAAAGCAAACGCCGTGAGGCTTCCACGCTGTTGCAGGCGCAAGTGGAACGTTGTGCGCGGGCGCCCTACGAAGCGCTTGAACGCCTGCGCGCGTTCACGATTTCGCCGACAGATCCGCCATCCCCTTGAGCAATTCGATCGGCAACGGAAAGACGATGGTCGAGCTCTTGTCGCCGGCAATCGAACTCAGGGTCTGCATGTAACGCAACTGCATGGCGCCTGGCTGGCGCCCGAGCATTTCGGCGGCCTGCATGAGTTTTTCAGAGGCCTGCAATTCACCTTCGGCGTGGATCACCTTGGCTCGCCGTTCCCGTTCGGCTTCGGCCTGTTTGGCGATGGCGCGGACCATCGATTCGTTGAGGTCGACGTGTTTGATCTCGACATTGGCGACCTTGATACCCCAGGCGTCGGTCTGGGCGTCGAGCACTTGCTGGATGTCGATGTTCAGGCGTTCGCGTTCGGCCAGCAGTTCGTCCAGTTCATGTTTGCCGAGCACCGCACGCAGGGTGGTCTGGGCCAGTTGGCTGGTGGCCATGAGGAAGTCCTCGACCTGGATGATCGCTTTCTGTGGGTCGAGCACCCGGAAATACAGCACCGCGTTGACCTTGACCGAGACGTTGTCGCGGGTGATCACATCCTGCGGCGGCACGTCGAGAACAATGGTGCGCAGATCCACCCGGACCATTTGCTGCACCACCGGAATCAACAGGATCAGCCCCGGTCCCTTGACCTGCCAGAAGCGCCCGAGCTGGAACACCACGCCACGTTCGTATTCACGCAGGATGCGGAACGTCGAGCCGGCCAGGGCAATGAGCAACAGCAGCAGCGCGACAAAACCGATTTGCAGACCCATGATCACTCTCCGAGCGGTGCCGCGTCAGCCGCGGCCACTTGCAGCAACAAGCCCTTGCGTCCGACCACCCGCACCGGTTGCCCGGTGTGCAGCGGTGTGGCGCTCAAAACTTGCCAGCGTTCTCCCTGTAATTGCACCCAGCCGTTGCGAGCGTCCTGCGGCTGCACGACCGTCACGGCCGTTACGCTGCCAAGCAGGCCCGCGTCGCCGCTGACCGGATGGCGCGGTCGAGTCTTCAAAGCGCGGATCAGTAGCGCAATCAGCAGCAGGGCGCTGACCAGCCCGAGGCCGATCATCATCGGCACCGGCAGTTCGGCGTTGCCCAGGATCAGCGCGCCGATCACGAACATGACGATGCCGCCCAGGCCGATCACGCCGTAGTTGGGCAGCGCGGCTTCGGCGATCAGGAACGCGATGCCCAAGGTGATCAGCCACAGGCCGATGGGGTCGACAGCGTGCAGCGGGGTGTCCACAGCCAGGGCCGATCCGCTCAGCAGCATCAACAGGACAAACGCACAGCGACGGGTGTTCACGTGACCCTCCGGGAGAGTCAGGGGTTCTCTTTACAGTCTAGTTGAGCCTGGAGCTGGATGAATTTTGATCAAATTACCCGTGTCGCCAGTGGGCGGAATTCCCTTCACTCGCAGCGTGCCCGACTAGACTTTCAAGGACAGGAACAATGTTCATCACCGCCCGCCGCGCAGCGTCGGCGGGCACCGAGGTGCATCATGCGTATGGCAAGAAAAGTGCAAAGCAGCCTGACCCGGGCGCAATGCGAATATGACGTCCTCTCCCATCCGCACTCGAGCAGCAGCCTTGAAACGGCGCGGGTTTCGGGGATTCCGGCGGATAGAGTGGCCAAATCGGTGATCCTCGACGACCACCACGGGCATTACCTGATGGCCGTGCTGCCCGCCAGCCGCCATCTGGACCTGAGCAAGGTGCGCACCAGCGGCGAGTGGCAGATCACCCGCGAAAGCACCCTGGCGCACCTGTTCGACGACTGCGAACGCGGCGCGGTGCCGCCGCTGGGCGACTCCTACGGGCTGGACATGGTCATCGACCCGTTGGTGACCCGGCAAAAAGACATTTACCTGGAGGCCGGCAACCACAACAACCTGCTGCACATGAGCATGCCCGAGTTCCTGAAAATGGTGCCGCATGCGCAGGTGCGGGAGTTGAGTCAGTAGGTTTTTGTTAGCGTCTGCGCCGACGCCAATCGCGAGCAGGCCCGCTCCCACAGGTTCTGCAATGAATCTGTGGCAATGTGGCTTGCTCGCGAAATGTTTGCATCCACTGAATCTTCGAAGGAGTAGAACAATGGAAAATCCGACGCACAGCCTCCCATCCCTGTTCAAACAGCTCGGACTGCCCAACGACCCGGTCAGCATCGACCAGTTCATCGCCACCCATTCCCCGCTCAAACCTGAATTGCACCTGTGCGATGCGTTTTTCTGGACCAAGAGCCAGGCGGATTTTTTGCGGGACGAGATTCTCGATGATGCGGATTGGGCGGAGGTGGTGGATCAGTTGGATGTGATGTTGAGGAAGGGGCGGGCGGGGTAATCATCGAACCTATTCCTTGGTAGTCATAGCTCTCAGGGAAGAGAACTTCGCTTCAACTTCAAGATTGGATAAACCAATTCCGGAGGCCATTGATTCACGGGCGATGCTGACTTTTTGCTCTAAAAATGCCGCGTACGCAGATGAGTCGGGCAGACGTTCAATCGGATGTTGTTCGGAGTTCGGGTTCTCGGTCGTGAATTTCATCGTCATGGTCAGTGCTCTCAGGTGTCGGTGTCGGCGCAGTTTCAACGAGGGGCATTTCTTGTGCTCAAAGCAATTTGTTTCAAAACTTGACTGAATTTCCCCTCCAATGCCATATTGATAGTTAGCAAACTAACAGTGTGTGCATTCCCTCGTGCCGAATACCCTCGACGCCCTCCAGATGAACATCAGCAGCGCCATGGTGGTGGCCGCCAGGCATTGGCGGAAGATCTGCCAGACCACGCTGGTCAACTATGGAATTTCCGAAGCCTGCGCCGTCCCGCTCTTGATGATCGGGCGTCTGGGGGAGCGCGTGCATCAGGTGCAGGTGGCGCAGGCGGCGGGGATCGAGAGTCCTTCGCTGGTGCGGCTGCTCGATCAGTTGTGTCACGCCGGCTACGTCTGCCGCACTGAAGACCCGCAGGATCGCCGGGCCAAATGCCTGAGCCTGACCGACACCGGTCGCGAGCTGGTGCAAGCGGTGGAAGTCGAGCTGGTGCGTCTGCGCAATGAGGTGCTCGAAGGCATCGACCGGAGTGATCTGGAGGCTACGCTTCGTGTACTGAGAGCTTTTGAGGCGGCCAGTCCGCCAGCGGTGATCTATCCGTGAACGGCTTCTTTTCCGGCATTCCTCCGGCCCGGGACTGGTTCTACGGGATCCGTACGTTTGCAGCCTCGATGATCGCGTTGTACATCGCCTTGCTGATGCAGATGCCGCGTCCTTACTGGGCGATGGCCACGGTGTACATCGTTTCCAGCCCGTTCCTCGGGCCGACCAGTTCCAAGGCGTTGTACCGGGCGATCGGGACCTTTCTCGGCGCTGCGGCGGCGGTGCTGTTCGTGCCGATGTTCGTCCAGAGCCCGTATGTGCTGGTGGTGGTCATCGCGTTGTGGACCGGGATTCTGCTGTTCCTGTCGCTGCACCTGCGCACCGCCAACAACTACGCGCTGATGCTCGCGGGCTACACCTTGCCGCTGATCGCCTTGCCGACGGTGGATAACCCGCTGGCGGTCTGGGATGTGGCTGAGGCGCGTACCGAAGAGATCTTCCTTGGCATCGCGGTGGCGGCGGTGGTCGGCGCGATGTTTTGGCCACGACGCCTGGCGCCTGTGTTCAACGATGCGGTGGGCAAGTGGTTCGCCGATGCGACGACCTACAGCCTGAAATTCCTTAGCCGCGACGTGCAGCCCGAAGAAGTCACCGCCCTGCGCATGGCCATGGTCGGCAGTTTCAACAGCCTGGAATTGATGATCGGCCAGTTGCCGCACGAAGGCGCGCGGCCGCAGACGGTGCGTAACACCAAGGAACTGCGCGGGCGGATGATCCACCTGCTGCCGGTGATCGACGCCCTGGAAGACTCGCTTTACGCCCTCGAACGGCGCACGCCGGAACTGGTGGAAAAATTCGCGCCGCTGCTCGCTGCCACCCGCGAATGGCTCGGCCACAAAGATGCCGATCTCGACCGCTGGCAAGCCCTGCGCGATCAGCTCGAAGCCCTGCAACCCAGCGCCGAAGCCCTCGAAGATCGCAAACAGTTGCTGTTTTCCAACGCGCTGTACCGCCTCGGCGAATTCATCGATCTGTGGCAGGACTGCCGCAGTCTGCAGGACGCGATCCTGTGTGAACGCCAGGACAGCTGGCGCGCGGTCTATCGTCACTGGCGCCTTGGTCGCCTGACGCCGTTTCTCGACCGTGGGCTGATGCTGTATTCGGTGGCCTCGACCATTCTGGCAATCATCGTCGCCTCGACACTGTGGATTCTGCTGGGCTGGACCGACGGCGGCAGCGCGGTGATTCTGGCAGCGGTGTCGTGCAGTTTCTTTGCCTCGATGGACGACCCGGCGCCGCAGATTTACCGGTTCTTTTTCTGGACCGGGATGTCGGTGCTGTTCGCCAGTCTGTACCTGTTTCTGGTGCTGCCGAACCTGCATGACTTCCCGATGCTGGTGCTGGCGTTTGCCATCCCGTTCATCTGCGTCGGCACCCTGACGGTTCAGCCACGGTTCTACCTCGGCATGCTGCTGACGCTGGTGAACACCTCGTCGTTCATCAGTATCTCGGGCGCTTACGATGCGGACTTCTTCGCCTTCGTGAACTCCAACCTGGCGGGCCCGATGGGGTTGTTGTTTGCGTTTATCTGGACGCTGATCGCCCGGCCGTTCGGCGCCGAGCTCGCCGCCAAGCGCCTGACCCGTTTCAGCTGGAAAGACATCGTCAGCATGACCGAGCCGGCGAACCTCGCCGAGCACCGGCAATTGGGCGTGCAACTGCTCGACCGCCTGATGCAGCACTTGCCGCGTCTGGCGCTGACCGGCCAGGACACCGGCATCGCCATGCGCGAAGTGCGCGTGGGTCTGAACCTGCTCGATCTGCTGGCCTACACCCCGCGCGTGACCGGCGTGCCGAACGCGTTGTTGCAGCAAGTGGTGGCCGAGGTCGGCGATTACTTCCGGGCCTGTCTCAAGGCCGGTGAACGCTTGCCGGCTCCGAGCCCGTTGCTGATGACCATGGACCGCACTCGCCGCGCGCTCAACGGCCACGGCGACGAAGAAACCCGACTACACCTGTTGCACGCTTTGAGCGGTTTGCGTCTGGCGCTGTTGCCCGGCGTCGAATTCGTTTCCAGCGCCGAGCCCGAAGAACCGCTGCCCGAAGGAGCGCCCCTATGATCGGTGACCTGGACATCAGCGGCATTTTCCTGCCGACCCTGCTGGTGCTGATGGGCATCACGTATGTGCTGTTTGTGCTGGTACATGGCGTGCTTACACGCCTGCATTTCTACCGTCTGGTCTGGCACCGGGCATTGTTCAACGTGGCTCTCTACGCCGTGATGCTGTACGGCGTGGACTCACTCAGTCGATACCTGATGACATGAAAAAACCGTTTTTGACCATCGGTCGCGTGATGCTGACCTTGCTGATCGTGACTTTCGCCGTCGTCGTGGTCTGGCGCATGGTGATGTATTACATGTTCGCGCCCTGGACCCGTGACGGCCACATCCGCGCCGATATCGTGCAGATCGCCCCGGACGTGTCCGGGCTGATCCAGCAGGTCGAGGTCAAGGACAACCAGTTGGTGAAGCGCGGCCAGGTGCTGTTCAGCATCGATCAGGACCGTTTCAAATTGGCGTTGCGTCAGGCCAAGGCAGCCGTTGCCGACCGCGAAGAAACCCTCGCCCAGGCCCAGCGTGAAGCCAAGCGTAATCGTGGTCTGGGCAATCTGGTGCCGGCCGAACAGCTGGAAGAGAGCCAGTCGAAAGTCGCCCGCGCGCAATCGGCACTGGCCGAAGCGCTGGTGACGGTGGACAGCGCCCAGCTCAACCTCGACCGTTCGGTGATCCGCAGCCCGGTGGACGGTTACGTCAACGACCGCGCGCCGCGCACCCAGGAATTCGTAACGGCCGGGCGTCCGGTGTTGTCGGTGGTGGACAGCAATTCGTTCCACATCGACGGCTATTTCGAAGAGACCAAACTCGACGGCATCCACGTCGGCCAGTCGGTGGATATCCGCGTGATCGGCGACCGCGCCCGCTTGCGCGGGCATGTCGAAAGTATCGTCGCCGGTATCGAAGACCGTGACCGTTCGAGTGGCAGCAACCTGTTGCCCAACGTCAACCCGGCCTTCAGCTGGGTACGCCTGGCGCAGCGGATTCCGGTGCGCATTGCCTTCGATGACGTGCCGGATGACTTCCGCATGATCGCCGGGCGTACCGCCACGGTGTCGATCATCGACGATAAACAGCAGGAGCCCGCGCAATGAACAGGGCCCTGATGATCGCCGGGCTGGGCGTGATGTTGTCGGCCTGTTCCATGGTCGGGCCGGACTATCACCTGCCGGGTGACGCGGCCATCCAGCGCAAGGATTTTCAGGGCGATCTGGCGGTGGCCGGCAAGCCGGTGGTCTCGTCACCGGTGCCGGCGGATTGGTGGCGGTTGTATCGCGATCCGCGACTGGATCAACTGGTGCAGCAGGCCATGGCGTCCAACACCGATCTGCGGGTGGCGGCGGCGAACCTGTCGCGGGCCCGTGCCCAGGTCGATGAGGCCGAGGCAGCCGGTGGCTGGAGCGGTGGTGTGAAAATGGGCGCCCAGCGCTTGCAGGAGTCCGGTCAGGCGTTCCTGCTGCCGGAGAAAGTCCCGGTGGCCAACGTCGCCGACATCGGCATCAGCGCTTCCTACCAGTTCGACCTGTGGGGCGTTTTGCAGCGCGGGATCGAAGCGGCGAAAGCCAACGCCGATGCAACCCAGGCCGCTGCCGACACCGCACGCATCACCCTGGTGGCCGACGTGGTTCGGGCTTATACCCAAGTCTGCGCGGCCAACGAAGAGCGGGAAATCGCCCAGCATTCCCTTGACCTGCAATCCCAGAGCACCACGCTGATCCAGCGTCTGCGCGATGCCGGGCGCGGGGACGAAACCCAAGTCACCCGCTCGCAGACCCAATTCAAGTCCTTGCGCGCCGACATGCCGCGCTATGAAGCGGCGCGTCAGGCCGGGTTGTTCCGCCTGTCGATGCTGCTGGCCAAACCGGTCGATCAATTGCCGGCCGGCACCGCGACCTGCGCCGAATTGCCGAAAATCGCCCAACTGGTGCCGGTCGGTGACGGCGCTGCACTGCTCAAGCGCCGTCCGGATATCCGCCAGGCCGAGCGTCGACTGGCAGCCGCGACTGCCGGGATCGGCATTGCCACCGGCGAGCTGTACCCGGACATCAGCATTGGCGCGACCATTGGCACCGTCGGCATTGTCTCCGACCTCGGCGACCCGTCGACCAACCGCTGGGGCTTCGGCCCGTCGCTGAGCTGGAAGGTACCGACCAACGGCGCCCGGGCGCGGATCCGTGAAGCCGAAGCCTCGACCCAGGGCGCACTGGCGCACTTCGACGGTGTGGTGCTGAACGCCATCCGCGAAACCCAGACCGGTCTGGCCCAGTACACCGCGCTGTTGCAACGCCGCGATGCGCTGGCCGATGCCGAGCAGTCGGCGAAGCTGGCGGCTGACCAGACTCACCGCTTCTTCCAGGCGGGCCGCGAGTCGTTCCTCGCCGACCTGCAAGCCACCCGCACCTACACCGACGTCACCGCGCAACTGGCCGCCGCCAATACCCAGGTTGCCATGAGCCAGATCGATTTGTTCCTCGCCCTCGGCGGCGGTTGGGAAAGCGGACGAACGCAAGCCTCGAGCGCCAGCAAACCCTGAGGCCGTTGCTATGCTTTGAAGTATTGAAGGGGCGCCCTGAGCAAGGCGCCTTTTCAGTGCACATTGCTAGCGCAGGTCTAGGGGAAACCAATAATGAAAAACCCTTACGCTCTCGGCTTCTGGTGCGCCCTGGTCGCACTGGTGCTGCTGTCGGCCACCTATTTCTACGGCATCATGCTGGCCCACCAGATCGACAAGGCGATGGTCTTCCTCGACAGCGCGACTGCGTTGATCGCCGTGATGGCGATCGTGGTGGTGGCCTGGTCGTTGGTGCAGGTGCAGAAGCTCAAAAAAAGGCAGCTTGAACAAAGCAAGACCCTGCTGCTGATCTGGGATACCAAAGTCGCGCTGCGCAAGGTCGAAACCGTGTTCGACCGCTACTTCTGGGGCAGCTACTGGCAACCGGGACGCACCTTCGCCGAGGTCATGGGCGAACTCACCGGCACCCCGCTGGAAAAAAGCCTCGAAGCCCTGAAAAAACAATGCCTGGCACTCGACAGACAAGTCGCCGATGAAGGCTGGCACTGGTTGAACAATGCGCGTGAATTGTCCGACGTCGCCACGGCCATGGCCCGTGAGCGCTATCAACTGGATTTCTGCGACCCGCGCGGCGACGGGCCGGGCGGGGCGGTGATCGACCGGGATTTCGAGGTGCTCGTGTACACCTGGACCGCACGCCTGAAAAGCTTCGATCATCAGCTCGATGAGATCGAGGTGCAGTATTCCTGATCTCCCGAAAGATCGCCGAACCCGGCGATCTTTTTGTTTGTCCATGTCCCGTGGACACTCTTTAACCTTTAAACATTGGGCCGCCCCGTGCTGCCAGTGCTAATCTCCACCGCTAAATTCAGCGGAGTCGAGCCACGGCCCGGTCACGGGTTCACGGAAGACGACCACACCTTCAGCCACGGAAATCGATCAGGTCATTCATGAATAAATCAGCAGGCGTGCTTCTCGGAATCGTTGTTGCCATCGGCGCCATCAGCGTCGGCGGGGCCTGGTACACCGGCACCAAGATCGAAGGCGTGCTCAACAACGCCGTCGTCGATGCCAACAAAGAGCTGCAAGCCGCCATGGCCGGTTCCAACGGCAGTGCGTCGCTGGAGCTGGTGTCGCTGGAACGTCACACCTTCAGCAGCACCGCGCACTATCGCCTCAAGGGCGAAGGCGAGATGTTCGGTGAAGCGCCGGTCGAGCTGCTGTTCGTCGATCACATCGAACACGGCCCGCTGCCGTTCTCCCGCCTGGTCTCGCTGAAATGGCTGCCGGTCATGGCTACCAGTCACTACGAGCTGGAAAAGACCCCGATCACCGAAAAATGGTTCGCTGCCACCAAGGGCGCCGCACCACTGAAAGGTGTGGTCAATATCGGCTACGACCAGTCCACCACCGGCAACATCGAACTGCTGCCACTGGAAACCGCACTGGACGAGCAGTCGAGCCTGAAATTCTCCGGCCTGAACATGGATATCTCCGCCAGTGCCCAGGCGCAGAAGGTCAAGGCCAACGGCTACATGGACAGCCTGCACCTGACCACCGTGGCTGAAGACCAGGCGCCGGTGCAGATCGAACTCAGCGGCCTGACCCTGGCCAGCAACCTCGCCAAGAGCAGCTACGGCTACTACACCGGCGAAAACACCCTGGAACTGACCAGCAGCAAGACCACTTTCGGCGCCAAGCAGTCCGTGCTGGGTGTGAAGAACTTCGAAATGAAGAACCTCACCGAAGAAAACGGCACCAATGCTTCCGGCCGTGCCGACTACAAAATCGGTGAAGTGACCCTCAACGACAAGAAAATCGGTTCGGCCAATCTGGCCATGAGCCTGAAAAACCTCGACATCCCGTCGGCCCTGTCGCTGATGCAGATCTACCAGACCAAGCTGCAGCCGTACGAAAAAGCCGCCGCCGAAGCCACCGCCGCCGGTCTGCCGGCGCCCGAGCTGAACCTGACCGAAGCCGAGTCCACTCAGGTCAAGGCTGACCTGCAGAAACTGCTGGCAGCCGGCCCGCAGCTGGCGCTGGAAGACCTGTCGCTGAAAACCGCCAACGGTGAAAGCCGGGCCAATCTGGTGCTCGACCTGACCAAACCGGCCTCGATGGACCTGCCGCCGGATCAACTGGGCAAACAGCTGATCGCGTTGCTCGACGTCAATGTGCAGGTGTCCAAGCCGATGCTGGTGGACCTGCTAAGCGTTCAGGCCCAGATCGATGGTCAGACCGACGCCAAAGCCATCGTTGACCAGGCCAGCGGCGCTGCCGACATGTTCTCCGGCATGGCCGTGGGTTCGCAGCTGGCAACGCTGGATGGCACCAATGTGACGACCAAGTTGCATTACGCCGCCAATCAGGTGGAGTTCAACGGCCAGAAAATGACCGTCGAGCAGTTCGTCGGTTTCCTGATGAGCAAATTCGCTGGCGTCAACGTAAGCCAGGAACAGTAAAACCCCTCGCTACACCTCAACGCCCGGCCTTTGCTTCCCGCAGACACCGGGCGTTTTGCTGTCTGGACTCTGCGTTTGCGGCGCGCGCCAGCTTTTCCGGTCACGAATCTGAACAAATATTGTGTTCTGAATATTGGTCTACGCTTGCGTGCAAGACTGCTTGGATAAGCTTGGCCAAGTGATTCTGACTTGGCCTCCGTTACGAATTGGGCAAGGGGGGGCATTGCAACCCGGCTGGCCATGTAAGGATGCTGACGAATGCCGCGTACTGATGTTCCCGTATTACATCGTGGTTTACGCCCTTTGTTTCGAGTCGCGCTGTGCAGCCAGTTGCTCTGGCCGGTGCTCGCGTTGGCCGATACGGCCTACGATCAAATGGTGCTCGACGCCCGGGCAGGGCATTACACGCCTGCGCTGACCGCTTTGCGTCAAGTGCCGCCGGCCCAGGCTTCCACCGGGCAGGTCAGCGATCACTTGCAAATCGCCAGTTGGGCCGGGCTCGACGCCGAAGTGGTGCAGGTCTACGAGACCCAGGGACGCGGCCGCGCATTGCCGATCCAGGCCCTGACCGCCACCGCCCGCGCCTATCGCAATCTCAAGCGCTGGGATCAGGCCTCCGAGGTCTACACCAAGGCCCTGGCGCTGGAACCGAACAATGCCGACCTGCAACTCGGTCTGGCGTTGACCCAGGCTGATTCCGGCAAACCCGACGAGGCTGTGACCCGTGCGAAAGCGCTGGTGGCGGCCAAGCCCGACGATCCTTCCCGCCGTCTCGCCTTGGGCTATGCCCTGACCCGCGCCGGCAAGCAATACGACGCGCTGTTCGAATACGATCAGGCCTTCTCTCGTGCCGGCAGCAAACCGGAAGTTGCCCGTGAGTACGTGGTCGCTCTGCAAAAAGCCCGTCTGCCTGAGCCTGCGCTACGCCTGGCCAACCAGCGTCCGGGGCTGATCGATCCGGTGACGCTGCGCCGTCTCGAAGGCGATCTGGCTGCCGAACGCGTGCGTCTCGCCGAATTCGCCACCCGCAGCGAAAAAGAACGTTATGTGATCGCCGACCGTGCGTTGGCCGACTACGACAAACTGCTCGCCACCTGGACCCCCGACGCCAGCGCCCACGATGATGTGACCCGCTGGCGCATCGACCGCATGGGCGCCCTCAAGGCCCGGGCGCGTACCGCCGACGTCATCACTGAATACCAGAAGCTGCAAGCGGAAGGCGTGAAGATTCCGACCTACGCTTTGCGTTGGGTCGCCGCGTCTTATCTGGATCGACGGCAACCGGAAGTCGCCACCGATCTCTATCGCCAGGTGCTCTCGGCGCCGGACGCCGATGCCGGCGATCGCCTCGAAGACACCACCGCGCTGTATTACTCGCTGCTGGAGAGCGACCGGGCCGACGAGGCACGCAAGGTCGCCGAAGACCTGGCCAAGAACGAGAAACCGCGCGTCGAACTCAAGGGCCTGCCAATCGGCAACCCAAGCGACGACTGGATGGACGCGCAATTGCTCTCGGCACAGGCTGCCGGTACCTACGGCGCGGACTTGCCCCACGGCGAGGATCGCTTGCAGACGCTGGTCGATCAGGCGCCGGGTAACATCGGCTTGCGCCTGTCCCAGGCCGATCTGTACCTGGCCCGCCAGTGGCCGCGTCGCGCAGAAAGCCAGCTCAAGGAAGTCGAGAGCGTGGTACCACGGGATATGGGTCTGGAAGTCGCTCAGGCCCGCACGGCCATGACGTTGCAGGAATGGCGGCAGATGGATGCGCTGACCGACGACGTCGTCGAGCGTTTCCCGGACAACCGCCAGGTTCAGCGCGCCGCACGCGAGCGCGAAGTGCATGACATGTCAGAGCTGCGCGTCGAAGCCTACGGCGGCAAGGCCAATGGCGGCAGCGGCGGCAATGCCGGCGCGGTCAGCGGCAGTCGAGACTTCGGCATCCAGAGCACGCTGTACAGCCCGCCGATCGATGAAGACTGGCGTGTGTTCGCCGGGGTCGGCTATGCCACCGGCGACTTCGCCGAAGGAACCGGCAACCACCGCTTCCAGCGCGTCGGCCTGGAGCGCCGCACCCGTGACATGACCCTTGAAGCCGAAGTCTCCAACCATTCCTACGGTTACGGTGACAAGCAAGGCGCTCGTCTGGCAATTGCCCGGGACATCAACGACAACTGGCAGTACGGCGGCAGCCTTGAATACCTGTCGGCCGACACCCCGTTGCGCGCGTTGAACAGCGACATAAAGGCCAACGGCGGCAGCGGTTTCATCCGTTGGCGCGCCAACGAAAGCCGCGAGTGGAAACTGTCGGTCAGCCCGTCGCATTTCAGCGACGGCAACAACCGTGTCGAAGCCTTGCTGACCGGGCGCGAAGGCGTCTACAGCACCACCCACGTGCAGGTCGACGCGGGTCTGGAAGTCGCCACCAGCCACAACTCCAATTCCGAAGACGTGCCGTACTACAACCCGAAGGCGGACCTCAGCGTGATGCCGACGGTCAACGTCAACCACGTGCTTTACCACCGCTACGAAACCTCTTGGAGCCAGCAGTTCCAGGCCGGTGCGGGTACGTACAGCCAGCGTGACCACGGCACCGGCGGCATGGCGTTGCTGGGCTACGGCCAGCGCTATGCCTGGAACGACGTGTTCGAGGTGGGCGGTTTGTTCAGTGTGATCAACCGGCCCTACGACGGTGACCGGGAAACCGATCTGCGTCTGCTCGTCGACCTCACTTTCCGCTTCTAGAAGAGTTTGAAGATGCCTTTTATTTCGCGTTTCATCCTTCTGCTGGGAGTGCTGCTGGTCAGCGCCTGTGCCCAGCAAGCTCCGGCCTTCGCACCGCCGTCCGAGCGCCCGGTGGCGGCCAATGAAAAACCATGGCCGAAAAACCACGTGCTGGGCATTGCCTACCACGACATCGAAGACCGTGATCCCGATCAGGCGGTGGTGGCGGTGCGTACCGAGCGCATGATCGAGCAACTGGCGTGGCTGCGGGAAAACAACTACAAGCCGGTGACGGTCGATCAGATCATGGCCGCGCGCAAGGGCGGGCCGGAACTGCCGCCCAAAGCGATCCTGCTCAGCTTCGACGACGGTTATGCGAGCTTCTACACCCGTGTGCTGCCGGTGCTGCGTGCCTACAACTGGCATGCGCTGCTGGCGCCGGTCGGCGTGTGGATCGACACACCGCTGAATCAACCGGTGGATTTCGCCGGCACTCCGCGTCAGCGCTCTGACTTCCTGACCTGGGATCAGGTGCGCGAAATCTCGCAATCCGGCCTCGTGGAAATCGCCGCTCACACCGATGCCAGCCACAAAGGCATCCTCGCCAACCCGCAAGGCAACCTGCAGCCGGCCGCCGCGACCCGGCGCTACGATCCGGTGACCAAACGCTATGAAACCGAGGCGGATTTCCAGGCGCGGATCCGCACCGACGTGGCCACCATTTCGGAGAAAATCCGCAAGGCCACCGGCAAGAAACCGCGTATCTGGGTCTGGCCATACGGTACGGCGGACGGCACTTCGCTGACCGTGGTGAGCGAGCAGGGTTATGAAATGGCCCTGACCCTCGACGACGGTCTCGATGCCTTAGACAACCTGATGAGCAGCCCACGATTCCTCGTCGCCTCCGACCCGGACGGCGAGCATTTCGCCAACAGTATCGTGGCGGTGCAGTCCGATTTCGCCATGCGCGTGGTGCATGTGGACCTGGACAACGTCTACGACCCGGATCCTGCGCAACAGGAAGTGAACCTCGGCAAACTGATCCAGCGCATGGCCGACATGGGCGCCAACACGGTGTTCCTGCAAGCCTTCGCCGATCCGAAAGGCGATGGCCTGGTGCATTCGCTGTACTTCCCCAACCGTCATCTGCCCATGCGTGCCGACATTTTCGACCGTGTCGCCTGGCAGTTGCGCACTCGGGCTCACGTGAAAGTGTTCGCCTGGATGCCGGTGCTGAGTTTTGCGCTGGATTCGAAGCTGCCACGAGTCACGCGCTGGGATCCGAAGACCGGTACCACGTCGGTCGACCCGGATCAGTACAAGCGGCTGTCGCCGTTCGACCCCGAAGTGCGGCGGGTCATCGGTGAAATCTACGAAGACGTGGCGCGCCTGACTTCGGTTGACGGCATCCTCTACCACGACGACGCCGTGCTGTCGGATTTCGAAGACGCCAGCCCCGAAGCGTTGAAGGCCTATGCCGCCCACGGTCTGCCGGGCTCGATTGCCGCCCTGCGCGACGATCCGGCGGCCATGCAGCGCTGGACGCGATTCAAGAGCCGCTACCTGATCGACTTCACCAACGAACTGACCGCCAAGGTCCGCGCGATTCGCGGCCCGCAAGTGCTGACCGCACGCAACATCTTTGCCGAGCCGGTGCTCAATCCGCAAAGCGAAGCGTGGTTCGCGCAGAACCTCGACGACTTCCTCGTGAGCTACGACTGGACGGCGCCGATGGCCATGCCGCTCATGGAAAAGCAGACCCATGCGCAATCCGGCCCGTGGCTGGAAGAACTGGTGGCGAAGATCAAACAGCGCCCCGGTGCGCTGGATCGCACGGTGTTCGAATTGCAGGCCCGGGACTGGACGAAAAAGGACCAGGCCGACATCGACGGTGCACAACTGGCCGACTGGATGGGCCGCCTCAAGCGTCAGGGCGCGACGAGTTTCGGCTACTACCCGGACAACTTCCTCGAGAACCTGCCGGACCTGAAAACCGTGCGGCCTGCGCTCTCCAACAAATGGAACCCATGACATGCTGGATAGACTGCTGGCCCTGCTTGTTCTGGCGATTGTCCTCGGCGTCCCGCTGGGGCTGATCTTCCTGGTCACCGGGCAATTCCTGATGGACTTCGTGTTCTTCTACCCGCTGTTCATGTCCGGGTTGTGGATTTCCGGCGGCCTGTATTTCTGGCTGCACTGGGAGCGGCACTGGCCGTGGAAGGACGACACGCTGCCGCCACCGCTGGAAGGCGAACCACTGATTTCGATCCTGATCCCTTGCTACAACGAGGGCGACAACGCCGCCGACACCATTCACGCGGCGCTGGCCCAGCATTACCCGAACATCGAAGTCATCGCGATCAACGACGGCTCCAAGGACAACACCGCGCAAGTGCTGGATGCGCTGGCCAAGGAAGATCCTCGGCTGCGGGTGCTGCACCTGGCAGAGAACCAGGGCAAGGCCGTGGCCCTGCGCATGGGCGCCATCGCTGCACGCAGCGAATATCTGGTGTGCATCGACGGTGATGCGCTGCTGGCGCCGAACACGGCGGCTTACCTCGTGGCGCCGATGCTCGACAACGCGCGACTGGGCGCGGTGACCGGTAACCCGCGGATCCGCACGCGTTCGACGCTGGTCGGGCGGGTTCAGGTCGGCGAGTTCTCGTCGATCATCGGGCTGATCAAACGCACCCAGCGAGTGTTCGGGCGGATCTTCACCGTGTCGGGTGTGATCGTCGCGTTCCGTCGCACGGCGCTGAACCGGGTCGGCTACTGGAGCCCGGATATGATCACCGAAGACATCGACATCAGCTGGAAACTGCAACTGGACCACTGGAGCATCTTCTACGAGCCCCGCGCCCTGTGCTGGATCCTGATGCCGGAAACCCTGGGCGGGCTGTGGAAGCAGCGCCTGCGATGGGCCCAGGGCGGTGCCGAAGTGCTGTTCAAGAACATTCGCGGCATCTGGCAATACCGTCACCGTTACCTGTGGCCGCTGCTGTTCGAATACTGCCTGTCGACCGGGTGGGCGTTCACTTTCCTGTTGTCGGTGATGTTCTGGGTGATGGGCAAATTCATGGTCATGCCCGAAGCGATCGCCGTGCATCACCTGATGCCGCCGGCGTTTACCGGGTTGCTGCTGGCGTTTGTCTGCCTGGTGCAGTTCGCGGTCAGCATCATCATCGACCGGCGCTACGAGCCGGGTCTGGGCAAGACCATGTTCTGGGTGGTCTGGTATCCATTGGTGTTCTGGTTCATCAGCCTGCTGACCACGCTGGTCAGTTTTCCCAAGGTGCTGTTCGGCCAGCATCAGAAGCGTGCGCGTTGGGTCAGCCCGGACCGGGGTATCAAACCGGTCGGGGACGACGAAGAGGAGGTCATCAAATGAAAATCATCCGGACCCGCCAGCGACCATTCCTGGTGGTGGTCGATGTGTTCCTCACGGTGCTGGCCTGGGTGGGCCTGCTGTATCTGTTGGTGCGCGGGCTGTGGCCGCTGATCGAAACCCATGCCGGCGGGCCGCGCATCGACAACTCGGCATTCGAAGCGCTGGGGACCTTGCAGATCTACCTGTGGGTGGCGCTGGTCAACGCCGTCATTCTGATTTCCTGGGCGCGTTATCAACAACGTAAGAGCCGCAGTTTCGCTCAGCGTCGCCTGGCGGCTCCGGTGGTCGACGATGATGGCCTGAGCAAAAGCTTCAAGCTGTGCGATGACCGCCTGCAGAAACTTCGCAGCCCGGGCGTCATCACCATCCACAACAATCAGGACGGTGACGTCAGCCATGTGGTGCCGCACCTGTGGCCGGTGGAACAGGCGGAATTGCCGCCGCCGCTGGCGCCACTGGAGCATCCGCGGGTGATCTTTCTGCATGCCGAGGACGACGATAACCGTGAGCCGGTGAACCGTCTGTAAGCGCGGTGATACCAATGGGCGTCATTTGCCACTGCCACGGCACGAACGGTACAGCTATAGTCTGCAGGCCGAAGACGGCCCAACTGCACAAGGTGCTCCCGGAATGACCCGATTGACCTCTCTCAACCCTTGGCTGGCGGCCGTTGCCGTCGCCCTTTGCGTGCAGTTTCCGGCGCAAGCCCAGGAGCGCTTCACCCTCAGCATTCCCGGTGTTTCGGACAACCGTCTGTTCACTGCGGCGGCAGCCAGTGACGCCGCCGGTTGCGGCGGCAAGAACCAGTCGCCGGCGTTGAGCTGGAACGCCGGCCCGGCCGCGACCCAGAGCTACGCCATCGTGATGCACGATCCGGACGGCCAGAAAGGCCTGGGCGTCGATCACTGGGTTCACTACGGCATCAAGGCCACGACCCGGCAGATCCCGGTCGGCATCGGTACCAAGCCGACCTTCGAAGGCCTGGGGGGCACCAACAGCAAAGGCACGACCACCTATGTCGGCCCATGCCCGCCGACCGGCGACAGCGCGCACCACTACATCATTCAGATCTACGCCCTGGACCTGGCCCCCGACGCCTTGCCGGCCGGCCTGACTCGCGCACAGCTGCTGGAGAAAATCAAAGGCCATGTGCTGCGCAACAGCAGTGCAGTGCGGCGTTATCACCGCTGAAAAAAATTTCGGCGGCGTTTAACCCGAACTGAAAGGGCTGTCCGTCTCAGAGGTTGAATGGATCAATTCTTCCTCGAGGTCAGCCCCCATGTATCTTCCTTCGATGCTTCTGCGACCCCTTGCTGCCGGTGTGCTGTTGGCCGTCGCCGGTTGCGGCATTTCCTCCAGTCCGGAATCCGCCGCCGTGCCGCCACCGGCACAGCTCCCCTCGAAACCCGTGGTACAGCAAGAAGTGGTCATGGCCGATCACTCCTTGGCCAAGCGCAGCGCGCTGGCGGTGCCGATGGCCAGTTTTGCACCGATGCCGGCCGGGGAAAGTTATCCACAGGACTATCGCGCCGAGCCGCGTGAGCAATACGAAACCCTGGCGGATAATCCGATCCACAGCGTTGCCGAAACGCCCGTTTCGACCTTCAGTGCCGATGTGGATACTGGCGCCTACGCCAATGTCCGGCGTCTGCTCAATCAGGGACGCCTGCCGCCGGAAGGCGCGGTGCGGCTGGAGGAGATGGTCAATTACTTTCCGTATGACTATGCGTTGCCCACTGACGGATCGCCGTTCGGCGTAACCACCGAACTGGCCGCTTCGCCGTGGAACCCGCACACCCGCCTGCTGCGCATCGGTATCAAGGCCTCTGATCGTGCGGTGGCGGAACTGGCCCCGGCCAACCTGGTGTTTCTGGTGGACGTATCTGGCTCGATGGATCGTCGCGAAGGGCTGCCGCTGGTCAAAAGCACCCTGAAGCTTCTGGTCGATCAACTGCGCGAACAGGATCGCGTGTCGCTGGTGGTGTATGCCGGCGAATCACGAGTCGTGCTGGAACCGACTTCCGGACGGGAAAAGGCGAAAATTCGCACAGCCATCGAGCAGTTGACGGCGGGAGGCTCGACCGCAGGCGCCTCCGGCATCGAGCTGGCCTATCAAATGGCACAACAAGCCTTCATCCCCAAAGGCATCAACCGCATCCTGCTGGCCACCGACGGTGACTTCAACGTCGGTGTCAGCGACTTCGACAGCCTCAAGCAAATGGCTGTGGATAAACGCAAGACCGGGATTTCCCTGACCACCCTGGGTTTTGGTGTGGATAACTACAATGAACATCTGATGGAACAACTGGCGGATGCCGGCGACGGTAACTACGCCTACATCGACAATCTGCGTGAAGCGCGCAAGGTGTTGGTGGATCAGCTCGGTTCGACCCTCGCCGTGGTGGCGAAAAACGTCAAATTGCAGGTGGAATTCAACCCGGCGCAGGTCAGCGAATACCGGCTGCTGGGTTACGAAAACCGCGCGCTCAAGCGTGAGGATTTCAGCAATGACAAGGTCGATGCCGGTGAGGTCGGTGCGGGACACACAGTGACGGCGTTGTATGAAATTGTCCCCGCAGGCGAGAAGGGCTGGCTGGAACCGCTGCGTTACGGAAAAACCGATGCAGGGATTTCTGAAAAGAAAGGAGAACTGGCAATGCTGCGTGTGCGATATCAAAAGCCTGAAGGTGGGAAAAGTCTGCTGATCGAGCGTCCAATTACCAATCAAGTCGCGCCGGCCAGCGAGGATCTGCGATTTGCCGCCGCCGTTGCCGCGTTTTCCCAGCAGCTCAAGGATGGCCGCTATACCGGCGATTTCAGCCTCAAGGACACCGAAGCGTTGGCCCGAGGTGCCCGTGGCGATGACCGCTTCGGCCTGCGCAACGAGTTCGTGCAACTGGTGGAACTGGCGCAGAGCCTGCGGACTTCGACCGCCTCCAACACGATGCCGACCGAGCGACGGATTGAATAGTGAGCCGCCTGAAGGGGTTTGTCAGCCAGCTGTTTGCCTCCGCAGACAGTCTTGAGGCCAGCAGCGACGAATCGCTGCTGGCCCGTTATCGCGAGGGCGACGGCAAGGCGTTCGAGATCTTGTACGCCCGCCATCGCCAGAGCCTGTACCGGTTTCTGCTCGGGTTGAGCGGCAAACCGGAACTGGCCGACGAGGTGTATCAGGACACGTGGCTGAGCCTGATCCGCAGCAGCAGTCAGCCACAAGGCCGGGCGACTTTTCGTACATGGTTGTTCCAGATTGCCCGCAATCGTCTGATCGATCACTGGCGCAAGCACGGCGCCCATCAACCGCTGCATGACAGTTACGACGAGCTGACCCATGCGGTCAGTGACGATGCGAGCGACCCCGAGCAACTGCTGAGCCTCAGCCGCGACAGTCAGCGCCTGGACAGCGCCCTGCAAACCTTGCCCGCCGACCAGCGCGAAGTATTCCTGCTGCGCGCCCACGGCGACCTCGACCTGGCGCAAATCGCCAGCCTCACCGAAACACCGCTGGAAACCGTCAAGAGCCGCTTGCGCTACGCCCAGCAAAAATTGCGTCGGCTGCTGGCCGAGGAGGTACTGACATGACGGACACCCGCCAGACACCCGAAGAGCAACTGCTCAAGCATTACCGCGAGCAACAGAACGGCGAGCCGCCGGCGAATCTAGACGCGCTGATTCTCAACGCCGCGCATCGCCAGATCCCGGCACCGAAACCGAGCCTGTGGCAGCGCTGGATCAAGGCCTGCCAGACACCGCGCTATCAGGTGGCTTTCGCCAGTCTGGTCGGCATCGCGCTGATGCTGTCGCTGGTGCATCGCGCGCCGGAACCCGTGGCTCATTACGATTTCGCCCCAGCCGCCAAACCTGCTGCGCCAATGGCTCGTAAAGAGGCCATCGAATCCCGGACATTATCAGCACCCGCTGGCGCGTTATCCGCTCCTGCGCCTGCGCCGATGGCGGAAATGGCTGCGCCGATGCAAAGCGAATCGATCAGCGCCGACAGAGCGGACGAAGCCAAAGTCAGCAAGCGCGCTGCCGCCCCGGCCAATGGCCTCGACGAGCAACTGCGCGAAGTCCTGCGCCTGCGCGAATCCGGTCAATCACTGGCTGCCGATACCCTGTACAACAATCTGCACAAGCGTTACCCGAGCGTGAATCTGGACCTGCGCCTCGAACAACTCCGCCAGAACTGACCGGGTGAACTCTCAGCCATTTGGCATTGCCCCGTAAAAACGCGCACTATCAGGCCATTGCCGATGCGCTGGAGGATGCCGTGGCCCAAAAAATCGACCGCATCGCCCAAATGCTCAACTGCCCGGTGAAGGGTGAGGAACTGCGGCGAGCAGTGACCGAGAGTCGTAAGGAGTTTCTTCTGGCGAAACAGGCAGAAGAGGATCTGGAGGAAGACGTTCTTGATGATGAGTTGATCGAGGACGACGAAGACGATGATGAATACGACGAGTTTGACTGGACGACGGAGTGAGTCGCCAATCAGCACCCACAAAAAAGCCCCAGACCTTACGGCCTGAGGCTTTTTCGTTTCTGTTCATGGCGCACCAGGCGGGATTCGAACCCACGACCCCTGCCTTCGGAGGGCAGTACTCTATCCAGCTGAGCTACTGGTGCAGCGGGCGACATCATACCTAGGTCGGCTCGGGGCGTCCATGCCGGGTTTTGGCGCTTATTGTCAGTGCGCGTGTCGGTCGAAAGCGCTGCATTCCATAAAGCTGTAACGTCCTGCAAAAGGCTCGCTTGGCGCTTTGGCGGGACTGAACTAAGGTTTCGTTGCGGCGCAGGCTGGTTTGCTCGTTGATCTGAAAAATCCGGCAAAAGCGGCGTTTTTGTTCTTTTTTTCGAACGACCTATTGTCCTTTACCCCCTTTGATCCTACGATCCGTTTGAGATTTCAAACGCTCTTTGATCGGGTGCCAAGCCGTACGTGTTTGCAACCGTGCACACTTCAGGTGCTTCAGCCCGGTGAATGATTTCCCTGACGGCAGCCTTGCGAGGCGCCTTTCTACAATCATAATTTTGCTCCGCGCTGGCCGCGGTGCTGTTAAGGAAAGCCGACATGCAGCTTAAAGACACCCAGTTGTTCCGCCAGCAAGCCTTCATCGATGGCGCTTGGGTCGACGCGGACAACGGTCAGACGATCAAGGTCAACAACCCGGCCACCGGCGAAATCCTGGGCACCGTGCCGAAGATGGGCGCTGCCGAAACCCGCCGTGCCATCGAAGCCGCCGACAAGGCGCTGCCGGCCTGGCGTGCACTGACCGCCAAGGAACGTGCAGGCAAACTGCGTCGCTGGTTCGAACTGATCATCGAGAACCAGGAAGACCTGGCTCGCCTGATGACCCTCGAGCAGGGCAAGCCATTGGCCGAAGCCAAGGGCGAGATCGTCTACGCCGCTTCGTTCATCGAGTGGTTCGCCGAAGAAGCCAAGCGCATCTACGGCGACGTGATTCCGGGCCACCAGCCTGACAAGCGCCTGATCGTGATCAAACAACCGATCGGCGTGACCGCCGCCATCACCCCGTGGAACTTCCCGGCGGCGATGATCACCCGTAAAGCAGGCCCGGCCCTGGCTGCCGGTTGCACCATGGTGCTCAAACCTGCTTCGCAAACCCCGTTCTCCGCTTTCGCCCTGGCCGAACTGGCCCAGCGCGCCGGCATCCCTAAAGGTGTGTTCAGCGTGGTGTCCGGCAGCGCCGGCGACATCGGCAGCGAGCTGACCAGCAACCCGATCGTGCGCAAACTGTCCTTCACCGGTTCGACCGAAATCGGTCGTCAGCTGATGTCGGAATGCGCCAAGGACATCAAGAAAGTTTCCCTGGAACTGGGCGGTAACGCACCGTTCATCGTGTTCGACGACGCGGACCTGGATAAGGCCGTCGAAGGCGCGATCATTTCCAAGTACCGCAACAACGGCCAGACCTGCGTCTGCGCCAACCGTCTGTACATTCAGGATTCGGTCTACGACGCCTTCGCCGAGAAGCTGAAAGCGGCCGTCGCCAAACTGAAGATCGGCAACGGTCTGGAAGACGGCACCACCACTGGCCCGCTGATCGACGAGAAAGCTGTGGCCAAGGTGCAAGAGCACATCGCTGACGCCGTTGCCAAAGGCGCAACCGTGCTGGCCGGTGGCAAGCAGATGGAAGGCAACTTCTTCGAACCGACCATCCTGACCAACGTGCCGAAAAACGCTGCGGTGGCCAAGGAAGAAACCTTCGGTCCGCTGGCGCCGCTGTTCCGCTTCAAAGACGAAGCCGAAGTGATCGCGATGTCGAACGACACCGAGTTCGGTCTGGCTTCCTACTTCTACGCTCGCGACCTGGGCCGTGTATTCCGTGTGGCTGAAGCCCTGGAGTACGGCATGGTCGGCGTCAACACCGGGCTGATCTCCAACGAAGTCGCGCCGTTCGGCGGCATCAAGGCCTCGGGCCTGGGCCGTGAAGGCTCCAAGTACGGCATCGAAGATTACCTGGAAATCAAATACCTCTGCCTGGGCATCTAAGCCGGGAAAGGGATCGCTGCAAACGCAAAGGGCACGAGAGCGCTGTCCCTTTGCGTCGTTTCAAACCGGAATTTTCTCTGCGGCCGGGAACGCCGTGGCAGTCGATCATCGCATGCTGCCACCGCCGATTCCTCCCGCTTAATCCTTGAACCACGCCGCCCGATGAGCGGTGAATGAGGACTGTAATGAGCAAGACTAACGCTGAACTGATGGCCCGTCGTACCGCAGCTGTTCCACGTGGTGTTGGCCAGATCCACCCGATTTTCGCCGAGTCCGCGAAGAACGCGACCGTGACCGACGTTGAAGGTCGTGAATTCATCGACTTCGCCGGCGGTATCGCCGTACTGAACACCGGCCACGTGCACCCGAAAATCATCGCCGCCGTGACCGAACAGCTGAACAAGCTGACCCACACCTGCTTCCAGGTGCTGGCCTACGAGCCGTATGTCGAGCTGTGCGAAAAAATCAACGCTCGCGTACCGGGCGACTTCGCCAAGAAAACCCTGCTGGTGACCACCGGTTCCGAAGCCGTTGAAAACGCCGTGAAGATCGCTCGTGCTGCCACTGGCCGTGCTGGCGTGATCGCTTTCACTGGCGCTTACCACGGTCGCACCATGATGACCCTGGGCCTGACCGGTAAAGTCGTGCCTTACTCGGCCGGCATGGGCCTGATGCCAGGCGGCATCTTCCGCGCGCTGTACCCGAACGAACTGCACGGCGTGAGCATCGATGACTCGATCGCTTCCATCGAGCGCATCTTCAAGAACGACGCCGAGCCGAAAGACATCGCCGCGATCATCATCGAGCCTGTGCAGGGTGAAGGTGGTTTCTACGTCGCGCCGAAGGAATTCATGAAGCGTCTGCGTGCCCTGTGCGACCAGCACGGCATCCTGCTGATCGCTGACGAAGTACAGACCGGCGCTGGCCGTACCGGTACTTTCTTCGCCATGGAACAGATGGGCGTTGCCGCCGACCTGACCACCTTCGCCAAATCCATCGCTGGCGGCTTCCCGCTGGCCGGTGTCTGCGGCAAGGCCGAATACATGGACGCCATCGCGCCAGGCGGCCTGGGCGGCACCTACGCCGGTAGCCCGATCGCTTGCGCCGCTGCTCTGGCAGTGATCGAAGTGTTCGAAGAAGAAAAACTGCTGGACCGCTGCAAGGCTGTCGGCGAGCGTCTGGTAACCGGCCTGAAGGCCATCCAGGCCAAGTACCCGGTAATCGGCGAAGTCCGTGCCCTGGGCGCCATGATCGCGGTCGAGCTGTTCGAAAACGGCGACAGCCACAAGCCAAACCCGACCGCAGTCGCTGCTGTCGTGGCCAAGGCGCGTGACAAAGGCCTGATCCTGCTGTCCTGCGGCACCTACGGCAACGTTCTGCGCGTCCTGGTACCGCTGACCTCGCCGGACGAGCAACTGGACAAAGGCCTGGCGATCATCGAAGAGTGCTTCTCGGAGCTGTAAGCCCGGGCACTGTGTGATCGGATCGACAAAAAACCCGCTTCGGCGGGTTTTTTTACGCTTGCTGAAACACATACCCCGCATTCGAGCTGTATCGAAACGCCAGCATTGGCTAAGGTTCAAGCATTGCAAGGGAGGGCGAGCATGCCTGCCGTCGAATTACCCGCTGTACCCCGAGTCCTGATTGCTGAGGCCGACCCCTGGTCTCGTGACCTGCTCAAACAGGTTTTGCTCAACGTGCGCTGCGATGCGCGGCTGGATCTGTGCGCCGATGGCCAGGAGGCGATGACGCTGCTCAGCGAAGTCCCCTATGACCTGGCGATCGTCGACTGGGAGCTGCCCGGTGTCGACGGTTTGAACGTGTTGCGCAGTGTCCGCCAGCGTAAACGCAATCCGCCGCTGCCGTTCATTCTGATGAGCAGCCGCAACGACAGCGCCAGTGTGCGCGAAGCCCTGCCATTGGCGCCGACGGCCTATCTGGCCAAACCCCTGAACATGGAAAGCCTGACCGAGCGTTTGCAGGGGCTGCTGCTCAATGCCGGCGAGGAAGTGTTCTGCGAAGTGCCTGCACTGGCGCCAGGCATGACCCTGTCGGTGTTCCTCGAGCGTCGCCGCGAGCAGGCCGACGGCGCACCGTTGATGACCGACGTTCAGGTGGCGGTCAAACGCAGCCTCAACCCCAACGGGCTGGATCTGAAGCTGCTGGAAGAGGAAATCCGCACCGACCCGCAGATCACCGCCGTGTTGATCGCCGCAGCCAACAGTGCCGCTCAGCATCACGGTGCGGCGGTGCAGACCCTGGCTCAGGCGCTGCATCGCCTGGGCACCGGCCAAAGCATGAACCTGATCCTCGGTCTGGCGCTCAAGCGCAGCGCCAGACTCAGCGATCCATGCCTGGCGGACTACGCGGAGCGCTATTGGGGCCTGTCGCTGCACACCGCTGAATACGCGCGTACCCTGGCGCGTCTGCTCGATCTGGATCAGGAACGCTGCTATTGCGCCGGGATGCTCCATCGTCTCGGCGATCTGGCGTTGCTGCGTTGTTTGCAGGAGTGGAAGCAGGCCGGCGGCGAGCTGGATGAACTGGAGGAAGTCGGCGATGCGCTGGCGGAATTCGGTGCGGCGTACGGCTCGGCGTTGCGTACTCGCTGGCGTTTGCCGCTGGAGTTGCGCGAGTTGATTGCATCCGTCTACCAGCTCGGTGGCGGGGTGTACTCCCGCGAAGCATTGGTGATGAACATGGCGGCGCAGATGGCGCGGCTGACCGAGCACGAGGGCGTCGAGGAGCTGGCGAAGAGCCGCACGGCGCGCCTGCTCAAGATCGGGCTGCCGGAGCTGATGCGGATGCGCAAATAGCGCTTGTTCCGCATCAGCGCTGTGTTCAGCCGGAAATGATCCGGTTCTTGCCCTGACGCTTGGCCTCGTACATCGCCGCATCGGCTCGGGCGAACAGGTCGTCGAGGCTTTCGTCTTCCGGGGTGAGGCTGGTGAGGCCCTGGCTGACGGTGATGCCGAAGGTCTGTTCACCGTGGCTGAAGCTCAGACGCTGGATTTCCTGTTGCAGGCGCTCGGCCACCTGCATCGCCATGTCCGGCGCGCAGCCCGGAAAAACCGCAGCAAATTCCTCACCGCCAATCCGTCCGAACAGATCCCCCCGACGCAACGAGGCGCGGCCACTTTCGGCGATTCGTTGCAGTACGTGGTCGCCTTCCGGGTGGCCGTAAGTATCGTTGATCACTTTGAAGTCATCGATGTCCAGTAGCAGAAACGCCAGTGGCGCACCCTGCAAACGGGCTTCTTCAAACTCGCGGTTGGCGCATTCGAAGAAGTGTCGACGGTTGCTGCTTTGGGTCAGCACGTCGGTGGTGGCCAGGCGTTGCAGCTCGGTTTCCATCTGTTTTTTTTCGGTGATGTCTTCGGCGATGCCGACGATGATCACCGGCTGCCCCGGTTCTTCCTGGCGGTTGATGAAGCACTTGTCGCTGATCCAGCGCACCTGGCCGTCGGCGTCGATGATCCGGTATTCGCGGTCTTCCACGGCGCCTTTGTGCAGCACTTCGGCGAGGCTGCGTTCGGCGTATTCCAGATCCTCGGGGTAGATGCTGTCGCGCCACTGGTTATGGTCGGCGAGCAGCAGGGCGGCCGAACGGCCGAAAATCCGTTCATAGGCGGGGCTGACGTACAGCACCTGACGGGTTTCCCAGTTGAAGGCCCAGAGCACGGCGTTGACGCTGACCAGCAGCGAGCTGAACAGCTGTTCGCGTTCGCTCAGGCGCGCCACTTCGCCCTGGGCGTGCATCAGCGCCATCAGGGTTTGTGCGGCCTCTGGCCACTGGGGAAGGGATGAGTCTTTTTGATTGTTGTTGACCATCGACACGGATCTCAAAGGGCGTGCCGATCAGTCGACAACGGCCACGGGACAGCCCGCCGGGGGTGGCGAAGTGTCTTTGAGATAGGGGATCGGGGGTGAAGTTCCGAAGGGGGCGCCCGGGAACCGGGCGCACCGATCAACGGCATCAGACGGCGGCGGGGCGCAGCGAGTAGGTTTTCAACTGGTCGGCGAATTCGCGCAGGGACTGGATACCGCTGGCCTCGGCCTCGTGTACCCATTCCTTGATGGCCGCGAGCATGTCGTGGCCATTTGCGCTGGTCTTGACCCAGATCTGCTGCAGGGCCAGACGTTTCTCGTAAATTACCTTCAGCGCCTGGCTGTGCTCGAGCATGTTCTGGATGCGCGCGTGGTGGCGATCCTCCAGCAGGCTGGTTTCACGGGAAAGCAGACGCTTGGCGCGGTGGAACTGATGGCGTACCGAATGATCGACCTTGTCCAGCTCCTGCTTGACCAGCGGCCCGATCACCAGCTTGCGGTACTGGGCCATGATCTGGAAGCGGTTGTTGAGGATCGCCATGGCGGTGTCCATGTCCAGGCTGCCCTTGCCTTCGACGCGGTGGGCGATCGGCGCAACGCGCTGCACCTTGGCCAGGCGCAGGAAGCTGAAGACCTGGATCCAGGCCCAACCGAGGTCGAATTCCCACTTCTTGACCGACAGTTTGGCCGAGTTGGGGTAGGTGTGATGGTTGTTGTGCAGCTCTTCGCCGCCGATCAGGATGCCCCATGGCACCAGATTGGTCGCGGCATCGCGGCATTCGAAGTTGCGGTAGCCGATGGCATGGCCGAGACCATTGACCACGCCGGCGGCCCAGACCGGGATCCACATCATCTGGATCGCCCAGATGGTGATGCCGATGGTGCCGAACAGCAGCAGGTCGACGACCGCCATGATTGCAATGCCCAGCAACCGGTGGCGGCTGTAGAGGTTGCGCTCGATCCAGTCTTCCGGGCAGTTCTTGCCATAGATGCGCAGGGTCTCGGCGTTCTGCGCTTCCTCGCGGTACAGCTCGGCGCCTTTGCGCAGCACTGTCGACAGACCCTTGACGACCGGGCTGTGCGGGTCATCGACGGTTTCGCATTTGGCGTGGTGTTTGCGGTGGATGGCCGTCCACTCGCGGGTGTTCTGCGCCGTGGTCAGCCACAGCCAGAAACGGAAGAAATGCTTCAGCCCGGCATTCAGCTCCAGGGAGCGATGGGCCGAGTAGCGGTGCAAGTAGACCGTGACGGCAACGATCGTCACATGGGTCATCAGCAGGGTGACGGCGACCAGTGACCAGGCCGACAAGCCAAGAAAACCTTCGTACCACATAGGCTATAGGGCCCTCGATAAAGAAAAAACAGCCGTTGCATTATCACCAAGCACACAGATAAAACCAGTCGCCCTTTCAGATAAGAGATGGCTGGATGTTTCTTGACCTATAATCCCGACATTTTTGTAGGGACATGGACGGCCGAATGTCTGCCTCATACCGCGATGCCTTGCGTGCAGCGCTGCTTTACCTGGTCCTTGCCGTTGTCTGGCTGCAAGGCATTGGCTATTTATTGAACAGTTTCTTCGATAGCTCTGATGAGTTGCTGCGTTGGCAACTGATCAACGGCTATGCCTTTGTGGTGTTCAGCGCCGGTTTGATCTTTCTTGCCCGGGCGCGCCTGTTCGAATGCCTGGGCATTGGTGCCCGGTTGCGCGAGCGCCAGGCCGATCGCGAACGCCTGCGTCAGGCGGCTGCGGTGTTCGACTGCACCCGCGAAGGCGTGCTGGTCACGGACCGGCAGGGGCTGATCGTGCACGTCAATCGCGCCTTCATGGAAATCACCGGTTATCAGCGTGAAGAAGTCATTGGCCAGCAGCCCAGCCTGTTCAAGTCCGGGCACCATCCTCCAGGGTTCTATCAGGCGATGTTCGCCACGTTGCAGGCGCAGGATGAATGGAGCGGCGAAATCTGGAACCGTCGTAAAAGCGGCGAGATTTATCCGCAATGGCAGACGATCCGCGTCATTCGGGACGAAGACGGTCGGCTCAGCCACTACGTCGCGGTGTTTTCCGATATCAGCGCGATCAAGGATTCCGAGCATGAACTCAAGCACCTGGCCCACCACGATCCGCTGACCGATCTGCCCAACCGCCTGCTGTTCAGCGACCGCGCCGAACAGGCGCTGGCGTCGGCGCAGACCCACAAGCGCGGCTGTGCGCTGCTGATGGTCGATCTGGACCACTTCAAATTGATCAACGACAGCCTCGGCCACAACATCGGTGACCGCTTGCTCAAGGCGGTTGCCGCGCGTTTGCAGGCGCTGTTCGGGTCCGGTATCACCCTGGCGCGGCTGGGTGGCGATGAATTTGCGGTGCTGGCGGAAAGTTGTCCACAGCCTGCGCAGGCCGCGGCGCTGGCCCAACGGATTCTCGATGCGCTCAAGGAGCCGTTCTGCCTCGACGGTCATGAACTGTTCATCAACGCCAGCCTCGGCATCAGCCTGTTCCCCAGCGATGCGTTGAGCGCCGAACAGTTGTTGCGCAACGCCGATGCGGCGCTGTTCAAGGCCAAGAGCAGCGGCCGCAACGGCTACGCGCTGTACACCGAAGAACTCACTGCCCATGCCCAGCAACGGGTGGAAATTGCCTTCGAACTGCGCCGTGCGCTGGAGCAGCAGGAGTTGCGGGTCTACTACCAACCGGTGCACGACCTGAAAACCAGCCGCCTGATCGGCGTCGAGGCGCTGGTGCGCTGGGAGCATCCGCAGCGGGGGCTGGTGTCGCCGGCGGAGTTCATCCCGATTGCCGAGCGCACCGGGATGATCTCGGAAATCGACGCCTGGGTCATGCAGCAAGCCTGCCGGCAGATGTGCCAATGGCAGCAGGCCGGGGTCGTGCTGTCGTTTGTCGCGGTGAACGTGTCTTCACGGCTGTTCGCCCGTCGCGAGTTGTATCAACAGGTGGCGCAGGTGCTGCACGACACCGGGCTGGACCCGGCCTATCTGGAACTGGAAGTCACCGAAAGCGCGGTGATGGACGATCCGGAAGTCGCACTGGAACAGATGCATCGTCTGCGCGAACTGGGCATTCGCCTGGCCATCGATGACTTTGGCACCGGTTATTCGTCGCTGCTGCGGCTCAAGCGCCTGCCGGTGCAGAAGCTCAAGATCGATCAGGGTTTCGTCGCCGGCCTGCCGTGGGACGAGGACGACGCAGCGATCGTCCGGGTGATCATCGCCCTGGCCCGCAGCATGGGCATGCAGGTGCATGCCGAGGGCATCGAGCAGGCCGAGCAGGCGGCGTTCCTGCTGGAGCAGGCGTGCGATCTGGGGCAGGGCTACTGGTTCGGGCGGCCGGTGCCCGAAGCTCAAATCGACTGGACCCGAGCGCCGGCAATCGGCTGACGGATGTGCACAGCGGGTTTGTAATCGGGCAAATCCGCCGCAAACCCTTGCTGCATCACATAATGTTTTCCAGTTATATAAACATTCTTAAATAGTCTTTTTAAGAATATCCGCGCCTCTCTTATATTGCTCCCACGCCGAACGCAGTGCCGCCCACTGCCAGGCATATCCCATACAAAGGAGCAGCACCATGAGCGCATCCCTGCGTAGCGTTGACGGTCAGGACGAAACCACCATCTTGCGCGAAATCCAGAGCGCCTTGCGCGACCTGCGTTTCGGCGCGGTGGAAATCACTGTGCACAACGCCCAAGTGGTCCAGATCGAACGCAAAGAGAAATTCCGTCTGCAGCAACCGGGTAACAAACCGGCCTGATTCGTAGTCTGCGGCAGCTCCTGCGGGGAGCTGTTGGCAGAAGCTGCCACAGGCTGCGGTCGTTGAATGAGCAACCCGATTCCAGCAATACATAAGAAAAAGCCACCACCAAGAATTCCAGGAGCTTTCACCATGTCGTCGATTCGCCGTTACGCTTTGGCCGCCCTGGCCAGCGCTGTGTTTGCCGGTTCCGCGGTTGCCAAGGATTACGAACTGCTCAACGTTTCGTATGACCCGACGCGCGAGCTGTATCAGGATTACAACGCCGAATTCGTGAAGTACTGGCAGGCAGAGCATGCCGGCGACACCGTGAAAATCCAGCAATCCCATGGCGGTTCGGGCAAGCAGGGCCGTGCGGTGATCGACGGTCTGCGCGCCGACGTCGTGACCCTGGCCCTGGCCGGCGACATCGACGAAATCGCCAAGCTCGGCAAGACCCTGCCGGCCGACTGGCAGAAGCGTCTGCCGGACGCCAGCACCCCGTATACCTCGACCATTGTGTTCCTGGTGCGCAAGGGCAACCCGAAAGGCATCAAGGACTGGGGTGACCTGGTCAAGAACGACGTCTCGGTGATCACCCCGAACCCGAAAACCTCCGGCGGTGCACGCTGGAACTTCCTCGCGGCGTGGGCCTACGGCCTGAAAGCCAACGGCGGCAACGAAGCCAAAGCCAAGGAATACGTACAGACCCTGTTCAAGCACGTTCCGGTTCTGGACACCGGCGCCCGTGGCTCGACCATCACCTTCGTCAACAACGGTCAGGGTGACGTGTTGCTGGCCTGGGAAAACGAAGCCTTCCTGGCGCTGAAAGAAGACGGCGGCAAGGACAAGTTCGACATCGTCGTGCCTTCGCTGTCGATCCTCGCCGAACCACCGGTGGCGGTGGTCGACAAGAACGCCGAGAAAAAGGGCAACGAGCAGATCGCCGAAGCCTACCTCAAGCACCTGTACAGCCCGGCCGGCCAGGAAATCGCGGCGAAGAACTTCTACCGTCCGCGTGACAAGGACGTGGCAGCCAAGTACGCCCAGCAGTTCCCGAAACTGGAACTGGTGACCATCGACAAGGACTTCGGCGGCTGGAAAACCGCACAGCCGAAATTCTTCAACGACGGTGGCGTGTTCGACCAGATCTATCAGGCGCAGTAAGTTTCAATAGCCTAAAACGAGCCCCGGATTTATGTTCGGGGCTTTGCGCCAAAGGGCGTGATCACATTAAATGACGGTCGCGCCGTCGCCCCGCAAAGCGCAAGACTAGGCATGAGGAGTGCGGTTTGGCATTTCAAATAAACGACGAATAACGACGGATTGCGCTTTGCGGGGCACGGCCCTGCGGGTTGAAGCTGTGAGCGAGCCAGGCTGCGTTGCGGGATTTGATAAGGAAACGACCCTTATCGGCATCCCGCGCCTTGCCTGGCTCGCTCACAGCTTCAACGCGATCCGTCATTTAATGTGATCACGCCCTTCAACCAAGGACTTTTATGTCGCGTCGTATCTCCCCCGTCATACCCGGCTTCGGGCTGACGCTGGGCTACACCTTGGTGTACCTCAGCCTGATTGTGCTTATCCCGCTGGCGGCGATGTTCGTCCACGCCGCCCAACTCACCTGGGATCAGTTCTGGACGATCATCTCCGCGCCCCGCGTTCTCGCCGCACTGAAGCTGAGCTTCGGCACTGCGCTGTGCGCCGCGATCATCAACGGCATCATCGGCACGTTGCTGGCCTGGGTGCTGGTGCGCTACACGTTCCCGGGGCGCAAGGTGATCGACGCGATGATCGATCTGCCGTTCGCCCTGCCGACCGCAGTGGCCGGTATCGCGCTCACTGCGTTGTACACGCCGACCGGGCTGGTCGGGCAGTTCGCCGCCGACCTCGGTTTCAAGATCGCCTACACCCCGCTCGGGATCACTCTGGCGCTGACCTTCGTGACCCTGCCGTTCGTGGTGCGCACGGTGCAGCCGGTGCTGGCCGACATTCCGCGTGAAGTCGAAGAAGCGGCCGCGTGCCTTGGTGCGAAACCATTGCAGGTGTTCCGCCACATTCTGCTGCCGGCGCTGTTACCAGCCTGGCTGACCGGTTTTGCCCTGGCGTTCGCCCGGGGCGTTGGTGAGTACGGCTCGGTGATTTTCATCGCCGGCAACATGCCGATGAAAACCGAGATCCTGCCGCTGCTGATCATGGTCAAGCTCGACCAGTACGACTACACCGGCGCTACCTCCATCGGCGTGTTGATGCTGGTGGTTTCCTTCGTCCTGTTGCTGCTGATCAACTTGCTGCAGCGGCGCATCGAAACCCCATAAGGAGGCGCGAACCATGTCCCAATCGTCTATTGCGGCCGCTTCCTCGGCCAACGCCGCCCGCCGTGGCAGCGCCACTTCACGCAGAATCCTGATCGGCCTCGGCTGGCTGATTTTCTTCCTGTTTCTGCTGTTGCCGCTGTTCATCGTGGTGTCGCAGGGTTTGAAGAACGGCCTGGGCGCCTTCTTCACTGCGATCTTTGAGCCGGATGCCTTGTCGGCCCTGAAACTCACGGTGATCGCCGTGCTGATTTCGGTGCCGCTGAACCTGGTGTTCGGTGTCAGCGCCGCGTGGTGCGTGAGCAAATACTCGTTCCGTGGCAAGAGTATGCTGGTGACGCTGATCGACCTGCCGTTCTCGGTGTCGCCGGTGATCGCAGGTCTGGTCTATGTGTTGATGTTCGGCGCCCAGGGCCTGTTCGGGCCGTGGCTGCAGGATCACGACATCCAGATCGTCTTCGCCCTGCCGGGCATCGTGCTGGCGACGATCTTCGTCACCGTGCCGTTCGTGGCCCGTGAGCTGATCCCGCTGATGCAGGAACAAGGCACTCAGGAAGAGGAAGCCGCGCGTCTGCTCGGCGCCAATGGCTGGCAGATGTTCTGGCACGTGACCGTCCCCAACATCAAATGGGGCCTGATCTATGGCGTGGTGCTGTGTACCGCGCGGGCCATGGGTGAGTTCGGTGCGGTGTCGGTGGTTTCCGGGCACATTCGCGGGGTGACCAACACCTTGCCGCTGCACGTCGAGATCCTCTACAACGAATACAACCACGTGGCCGCGTTCGCCGTGGCGAGCCTGTTGCTGATCCTGGCGCTCTTCATCCTGCTGCTCAAGCAGTGGAGCGAAAACCGTATCAACCGCCTGCGCGCCAGCGCCGCGGAGGAATAATTCATGTCGATCGAAGTGCGTAACGTCAGCAAGAATTTCAACGCGTTCAAGGCGCTGGACAACATCAGCCTGGATATCCACAGCGGCGAGCTGGTGGCGCTGCTCGGCCCGTCCGGCTGCGGCAAGACCACTTTGCTGCGCATTATTGCCGGTCTGGAAACCCCGGATAACGGCAACATCGTGTTCCACGGCGAAGACGTTTCCGGCCACGACGTGCGAGATCGCAACGTCGGTTTCGTGTTCCAGCACTACGCTTTGTTCCGCCACATGACCGTGTTCGACAACGTCGCATTCGGCCTGCGCATGAAGCCGAAAAACCAGCGCCCGAGCGAAAGCCAGATCGCGACCAAGGTTCACGAGCTGCTGAACATGGTGCAACTGGACTGGTTGTCGGATCGTTATCCGGAGCAACTGTCTGGCGGCCAGCGTCAGCGTATCGCTTTGGCTCGCGCCCTGGCGGTAGAACCGAAAGTGCTGCTGCTCGACGAGCCGTTCGGTGCCCTCGACGCCAAGGTGCGTAAAGAGCTGCGCCGCTGGCTGGCGCGTCTGCACGAAGACATCAACCTGACCTCGGTGTTCGTGACCCATGACCAGGAAGAAGCGATGGAAGTGGCTGACCGCATCGTGGTGATGAACAAGGGCGTGATCGAACAGATCGGCTCACCGGGTGACGTCTACGAAAACCCGGCCAGCGATTTCGTCTATCACTTCCTCGGCGATTCGAACCGTCTGCATCTGGGCGATGACAACCACGTGCTGTTCCGCCCGCACGAAGTGTCGCTGTCGCGGCATGAGCTGGAGGATCACCACGCCGCTGAAGTCCGCGATATCCGTCCGTTGGGCGCGACCACGCGGGTGACGTTGAAGGTTGAGGGTCAGACGGATCTGATCGAGGCGGAAGTGGTGAAAGACCACGACAGCCTGACCGGGTTGGCGAAGGGGGAGACGTTGTTCTTCAAGCCGAAGGTATGGCAGAAAGTCGCCAACGTTTGATCTTGCGCGTTCCCACGCTCTGCGTGGGAACGCCGCGGGATGCATTCCCACGCAGGGCGTGGGAACGAGCGAATCAGCCTGTATTCAGACAGCCGCACGATTCGGATTGACCCGCACCACACCTGCCCGCGCTTCAATCTGCTCTTTCAGCTCATGACGCATCCCGAGCATGAAAGCCAACTCGGCCACCACAAACAGCGGCCCGACAATCAACCCGCTCAAGTCATCGACGAACGCCGGTTTGCGCCCTTCATAGTGGTGCCCGACAAACTGGATCACCCAGCCAATCACAAACATCGCCAGGCCGCTGCTCAGCCAGACCATGGTGCTTTGCTGTGCCAAAGCATGCCCGGCCCAGACGGAAATCCCCATCAGCACCGTCATCAACACACCGAGTTTCACTTCCAGTCGCAGGTAAAACCACGCCGAGGCCAGCGCCAAGATAACGGCAGGCGAAATCCACAATCCGCCCACCGACCATTCCGGCCGCGACAACAGCACGGCCACCGCCACCACAATCAGCGGAATCCCGATAAAGTGGCTGGCGATGTTGCGCGGGTCACGGTGGTAAGCGGCGTATTGACTCAAATGATCGACGAGGCTTTTCATTGTTGTTCCTCCTGTAGGGTGATCGAATCATGCCCCGGGTAAACGGTTCGCTCTGTCAGGCAGGCGACAATCTTTAGGAGAACGCATGGATAAGGTCTGGCGCGAGCGCCTGTTGACCGGGCAATGGTTCAGTCATCTGCCTTCGTCCTTTCAGGATAGTCTGCTGGCGGCGGCCAAGGAGCGGCGGCTGTCTGCGGGGCAGCGGCTGTTCCAGCGCGGCGATGCGCCGTGCGGGCTGTATGCGGTACTCGACGGCGCAGTGCGCATCGGTGCGGTCAGCGAGCAGGGCAAGGAGGCATTGCTGAGCCTGGTGGAGGCGCCGCACTGGTTCGGCGAAATTTGCTTGTTCGACGGTCAGCCACGCACCCACGATGCTTATGCGGTCGGTCCTTGTACCCTGCTGAACATTCCTCAGGCCACGCTACTGAAGCTGCTCGACGAACACCCCGTTTACTGGCGGCATCTGGCCTTGCTGATGAGCCACAAACTGCGTCTGACCTTCATCAACCTTGAACAGCTGAGCCTGCTACCGGCCCCGGCGCGTCTGGCTCATCGCTTGCTGATGATCGCCGAAGGCTACGGCGAACTCGATCCGCCACGCCGGGTGCTGCAACTGCCTCAGGAGCAACTGGCGTCGATGCTGTCGCTGTCGCGGCAGACCACCAACCAGATCCTCAAGGAGCTGCAGGGGCAGGGGATTATCGGCTTGAGTTATGGCGAAATCGAAATCCTCGACGCCGCGCGATTGCGCGCGCTGGCTACCGTTTGAAACTCAGCGCAACTGATCCCGAAACTGCCCCGGCGTCATCCCCGTCCAGCGTTTGAACGCGCGGCTGAAGCTGCTCGTATCAGCAAACCCCAACAGATAACTGACCTCGCTCAACGAACAGTGCGGATCCCGCAGGTGCAGCAGCGCCAGGTTCTCGCGGCTCTCATTCAGCAGCGTATCGAAGCGACAACCCTCGTCCGCCAGATGCCGTTGCAGGCTGCGCAGGCTCAGGTGCAAGGCCTGGGCGATGCGTTCGGCACTGGGTTCGCCTTCGGGCAGTTGTTCTTCGATGGCGTCGCGCACCTTGCGCTCCCAGGTCAGCGGCTTGAGCTGGGCGAGGGTGCGTTTGAGCACTGCTTCGTTGTGCTCGGCCAGTTCCGGGTTGGCGTCGTCGAGGTGGCTGTCGAAGTCGGTGAGGGCAAATTCGATGCGGTCTTCTTCGGCGGCGAAATGCACGGGTGAGCGGAACACTTTGTGCCACTGGTGCTCATCGGCCGGTGCAGGCCGACGCAGATACACCGCCAGTGGCGCGTAGTCTCGGCCCAGGCGATTGCGGCAGGTGCGCACGTAGATTGCGGCGAAGGCGTCGATGGCTTCGAACGCCGGGGCCGGGTTGTCGGCCGGGATCTTGAGGCGAAACCGATAGCGGTCTTCGGTGCGGGTCAGCTCCAGCTCCAGTGCGTCGCTGACCACCTGGTGATAACGCACGATCCGCTCGAACACTTCCCGCAGGCTGCCGCTGGCCACCAACGCGTATCCCAGCGCGTGAAATGTCGTGGGGCTGACGAATCGCGACACGCGCAAACCGATCGCCGGATCACCGCTGACCTGCACCGCGATTTCCCACAGGCGCGTGGTGGCGGACAACGGATAGCGGGCGTTCGGGTCGTCCATCAATTGTGGATCGAGCCCGGCCTGCTGGCACAGGGCAGTGCTGTCCAGCCCCAGCGCGTCGAGTTGCTTGCGCAGGGCACGGGTCCAGCTGGCGAGAGAAGTCGGTTCCTTCATGCTGATTGGCGCTTCCGGTCAACAGGTTGGCGTTCTCGGCTACCGCGTTCGGAATCCGCGCGGGGCAGGATACGAACATCAATAACCAGAGGATGGAAGCATGGACCGTACTTCTGCAAGTCCCCAGCGACACAATGCTGCCCAGCGATCAGCGCATATTCGCGAAGTGGTGCTGGCCAAAGGCGTCGAGCTGCGCGAGCGCTACCCGATTCTCAACCATCAGGACGCCCTCGGCGCGGGGATTCTGGCCTTCGCGCTGGCCGGGATGATCGGTTCGGCGGCGCTCTACATCAGCGGGCACATGGCTTGGTGGGTATGCCTGTTGCTGAACGCGTTTTTTGCCTCGCTGACCCATGAGCTCGAACACGACCTGATTCACAGCATGTATTTCCGCAAACAGCGCGTGCCGCACAACCTGATGATGGGGCTGGTGTGGCTGGCGCGGCCGAGCACGATCAACCCGTGGATACGTCGTCATCTGCACCTCAATCACCACAAGGTGTCCGGCACCGAAACCGACATGGAAGAGCGGGCGATCACCAACGGTGAACCCTGGGGTTTTGCACGGTTGCTGATGGTCGGCGACAACGTGATGTCGGCGTTCATCCGCATGCTGCGGGCCAGGACATGGACACACAAGTTCAGCATCATCAAACGCTCGCTGAAGGTCTACGCGCCGCTGGCGCTGGTGCATTGGGGCGCGTGGTATGTGTTTCTCGGCTTCCATGCGGCCAATGGCATCGCCTACTTGATGGGCTCGCCGATTGAATGGTCAGCGACCACGTTGTCGGTGATGCAAGTGATCGACATCGCCGCTGTGGTCATCATCGGGCCGAACGTGTTGCGCACCTTCTGCCTGCACTTCATCAGTTCGAACATGCATTACTACGGGGATGTGGAGCCGGGCAATGTGCTTCAGCAGTGCCAGGTGTTGAATCCGTGGTGGCTCTGGCCGTTGCAGGCGTTCTGCTTCAACTTCGGCAGCAGTCACGGGATTCATCATTTTGTGGTGAAGGAGCCGTTCTACATTCGCCAGCTGACGGTGCCGGTGGCGCACAAGGTGATGCGGGAGATGGGGGTTCGGTTCAACGATTTCGGGACGTTCGGGCGAGCGAACCGGTTTGTTCGCAAAGAAGAGTTGGTGCAGAAAGAAGTGCAGACGGCTCAGGCTTGAAGGTATTCGAAGCTATCGCCGGCCAACCGGCGATAGCGTTGTATCCGTCACCGTCAATCCGGCTGAAACGGCGACTCACTCAAAATCACCCCGGTCTCCTCCACATACCGCTGCCAATGCTCGATCAGCGCTTCAAGCCTCTGCGGCTGACTCGACGCCAAATCATGAATCTCCCCCGGATCACTGCCCAGATCATAAAGCTGCCAGGTCGCCGGCCCCACTGGCCCGGGGATCCACACCGCCTTCCATTGCCCCTGCCGAATCGCCCGGCGCCCGAACAGTTCCCAGCCGGTAACGGTGTGTTCGTCATGCACCTGCGCCGTCTCGCCGGACAGGAAACCCAGCCACGATTTCCCGCGCAACGACGCCACCGGTTTGCCGTGCCACTGCTTGCCCGGATGGCGCACGCCGGCCAGATCGAGGATGGTCGGCGTGATGTCCATCACCGTGCCGAAACCATGGCTGATCTGCCCCTTCAGCGGCAGCTGCGGATAGTGCAACAGTGCCGGAACGCGAATCCCGCCCTCGGTGGTGAACGCCTTGAACAGGCGTGACGGCGCGGTCGCCACCTGCGCCCAGTTCGGCCCGTACCAGACGTAGGAGTTGGCGCGGCCGATGTTGTCGAGGCTGTTGTCGTAATGCTGGCTCAGGTAAGTCACCAGCTCCGGGCCGAATTTCGGGAAAGCCTCCAGCAGCGCGCCTTCGGCACCGTTGTCGGACATGAACAGGATGAAGGTGTTGTCGAGTTGGCCTTGCTGGCGCAGGTAGTCGACGACGCGGCCGATGTTCCAGTCCATGCGCTCGACCATCGCGGCGTAGACCTCCATCGCCCGCGCGGAAATCTGCTTCTGCTCATCACTCAACGCAGCCCATTGCGCGGTCAGCTGGATCAGCGGATGCGGCTCGACATCCGGCTCGATCAGCCCCAGCGATTTGAGTTTTTCCAGACGCTCGAGGCGCAAGACTTCGGGGCCCGCGTCGTAGTGGCCACGGTATTTTTCGACGATGTCGGCGGGTGCCTGCAACGGCCAGTGCGGCGCGGAAAACGGCAGGTACGCGAAGAACGGCCGGCTCTGATCGCGCTCTTTGAGGTACTGCAACAGCTTGTCGCCGAAAGCGTCGGAGGAATAGAAATCCTTGGGCAACTCGTCGATGAAAGTGTCGTCTTCGATGTACAGCGCAGGGGTGGATTTCAGCAGTCCCGGCGTGTGTTCATCGTAGGTTGGTTCGAATCCGTAGTGGTTCGCGGCGCCGGGCAGCAGCGAGAACGAACGCTCGAAGCCACGGGCGTGGGGCGCCAGTTCGGCGGTCAGGCCCAGGTGCCATTTGCCGCTCATCAAAGTCTGGTAACCCGCTTCGCGCAGCAACTCCGGCAGCGCGACGACACGATCATTGAGGTAACCCTCGTAACCCGGTTTGCCGATCAGTTCCGGTGTCAGCGTTTCGGCCATGGTGCCGATGCCGGCGATGTGGTGATCGGTGCCGGTGAGCAGCATCGAGCGGGTCGGCGAGCAGGTCGGTGCAGTGTGAAAGTCGGTAAGGCGCAGGCCGTTGTTGGCCAGGGCATCGAGGTTCGGCGTGGCGATTTCGCCACCGAAGGCACCGATGTCGGAGAAGCCGAGGTCATCGGCCAGAATCACCAGAAAGTTGGGACGTTGCGGCATCTACAGGCTCCTGTTCAGCAGGCAATGAACGACAGCGGCAGATCACGGATCTGTACCGGCACGCTCGGTTGGTAATGGTCATCACTGGTCAGTTCGTGCAGCAGTTCTTCGCGCAACTGATGGAAGTCAAAACTGCTGCGCTGGCGCGGATGGGGCAGGGCGATGTCCACCACTTGTTTGATCCGGCCGGGGCGCGGTTCCATCACCACCACGCGATCAGCGAGGAAAATCGCTTCCTCGACATCGTGAGTGACCAGAATCGTGGTGATTTTTGCCCGTTCACGAATCGCCAGCAGCTCGTCCTGCATTTGCTGGCGGGTCAGCGCGTCGAGGGCGCCGAAGGGTTCGTCGAGCAGCAGGATCCGTGGGCTCGCCACCAGCCCGCGAGCAATCGCCACGCGCTGCGCCATGCCACCGGAGAGTTGATGCGGGTAGGCGCGGGTGAAGTCGCGCAGGCCCACCAGCTCGATGAAGTCGTTAACGCGTTGCTGCTTTTCGGAGGCAGCCAGCGGCTCGTTGACCAGGCCCAGGCCGATGTTGTCGGCCACCGTCAGCCACGGGAACAAACGGTGTTCCTGAAACACGATGCCGCGCTCGCCGCCGATCCCGCTGACGGCTTTGCCATCGACCGTGATCTGCCCGCGAAACTGTGTGTCGAGGCCCACCAGCAAGCGCAGTAGAGTGGATTTGCCGCAGCCGCTGGAGCCGACGATGGCGACGAATTCGCCCTCGGCAATGTCGAGGTTGAATTCGCGAATCGCCTCCAGTTCGAAGCCGTCGACGTCGAAGGATTTGCCTACGTGGGTGAAGCTGACAATCGGTGCGTTCATGCGTGTCTCCAGCGGGTGGCGCGGATTTCCAGGCGTTGGCCAATGAGGTTGAGCAGGGCGCCGGTGAGGCCGACCAGCAGCATCCCGGCCATGATCAGGTCCATGCGCAGCAGTTGTTGGGCGCCGATCATCTGGCTGCCGATGCCGCCGTTGGACGGCATGAAATATTCGGCGCCGATGGTGCCGAGCCAGGCGTAGATCAGGCTCAATCTGAGCCCGGCGAAAATCCCCGGCGCAGCGCCCGGCAGCACCAGTCGGCGCAGGCGTTGGGCGAGGCTCAGGCGCAGCACCTGCGCGGCTTCGTTGAGTTGTGGCGAAAGGTTGGCGACGCTGCGTTGAGTCGCGATGAACAGCGGGAAAAACGCGGCAAGGGCGACGAACACCCACTTGGCCAACTCACCCAGACCGAACCATGCGGTCAACAGCGGCACCCAGGCGAAAATCGCGATCTGCCGCAGCGCGGCGAGCGTCGGGCCGAGCACGCGTTCGCTGGTGCGCGAAAGACCCAGCAGCAAACCCAGAACGAGGCCGAGGCCGCCGCCAATCAACAGGCCGCCGAGTGTGCGACCCAGGCTCAGGGCCATGCCCGAGATCAACGTGCCATCGAGCAATCCGTTTTTCGTCGCCTCAAGCACCGCCAACGGGCTGACCAGAATGTTGGCGTCGACCCATTGCTGATCGACCGCCAGTTGCCACAGCGCAAACAACCCCAGCGGCAACAGCCACGGCTGCACGCGCTGCCAGCCTTCATAGCGCGGCCCTCGACGAATTTCAGCCGTGGCCGGGTGCGGCCAGTGCACCAGTTTTCTGTCCAGCAGGCCGATGCCGCGATCCATCGCCACGCCGATCAGGCCGATCACCACGATGCACACGAACACGATGTCGAGCATGAACAGCTGCCGCGCCCAGACCATCAGGTAACCGATGCCTTCGCTGGAGGCCAGCAGTTCCACCGCGAGCAATGAAGTCCAGCCAGCGGCCAGCGCCAGACGCACGCCGGCCATGAACGCCGGGAGAGCGGCGGGTAGCACCAGTCGGCGGATCAGCAGGCGTGGCGGCAGGCGCAACACGGCGGCGGCTTCGCGCAGTTTCGGTTGTGCGTCACGCACGCCGACCAGTGTGTGCAGGGTCACCGGCACCACGATGGCCTTGACCAGCACCACCAGTTTCAGTGTTTCGCCGATACCGAAAAACACCATGAACAGCGGAATCCACGCCAGCGTCGGCACCTGGGCCAGACCGGCGAAGGTCGGAAAGATGAGGCGTTCGAGGCGACGGCTGAACCCCAGCGCCGCACCGAGCACGGCGCCGGCCAAGATCCCGGCGAGCAGGCCCCAGAACAGCCGTTGCAAGCTGATCCACAAGTGGCTCCACAACTCGCCTTGGGACAGCTCGATCGCGCTGTTCCAAACCAGTGACGGCGCCGGCAGGATCTGTTCGCTCATCCATTGATTGCGCGCAGCCAGCCACCACAGGGCGAACAGTCCAAGCGGCAGTAGCCAGGGTAAAACGCGGTGGCTCAGGCTTGGCCAAGTGCGCCGGTTTTTCAACGGCGGTGCGGCCAGTGGCAGGCTGAGCAGGGATTCACGGGCCATGGGTGACCTCCGTTGTCGGGTTGGATCGAGTCAGCGGAATTAGCTAAAAACAAATTGTTATAAGTAAATTAAAAAATAATCATTTTGGAGATAAGCAGCGCCATTTAAGGCCTCCAGCCCTGCACGCATCCAATGCATTCGAAGAATATTTTCGATGCTCTCCATGCATACCGGCCTGTATGTCCCGACTTTGCTGGCTTAGCTTTAAAAGCTATAAAAATGTGCTTTTTAAGTATTTAAGCGCTGGTACGGATTGCGCCTACTTTCGGCTCCTCAATGCCCGCCGTGATCAGGAGCCGCACCCATGAACCTTCCCTTCAAACGTGTCATCAGCCTGTTTGCCGCGCCGGCACTGGCGGGTCTGCTGGCGTTCTCTGCCCAGGCCGACGAACTCAAGGAAATCAGGATCGCCGTGCCTGATCTGAGCGCCGGCACCCAGCACAGCGGCGGGGGCATCGTGGACGTGCTGCGCGATCAGCAGATCTTCGAAAAGGCCTTCGCCGATCAGGGCATCAAGATTCAGTGGAGTTTCTTCAAGGGCGCCGGGCCGGTGATCAACGAGGCGTTCGCCAACGGTCAGGTGGACCTGGCGTATCTGGGTGATCTGGCGGCCATCATCGGCAAGTCCAACGGGCTGGATACGCGTCTGCTCAGCGCCAGCGCCCGGGGTGTGAAGCAATACCTGGGCGTGGTGCCGGGTTCGGGGATCAAAACGTTGCAGGATCTCAAGGGCAAGCGCGTGGCGATCTTCCGGGGCACCGCGACCCAGTTGTCGTTCGATGCGGCATTGGCCAGCGTGGGCCTGAGCGAGAAGGACGTGAAGGTGATCAACCTCGATTTCAACGCAGCGGTTGCCGCGCTGGCGGCGAAGCAGATCGATGCGTCGTGGGGCAGCTCCGGGCTCACCGCCTTGCAGGCCAAGGGCCTGGCCGAGTTGCCACTGAACACCAAGGACCTCGGTGGTGCCGGCAGTGTGCAGTCGGTGCTGGTGGGTACCGGCAAGTTTGTCGACGGGCACCCGGAAGCCGTGGCGAAGCTGCTCAAGGCGCAGCAGCAGGCGGTGGAGTGGCTGACGCAGGACAGCAACAAGGACGCCTACGTGCAACTGGTTTCGGGGCTGGCGAGCTATCCGCCGGTCATCCTGACCCAGGATCTGAAGGATCAGAACCTGAGCGAAGTATTCCCGTCGACACTGGATCCGCTGTTCCTCGAAAACCTGCAGGGCAAGGTGGATCTGGCGGCGCAGCAGAAGCTGATCCGCAAGCCGTTCAAGGTGAACGAGTGGGTAGCGCCTGAACTCGCGGCTGCGAAGCTCTGAGTCATGCGGTCATTCCCGCGCAATGCGCGGGAATGACCCTCAAACCGCGACGCTGATCTCCTGTTTATCTACCGCCACCAACGTCTCGATCATCGCCCGCGCTGCCGGTGACAGGCGGAATCCCGTGCGGCTCACAATCCCGCACCGCGCATTCATGCTTTCCAGATTCTGCGGCAGGTTGCGCCAGTGCAGCAGCGCCAGTGAGCCCTGGGCGATGTCCTCGACAAACGCCTCTTCAGTGCCCACGCCAATCGCGTTGGATTGCAGCACCACTTTCACCAGCGCCGGAAAATGCTCGGTCTCGATGGTGGGGGAAAAGTCGATCCGGCCGCTGAGGTTTGCCAGCAGTTTGCGAATGCCCGGCGGGATCAGCGTGGTCGCCAGCGGGTAGTCGAACATGTCGTTGGTCGACAGGCTTTCCTTGGCCAGCAGCGGATGCCCCGGCCGGCAGAAAAACACCCCGCGCTTGGGTGTCAGCGGCTGGGTCTGGAAGTTCGGGTCGGATTCGAAATGGCGGATGTCGGCGATGAAGAACTCGATCTCCTCGCGGCTCAAGGCGCGGCTGAGTTTTTCCCAGTTATCCACCTGAAAACAGGTGCGCACTTTCGGGTGCGCATTGATGAATTGCGCCACCGCATCCGGCACCAGTTTCACCGCCGGCGCCGGTCCGCAACCGAAGTGCAGTTCGCCGGCGTCGAGCTTGGTCATCTGCGTCACCTCGGCGCTGAGCAATGCCGCGCCCTGCACCAGGGTCAGGGCGTGTTGCAGCACCACCTGGCCTTCGGGCGTGGGGCGCAGATCCTTGTTGCCGCGATCCACCAGCACGCAGCCGAACTCCTGCTCCAGCCCTTGAATGCTGCGGCTGAACGCCGGTTGAGTGATGCCCATGGCATCGGCCGCGCGGACAAAACTGCGGTGTTCGTTGAGGGCGATGAAGTAGCGCAACTGGCGAAGATCCATATGCTTTTCCGGCATCCTAAAAATAGCTCGAAGGCATTTGCGACGAGGGTTGCTTGAGGTTTTAAATGCAAGCTCTTATTCCGTCAACGAAGCATGTGAATATCTATTAGATGTAAATGGAATATAGATAGAGCGTTGTTTCGCTGCCGTCCAACCGCAAGCAGTCGATGAGGGTCTACCCATGAGCAATGCCGCACTCGCTGTAAAACCCGCTGTCCACGCGCTGGAGATTCATCCGGTGGCCGGCCGTATCGGCGCCGAAATCCGTGGCGTGCACCTGTCCGGTGAGCTGGATGCCGCGACGGTTGAAGCCATTCAACAGGCGCTGGTGCAATACAAGGTCGTGTTCTTCCGCGAGCAGACTCAGCTCGACGATCAGCGCCAGGAAGCCTTTGCACATCTGCTCGGCGAGCCGGTGGCGCATCCGACTGTGCCGTCCCGCGAGGGCACTCGTTATCTCTTGGAGCTGGATGGCGCCGAAGGGCAGCGAGCCAACTCCTGGCACACCGACGTGACCTTCGTTGATGCCTACCCGAAAGCGTCGATCCTGCGCTCGGTGGTGGCTCCGGCATTCGGCGGTGACACCCTGTGGGCGAACACCGCGACCGCGTACAACGAACTGCCGACCGAACTGCGCGAGCTGGCGGACAAACTGGTGGCCGTGCACAGCAACGAATACGACTACGCCGGGGCGAAGCCGGACGTGTCGGCGGAGAAGCTTGAGCGCTATCGCAAGATCTTCACCTCGACGGTTTACGAGACCGAGCATCCGGTGGTCCGCGTACACCCGATCAGCGGCGAAAAAAGCTTGCTGCTGGGGCATTTCGTCAAGCGCATCAAGGGCTATTCCCAGGCGGATTCGGCGCACCTTTTCGGCTTGCTGCAAAGTCATGTGATTCGCCAGGAGAACGTCGTGCGTTGGCGCTGGAAGGCCGGTGATGTGGCGATCTGGGATAACCGTTCGACGCAGCATTATGCGATTGATGATTACGGCACTCAGGAGCGGGTGGTGCGTCGGGTGACGCTCAAAGGGGAAGTGCCGGTCGGGGCGAACGGGCAGCGTAGCCAGACCATCAAAGGCGCTGAAATCGTCGGCGTCTGATAAGACCTCATCGCGGGCAAGCCGGCTATCCGGCTTGCCCGCAGTCCTTTCACCAGACGCCAATCTGAACGAGCTTCTCGGTCTCCGGCTCCCCATAACGAAACCGCTGCCCACGCAAATCAATCTCCTGATGACTGATCGTCGTGCGCCGCTTCAGCCCGCGCACCCACTCGAACAGATACCCCGCATGCTCCTCGCGCACCGCCGCATACGTAGGATCGGCGCCCAGATCCTGCAGCTCCTGCGGATCATTCAACAGATCGAAAAGCTGCGGCCTGAAGCCGTCGTACGCCAGGTATTTCCAGCGCTCGCTGCGCACCATGGTCATGCGACAACGGTCGATCGGCTGGCCCAGTCGCTCCCGTGCCGGGGCCTGGAAGGCGTAGTCGTATTCGCTGATCGCATAGCGGCGCCAGTCGGGATTCTCGCCGTGCAGCAGCGGAATCAACGAGCGACCTTCCAGTCGATGCTCCGCGCCAGTCACGCCAAGCGCTTCGAGAAAGGTCGGCACGCCGTCGATGGTTTCCGCCAGGCGTTCGTCCACCGTGCCCCGTGTGATGTCCGCCGCCGCACGCGGGTCGCGCACGATCAATGGCACACCCACCGCTTGCTCCAGCAAAAACTCCTTCTCACCCAGCCAGTGATCGCCCAGGAAGTCGCCGTGATCGCTGGTGAACACGATCAGGGTGTCATCCCAGCGACCGTTGCTTTGCAGGAAATCGAACAGCCGCCCCAACTGGTCATCGACCTGTTTGACCAGGCCCATGTACGTCGGGATCACGTTCTGTCGTACCGGATCTTTGGAGAAGTTCAGGCTTTCCTCATGCTGGCGAAAGGCCTGATAGACCGGGTGGTCGCTTGGAGAGGCATTACGTACCGGTTCGAGAATCGATTTCGTACTGTACAAGGTGTGGTACGGAGCCGGTACGATGTAGGGCCAGTGGGGTTTGATATAGGACAGGTGTAAAAACCACGGTTTTTCACCTTGCTCACCGATGAAGTCGATGGCTCGATTTGTAGTGTAGACAGTCTCTGAATGTTGCTCGGGAATTCGCGCCGGCAAATGGGCGTTGCGCATTTTCCAGCCACTGAGGATTTTGCCGCTTTCGCCTTCGGCAGCGTTGGCCCAGTCGTGCCAGGGGTTACGCCCCTCAAACCCCTGCTCGCGCAGGTAATGGGTGTACGGCGCGGATTCGCGTTTGTCATCAAACAGCGGGTCGTCCGGGAAGATGCCGTCGTGGCGAAAGTACGGCTCGAAGCCGACTTCATTCAGCACTTCGGCCTGTGCGCTTTCAGGGTTGATCGCCAGCCGCTGCAAGGCATCCACGTTGGCCGTGGCGTGGGTCTTGCCGACCAGCGCAGTACGAATGCCGTGGGGCCGCAGGTAATCGCCGATGGTCAGTTCTTCCAGCGGCAGCGGCACGGCGTTCCACGCCACCTGATGGCTGCTGACGTAACGCCCGGTGTAGGCCGACATCCGCGACGGCCCGCAGATCGTGCCTTGGGTGTAGGCGCGGCTGAAGCGCACGCCGGCAGCGGCCAGGCGATCGATGTTCGGGGTGTGCAGGTGCGGGTGGCCGTAGCAGGACAGGTAATCGCGGCGCAGTTGATCGCACATGATGTACAGCACATTGCGCACGGGGTTTTGCGGGTTGGACATGGGGTTCACCAGTCAGAAAGACAGGCGAGGTTTTTCGCTTTCGGCGAGGGTGTTCGGCAAGTGCATTCGGGGAATGCTTGCCATGCATGAAACGCATGGGCTCAGACGGCGAGGTTTGCCAGCGAGCACACCTCCTCATCCACCGCATCAATCGCCTTGATCTGCTCGATCATCGCTTCGGCCAACGGCGACAGCCGATACCCGGCGCGGCTGACAATTCCGTAACGGGTGTAGAGCTCCTCGAGATCATCCGCCAACCCTTCGATCTTCAAGCACACCAGTTCACCACGGGCCTGATGCAGTGCATCCGAATAGGCCCCGACAATGCCGATCGCGTCGGAGCGCAGCACTACACCGAGCAGACTGGCGCTGTTCTCGCACTCCACGTTCGGGATGAAGTCCGGGCGGCCACTAAGGTCGACGATGACCTTGCGCAGGTTTGGCGGGCGAATGCTCACGGCCAGTGGATAACTCATCAATTGCTCGGCCGTGACCCGCTCAAAAGCGGCCAACGGATGCCCGCTGCGGCAGCAGAAATGCCATTTGCGTGGCCGCAATCGGTAGGTCAGATAATCCGGATTCGCCTCGAAGTGGCGGGTGTCGGCGACGAAAAATTCAAACTCTTCACTCAGCAGCCGCTTGCTCAGGCTCTGCCAGTCATCGACCTGGTAATGCACCCGCGCTTTCGGGTATCGGCCGATGAAACTGCCGATCGCCCGTGGGATCAATCCTGCCGCCGGCGCCGGGCCGCAACCGAAGCGCAACTCTCCCGCCTCCAGCCCGTTGAACTGGCTGATCTCATTGGCCATTTGCTGGGCGCCGCTGACCAGTCGCCGTGCGTGTTCAAGCAGCACCTGGCCCTGTTTGGTCGGTGGCAATTCCTTGCGCCCGCGATCCACCAACTGGCAACCGACGCTGTGTTCCAGCGCCTGAATGCTGCGGCTGAATGCCGACTGCGACAGGTTCACCGCCTGCGCGCCCGCGACGAAGCTGCGTTGTTCGGCGAGGGCGATGAAGTGGCGGAGCTGGCGCAAGTCGATATGCATTTTTCACATAAAAAATATCCGGGAAATGCATTGGATATGCATTAGGTCGACTCCTTATAAAGGCAATCTCTTATGCAGTAAATCTTTGTAAAAACATAAATAAATAACTTAAAAGAATATGCGGCACAGAAGATGTCAGCGTGTTTTTTGACCAGGAGCAGCCCCATGAGTCCGTTGAACCTCGCTTCACCGCCGCCGCCACGACGGCTCAAACGCTTGCCTCTGGCCCTTTTGCTGGCGGGGAGTGCCAGCTGGAATCAGGGTTACGCCGATGAAGCTCAAAACCCTGTACCGCCCCCGGCAGGCAAAAACGCCACCGCCACTTCGCAACTGGAAACCGTGACGGTCACCACTCGCCGTCGCGAAGAAAGTTCGCAGGATGTACCGACGCCGATGAGCGTGGTCAGCGGCCAGACCCTGGAGACGCAGCGGGTCTATCGGATTCAGGATCTGCAGCAACTGGTGCCCAGCGTCAACGTCGCCTACATGCATGCACGCCAGTCCAGCGTGTCGATCCGGGGCCTGGGCAACAACCCGGCCAGCGACGGTCTGGAAGGCAGCGTCGGCCTGTACATCGACAACGTTTATCTGGGCCGTCCGGGGATGGCGGTGTTCGACCTGATGGACATCGAACAGCTCGAAGTCCTGCGCGGGCCGCAAGGTACTTTATTCGGCAAAAACACCACCGCCGGGGTGATCAACATCAGCACCCGCGCGCCGAGTTTCACCCCGGAGCGCAGCATCGAAACCTCGGTCGGCGAGGACGGTTATTTCCAGACCAAGGGCACGCTTTCCGGACCGCTCAACGATCAATTGGCCGGGCGCATTTCCGCTTATCGCACCCGCAGCGACGGCGACATCAAAAACGAATTCAACGGTCATGACCTGAACGGCGGTTCCCGCGACGGCTTCCGTGCGCAGTTGCTGTTCAAGCCCAACGAAGATTTCAATCTGCGCTGGATCGGTGACTACAACGAAGAGGACTCCAGCGCCGGCACCCGCGTGCTGTACAACACCGGGCCGACCATCAACGGCGTCAACCTCTATCAGTCGCGGGCCAACGCCGCCGGCGCAACGTTGGTCAACGGTTCGCACCGCAAGGTCAATCTGGACAACGACCAGCACGTCACGGTGCATCAGGGCGGCACGTCGGTGGAGGCTAACTGGACGTTGCCGAGCGATTTCACCCTGACGTCGATCAGCTCCTATCGCTTCTGGAATTTCACCCCGGCCAACGACGATGGCCTCAATGTCGCGGCGACCTACAACGCCGGGGTTTCCGTCGAGGACAAACAGTACTCGCAGGAATTTCGCCTCGCATCGCCCAAGGGGGAGTTCTTTGATTACGTGCTAGGCGCGTACTACTTCGGTTCGGATCTGGACAACAAATCCTTCGCCTATTACGGCCCGCAGGCCGACATCTGGAACGGCACGCCACGGGGCGCATTGGCCAATGTCGGCAGCGTCGGCAACGGTCACATCAAGACCGACAGTTTCGCCCTGTTCGCCCAAGGCACCTGGCACCTCACCGAACGCCTGGATTTCACCGCCGGGGTGCGCGGCACCTATGAAGAAAAAAATGCCTGGATCACTCGCGATGCACCGGTCGGCGGCGCCGCTGTCACCGGTGCAGCGGCCACTGCACGACGCGGACGTACCGGCGCTTACGACTCTGGCGATCTGAACCAGTACAGCTCCAGCCCGTCAGGTCTGCTCAACCTCAGCTATCGCATCACCGATGATCTGCTCGGCTACGCCACGCTGTCCCACGGCGAAAAATCCGGCGGGGTCAACCTCGTGGTCGGTTCCGCTCCGACCGCTGGCGCCGACTCGCTGCTGATCGGCACCGAGCGCGCCAACAACGCCGAGCTCGGCTTCAAGAGCACCCTGTGGGACCGCCGCCTGCAGCTCAACGCCAACCTGTTCTGGACTCAGGTCAACGCCTACCAGACCAACGCCTACGACGACGTCAACCGCGTGCAATACCTGACCAATGCCGGCTCTGTGCGCTCGCGTGGTGTGGAATTCGAAAGCACCGTGATCCCGCTGCGTGGCCTGACCCTGAACTTCAACGGCTCGTTCAACGACGTTAGTTACCTCTCGTACAAAGACGCGCCGTGCCCGCCGGAAGTCAGCCTGGCACCGGGGGCTCCGGCCTCTTGCGACCTCAGTGGACATCAGGTCGTCGGTGCCTCGAAATGGATCGGCAATGCCAACGGCAAATACGAATGGAATCTGGCCAACGGGCTGCAACCTTACGTCACCGGCAGCTACGCATTCCGCTCCAAAGCGGTGGGCACCGTCGAGGATTCCGACTACGGCCAGATCCCGAGTTACGCGGTGGTCAATCTCTCCACCGGCCTGCGCGGTGATTTCAATCAGGGCCAGTGGGACGTCTCGCTGTGGCTGAAAAACGCCTTCGACAAAACCTACTACACGACCCTGTGGACCGGCGGCAACGGCGGTTATGAAGGCCTGCTCGGCACGCCGCGCACCCTCGGCGTCACCGGTCGCTACGACTTCTGATCGATCCTTCAAGGAGCTGCATCATGTTGCGCATCAAAACCGCTTTACCGGTGTTGTTGTCCGGCGCAGTGCTCAGTGCCGGAGCGCTCGCCGCGCCCAGCGTCTATCCCACAGGCGTCACCCGATACGACCCGGCCAAGGCCTTCAACCAATATGTGATCTTCAGTGGTGCCGACAAGCAGACGCACCTGATCGACATGAACGGCAACGAAGTGAAGAGCTGGCCTCAGGCCGGTTTCCCGTCAGCAGTCATCGACCCGAAACTGGTCGGTGGTGAGCGCGGTCACGTCCTGCTGCAACTGAGCGACAAGGATCCGGGCAAGCTCGGTTCCGCCGGTAACGGCCTGGGTAATCAGAGTGTCGGCGAGCTGGACTGGAACGGCAAAGTCGTCTGGCAGTGGGGCGACAAGGCACCCGGTGGCGCTGCGCAACAGCATCACGACCAGCGTCGCCTGAGCAACGGCAACACCGTGGTGCTGGCGAACAAGGTGCACAAGGTCAAAGGCTTCAAAGTGCCCGAGGTGATCGACGATGCGATCTATGAAGTCAGCCCCGCAGGCGAGGTGAAATGGCAGTGGCTGGCGTCGGATCACTTGAACGAATTCGGTTTCACTGCCGAGCAATTGAAGCTGGTGCGTGCCAGTGAAAATCCGGATTACCTGCACATCAACAACCTCAGCCTGGTCGGGCCGAACAAATGGTTTGATGCAGGCGACAAGCGCTTCAATCCGGACAATCTGCTGCTCGACTCACGCAACGCCAATTTCATCGCCATCATCGACAAACACAGCGGCAAAGTGGTCTGGCGCCTGGGGCCGAACCTGCCGCTGGCCAACCCGAAAACCGCGCAGAAAATACCGCGCCCGGTGGACCAGTTCGTCGGTCAGCATGATGCGCACATCATCCCGGCCGGGCTGCCTGGCGCCGGCAATCTGCTGGTGTTCGACAACCAGGGTTCGGCGGGTTATCCCAACGTCACGCTGGGGCTGATTTCCGGCTCGCGGGTGCTGGAAATCGACCCGGTGAAAAACGAAATCGTCTGGCAGTACAGCGCCGCCAATTCGAAGCAGCCGGGGTGGGCGTTCTACAGCTCGTTCATCAGCAGCGCGCGGCGTTTGCCCAACGGCAACACGTTGATCGACGAGGGCATGAACGGGCGGTTTTTCCAGGTAACGGCCAGCGGTGAAAACGTCTGGGAATACGTCAGCCCTTATCTGGGCAAGGCGCCAGGCAGCGATGCGATCAGCAACTGGGTGTATCGAGCACTGCCTGTGAGTTATGACTGGGTACCGGCCGGAACGCCGCGTTCGGAGACGGCAGTGATTGCGCCGGTAGTCGGTGTGCAACAGACCAACGCCAGCCGTTAGTTTAAATGCTATTAACACTCTTCAGATTCGAAATAAGTTATGAGCGACATGAATAGTGCATATAGCAATATCGTTGAAAAGTCGCGTGGACAATAAGTAAATGTCCAACCATCCTGAGTGTCGTGAGTTTCCAGGAGGAAACTTGCTCTCATCGGAAGACACTTATCCAACGATAAAGGAAATCTCGTTATGTCGAGCATTAATGGCAACTATGTAAACGCTAACGCTGGCGCCAAACTGACGATTACCGATGGCAACGACTCCAACGGCACCTTCAGCGGCAAATTCAGCCAGAACGGCGTGAACTACGACATCGCGTACGGTCACTACCACTTCCAGAACAGCACCGGGCAGCCTACGATCATTACTTTCGCGGCTCTGAATGACGGCACTGGCTATCAGTCCTGGACCCTGTTCTCGCCGGATCACAACTACTCGAAAGTTCGTGCGGTGGGTTCACGCACCAACTTTGACGGTGATGTAGTCGGTCTGGCCGGGGAGTTTGTGAAACAATAAGAAATTCTGTAAGTCGAAGGCCGATGCATTAAACATGCATCGGCCTTTTTATTTGCCTCTTGAAAAGTTCGTCAACTATCACCTTGGTATTAGTTGTCACTGAATGCCGGGGCGTCGATAACCCGATGCCTTGGATGAATACTTTTTATGCCGGGAAAGCATGTCGATTCTGGCGAATCGCTGGAAGCCTTGCGGGCCGTGGCTTTGGCGGAAATGACCGTTTTTTATATTCCATAAACATCTATCCATAACATGAAAGATTACTTTCGGAGATAAGCCTCTAGCCCAATGATTAACCCATCGATCACGCCGTGGGGGATTCAACAAGCGGCGCATCGGCTACGCGAAAAAACGCAAAGAGACCGCAGGGAGTAAATCAATGGGCAATGTCCAGACCGCCGCCAGTGCACAGGAGGTGCTGTGGCGCCAGGCGCCGAGCGGCGAGTTGGTCGATCTCGGCCGGCCCCATCGTGTGCCGTTGGGGCAACTGCGTTTGCAGCGCGCGCCCAAGGGCATTCTGAGCCGCCGCGAAACGATTCTGCTCGGCGTTCTGGCGCTGGTGGTACATGGCGCGGTGATCTACTGGATCAATCAGCATCCGACACCGGCGCTGCCGATCGTGCCGCCGGAAATTCCACCGATGACCATCGAGTTTTCGCGCCCGGCACCACCGGCACCACCTGTGGTTGTACCGCCGCCACCGGCACCTGTGGTCGAGCCACCGCCACCGGTGGAAGACGAACTGGCAACCAAGCCACCACCAAAACCGAAGCCGATTCCCAAGCCGAAACCGGTCGCCAAACCCGAACCAAAACCGGCTCCCAAAGCCGTCGAGCAACCCCCGGCTCCGCCACAACCGGCGGCCCCGGTCGCCGCACCAGCGCCACCTGCACCACCGGCGCCTGCTCCGGTGACCCCGGCCTCGGCCAACGCCGCGTACCTGAAGAACCCGGCGCCGGAATATCCGTCGCTGGCCCAGCGTCGCGGTTGGGAAGGCACGGTGTTGCTCCGGGTACACGTACTGGCCAGCGGCAAGCCGGGCGAGATCCAGATTCAGAAAAGCAGTGGCCGGCAACAGCTCGACGACGCGGCGCTGGACGCCGTGAAGCGCTGGAGCTTCGTGCCGGCCAAGCAGGGTGATGTCGCCCAGGACGGCTGGGTCAGCGTGCCCATCGATTTCAAGATTCATTAAACCGAAACCAATTTCGCGCTAAACGTTTACACGAGGGAACACATCATGACGTTACTGGCATCTCCACTGGAATCCATCGAAAGCGCGGTGATCTGGCTGCTGGTGGTCTTCTCTGTCGCCACCTGGGGCCTGGCATTGCTCAAGGCTGTGCAGTTCGGCCGGTTGAAGGCGCAGGATCGCAAATTTCACAAGCGCTTCTGGGCGGCGTCGAGTCTGGACTCCGCCGCCGAGTTGAGCGAAACCCAGCCCGGCGCGGCAGCGCGGGTGGCACAGGCCGGTTATGCGGCGATTCAAGTGGGCGAGGCGCCGCAGGCCAATGACCTGAGCCAGGCGATCAACCATCAGGATCGCCTCGAACGTGCCTTGCGTCAGCAGATCGTCCGCGAGCGTCGTTCGCTGGAAACCGGTCTGGCGGTGGTTGCGAGTATTGGCAGTACCTCGCCGTTCATTGGTCTGTTCGGCACGGTGTGGGGAATCATGGAAGCGTTGAAAGGCATCAGCGCGGCAGGCTCGGCGAGTCTGGAAACGGTCGCAGGTCCCATCGGTGCAGCGCTGGTCGCCACCGGGGTGGGGATCGCGGTCGCGGTGCCGGCGGTGCTGGTTTACAACTACTTTTTGCGTCGTCTGAAACTGACGGCGGCGGACCTGGACGACTTTGCCCACGACTTCTACAGCCTGGCGCAAAAGAGTTCGTTCCGCGTGCTGATCCACCCGACCGCGCACAAGGCTGCGGCCCAGGGCAACGCAACAAAAGTGAAGGAGGCGTCCTGATATGGCCTTCTCCACGCAAGACAGCGACGAGGTGCTGAGCGAGATCAACGTGACGCCGCTGGTCGACGTGATGCTGGTGCTGCTGGTGGTGTTCATCGTCACCGCGCCGCTGCTGACCAACGCGATACCGATCAACCTGCCGAAGACCGAAGCGGTGGCGCCGGTCGAGCAGAAAGACCCGTTGGTGGTGAGCATCGACGGTGCGGGAAAACTGTTTATCAACAAGGACGAAATCCAGCCGGACCTGCTGGAGTTCAACCTCAAGTCGGCCAAGGCCAAGGACCCGGAAGTGCGCGTGCAATTGCAGGCTGACGACGGGGTGAATTACGGCGAAGTGGCGCGAGCCATGGCTTCGATTGAGCGGGCGGGCATCACCAAACTGTCGGTGATCACTGCACGATAAGGGTTTCACGTTTTTCCGGGGCCGTCTCCTTGGCAGGGTGCGGCCCCTTTTTTTGCCTGAGGATTTATATTCTTTTCAGGTCTTAATAAATAGCTTCTTATTCCTTAACGAATATAAATCCCGTCCCTATACTCCTTCAGGAACAGACACGACGCAGGAGAGCTCCCCCATGCGCAACGAATCAATCCGCTATCTGATTGTGCCGGGCTGGCAAGGATCGCCAGAAGATCATTGGCAAAGCCACTGGCAGAACAGCCTGCCGAACAGCGCGCGGGTGGAGCAGGCCGACTGGCTGACGCCGCGTCGTGAAGACTGGGTCGCGGCGCTGGCCGAGGCGATTGCCGCCGACAGCACGCCGGTGATCCTGATCGCTCACAGCCTGGGTTGCATCACCGTGGCGCACTGGGCGGCCACCGCGCCGTTGCAGCATTTGCGTCAGGTGCGCGGTGCGCTGCTGGTCGCGCCTGCGGATGTGGAGCGTCCGGCCTGCGTGCCGGCACTGCGCAATTTCGCACCGATCCCGACCGATCTGCTGCCGTTCCCGAGCCAGGTCGTCAGCTCCGACAACGACGCCGCCGTCAGTGCGCCGCGTGCCTTGGAGCTGGCACGCAACTGGGGCGCCGAGGCGGGAATTCTCGCGGGTGCCGGCCATATCAACGTGAAGTCCGGGCATCAACGCTGGGAGCAGGGATTCGCTTATCTGTATCGCCTGCAAAACCGCATGGAACACCACGCCCGGCGTCGTGCCTGACCATTTTTATTTTTTCAGCGCCCCCGTCTCCCGGCGATTTGGGGCGGGAGTCTGCCATGAGTTTCGAAACCTTCGGTCAGCCGTTGCTGACCTTTCCCGATGCGGAAAAAAGTCCCCTGAGCATTCGCGCGAAGGCGCTGGTGTTCGTCGATCCACGCTCGCGCCAGCTGCGCGAGGAAATGGCCCAACTCGCACCGCGCTCGATTTCGGTGTTGATTCGCGGCGAGACCGGCACCGGCAAGGAATTGCTCGCCCGCCATATCCACCGCGCCAGTGATCGCAGCGGCTTGTTTGTCTCGGTCAATTGCGGGGCGATCAGTCCGACGTATGCCGATGCCGAGTTGTTCGGCTACGCCGCCGGCAGTTACAGCAGTTCGGCCAGCAGTCGCGCCGGCTGGTTCGGTTCGGCCAACGGCGGCACCTTGTACCTGGACGAAATCGGCGACCTGCCGTTGCCGATCCAGATCAAGTTGCTCGCCGCGCTGGAAAACCACGAAGTCACCCGCGTCGGTGCCCATCAACCGAGCCCGGTGGATGTGCGCCTGGTGGCGGCGACCAGCATCGATTTGGCGCAAGCGGTGGCGGCGGGGAAATTCCACGAGCGGCTCTATCACTATCTCAGCGAGGGGCATCTGGAACTGCCGGCGTTGCGCGCGCGGGTCGGCGACATTCTGTCGTTGGCCGAGTACTTCCTCGGCATCTACAGCCAGCGCCTGGATCTGCCGGTGCCGCTGATCAGCGAAGCGGCGCAGGAGGTGCTGGAGCAACACAGTTGGCCGGGCAACACCCGAGAGCTGGAAAACGTCATTCATTTTGCGTTGCTGGTGAGCACTGGCGAGGAAATTCTGCCAGAGCACCTGAACCTGCCCGAGGTGTCTGGGACGCTGGTTCAGATCGAACGTCAGGTGGCGAGCATCACTGCCAAAGGGACAGCCGAGGAACGTAAGGCATTGAAAAAATTACTGTTGAGCCTGGGCGAGGCGTTGTAACCATTTTGTTCAACATGAACAAAATGGAATATGAAGCTGAATAAACGTTATTGTCCGGGAATAAAAAATCCCGGTATTGTCCGCTTCACGCCAGCAGTAGCACATCGCTGGCACACGTATTAATGCCGTCGTCGATGACGACCGATTTTCGATAAGGACACTGCATGAAAAAGGTTCTGTTGTTTACCGCATTGGCGGCTGCTCTGACGGCTTCCCTGGCGCAGGCCGGCGAGAAACTGGTTGTCGCGGCGACCCCGGTTCCGCACGCCGAGATCCTCGAACTGATCAAACCGACCCTCGCCAAAGAAGGCGTGGATCTGGAAATCAAAGTCTTCACCGACTACGTACAGCCGAACGTACAGGTTGGCGAGAAGCGTCTGGACGCCAACTACTTCCAGACCCTGCCGTACCTGAACAGCTTCAACCAGGGCAAATACAAGGACGACAAAGCCAAGTACCTGGTGACCGTGCAAGGTGTGCACGTTGAACCGTTTGGCGGCTACTCGAGCAAGTACAAGACCCTGGCCGAGCTGCCGGACGGCGCCACCATCGCCATTCCGAACGAAGGCAGCAACAGCGGTCGTGCACTGATCCTGCTGCAGAAGGCTGGCCTGATCGAACTGAAAGATCCGAAGAACGCCCTGGCCACGCCAAAAGACATCGCCAAGAACCCGCACAACTTCAAGTTCAAGGAACTGGAGTCGGCCCTGCTGCCGCGTGTTCTGAAAGAAGTCGACCTGGACATGATCAACACCAACTACGCGCTGGAAGCCAAGTTGAACCCGACCAAGGATGCTCTGGTGATCGAAGGTGCCGATTCGCCTTACGTGAACTTCCTGGTGGCCCGTGAGGACAACAAGAACAGCGACGCGATCCAGAAGCTGGCCAAGGCCCTGACCAGCCCGGAAGTCAAAGCGTTCATCGAGAAGAAGTACAACGGCGCGGTACTGCCGGCGTTCTGATCTCAGCAACACAACCCCTTCAGGTATGAAAACGCCGATGGCCAGTGATGGTCATCGGCGTTTTTGTGTGTGCGGGTGAGGGGTTTTTAAGCTCACGCTATCCCGGTCTTCAACGCCCGGCGCAACGCCACCAACAATTTCACAATCTCATGCGGATCCAGTCGCTGCGGCACTTTTACGTCCATGTTCTCTTCCTTGTTATGGGGTTCGGCCGAGGGAGTCTGGCCAAAAGCTGTTCGTCCTTGGAGGGCCTTGATGAAAAAAAGATCCGTCCTACAGCGCTGGGGACAATAGCCTTCCTCCTCCTTCCCGGCAAACCCGTCGATTAGTTTTTTGTGTGATATCAATATGCTTTATCGGTATTTAAATTCTTCTTTTTATACCTTTAAAGTCGGTGCCTGCCGGACAGCTATCCGCTGCCCATGGACTGCACCACCGTCGCTTACCGAGCGGCGTCAGGATGTTTCATGAACTTCGATTACGCATTTATCCTCAGCACCCTGCCGGCGTTTCTCAAAGCCGTGGGTGTGACGCTGCAGGTCGGTTTGATCGCCATCGGCACCTCGCTGCTGGTGGCGTTGCTCAATGCGACGATTCTGGTGTTCCGCACGCCTTACCTGCAAAAGCTGGTCGGGCTGTATGTGGAGCTGGCGCGCAACACGCCACTGCTGATCCAGTTGTTCTTCGTCTACTTCGCCTTACCGGCACTGGGGATCAAGGTTTCCGGTTTCACGGCGGCGATCATCACCATGACTTTTCTCGGCGGCGCCTACCTCACCGAAGTGCTGCGCGCCGGCGTCGATGCGGTGCCTCAGGCGCAACTGGAGTCCGGCCGTTCCATCGGCTTGTCCCACGGTCAGTTGCTGCGCTACGTGATCCTGCCGCAAGCGGGGATCCTCAGCCTGCCGTCGCTGTTCGCCAATTTCATTTTCCTGCTCAAGGAGACCACCGTGGTCTCGGCCGTGGCGGTGCCGGAGATTCTCTACACCACCAAGAGCTACATCGCGCTCTACTACAAAACCTACGAAATGCTCGCCGTGCTGACGCTGATCTGCGTGCTGTTGTTCCTGCCGCTGTCGCTGCTGTTGAGCCGTCTGGAAAGGAGGCTCCAGCATGGCCAGTTCGGGTCTTGAACTGCTCTGGGTGTCGTTGCCGCAACTGGCAAAAGGCGCCGGGCAAACCCTGTCGATCTCGTTCCTCAGCATCGCCATCAGTACCGTCGGCGGCGTGCTCTACGGTGTGCTGCGCACGCTCAACGTGACGTGGCTGAACGCGGTGCTGCGAATTTATCTGGAGCTGTTCCGGGCGATTCCGGTGCTGGTCTGGTTGTACCTGCTGTTTTTCGGCCTGCCGATTTTCTTTGGCCTGAGCCTGCCGAGTTTCTGGTGTGCGGTGCTGGTGCTGTCGCTGTGGGGCGCCAGCGAGGTCGGCGAAGTGGCGCGCGGTGCGCTGCATTCGTTGCCGCGCGGGCAGCGTGAAGCGGGGCTGTCGATCGGTCTGAACGCGGCGCAGCTCTATGGCTACGTGCTGTTGCCCCAGGCGCTGAAACGCATGACGCCACCGACCATCAACGTCTACACGCGGATCATCAAGACCAGTTCGCTGGCGGTGCTGATCGGCGTGGTGGATGTGATCAAGGTTGGCCAGCAGATCATCGAGCGCACCTACGAATCGGTGCTGATCTACGGCGCGCTGTTCCTGTTTTTCTTTTTCATCTGCTACCCGCTGTCGGCCGCCTCGCGTGTGCTGGAGCGGCGCTGGACGCAAGCATGAGCGCATTGATCGAGTTTCAGGGATTCAACAAATTCTTCGGCGAACAGCAGGTGCTCAAGGGCATCGACCTGCAAGTGAAATCCGGCGAAGTCATCGTCATCCTCGGCCCCAGCGGTTGCGGCAAAAGCACACTGCTGCGTTGCCTGAACGGTCTGGAAACCGCCCACAGCGGTCACTTGAAATTCGCCGGCCGCGAACTGCTGGACAAGGCTACCGACTGGCGTGAAGTGCGCCAGCAGATCGGCATGGTGTTCCAGAGTTATCACTTGTTTCCGCACATGAGCGTGCTCGATAACTTGCTGCTCGGCCCGCTCAAGGTGCAGAAACGCGAACGCCGCGAAGCACGGCAGCAAGCCGAAGCATTGCTCGAACGCGTTGGTCTGCTGGACAAACGTGATGCCTTTCCGCGCCAGCTCTCCGGCGGCCAGCAGCAACGCATCGCCATCGTCCGCTCGTTGTGCATGAACCCGCGAGTGATGCTCTTCGATGAAGTCACCGCTGCCCTCGACCCGGAGATGGTCAAGGAAGTGCTGGAAGTGATTCAGGGCCTGGCCCGCGAGGGCATGACCCTGTTGATCGTCACCCACGAAATGGCCTTTGCCCGCGCGGTGGCCGATCGCATCGTGTTCATGGATGCCGGGCACATCCTTGAACAGAACCCGCCCGAGCTTTTCTTTACGAACCCGCAAACCGCACGCGCGCAGCAGTTCCTGGAGAAGTTCTCCTACGTTGAAGCACTGCCCACAACGACTCAAACCAAGGAACTGGAACTGCCATGAAAACTGCCAAAGCTCTATTTGCATTACCGCTGATCAGCCTCGCGTTGCTGGCCGGCTGCAACAAGACCGAAGAACCGGCCAAGCCGAAAGTCGCCAGCGAAAGCACCGCGCCGGCCGGTTATCTGGACAAGATCAAGGCCCGCGACAAACTGATCGTCGGCGTATTCACCGACAAACCGCCGTTCGGTTTCGTCAATGAAGCCGGTCGCTATGTTGGCTTCGATACCGACATCGGCCGTCAATTCGCCAAGGATCTGCTGGGCGATGAAAACAAGGTCGAGTTCGTGGCCGTGGAGCCGGCGAGCCGCATTCCGTTCCTGCAGAGCGACAAGGTCGACCTGATCCTCGCCAACATGACCGTGACCCCGGAGCGCAAGGAAGCGGTGGAATTCACCAACCCGAACCTGAAAGTCGCGGTGCAGGCGTTGGTGGCTCAGGGCAGCGAAGTGAAGAAACTGGATGACCTGGCGACCCGCACCACCATCGTTACCACCGGCACCACTGCCGATATCTGGCTGACCAAGAATCACCCGGACTGGAAACTGCTGAAGTTCGAGAAAAACTCCGAGTCCCTGCAAGCCCTGGCCAACGGCCGTGGCGATGCTTACGCGCAGGACAATCTGGTGCTGTTCAGCTGGGCCAAGCAGAACCCGGGCTACCGCGTGCTGGATGAAAAACTCGGCGCTGAAGCCCCGATTGCACCTGCGGTGAAGAAGGGCAACATCGAATTGCGCGATTGGGTGAACACCGAGCTGGCCAAGTTGGGTGAAGAGAAATACCTGCTCAAGCTGTATGACCAATATGTGCGTAAAGAGCTAAGCGATGACACCAAGCCTGAGAGCGTGATTGTTGAAGGCGGGAAGTGGCAGGGCTAAGCCGATGATCGTTCCCACGCATGCGTGGGAACGATCGATCAACAAGCTAATCCGGCCAGTTCCACGCCGGCTCATCCAGAACCCTCTGCCCGACGATCCCGGTCTGGCCGAGGGTTTTTTCCAGCACGATGCAATTGCATTCCTCATCTTCCTGCAACGCCGAAATCAATCGCCGTGCGTGTGAAACCACCCACACCTGACACTCCTGCGATGCACGAATGATCAATCGCGCCAGCGCCGGCAACAGATCCGGATGCAGACTGGTTTCCGGTTCGTTCAGCACCATCAGCGACGGCGGGCGTGGCGTCAGCAGTGCGGCGACCAGCAGCAGATAACGCAGCGTGCCGTCCGACAACTCTGCCGCCGACAGCGGTCGCAACAACCCTTCCTGAAAAAACTCGATGGCAAAGCGTCCGCCCGCCAGCGGCGCGATGTTCAACCGTGCGCCGGGAAACGCATCGCTGATCGCGGCCTGCAACGCCTCGGGGTCGCCGATTTCGCGGATGGTCTGCAAGGCTGCCGCCAGATCCCGGCCGTCGTGATGCAGCACCGGCGTGCGCGTGCCCAGTTGTGGCTGGCGCACCGGGGCGTCGGCGTCGCTGCGAAAGTGATCGTAGAAGCGCCAGCGGCGGATGAACTCGCGCATCTGGAACACTTCCGGCGAGGTGCGCAGGCTGCCGACCTGATCGAACAGGCTGTCGAATGTCGGCGTGTGCTGGGCCATGACATCCCAGGTGCGACCATCACGGGTACGAATCATTGGCCCGTCGCGGTCCACCAGCAAGCTGGCAGGTCGATAGAGCGGCCCGGCCCAGATGCATTCCCGCTTGATTTGCGGATCAAGGCTGAAGCGCGAAGGGGTCGGTACGCGGTCTCCAGGCAGCATGAAATGCCCGTTGGAGTCGGGGAGCCCGAGGCTGATCGAATAACTGAAATCTTCCCCGGCAAACCCCAGCCGCAGACGTTTCACGCCCTGGCGGACCGTCGATTGAATCGGCACTTCGCCATTGCGCATGCGCCGGCTGATGGTTTCCGGCCCGGCCCAGAACGTCGAGTCCAGCCCGCCCTCACGGGCCAGCGCATTGACCACGCCGCCCTGAGCGGTTTCCGCCAGCAGTCGCAGCGCCCGGTAAAGATTGGACTTGCCGCTGCCGTTGGGGCCGGTGATCAGGTTCAGCCGACCCAGCGGGATTACCAATTTATTGATCGAGCGGTAATTGGCTACCGCGAGGGTCTTGAGCATGAAAATCCTTCTTGGGTGCCCCGAATTCCGGGTCAGGATACCTGCTGCACATAAATGCATATATCGCCCGGACGAAGGTTGAACCCTGTTCTAAGCTCACAGTCGTACCGTCACTTGCACGTTCGTACACAGGAAGGAGTCTGCATGGCGAGTCCCGGATTGAAAACAGCGGTGATGCTGAGCCTGCTCGCTTTGCTCGCGGCCTGCAGCGAAAAGAAGCCACCTCAGGAATACCTGCCACGGGTCTTTGTACAAGAGGTCAAACCCGCGGACTTCGCGGCGTCCGTGACCCTCACCGGTGACGTTCAGGCGCGGGTACAGACCGAATTGTCGTTCCGGGTCGGCGGCAAGATCATCCAGCGCATGGTCGATGTCGGTGACCGCGTCTCGGCCAAACAAGTGCTGGCCAAACTCGATCCCAAGGACTTGCAGACCAACGTCGACTCCGCCCAGGCCCAGGTGCTGGCCGAGCAGGCGCGGGTCAAGCAGAGCGCCGCCGCATTCGTCCGTCAGCAGAAACTGTTGCCCAAGGGTTACACCAGCCAGAGCGAATACGATTCCGCACAAGCCGCATTGCGCAGCAGCCAGAGTGCCTTGAGCGCGGCCCAGGCGCAGTTGGCCAATGCCAAGGATCAACTGAGTTACACCGCGCTGATCGCCGATGCACCCGGCATCATCACCGAGCGTCAGGCCGAAGTCGGCCAGGTGGTTCAGGCCACCGCGCCGATTTTCAGCCTGGCCCGGGACGGCGACCGCGACGCGGTGTTCAACGTTTACGAATCGCTGCTGGCCGAGCGCCCGGCGGAGCGTTCGATCGTCGTCAGCCTGCTCGACAATCCGCAAATCAAGACCACCGGCACCGTGCGCGAAATCACCCCGGCGGTGTCGGCGCAGTCCGGCACGGTGCAGGTCAAAGTTACCCTCGACAGTCTGCCGCAGGGCATGCAGCTCGGTTCGGTGGTCAGCGCCACCGCCAAGGGCAGCGGTAAATCGGCGGTGGAATTGCCGTGGTCGGCCCTGACCAAAAACATCAGCGAACCTGCGGTGTGGATGGTGGACGACAAGGGTGAGGCGCAACTGCACAACGTCACCGTCGGCCGCTACCTGACCGGGCACGTGATTATCAGCGCCGGCCTCACGGGCGGCGAGAAAGTGATCATTGCCGGCGGGCAACTGCTGCATCCGGGGATGAAAGTCGAGATCGCCGAGAACACCTACAAGGATCTGCAATCGGGAGCGCAGCCATGAAGCCTTTGTGGGTGATGTCGATCGGGCTGCTGCTGGGTGCCTGTTCCAAGAACGAGCCACCGCCGGAGCCGGTGCGCCCGGTGCTGTCGATCAAGGTCGAAGCGCTGAGCGAGGAAAACCTCGGCCGTTTCGCCGGCAGCATTCAGGCGCGCTACGAGAGCAACACCGGTTTTCGCGTCGGCGGGCGCATCGCCAGTCGCAACGTCGATGTCGGCGCCGAGGTGCAGAAGGGCACCTTGCTCGCCACCCTCGATCCGTCCGACCAGCAGAACCAGTTGCGTTCGGCCCAGGGCGATCTGGCGAAAGTCGAAGCACAACTGATCAACGCCCAGGCCAACGCTCGGCGGCAGCAGGCGCTGTTTGATCGCGGCGTCGGCGCCCAGGCGCAACTGGACATCGCCACCACTGATCTGAAGACCACCCAGGCGTCCCTCGATCAGGCGCGGGCGGCGGTCAACCAGAGCAAGGATCAGCTTGGCTACACCGAGCTGCGCTCCGACCATAAAGCCGTGGTCACCGCCTGGAACGCCGAGGCCGGGCAAGTGGTGACGGCCGGCCAGCAAGTGGTGACGCTGGCGCAACCGGACATCAAGGAAGCGGTGATCGATCTGCCGGACACGCTGGTCGACCAGATTCCCAGCGACGTGGTGTTTCTGGTGGCCGGGCAACTCGATCCGAGCATCAACACCACGGCCGTCATCCGTGAAATCGAGCCTCAGGCACAAAGCGCCACCCGTACCCGCCGCGCGCGTTTGACGCTGGCCTCAACGCCGCCCGGATTCCGCCTCGGCACCGCAATCAGCGTGACCCTCAGTTCAGCGATCAAGCCGCGAATCGAATTGCCCGCGACAGCCTTGCAGGAGGCCGACGGTAAAACCCGGATCTGGGTGATCGACCCGCAAAACAAAACCGTTGCCCCGCGTGACGTCAGCGTGACCAGCCGCACCGACAGCACCGTGGTGCTGGCCGGTGGGGTCAAGTCCGGCGAGCGTGTGGTCAGCGCCGGCGTCAACAGCCTCAAACCCGGACAAGCCGTGAAACTCGACGAGGACAGTCAATGAAAGGGTCTTTCAATCTCTCCGAATGGGCCCTCAAGCATCAGTCGTTCGTCTGGTACCTGATGTTCGTCGGGCTGCTGATGGGGGTGTTCTCGTACATCAATCTGGGGCGCGAGGAAGACCCGTCGTTCACCATCAAGACCATGGTGATCCAGACCAAGTGGCCAGGTGCGACCCAGGAAGAAACGCTCAAGCAGGTCACGGACCGCATCGAGAAAAAACTCGAGGAACTCGATTCCCTCGACTACGTGAAAAGCTACACGCGCCCCGGCGAGTCAACGGTCTACGTCTACCTGCGCGACACCACCAGCGCCAAGGACATTCCGGAAATCTGGTACCAGGTGCGCAAGAAGATCAACGACATTCGCGGCCAGTTTCCCCAGGGCATTCAGGGGCCGGGATTCAACGACGAGTTCGGTGACGTCTTCGGTTCGGTCTATGCGTTCACGGCCGACGGCCTGACGATGCGCCAGTTGCGCGATTACGTGGAACAGGCCCGCGCCGAGATCCGCGGTGTGCCGGGGCTGGGCAAGATCGAAATGATCGGCCAGCAGGACGAAGTGCTGTACCTGAACTTCTCGACCCGCAAACTGGCGGCGCTGGGCATCGACCAGCGTCAGGTGGTGCAGAGCCTGCAATCGCAGAACGCCGTGACCCCGGCAGGTGTGATCGAGGCCGGACCGGAACGCATTTCGGTGCGCACCTCCGGGCAGTTCGCCTCGGAAAAGGATCTGGCCGAGGTCAATCTCAAGCTCAATGACCGCTTCTATCGTCTGGCCGACATCGCCGAGATCAGTCGCGGTTATGTCGACCCGGCAACGCCGGAGTTCCGCTTCGACGGCAAGCCGGCCATTGGCCTGGCCATTGCGATGCAGAAGGGTGGCAACGTTCAGGCATTCGGTAAGGCCCTGCACGCGCGCATCGATGAACTCACCGCCGACCTGCCGGTGGGGGTTGGCGTGCACACGGTTTCCGATCAGGCCGTGGTGGTGGAAGAGGCGGTCGGTGGCTTCACCAGTGCGCTGTTCGAAGCGGTGGTCATCGTGCTGGTGGTGAGTTTCATCAGCCTCGGCGTGCGTGCCGGGCTGGTGGTGGCGTGCTCGATCCCGTTGGTGCTGGCGATGGTGTTTGTGTACATGGAGTACAGCGGCATCACCATGCAGCGGATTTCTCTGGGTGCATTGATCATCGCCCTCGGGTTGCTGGTGGACGATGCGATGATCACCGTGGAGATGATGGTGACGCGTCTGGAGATGGGCGAGAGCAAGGAGCAGGCGGCGACGTTCGCCTACACCTCCACAGCGTTTCCGATGCTCACCGGTACGCTGGTGACAGTGGCCGGTTTCGTGCCGATTGGTCTCAACGCCAGCTCCGCCGGTGAGTACACCTACACGCTGTTCGCGGTGATCGCGGTGGCAATGATCGTGTCATGGGTGGTGGCGGTGTTCTTCGCACCGGTGATCGGCGTGCACATCCTCAGCACCAACGTAAAACCCCATGAAGCCGAACCCGGACGCATCGGGCGGGCGTTCAATGGCGGTCTGCTGTGGTGCATGCGCAATCGCTGGTGGGCGATCGGTATCACGGTGCTGTGTTTTGTCCTTGCCGTGTTCTGCATGCGCTTTGTGCAGAACCAGTTCTTCCCGTCGTCCGATCGCCCGGAAATCCTGGTTGACCTGAACCTGCCGCAAAACGCCTCGATCGATGAAACCCGCAAGGCCGTCGACAAGCTCGAAGCCTCGCTCAAGGGCGACCCGGACATCGTGCGCTGGAGCACTTACATCGGCCAGGGCGCAATCCGTTTCTACCTGCCGCTGGATCAGCAATTGCAGAACCCGTACTACGCGCAACTGGTGATCGTCAGCAAAGACTTCAAGGCCCGCGAAGCCTTGAGCCAGCGCCTGCGTGATCGTCTGCGCAAGGATTTCGTCGGCATCGGCAGTTACGTGCAAGCCCTGGAAATGGGCCCACCGGTGGGCCGTCCGATCCAGTACCGGGTCAGCGGCAAGGACGTCGATCAGGTGCGCAAGCACGCCATCGACCTGGCCACCGAACTGGACAAGAGCCCGCACATCGGCGAGATCATTTACGACTGGAACGAGCCTGGCAAAGTCCTGCGCATCGACATCGCTCAGGACAAGGCGCGTCAGCTCGGCCTGTCATCGGAAGATGTGGCCAACCTGATGAACAGCATTGTCAGTGGCTCGCCGCTGACCCAGGTCGACGACGATATCTACCTGATCAACGTGGTCGGTCGCGCGGTGGATTCCGAACGCGGTACACCGGAAACCCTGCAAAACCTGCAGATCGTCACGCCCAACGGCACGTCGATTCCGCTGCTTGCCTTCGCCACGGTGCGATATGAACTGGAGCAGCCGCTGGTGTGGCGTCGCGACCGTTTGCCGACCATCACCATCAAGGCCTCGGTGCGCGATGAAATCCAGCCGACCGATCTGGTGAAAGTCCTCAAGCCCACCATCGATGCCTTCGCCGCCAAACTGCCAGTGGGCTACAAGGTCGCCACTGGCGGTACGGTCGAGGAGAGCGGCAAGGCGCAGGGGCCGATTGCCAAGGTCTTGCCGCTGATGCTGTTCCTGATGGCGACCTTCCTGATGATCCAGTTGCACAGCGTGCAGAAGCTGTTCCTGGTGGCCAGTGTCGCGCCGCTCGGGCTGATCGGCGTGGTGCTGGCGCTGGTGCCGACCGGTACGCCGATGGGCTTCGTGGCGATTCTGGGGATTCTGGCGCTGATCGGCATCATCATCCGTAACTCGGTGATCCTCGTGACGCAGATCGAAGAATACGAGCAAAAAGGCTACGCGCCCTGGGATGCGGTGGTGGAAGCGACCGAGCACCGGCGTCGGCCGATCCTGCTCACCGCGGCGGCGGCGAGCATGGGCATGATTCCGATCGCCCGGGAAGTGTTCTGGGGGCCGATGGCCTACGCGATGATCGGCGGGATCGTCATTGCGACGTTGCTGACGCTGCTGTTTCTGCCGGCGCTGTATGTGGCCTGGTACAAGATTCGCGAGCCGAAGAAGGACGCCTCGTCATCGGCACAGTGAGTGCGCTTGTTACATATTTGCGAAGGGCCTGACTTACAGCGTCGGCGTATTCGGTTAACGTCCCTCCTCCTTTAGGAGAAGGGACGTCTGATGCTTACCGTTACTTGCTGGCTGCGCGCGTTATTGCTGATTGTCGGTTTATGTCTGTCGTCCCTGTCCTGGGCCGACACGTTATTGGAAAACTCGTTGTGGCGCGTGCAACTCGATCCGGCAACGCTGGCTGTCCGTATCACCCCTGCGGGCCGCGAGACGGTGCAGGCGTCGACGGGGATTGCCCCGCACAAGGTCAGTCAATTGATCAGGCGCGACAACCGCATCGACTGGCAATGGGATGACGGAGCCTGGACCCTCAGCGCCACGCTCGATCAACGTGATTTGTCCTTCTCGATCACGGCGCGTGAGCCCGCAGAACTGGAGTTTCTCCGTCAGCCCGCCAGCGCGATGGGCAAGGGGCTGATCTGGCCTCTGGCCGAGGGGCACTACGTGCCGCGCGGCGATCCGGTGTGGCATTCGTTTCTTTTGAATCAGGGCGAATTCAATACCACTCAGGATCTGAGTTTGCCGCTTTGGGGTGTTGAACATGATGGATTCAGCCTGCATTGGCTGATGTCCAATCCCTATAACAATCGACTGCTGTTCAGCGCCGAAGGCAAGACTCTGGCGCTGTCCGCCCGGCATCGCTTCACCTCACTCGAACCGTCGACGCCGTTGACGTTCACGCTGTTTCTCGGGGCAACCGACCCGTTGGCCGGCGCCAGGCGCTACCGGCAATGGCTGATCGATAACGGTCGTTATGAAACCTTGAGCAGCAAATTCACGAAAACACCTGACGCGAGGCGACTGCCGGGCGCCAGTCATCTGTACCTGTGGGGCAACGACTTGCTGGGGGGCAAAGATGTGCGCAGTTGGTCCGTGCTGCTCGACACCTTGCGCGGTGGGGGCTCACTGGCCAGTGGGCTGAAAGCAGGAATGGATCGTGAGGCGTTGCAGATCCTTGCCACTGGCGGGGAGTTGAACGGCTATCAGAAAAAAATGCTTTTGCGCGGTCTCAACCACGCCCTGAATACCCTGGCACGCAAGACCTGGCAGGCCCGGGGCGTGCCGGACATGCAGGCTCTGGTCAACGGTTACGCTGATGTGCGCGCACAAGTGGCAGCCCACCTCGGTGAGGCGCTGACGCCCGAACCCGAGCGCTGGGGCAGCACCTTGTCGCTGGATACGATCAAGCAATTACAGAGCGCCGGGCTGTCCCGTTTGTGGTTGGGACTCGGTGAAGGCTGGGAGGGTGGCCTCTGGCACCCCGAGACGATCAAGGCCGGCGTGGCAGCGGGTTATCTGATCGCGCCGTACGATTCTTATGAAACGGCGCTGAGCCGTAGCGAGAACCCTGATTGGACCACCGCACACCTGGGGGACAGGGCAAATCTTGAGTGCGCAATCGTGAAGGGCGACGGAACGCTGAAAAGCGGCTTCCAGCAATCGGGGCATTACACCGACCCCCGTTGCGTGCGACCGCTGCTTGAGCAGCGGGTCGCGGCCATTCGCGACGCCGCCGGTTTCAACAGCTGGTTTCTCGATGCCTATGCCACCGGCATGCTGTTCGACAGCTACCGTCCCGGGGCAACGATGACCCAGGCACAAAATGCCGAAGGCAACATCGGGGCATCACGCTGGATCAATGAAGTCCTGAAACTGCCCGCAGGTTCCGAGGATGGCAACGCAACGACCGCGCAAGGCGTGTTGTTCGCCCATGGCATGCAGACGCCGGTGATCGGTTGGGGCGATGCCGAAATGAGCAAGAACCCCAAGTCCAGGTACTTTGCAGGCAAGTGGTATCCGCCGGAGCAGCCAGAGGTTTTCTTCAAACCTGTGCCGATCAAGGAGTCGTTGCGGCGTATTCACTTTGATCCGGCCAGCCGTTTGCCGATGTACCAAGCGGTGTTCCATGGCTCGGTGATCACGTCCCACCACTGGCTGTTCGATAGCCTGAAGCTGACCAATGTACGGGCGGACAACGAACTCGCGCAGTTGCTCTACAACGTTGCGCCGCTGTATCACCTCAGTGTCGACACGCTTGCGCAGCGATTGCCGCAGATTGCCCGTCAGGATGCATTCTTCCGGCCTTTGCATGAACGTCTGGCAACCCAGGCGCTCACCGGTTTCGAATGGTTGAGCGCGGACCGGCTGGTTCAGCAGACATCCTTTGAAGACGGCACGCGCTTATTGGCCAATTTTGATGTGCAGACGCATGAGGTGCAGGGGCAGACTGTGCCCGGGCGAAGCATCATGGTGCGCTCGCCGGGGAGTGCGCCAACCTGGTTTCAGGTTGAAGCGAGGCCCTGAGTTTCAGGCCTTGCGCCAGACACTGGCCAACCAAGGCTGCTGCTCACGCGGCAGCCCCGCCGGTCGGTAGTAATGCTCAAGTTCCACGAACCCGGCAGCGGTCAGCAATCCGCGCCAGGCTTCAAGATCGTGGTACGAGCCATAACGCGGCCCGTTCCAGCCTTCACGGTTATCCCCACGCGGGTTGGAACTGAACAACACCCCACCCGGCTTCAATGTCCCGTGTAACTGCTGCAGAACCCGTGGCAATTCCTGCAACGGCACATGAAACAGCACCGCGTTGGCGAAGATGCCGTCGAAGCGTTCTGCCGGCAGATCCAGCTTCAGAAAATCCTGGCACCACACCTCGCAGCCGCTGTCTTCCCGGGCCATCTGCGCGAATTTTTCCGCGCCGTCGAGGCCGACGGCGACGTGACCCATGCGCGTGAAGGTCTGCAAATCCCGCCCCGGTCCACAGCCGAAATCGAGGATGGAAAACGGCGCCTCAGCGTGAATGTGCCGCAGCAGTGCATCGATGTTCTGGCTGACATCGTGGTCGCGGGTGCCTTCACGAAAATCCTCGGCCACCGCGTTGTAGTGGCCGAGGGTAGTGGAGGTGATCTGTTCCAGATCGGTGGGGGTCTGCTTCATGGTCGGACTGCGCTGGCAATGGATGTTGCCGACTATACGCCATGCAGTTCAGCGCTTGTTCAACCCTCGTGCCAGACGATCGCCACCCAGCTGAATCACCGCCACCAGCGCCACCAGCAGCACGATTACGGTCAGCATGATCTGGCTGTCAAAGCGTTGATAGCCGTAGCGATAAGCGATGTCGCCCAGACCGCCAGCGCCAATCGCCCCGGCCATGGCCGATGAGTTGATCATCGTCACCAGGGTGATGGTGAAACCGCCAACGATCCCCGGTAGCGCTTCAGGCAACAACACGTGCCAGATGATGTGCCAGCGTCGGCAACCCATGGCTTGCGCGGCTTCGATCAAACCGTGGTCGACTTCGCGCAGGCTCACTTCGGCGATTCGCGCAAAAAACGGCGTGGCCGCAATGGTCAGCGGCACAACGGCCGCCCACACACCGTACGTGGTGCCGACGATCAGCCGGGTGAACGGAATCAGTGCCACCATCAGGATCAGGAACGGAATCGAGCGAAACAGATTCACGAACGCGCCCAGCGCGCGATTCAGCACCGGCGCTTCGTAGATCCCGCCCTTGTCGCTGGTGACCAGAATCACTGCCATCGGAATACCCGCCAGCAGCGCGATCAGCGACGAAACGCCGACCATCAGAAACGTATCGATGAAACCCTGCAACAAGCGATCAAACCACATAGCCCAGCACCTCCGTGCGTTGTGCCCATTGGCTGGCACGCTGACGCAATTCCTCGGCGTTCAGCTTCGAGCCTGCCACCGCCAGCAACAGTTGCCCGAGCGCGTGCCCCTGAATCCGTTCCACGCCGCCCTGCAGCAATTTCACCCGACCGCCGAGCGCGGCGAACAGCGCGGCCAGATCCGGTTCGTCCTGCTGGCTGCCGGTGAACTGCAAGCGCAACACCACAGAGGCATAGGACGACGATGGTTGCGCCTGCAAACGGCTTTGCAATTCTTCGGGCAAGGCGTGTTGCAGCGGTGCGAGCAAGGTCTGGCTGACTTCGTGCTGCGGGTTGCCGAACACTTCCCAGACGGGGCCTTGCTCGACAATGCGGCCATGTTCCAGCACGACGACGCGGTCGCAGATTTCGCGGATCACGGCCATCTCGTGAGTGATCAGTACGATGGTCAGGCCCAGGCGTTTGTTGATCTCGCGCAGCAGGCCGAGGATCGACTGAGTGGTTTCCGGATCCAGCGCTGAAGTGGCTTCGTCACACAGCAGAATGTCCGGGTCGTGCACCAGTGCGCGGGCGATGCCGACGCGCTGTTTCTGCCCGCCGGACAGCTGCGCCGGATACGCCTTGTGCTTGGCTTGCAGGCCCACCAGCTCCAGCAGTTCGCGAACCTTTTTCTCCCGTTGCTCCTTCGGGACACCGGCGACTTTCAGTGGCAGTTCGACGTTCTGCCACACTGTTTTTGCCGACATCAGATTGAAGTGCTGGAAGATCATGCCGATCCGCCGACGCAGGGCGACGAGGCGATCCTCGTCGTACTCGCCGATGTCCACCTGATCGATCAGCACCCGGCCCGAGGTCGGTTGTTCGAGGCGGTTGATGGTGCGGATCAGCGACGACTTGCCGGCGCCGCTGCGACCGATGATGCCGAACACTTCACCGCGCTGGATCGCCAGGTCGATGCCTTGCAGGGCTGCGACCGGGCCTTGCTTGCCTTCGTAGGTTTTGCCGAGCCCGACGAAACGGACATGGGCGCGGTTCAGCTCGGGATGCAGCTCGGTGCGCTGTGCCAGCGCGGGTGGCTCTGGAAGATCCAGTCGCCGTTGAATGGCTGCGGTCATCCTCAGCTTTCCCAACCGGCCTGGTACAGCTTGCCGTGGGCCTTATCCAGCGCGGCGCGTACGGCCGGCGAATGCTGGTAGATGTCGACGAACTTGATCAGACGCGGGTCGGTCTTGCTCTTCGGCTGGATCACGAACTGGATCACGTATTCCTTGTGGTCGAGGCCGTCGAACAGCAGCGCAGAGCCGGCATCGAAGGTCTTCGCCAGACGGATGTAGGCCGGGTAGCCCTGGACCAGATCGGCGTCATCGTAGGCGCGTACCAGTTGCACGGCTTCGACTTGCAGGATCTTGATCTTCTTCGGGTTGGCGACGATGTCGTCTTCGGTGGCCTTGTAGCCGACACCCGGTTTCAACGTGATCAGACCGGCCTTGGCCAGCAGTTGCAGGCCGCGACCGCTGTTGATCGGGTCGTTGGCGATGGCGACGCTGGCGCCCTCCGGCAGCTCATCGAAGCTTTTGTATTTCTTCGAGTACAGGCCTACGTTGTTGATGATCCCCGGGGCGAACGGCACCAGGTCGAAACCGGAGGCCGCCTTGGCGTTTTCCAGGAACGGGATGTGCTGGAAGTAGTTCACGTCGATGTCGCCGGCGGCGAGGCTGACGTTCGGAGCGATCCAGTCGGTGAACTCCACGAGCTCGACTTTCAGGCCTTGTTTGGAGGCTTCTTCGACAGCGGCTTCCAGCGGAATCGCGAACGCGGCGGTGGTGCCGATTTTCAATGGGGCATCGGCGGCGAAAACCGCCGAGCTGAACAGGCCGAAGGCCAGGGCCAGTGCTTTGACTGGGTGGGACAGGATCTTCTTGGTCATGATGTTTTTCCAGTCAGTGCGAGGAGGTGTGTCGGTAGTGGGCGCCGGTGTGTTGCTCCGGTAGGTGCGCTTCGCCGTGAAACAGTTTTTCCCGAAGGCTGCCGTTGTCGTAGGCGGTTTTGTACGAGCCGCGCCGTTGCAGTTCCGGAATCACCAGATCGATGAAATCCACATAGCTTTCCGGGGTGACGATGCGGGTCAGGTTGAAGCCGTCGAGGCCGGTTTCGGCGATCCACGATTCCAGTTCATCCGCCACTTGCTGCGGCGAACCGACCACGGTGATGTAGCGGCCGCCGAGGGCGTGCTGGTCGAGCAACTTGCGGCGGGTCCAGTCGTTGTTCTGCAGGTTTTTGGTGGCGGACTGGATCGCGTTGCTCTTCACGTACTGGATCGGCTCGTCGATTTCGTACTGGGAAAAATCGATCCCGGTGGACGCCGAGAAATGCGCCACGCCCGCTTCGGCGCTGGCGTAGCTCAGGTATTCGGCATGCTTGGCCCAGGCCGCTTCTTCGGTCTCGCCGACGATCACGTTCAGGCCCATGAACACCTTGATGTCCTCGGGATTGCGACCCGCTTCGACGGCACTGGCGCGGACCTTGTCCACCTGCACTTTGGTCGACGGTTTGTTCTGACCGCTGATGAACACGCACTCGGCATGACGCCCGGCGAACAGCAGACCGCGATCCGAACTGCCGGCCTGGAACAGCACCGGCGTACGCTGCGGTGACGGCTCGCAGAGGTGATAACCCTCGACCTGATAGAACTCGCCCTTGTGCTCGACCTTGTGCACCTTGTCTGGCTGCGCGTAGATCCGCTGCTGCGGATCGTTGAGCACCGCATCGTTTTCCCAGCTGCCTTCCCAGAGTTTGTAGAGGACTTCGAGGTACTCGTCGGCCTGGTCGTAACGCCGGTCATGCTCGACCTGTTCACTGAGGCCCATGGCCTTGGCGGCGCTGTCCAGATAACCGGTGACGATGTTCCAGCCCACCCGTCCACGGCTCAGGTGATCGAGGGTCGACATGCGCCGGGCGAACAGATACGGCGGCTCGTAGGTGAGGTTGGCGGTCAGGCCGAAACCCAGATTTTTGGTCACCGCGGACATCGCCGACACCAGCAGCAGCGGATCGTTGACCGGCAGCTGGATTGACTCTTTCAGGGTGACGTCCACCGAGTTCTGGTAGACGTCGTACACGCCGACGATGTCGGCGATGAACAACCCGTCGAACAGCCCACGCTCCAGCAATTGCGCAAGTTCGGTCCAGTATTCAATGGTCTTGTATTGGGTCGAGGTGTCCCGTGGATGGGTCCACAACCCGTGGTTGATGTGGCCGATGCAGTTCATGTTGAACGCATTGAGCAGGATCTTTTTCTTGCTCATCAGATGGTCCCTCGCAGCGGAGGGTTTTCATCGTTGAGGTAGTAATTGCCCACCGCGTGATACTTCCAGCGCACCGGGTCGTGCAGGGTGTGCACCCGGGCGTTGCGCCAGTGACGATCAAGGCCGTGCTCGATCAGGGTGGCCTGGCTGCCGGCCAGTTCGAACAGAGTGCTGCCGGCTGCCAGAGAGATTTCGGTGCTGATCGCCCGTGCTTCGGCAACGGCAATCGAGGCTGCTGCAACCGTCTCGGCGTTGGTATCGGCCTGGGCCGCATCGAGGAATTCGCCGGCGCGTTCGAGCAGGGCTTCGGTGGCGTGCAGGCGGATGCTCAAGTGGCCAAAGCTCTTGAGGGTCAGTGGGTCTTCGGTGGCCTTGTCATTGCCCGAGTCGATCCATGGCCGGGTCTTGCTGCGCACGAAGTGCAGCGCATCTTCGTAGGCGGCGCGGGCGATGCCGGTGTCGATGGCGGCGTGAAGAATCTGCGCCAGCGGGCCGACGGTGGTCGGGCGTTCGAAAGCGCTCTGGAACGGGATGACGTCTTCGGCTGCGACAAATACGTCTTCGAACACCACCGAACCACTGCCGGTGGTGCGCTGGCCGAAGCCGCTCCAGTCGTCGATCACGGTCAGGCCTTTGCTGTCACGCGGGACAAACGCCAGTTGCTGCACTCCGTCTTCATCGACCACTGAGGTCGGGATGCGCTGGGCGTAAATCGCACCGGTCGCATAGAACTTGCGACCGTTGATGCGATAACCGCTGCCATCGCGTTTCAGGCTGGTGACACGGTCGTGGGCAGTCTTGGTGCCCAGTTCTGCCAGGGCATTGCCGAAGCGCTGGCCGGCGAGGACTTCGGCGTACAGACGTTGTTTCTGCTCGTGGCTGCCATTCACCCGGAGTACTTCGAGGGCATAGAAATGGTTCTGCGGAATCTGCCCGAGCGAGCCATCGGCCCGGGCGATCAGGGCGATGACGTTGGCCAGGGTCACGTTGGATACGCCGGCGCCGCCGTATTCCTTGGGCACGCTGATGCCCCACAGGCCGGAGCGGGAAAACACGTCGAGTTCCGGCAGCGGCAGGCGGCGTTCGCGGTCGCGCAGGTTGCTGTCGCGCTGGAAGTCTTCGGCCAGGTCGCTGGCGACGATCAGGGCTTGCTCGTCGCTGGTGATGACCGCGACGGGATGGGAAAGAGTCATGTGTTTCTCCAGAGATCTGGTCAAAAGTGTTCTGGTCGTCAGATCCAGGAATGGCGTGCAGGCAACTTGCCGTTGAGGCGATAGGCGCCGACCGCGTGGTACTTCCAGCGCACCGGGTCGTGCAGGGTGTGCACCCGGGCGTTGCGCCAGTGACGGTCGAGGTTGAATTCGGCGAGGGTGGCGCGGCTGCCGGCCAGCTCGAAGAGCTTTTCGCTGGCCAGCAGCGAGATCTCGGTGGTCAGCACCTTGGCTTCGGCCACGGCAATCGAGGCGCGGGCGGCGGACTCGGCGGTGAGCGGCGCGGCGTGAACCTGATCCAGCACCTGACCGGCCTTGCGCAGCAGCGCTTCGGCGGCGTGCAGTTCGATTTTCAGTTTGCCGATGTCGGCGATCACGTAGAGGTCATCGCTGGCGCGTTCGACCTTGGCATCGATCCACGGCCGGGCGCGGGTCTTGACGAATTCGATGGCGTCATCGATGGCGCCACGGGCGATGCCGGCGTCGATGGCTGCCTGAATCAGTTGCGACACGGCGCCCTGGGTGTTGGGCTTTTCGTTGATCTTCCAGTTGTCCACCACAAGACCCGCGTCGACCCGCACGTTGTTCAGCAGGATCGTGCCGCTGGCGGTGGTGCGCTGACCGAAACCCGACCAGTCATCGACGATGCGCAATCCCGGCGTGCCACGACGGACGAAGGCCAGCACTTGCCTGCCTTCATCATTGAGTGCCTTGACCGCGACCCAGTGGGCGAAGAGGGCGCCAGTGGAATAGAACTTCTGGCCGTTGATCACGTAGTCATCGCCGTCGGCGGTGATGCGCGCTTTCAGCTCCAGGGTGTCTTTGGTGCCGCGTTCTGGCCCGGCGTTACCGATGCGCCAGCCTTCGAGCACGCTCTGTAACAACTGTTTTTTCTGCTCTTCGGTGGCGCTGCCGAGGATCAAGTTGATGATGCCGAACTGGTTCTGCGGGATCTGTCCCAGTGCCGGGTCGGCCGCGGAAATGATCGCGAACACCTCGGCCAGGGTGACGAAGGAAACCTGCGGGCCGCCGTACTCGCGCGGAATGGCGATGCTGCCCAGGCCGCTGCGGGTGAACTGTTCGACTTCCGACCACGGCAGCTTGCGCTGGCGGTCGCGTTTGGCGGCCTGCACGCGGGCGACTTGCGCCAGCTCATGGGCGGCCTTGATGGCTTGTGCGTCGTTGCGCAGCACTTGCGCGGGCAACAACAACGGGGCGATGTCCAGGTCACTCTGGACGTTTGCGTCTGCCAGACTGGACATCAGTGCCGCTCCTTGGCTGCACGCAATGCCCTGGCGATCTGCACTGGGGTGATTGTGTTCCGGACCATGTTACCTACCTCACATCTCATGAAAAACGCCGCAAAAGTGCGGCGAACGGAAGAATGTCCGGTGGTCCGGTTTATATACCCTAAGCGCGTATAAATATTAAATAAACTAACTTTTAGGAATATGCATAGAAGATCAAAAGCTCACTCGGCTTTGCGCTCCGCGGCCATGGGAATCTGCCTCAAGGGCACTTTCAGACAAGGATTCACGCAACCGATTTTCAGCGTCTGTGATGGTGCCCAGCGCGAGTTGTTGCCGACCCGGTCGATGATGCAATAGGTCACATCCAGCCGCAGGTCTTCGCCGGCTTCGACGATGATTGCCGGGGGCACCCAGACCTGAATGCCGTGACCGATATCGGATTGGGTAATAGGCGGCAGATCCATGCGTACATCGCCCCAGCGCAGGGTGATTTCGTCACCCTCGGCCATGTTCAGGTAAGGCTCGATAGTCAGGGGAACGCCGCGCTTGATCTGGTTCGGGTTGATCCCGCGTCGGCGAATGACCTCGGGAAGACTGACCGGCAGCAGGTACTGGTTTTCCTCCGCGCAGCCTGCCGCGAATTGCCCGCCCGGGCAGTCGAGCTTGACCTGGAACTGCGCGCTGGCCGACAGCGCCGGGTTTCTTCCGACCTGCATGACCCGGTAATGCACGCGCGGCGAACCGCTGATGATGAAGCTTTCCGGCACCCGCAGGCTGACCGTGTTTCCGACATCCCCGGCATTCAGCACGCGGGAAGCGACGTAGCAGCCATCCCAGAACAGCTCGATCAGGTCGCCACTGTCCATGTCGTGCCAGGGCCTGATGTCGACCGTCAGGTTGGCGGCTGCCATGAGGTTGATACCGGCCCCGTGGGATTTTTCCAGGGTCGGTGGTGCCAGCAGCGGGGTGTTTGAAATGCAGGTCATCGGTTTCTCTCCTTGAAGCCTTGCAGCGAAGTCCGTTTTCGAAAGAACGAATGGCGTGAATTACCCGGCAATAAAACTTCGGAGTTCCGTACAAGTTTGAAAGTGTCTTGTTGAACTAGCGTGTGCCGGTTGGAGACTAGATAAGAGTTCACCGGAAGAGGTGTCAAGCGAGTGGATTAGTTAATCCGTGAATTACGGATTAATCAGAAGGTTCCTACATTGTCGCGGCTGTCAGCCTAGGCTCTGTAAGGAAGAGAGCTACAGATTGCTGCGGTTTTCAGCCTGTTTTGCTGTGAGTTCTACCGAAGCGGAAAGTCAAGACGCGGCGAATTTTACGCACAGGGAGCGTGTTGCAGGAGATATATATGTACTGCGCTTTGAAGGGTTTTATTGTTTATTTTTGGAGGGGGATTGTATTGCGGGGAAAACACTACTTCCATCCGTGGAAGTGAGTGATAGCACTTGCGAAGTTATCAGCCGTTGTTGCGGAACTTGCTGAGAAACTGTCGTGTGCGTTCTTCTTTCGGATTGGCAAACAGCGCCTTGGCTTCGCCTTGCTCGACGATCACACCCTTGTCGAAAAACACCACGCGGTTGGCCACGTCACGGGCGAACGCCATTTCGTGAGTCACGATAACCATGGTGCGTTTTTCTTCGGCCAGGCCGCGAATGGTCGCCAGCACTTCGCCGACCAGTTCCGGGTCGAGGGCCGATGTAGGCTCGTCGAACAGGATCACTTCCGGTTCCATCGCCAGCGCCCGGGCAATCGCCACGCGCTGTTGCTGGCCACCGGACAGGCGCCGTGGATAAGCGTCTTCCTTGCCCGCCAGGCCGACCTTGGCCAGCAGCTTCTTGCCCAGGGCAATGGCTGTATCACGGGGCATCTTCTTGACCACGATCGGGCCTTCGATGACGTTTTCCAGGGCGGTGCGGTGGGGGAACAGGTTGAAGTTCTGGAACACGAAGCCCACATGCTGGCGCAGGTTGCGCACCAGGCTTTGCTGCTGGTTCAGCGGACGGCTGGTATCGATCTCGATATCGCCGACCTTGATCCGGCCGCTGGTGGGTTGTTCGAGGAAGTTCAGGCAGCGCAGGAACGTGGTCTTGCCCGAACCGCTGGGGCCGATGATTGCCACGACCTCGCCTTCCTTCACTTCAAGATCGATGCCGTTGAGCACGACTTGACCCTTGAACTGCTTTGTCAGTTTTTCCACGACAATCATGGGGTCAGGACTCCTGGTCGTGCCGATTGACCCGCTCTTCCAACTTGTTCTGGAAGTGCGACAGCACTGTGGCCAGAATCCAGTAGATCAGCGCGGCGGCAAGATACATGGTGAAGACTTCGAAAGTCCGGGCGGTAATCAGTTGTGCCTGACGGAACAGCTCCGGCACCTGGATGGTGGCAGCCAGCGCGGTGTCCTTGACCAGTGAAATGAAGCTGTTGCCCAACGGCGGCAACGCCGTGCGCATCGCTTGCGGCAGGATGGCCCGGCGCAGGGTCTGCGCGCGGGTCATGCCGATGCTCGCAGCCGCTTCCCACTGGCCTCGTTCGATCGAACCGATCGCGGACCGCAGGATTTCACAGGCGTAAGCGGCCATGTTCAGCGAGAAGCCGATCAGGGCCGCCGGCAGCGGATCGAGTTCCAGACCCATTTGCGGCAAGCCGTAATAGATCACGAACAGTTGGACCAGCAATGGCGTGCCGCGAAAGAACGACACGTAGATGCGGGCCAGCCAGCTGACCGATTTGAAACGCGACAGGCGCATCAGCGCCAGGCCAAAGCCCAGCAGCAGGCCGAAGAACATGCCGCCGAGGCTGAGGACTACCGTGTAGTACGCGCCCTTGAGCAGAAAGGGCGCGGAGTCCAGTGCGAGTTGGAAAGCTGCTTCCATTATTTAGTGACGTCAGCTTGGAAGTACTTTTCCGAGATCTTGGCCAGGGTCCCGTCGGCACGCAGCTCGTCGAGGGCCTTGTTCACGGCCGCCAGCAGCTCAGGCTCGCCTTTGCGCAGGGCAATACCGGATTCCTGACGGGAGAACGCCTGACCGGCCGCTACGGTTTTCGGTGCTTTCTTGGCGTATTCGAGCGCGGCCAGACGGTCGATCAGAATCGCGTCGGTACGGCCGTTGTTCAGGTCGGCGAACTTGGTCGGATCATCGTCATAGGTGCGCACGTCGGCACCCGGCACGTTGGCGCGAACCCATTGCTCGTAGTTGGTGCCCAGGCCTACGCCGACTTTCTTGCCGGACAGGTCAGCGGCGGACTTGATGTTCAGCGCAGCTTCCTTGTCCTTCAGCACCAGCGCCTGAATCCCGGAGATGGTGTACGGCTCGGAGAAGTCATACTTCTTCTTGCGCTCGTCGGAGATGGTCACTTGGTTGACTACAACGTCCAGACGCTTGGATTCCAGCGCGGCGAGGATGCCGTCCCACTTGGTTGGCTGAATCTTGGCCTTGACGCCCAGCTTCTTGGCCAGGGCTTCGGACAGTTCGACTTCGAAGCCCGACAGCTTGCCGTCGGCATCAACGAAGCTGAACGGTGGATAAGTGCCTTCCAGGCCGACGTTGATAACGCCTTTGTCCTTGATCTGTTGCAGTTGCTCACCGGCAACGGCGCTGCTGATCAGACCGGCGCTCAGTGCCAGGCCCAGCGAACCTACCAGCAGATTTCGACGTAGTGCGGAAAGAATCATGACAAGCCCCTGTGTTTTCTTATGGAAGACGCTTAAGGAAAGTTGGCGAATCCGGGAGTTGAACGACAGCGCTATCCTGCCTTAAAGCAGCTTATGCGTCTCTCGCGAAATTCGCCTGCGGCGAGACTATAAGATGGTTCTTTTAGAATGGAAAATAATGAATTTTCTATTTGTTATGCATTTAATGAATATGCATTCGAGCTGATACTGAGCGTTCCCGCGCAGGGCGCGGGAACGCGCTCAGGCCTACAGAAAATCCTTGTAGGCAAACAGCGCCGGGGCTCCGCCGGTGTGCAGGAAAATGATCGGGCCGTCGTCGAAGCGCCCGCGACCGATACCGTCGAGCAACCCGGCCATCGCCTTGCCGGTGTAGACCGGATCCAGCAACACGGCGTCCTGACTCGCCAGCAGTTTCACGGCCGCCAGTGTCCCGGCGTTTGGCTCGCCATAGCGCGGGCCGAAGTATTCGTCCCACAACTCGACCTTGAAACTCTCCGGCAGCGCCACGCCCAGCAGGTCGGCGGTGCGTTCGGCCAGGCCCTGCACTTTCGGGCGCTGATCTTCTTCGCTGCGCGAGACGGTCACGCCGATCACCGGCAGTTGCGGCAGCGCTTCGCTCAAGGCCAGTGCCAGGCCGCTGTGCGTGCCGGCGCTGCCCGAGGCGAGCACCACGGCGGAAAATTGCAGGCCGGTGTCCTTGATCTGTTCCGCCAGCTCCAGGCCGGCGCGTACGTAACCCAGTGCGCCGAGGGCGTTGGAACCACCGATCGGCACCAGATAAGGCTTCTTGCCGTTGCTGCGCAGACGCACGGCGAGGGCGGCCAGTTGTTCGTCGGCGTTGTCGAGGTTGTCGACCAGTTCGACCTTGGTGTCGAACAGATCCAGCAGCAGGCGGTTGCCGTTGCCGGTGTAGTTGCTGTCATCGGTGCCCAGCGGATTTTCCAGCAGCGCCACGCAGCCCAGGCCGAGTTTCGCGGCCAGCGCGGCGGTCTGGCGAACGTGGTTCGATTGCAGTGCGCCGGCGGTGATCAGCGTGTCCGCGCCTTGGGCGAGGGCATCGGCGGCGAGGTATTCGAGCTTGCGCAGCTTGTTGCCGCCCATGGCCAGCGGCGTCAGGTCATCGCGCTTGATGTAGACATCGCGGCCGAGCCAGGTGGACAGGCGCTCGAGCTTTTCCAGTGGGGTCGGTTGGCCGAGCAGGTCGAGGCGGTTAAAGCGGTCCAGCTGTTGTTTGATCATGAGTCCGTACTGATGCAAGGAGATGTCAGGACTATAGGCACGCCGATTTACCGGGGCAACCGCCAATCGCTTATAGCCAAATGTGCTTAGGCCAGCACTATCGGTTCTTAATTCGCCTCCTAGGCGTTGCCGTAAAGTAGTGGCCGTTGACGCGGCCAGACAGTCCGGCCGCCCGTGAGGAGTCTTTACCGTGAGCGAGCGTTCCAGCCATTGGCAATTGCAGACCATCGTCAGCCAACTGCGTACCGCCCGGGATCAGTGGCGCACACAAAATGGCCGCGCCAGCGGCGAACAGGGCGGGCGCGAATTGCCGTCCCGTGATGCGATGGCGCAGATTCTCGAAGCCTTGTGCGGCGCGTTGTTCCCGATGCGTCTGGGGCCGGTTGATCTACGAGAAGAAAGTGAAGATTTTTACGTCGGTCACACCCTCGACGTTGCGTTGAATGCATTGCTGGCGCAGGCGCGACTCGAACTGCGTTACGTCGCCCGTCACAGTGCCCGGGCCGACACCGAAGTCGAGGCGCAGGCGATCAGGATCATCCAGGACTTCGCCCTCGCATTGCCGGGCCTGCGCAGCCTGCTCGACACCGACGTGCTGGCCGCCTATCACGGTGATCCGGCGGCGCGCAGCGTCGATGAAGTGCTGCTGTGCTATCCGGGGATTCTGGCGGTGATCCACCATCGTCTGGCGCACCATTTGTATCGTGCGGGTCTGCCGTTGCTGGCGCGGATCAGTTCGGAAATCGCCCACTCGGCGACCGGTATCGATATCCATCCGGGCGCGCAGATCGGCCGCAGTTTCTTCATCGACCACGGGACCGGCGTGGTGATCGGCGAGACCGCGATCATCGGCGAGCGCGTCAGGATCTATCAGGCAGTGACCCTCGGCGCCAAACGCTTCCCGGCGGACGAGGACGGCCAGTTGCAGAAGGGCCATCCTAGGCATCCGATTGTCGAGGACGACGTGGTGATTTACGCCGGCGCGACGATTCTCGGGCGCATCACCATCGGCCAGGGTTCGACCATCGGCGGCAACGTATGGCTGACCCGCAGCGTGCCGGCCGGGTGCAACCTGACCCAGGCCAACCTGCAGCATGATGACGGGACGCAGAAGTAATTTTCCTGTCCGTTCGTTCCCACGCGAGGTGGGAACGAACGCCCTCGCCACAGCGTCATACCCCTCCTTGAGCTAGCGTACGAAAGCGACCGCTGAGCCCTGCGATTAGTCCTTAGCGTGCTATCCATGTTTAACTTGAACGTTCATTCAAGTTAAACCGGTAGCTCGCTGCCCGCTCACAACAGGAGGCTTGCCTTTGCTGAGTCCGATCATTTCAGCCATTTTCCAACCCCTTGAGGTGCACCGTTCATGAGTGCATCGTCCACCCCCGCCAGCGGCCTGGTACGCATGAATCCGCCGGTGTTCTGGTTCGCCGCGACAGTGATTCTGCTGTTTGGCCTGGTTGTCATCGCCATGCCGGAACAGGCCGGTGCCTGGCTCCTTGAAGCGCAAAACTGGGCGGCCAATACGGTCGGCTGGTACTACATGCTCGCGATGACCCTGTATCTGGTCTTCGTGGTGGTCACCGCGTTATCGGGCTACGGCAAGATCAAACTCGGTGCCGACCACGACGAACCCGAATTCAGTTACCTGTCCTGGGCCGGCATGCTGTTCGCCGCCGGGATCAGCATCACGCTGTTTTTCTTCTGTGTGTCCGAGCCGCTGACGCACATGCTCCAGCCGCCCCAAGGCGAGGCCGGCACGGCGGATGCGGCGCGTCAGGCGATGCAGATTCTGTTTCTGCACTGGGGCCTGCACGGATGGGGCGTGTTCGCTTTCGTCGGCATGGCGCTGGCGTATTTCGCCTATCGGCACAACCTGCCGCTGGCCCTGCGCTCGGCGCTGTATCCGCTGATCGGCAAACGCATCAACGGGCCCATCGGCTATGCGGTCGATGGCTTCGGCATCATCGCCACGGTGTTCGGCCTCGGTGCGGACATGGGCTTCGGCGTGCTCCATCTCAATTCGGGTCTGGACTACCTGTTCGGCATCGCCCACACCCAGTGGATTCAGGTCGGCCTGATCACGCTGATGATGGGCGCGGCGATCATCGTCGCCGTTTCCGGAGTGGATAAAGGCGTGCGGGTCATGTCCGACATCAACATGCTGCTGGCCTGTGCGCTGCTGCTGTTTGTGTTGTTCGCCGGTCCTACCCAGCATTTGCTCAACACCCTGATCCAGAACCTCGGCGACTACCTCGGCGCGTTGCCGATGAAGAGTTTCGACCTCTACGCCTACGACAAACCGAGCGACTGGCTCGGTGGCTGGACGGTGTTCTACTGGGCCTGGTGGATTGCGTGGTCACCATTCGTGGGCCTGTTCATCGCGCGGATTTCCCGTGGCCGGACCATCCGCGAATTCGTCTTCGGCGTGCTGTTGATTCCGCTCGGTTTCACCCTGGCGTGGATGTCGATCTTCGGCAACAGCGCCATCGATCAGGTGCTCAATCACGGCATGTCGGCACTGGGCATGTCGGCCCTCGACAACCCGTCGATGACCTTGTACCTGCTGCTGGAAACCTACCCGTGGAGCAAAACCGTTATTGCGGTGACGGTGTTCATCAGCTTCGTGTTCTTCGTCACCTCCGCCGACTCCGGCACGGTAGTGCTCTCGACCCTGTCGGCCAAGGGCGGCAACCCGGATGAAGACGGGCCGAAATGGCTGCGGGTGTTCTGGGGCGCGATGACCGCACTGATCACCAGTGCGCTGCTGTTTTCCGGCAGCATCGATGCGCTGAAGTCAGCGGTGGTGCTGACCTCGCTGCCGTTCTCGCTGATTCTGCTGCTGATGATGTGGGGGCTGCACAAGGCGTTCTATCTGGAATCGCAGAAGCAGATCGCGCAACTGCATTCGCTGGCGCCTGTGTCCGGTTCACGACGTGGCAAGGGTGGCTGGCGCCAGCGCCTGAGTCAGGCCGTGCACTTCCCGTCGCGGGACGAGGTGTACCGCTTCATGGACACCACGGTAAAACCGGCCATCGAAGAAGTGACGGCGGTGTTCGTCGAAAAAGGTCTGAACGTGGTCACCCAACCGGACCCGGCCCATGACAGCGTCAGCCTGGAAATCGGCCATGGTGAGTTGCACCCGTTCATCTACCAGGTGCAGATGCGTGGCTACTTCACGCCATCGTTCGCTCGTGGTGGCATGGGTTCCAAGCAGCTCAATAACCGCCGCTACTACCGCGCCGAAGTGCATCTGAGCGAGGGCAGTCAGGACTACGATCTGGTCGGTTACACGAAAGAACAGATCATCAACGACATCCTCGACCAGTACGAACGGCACATGCAGTTCCTGCATCTGGTGCGTTGATCGGGGCAGGGCGCCGGGACGGTTTCAGGTCTCGGCGCTCAGCACCATGAACAAAACCATCGCGGCAATCGGCACGCCGAACACGGCGCTGCCAATCGCGATCTCCGACCCCAGCGGCTGCCCGGCGTGCACCACGCCGACCGCGCCATTGATCACCGTCAACGCCAGCCACAACGCCGCGAAGCCGTAGGCCAGCGTCTGCCGGCTGAAGCCGATGCGCTCGCCGATATAGAACATCAGCGCCAGCAGGATCAGGCCGAAGAAGATGATGATTGCGGTGTGCATGGTCGGGATCTGCCTGTGAAAGGGAGTCGTCCTGTCTTTGCTGAGCATAGGTCAGCTGTCAGCCTCATGTCGTTCGACACATTTCGGCACGTATCCATCTGTTTATGCGGGCCGATTGTTAGGCGCGCTCACCGCCGATCTGGCTATTAAACACGTGTCTGCCTGGTAGGCTAATATTTGTCCAAGTGTGTATGGTGTGTATTGGGTGAGGCGTCCAGCTCCTAAAGTACGCAGCTCTTGCTGTCGAACAGGGCGAAGGAAATGCGTAGTCGGGAAATGATCAGGATGATCGAGGAGGATGGCTGGTATCTGGTCGCCGTCAAAGGTAGTCACCACCAATACAAACATCCGGGCAAGCCAGGGAGGGTGACGATCAAGCATCCGGATTCGGATCTTCCCAAGGGTACGATCAACAGCATCTTGAAACAGGCGGGTTTGAAATGAAGCCCTTGATTGGAAACGAAAGTCCCTTTATGGACATGTCAGAGGAAGGATTCACTTACATGAAATTCCCGGTCGTTCTGCACAAGGATGCCGACTCAGACTACGGAGTGATTATCCCGGATGTACCGGGCTGTTTCTCCGCAGGCACAACGGTAGCCGAAGCTTTTGACAACACTCAGGAGGCACTGGCCTTGCACTATGAGGGATTGGTCGCTGATGGCGCGCCGTTGCCTCGGGTTCAGGACATTGATGCCCATCTAGAGAATCCGGATTACGCCGGCGGTATCTGGGGTGTAGTCGAGTTTGATATCACTCCCTACTTCGGCAAGTCGGTGCGCTTCAACGCTACGCTGCCGGAGCAGTTGCTGGAGCGTATTGACCAAACTGTACGACGGGATCAGCGTTACAGCTCTCGCTCCGGATTTCTGGCTGCTGCTGCCTTGCGTGAATTGTCGGCTTAAGGCCGGTTTACAGAATTTGGGGTCAGGTACTTTCCCGCTCGATGACTTGGCATTGCAGCAAATTAAGTCGCTGCACCTCATCGCTCGGCAGCACGCCCAGACTTTCCAGTACTCGCGTCGCCGCCAGTACGCCGATCTCCAGCGCCGGCGGTTTGATCGTGCTCAGACTCGGCAGCAGCATCTCGGCGAACGGGTAGTCGCCGAAGCCGAGGACGGCGCAGTCTTCGGGAATCTTGAGGCCGGCCCGTTGCCCGGCGAGCAGGCCGCCGGCGGCGAGGTTGTCGTTGGCGAAGATGATGGCGTCCGGGCGCGGTGAGGTGTTCATCAGCGCTTCCATCGCTTGCTTGCCGGCCTCGAACGGGGCGCGATCGGCATCTGGTGCGAATACCCACGGTTCCAGACCGAACTCGCGGACGGTCGCTGCGTAACCGTCGCGGCGTTCCAGTGCGCTGAAGTCGCCGGGTGCGCTGTTCTGCACGAAGGCGATTCGCCGATAACCTTTGCCGTGCAGATAACGAGCGGCGCTGACACCCACCTCGAAGTGCGAAAAACCGATCTGCATCGGCTCGCGATCCGGCTGGTAATCCCAGGTTTCGATCACCGGGATATCCGCTTCGGCGAGCATCTTTTCCGTGCCCGCGCTGTGAAAGTGACTGGTGACCACCAGCGCCGCCGGCGACCAGCCGAGGAAGGCCCGTACCGCGTTTTCTTCTTGCTCGGCGCTGAAGTAACTCGAGGCCAGCAGCAACTGATAACCGTGGCGGCTGAGGGTGTCGCTGAAGCCTTGAATGGTGTTGGCGAAGATCGGCCCGGAGATGTTCGGGATCACCATGCCGACGATTTTTCCCCGCGCCGAGGCGAGTCCGCCGGCCACCAGATTCGGTACATAACCCAGCTCGGCGACTACAGCTGCGATCCGTTCACGGCGTTCGGGCGACACCTGGTCCGGCTGGTTGAAGTAGCGTGACACGGTAATTGCCGAAACACCGGCCTGGCGCGCCACCGCGTTGAGGGTCACGCGACCGGCGCCACGGCGTTTGCGGGGCTTTTCTTCGCTCAAGGCTCGATCCTTCTTAAAAACCAAAACGCATATAAAAGTAATTTTTCAGTATTGGACGGTCTATGTCCGGCTTGCCAATACTGGCGATGTTAGCGCTAACAAGGCGCATTGTCTGCTACTCGCTCGAGCGAATGCCCAAGACACCGAGACAGGCGCTGTCGTCGCAGAACGGCAGCGGTTCAGGGCAACTTTTCGAGCGGGCAAACATGCACAACATTCCTGGGGCGACACACAAACTGGCGCAATCGATCCGCGCTGCGGGCTGGCTACTCACCGGGCTGGCCGCGCTGCCGCTGCCCGCCGCGTTCGCCGCCGACAGCACCGATCAGGAGCCGACACTCAAGTCCGTCACGGTCACCGCCACCCGCCGCGAAGAGTCGCTGCAAAAGGTCCCGGTGGCGGTGTCGGTAATCGACGGCGAGCAACTGGAGCGCGACAACCGCAACAGCGTGGCGAGCATCGTCCAGCAAGTGCCGTCGCTGAATTTCCGCACTGGCGCGTCGAACAAGGACACCTCGTTGTTCGTGCGTGGCGTGGGGACGATTTCCACCTCGCCGGGTGTCGAGCCGACGGTGGCCACGGTGATTGACGGCGTGGTTTATGCGCGTCCCGGTCAGTCGACCCTCGATCTGCTGGACCTGGAGCGCGTCGAGGTTCTGCGCGGCCCGCAAGGCACGCTGTTCGGCAAAAACGCGTCGGCCGGCGTGCTGAACATCACCAGCAAGGCGCCGACCGCCGAGACCCACGGTTACATCGATCAGTCGTACTACAGCGGCAACGAAAGCCGCACCCGTTTCGGCATTGGCGGCAGCCTGATTCCAGACACGCTCAAGGGTTCGATCAGCACCTTGTTCGGCACTTACGACGGCAACGTCGATAACAAGCACAATGGCCAGGAGGTCAACGGTTACAACCATCGCGGTGTACGCGGCAAACTGGAATTCACCCCGAACGACGACGTCACCTTCACCCTGATCGCCGACTACATGCAGTCCCACGATGACGGCCCCAACGGCGTCGTCACCAAGTCGTTGACTCCGGCCTTCGCCAACGCGCTGAGTCCGGTCAGCGCCACCAGCCACAACCGCGACATCAACACCGACACCCGCACCCACGTCGAAGACACCAACAAGGGCCTGTCCGGCCAGCTCGACTGGCAACTGGGCGATTACACCCTGACGTCGATCACCGCGTGGCGTGGCTGGGACAACACCCAGTATCAGGACGGCGACCGCCTCGGCACGGTGACGGCCGCGTTCCCCGGCACGGCGGACAAGGGCGATCTGGCCTTCGACCAGTACTCGCAGGAGTTGCGTCTGGCCTCGCCGAAAGGCGAGTTCCTCGAATACGTTGGCGGCCTGTTCTACATGCACGGCAAGGATGACGAGACCTATCAGCGCACGCTGACCACGACCACGCGGACTGATCGCGGCGTCGCCGATTACAGCACCACCAGCGACAGCTACGCGGTGTTCGGCGAGAGCACGCTGAATTTCACCTCGGATTTCCGTGGCATCGCCGGCCTGCGCTATACCCACGACGATCTGGAATACGATCACCGTCGCGTTTCCACTTCTGCAACCACGGTCAGCGGCATTCAACCGGCGACCAGCAGCTCTGGCTCGGTGGACGAGGACGGCTGGTCTGGTCGGCTCGGTTTGCAGTACGACCTGAGCGATACCGTCACCACTTATCTGACCTACTCGCGCGGCTACAAAGGCCCGGCCTACAACGTGTTCTTCAACATGCAGCCGCGCGATACCGAAGCACTGAAACCGGAAACCTCCAACACCTGGGAGGCGGGGATCAAGGCTTCATCCTGGAACAATCGCCTGACCACCAACCTCGCGGTTTTCCACAGCGATTACGACAACTATCAGGCGAACTTTTTCGACACCGTCGCCGGCCAAGTGGTAACGCGCCTGATCAACGCCGGCAGCGTCAGCACCGAAGGCGTGGAACTCGATTACGCCTTGCAGGCGACCCAGCAACTGAAGTTCTCCGGAGCGCTGGCTTACACCCGCGCCCGCATCGACCAGTTCGCCTGCCCGGCGGGTGCGGCGGCGTCGTGCAACGTCAATGGCAAGCCGCTGCCGTTCAGCCCGGACTGGAAAAGCTACGTGCGCGCCGACTACACCATCCCGCTGGAAAACGGTCTGGATATCGAACTCGGCACCGACTACAGCTGGCAGAGCGAAGTGCAGTACGACATCAGCCAGAACGCCGACACCAAGCAGGGCGCCTACGGCCTCTGGAACGCCAGCGTCGCCCTGGCCGATTACACCAACGGCTGGCGCGTGGCGTTGCTGGGCAAGAACCTCACCGACAAGTCGTATTCGCCGTTGCTCGCCAGTGGTGGCAATTACATCTACCGCGCCGTGCCTCGCGACGACGAGCGCTACTTCGGCGTGCAACTGCGCAAGGAATTCTGAGATGAGCAGACAGCTGAAACTCGGCGCGTTTCTCATGGCCACCGGGCACCATGTCGCCGCGTGGCGTCATCCGGATGTGCCGGCCAACGCCGGGCTGGATTTCGCCCATTACAAACGTCTGGCGCAGATTGCCGAGGCAGCGAAGTTCGATACGTTGTTCGTCGCCGACAGCGTCGCTGCGCCGACCCAGGATATCGCCAGCCGGATGGCCCGTTCGGATCACTTCGAGCCGCTGACGTTGCTCTCGGCCTTGAGCGCCGTGACCGAACGCATCGGCCTGATCGCCACCGCCACTACCAGCTACAACGAGCCGTATCACGTGGCGCGTAAATTCGCTTCGCTCGATCACCTCTCGGGCGGGCGAGCGGGGTGGAATCTGGTGACCTCGGACAACGCCGCCGAAGCGCAGAATTTCGGCCGCGACGAACACATCGGCCATGCCGAACGCTACAGCCGCGCCCGGGAGTTTCATCAGGTGGTCACCGGACTTTGGGACAGTTGGCAGGACGACGCCTTCCTCCGCGACAAGGCCAGCGGAGCGTATTACGACCCGGAAAAATTGCATGTGCTGGATCACGTCGGTGAGCACTTCCGGGTCAAGGGCCCGCTGAACGTCGCACGTTCGCCACAGGGTCAACCGGTGATCGTGCAGGCTGGCTCGTCGGAAACCGGGCGTGAACTGGCGGCGCAGACGGCCGAAGTAGTGTTCACCGCGCAGACCTCACTGGCCAGCGCCCAGGCGTTTTACGCCGACCTCAAGGGACGCTTGCCGAAGTACGGACGCAGCGCCGACTCACTGAAAATCATGCCCGGTGTGTTTGTCGTCGTCGGGCAGACGGAAGCCGAAGCGCAGGAAAAATGTGAAACGTTTCAGCAATTGGTCGAACCCGAGGTTGGTGTCGCCCTGCTTGGGCGTATGCTGGGCAACTTCGACCTGTCGAAGTACCCGTTGGACGGGCCGCTGCCGGAATTGCCGCTGACTGAAAGCGGCCAGCAAAGTCGGCAGAAACTGCTGACCGAACTGGCCGGCCGGGAGCATCTGACCCTGGCCGAACTGGGCCGCAGAATCGCCGGCGGTCGCGGGCATTACAGCGTCGTCGGCACGCCGGCGCAGATTGCCGACCGCTTGCAGGAATGGTTCGAGCAGGGCGCGGCAGACGGTTTCAACGTGCTGGTGCCGCACTTGCCCGGCGGGCTCGAAGACTTCGCCAATGGCGTGGTCCCGGAACTGCAACGGCGCGGACTGTTCAGAACCGAATACGAGGGCCGGACCTTGCGCCAGAACCTTGGCCTCGCCCGTCCCGGCAATAGATTTGCGTAGCAATCGACACCCATTTCAAGACCGACAAGAGAGGATTCGATGACTTACACCGCTGCCGAAAACCGTTATGACTCCATCCCTTACCGCCGCGTCGGACGCAGCGGTCTGGTGTTGCCGGCGCTGTCCCTGGGCCTGTGGCACAACTTCGGCGACAGCACGCCGATCGACACCCAGCGTGCCTTGCTGCGCACCGCGTTCGATCTGGGGATCAACCACTTCGACCTGGCCAACAACTACGGCCCTCCCTACGGCAGCGCCGAGACCAATTTCGGCCGCTTGCTGCGCGAAGACTTCAAGCAATATCGCGATGAACTGATCATCTCCAGCAAGGCCGGTTGGGACATGTGGCCCGGCCCTTACGGTCAGGGCGGCGGTTCGCGCAAATACGTGCTGGCCAGCCTCGACCAGAGCCTGCAACGCCTGGGCCTGGACTATGTGGATATCTTTTATTCGCACCGCTTCGACCCGGACACCCCGCTGGAAGAAACCGCCAGCGCCCTCGCCACTGCGGTGCAGCAGGGCAAGGCGTTGTACATCGGCATCTCGTCGTACTCCGGCGTGAAAACTCGTGAGATCGCCGCGCTGCTCAAAGAGTGGAAAGTGCCGCTGTTGATTCACCAGCCGGCCTACAACCTGCTCAACCGTTGGGTGGAAAAAGACCTGCTCGACACCACCGAAGAACTCGGCACTGGCGTGATTGCGTTCACCCCGCTGGCGCAGGGTCTGCTGACCGACAAATACCTCAACGGCGTGCCGGCGGATGCGCGAGTCAATCGTCCGGGGGGTGGTTCGTTGCAGGCTTCACATTTGTCCGAGGCCAACATCGCTCATGTGCGGGCGTTGAATGAAATCGCCAAGCGTCGTGGCCAGAGCCTGGCGCAACTGGCATTGGCGTGGACGCTGCGGGATCCGCGAGTGACCTCGGCGCTGATCGGCGCGAGCCGGCCGGAGCAGATTGTCGAGAACGTCGGGGCGTTGAAGAACCTGAGTTTCAGTGCGGAAGAGTTGGCGGAGATCGACCGGTTTGCCCAGGAGGGCGGGATCAATCTTTGGGAGAAGCCTTCGACGGCGGAATAACGACACACTGATCGTTCCCACGCAGAGCGTGGGAACGATCAATTGTTCAGCGAAAAAACGGCACATCCCCCAACACCGTAGCCCGCTGCATCACCCGCTGCGCCGGCCGGTAATCATCCACCGCGTAATGCTGCGTCACGCGGTTATCCCAGAAAGCAATGTCGTCCTTCTGCCAGCGCCAGCGAATGGTGAACTCCGGCCGCGTCGCGTGGGCGAACAGGAACTTCAGCACCGCTTCACTCTCGGTTTCCGACAGCTCATTGATCTTCGACGTGAAGCCTTCGTTGACGAACAGCGAACGCCGTCCGCTCACCGGGTGCGTGCGAATCACCGGATGCGACAGCGGTGGATTCTTGCGCCGCGCCTCTTCCCACTGCGCCCGTGCTTCTGGCGTGTTGCCATAGCGCTCCAACGGAAACGAGCGGGTGAAGTCGTGAGTCGCGGTCAGCCCTTCGAGCAGCGCTTTCATCGGCGTCGACAGCGCTTCATACGCGGCAATCCCGCTGGCCCACAACGTATCGCCGCCGAACTCCGGCAACAGCTTGGCGCTGAGCACCGCGCCCATGGCCGGGGTTGGCAGGAAGGTGACGTCGGTGTGCCAGATCGCGTTGTCGCGCACGTCGGTGACGGCGGTATCGAGGATCAGCACTTCCGGCTGTTCCGGCACGTTCGGGTAGATCGGGTGAATGTGCAGATCGCCAAAATAGTGGGCGAAGCGCGCCTGTTGCGAAGGTTCGATCGGCTGATTGCGGAAGAACAGCACTTGATACTTGAGCAGCGCCTGCTCGATGGCGTCGCGCTGTTCCAGGTTCAGCGGCTGGCTGATGTCGACGCCGCTGATCTGTGCGCCGAGGGCCGAGCTTAACGGGGTGATGTTCAGGCTGCTCATGGTGGTTCTCTTCAATTCCGGGGCCCCGAAACTGTCGGGGTAGTCAGTGCTGAAAAATCAGTGGGCCTGGCCGTGCCACGGCACCAGTTTGCGTTGCAGGGCGCGCAGGCCCATTTCCATGGCGAAGGCGATCAGGGCGATGACCAGAATCCCCAGCACCACCACATCGGTGACCAGGAACTGCGCGGCCGACTGCACCATGAAGCCCAGGCCACTGGTGGCCGCGATCAATTCGGCGGCGACCAGAGTCGACCAGCCGACACCCAGGCCAATGCGCACACCGGTCAGAATATCCGGCAGCGCGCTCGGCAAAATCACGTGGCGAATCAGTTGTGCGCGAGTGGCGCCCAGCGATTGCGCAGCGCGCAGTTTGGCCGGGTCGACGGTGCGCACGCCGGTGGCAGTGGCAATCGCGATCGGGGCGAAAATCGCCAGGTAGATCAGCAGCACTTTCGACAACTCGCCGATGCCGCACCAGATCACGATCAGCGGCAGATACGCGAGCGGCGGAATAGGGCGGTAGAACTCGATCAGCGGATCCAGCACACCTCGGGCGATGCGGTTGGCGCCGATGGCGATGCCCACCGGCACGGCAGTCAGAATCGCAAAACCCAGGCCCAGACCGATGCGGCTCAGGCTCGCGCCCAGGTGCTGCCACAACGTCGAATCCATGTAACCCGTGGTCGCCAGTAACCAGCCTTTTTGCAGCACGGCGGACGGTGGCGGCAGGAACAGTGGTTCGATCAGGCCGGTGGCCGTGACGGCCCACCAGATCACCAGCAACGCGAACAGAGTCAGCAGGCTGATCCAGCGAGTGCTGAGGCTGCGGCGCACGGGAATCACCACCGACGTGGCGGCGGGTTTCACTGCGGTGGCGGAAACGTCGTAACTGCTCATGCGCGCTCCTGCCGCTGAACGGCGCTGCGTTGCGAGAACACTTTGGCGAGCACGTGTTCGCGGGTTTCGATGAAGCGCGGATCGGACTTGATCGACCGCGCCGATTCGCCGGCGGCGTAGCGCTGGCCGAAGTCGAGGTGCAGGCGTTCGACGATCTGCCCCGGATTCGGCGCCAGCAGAATCAGGTCGGTGGCGAGGAACACCGCCTCTTCAATGTCGTGGGTAATCAGGAACACCGGTTTGGCGGTGCGTTGCCAGACTTGCAGCAACAGTTCCTGCATCTGTTCGCGGGTGAAGGCATCGAGGGCACCGAAGGGTTCGTCCATCAGCAGCACGCGCGGGTCGGCTGCGAGGGCGCGGGCCAGGCCGACACGTTGCTTCTGGCCACCGGAGAGTTGCCAGATGCGACGTTTTTCGAAACCGGAGAGATCGACCAGCGCAAGCATTTCCCGGGCGCGTTGTTCGCGTTTGTCCTTGGGCACACCGGCCAGTTCAAGGCCGAAGGCGACGTTGGCCAGCACGTCCTGCCAGGGCAGTAGGGCGTCGTCCTGGAACACCACGCCGCGCTCGGCGCTCGGGCCTTTGACTGGCACGTTGTCGAGGGTGATGCGGCCGGCGCTCGGTTCGACGAAGCCGGCAATCAGGTTCAACAGCGAAGTCTTGCCACTGCCGGACGGGCCGAGGGCGACCAGCAATTGCTGGGGTCCCAGGGTCAGAGAGATATCCGCCAGCACCGGTTCCGGGCTGCCGGGATACTGTGCGCTGATGCGCTCCAGCTGTAGCAAGGCCATCGCAATTAACTCCCGATCAGTTGGTGATGTACTTGGCGCTGACGTACGGCGCGTAGTCCGGCAGAACCGCTTCGACCTTGCCTTGCTCCTTGAGGAACGCAGCGGTGTCGGTGATGGCTTTGGTGGTCGGCGCGCCGAGGTCACTGACCTGATCCGCCGCCAGCGGGTAGACGTTGCCTTGCAGCAGCAAAGGAATGTCGCTGGCCTTGGCGCCGGAGAGTTTCACCAGTTTGTCGACGTTGCTCTGATTGGCGATCCAGGCTTTCGGATCCTTGCGGTAGTCGGCGTAGGCGTCGAGGGTGACCTTGGCGAATGCGGTAACGATTTCCGGGTGCTTCTCGGCGAAGTCTTTACGCACGATCCAGGCGTCGAAAGTTGGCGCGCCGAACTTGGCCAGCTCTCCGGAAGTGATCAGCACTTTGCCGTTTTCCTTGGCCACACCCAGCGCCGGATCCCAAACGTAGGTGGCATCGATGTCACCGCGCTTCCACGCGGCAATGATCGCTGGCGGGGCGAGGTTGAGGACGGTGACTTTCGAAGGGTCGATGTTCCAGTGCTTCAGCGCGGCCAGCAGGCTGTAGTGACCGGTGGACACGAATGGCACGGCGATTTTCTTGCCGACCAGATCCTGCGGCGTCTTGATGCCGGAACCGTCGCGAGCGACCAGCGCTTCAGCAGCGCCGATCTGTGTGGCGATGAGGAAGGTTTCCACCGGGACTTTGCGGGTGATCGCGGCAGTCAGGGGGCTGGAACCGAGGTAACCGATCTGCACATCGCCGGAAGCGATGGCGGTGATGACGTCCGCGCCGTTGTCGAACTTGCGCCAGCTGATGTCGGCCTTGGTGGCTTTTTCATAGGCGCCGTCGGCCTGGGCGACTTTCGCCGGGTCAACGGTGGTCTGGTAGGCGACGGTGAGGTCGGCGGCCTGAGCCAGGAAACTCGCGGCAGCCAGAGAGGCCACGGCCAGCAGGCGAAGCGGGACATTCAGTTTCATTGAAGAGCTCCATATCAGGCGACCGAGCGTCGGCGTGAAAGGAGACTAAATGATCTAAGAATCTAGAAATAAATAACTTTTTAGACTTAGCTTATGAGCGGAAAAATCTAAGGGAAGGCAGAGCAGATCGTTCCCACGCTCTGCGTGGGAACGCCTCAATGGACGCTCTGCGTCCCGGCGATAGTGACGCGGTGCGTCAGGAGCTGCATTCCCACGCGGAGCGTGGGAACGATCGGAGAAGGAAGTGTCAGTTGCTGATCGCCAGAATACTCGCCTGATACGACCCGACAAACACGTCGAAATCGCCCACCTCGTTCTGCTCCAGCTCAGCCTGTTGCGCCAGCGACGACCGCGCCAGTTCTTCAAACTTCGCCTGTTCCTCAGCCGCCAACGGCTCGCTGCGGAAGAACTCGGCGTGAGCCTGGCTCTGGCGCAGGGAGAATTGCGCGAAACTTTCCTTGTGCTCGGCCATCGCCGCCAGCACCTGGGCCGAAGGCGTCAGGGACGAATCCTTGACCTTGGCCAGTTGTGCGTCGAGTGCCTTGCTGTGGGCATCGCCGCCATGGCTTTGATCCAGCAGCGCCGCCAGCGGAGCGATTTTTTCCAGCAGTTCGGCGGCCCATTCCTTCAGTTCGACCGGTTGGCCGTCACGCTGCAATTGCAGGCCTGGACGACGACCTTCCTTGACCACGCTGAGGAAGTTCGACGTGGCGTTGCCGCAGCTGATGTTGGTCAGCAGCGGGCTGTCGTTCAGTGCGCAGTACAGCAGGAACGCGTCGAGGAAGCGCGATTCGGTGAGGTCGATGCCCATCGGCAGGAACGGGTTGATGTCCAGGCAACGCACTTCGACGTACTGGATGCCACGGGCGACCAGCGCCTGGATCGGCCGCTCGCCGGTGTAGGTCACGCGTTTCGGGCGGATGTTGGAGTAGTACTCGTTTTCGATCTGCAGGATGTTGGTGTTCAGTTGCACCCACTCGCCATCCTGGTGCGTGCCGACTTCTACGTACGGCGCGTATGGCGTGGCCACCGCCTTGCGCAGACTGTCGGTGTAGCTTGCCAGGTCGTTGTAGCAAGGGGTCAGGCCAGCCTGGGCGTTGCTCTGGTAACCGAGGTCACTCATGCGCAGGCTGGTGGCGTAAGGCAGGTACAGAGTGTCCGGGTCCAACTGTTCCAGCTGATGCGAACGGCCGCGCAGGAACCCCGCGTCCAGCGCCGGCGAAGCACCGAACAGGTACATCAGCAGCCAGCTGTAGCGACGGAAGTTACGGATCAGCGCGATATAGGACGACGACTGGAAATCCCGGTCGGTGCCGACGAAGCCTTCGGCTTCTTTCAGCAGCGGCCAGAGTTTTTCCGGCAGGGAGAAGTTGTAGTGAATCCCGGCGATGCACTGCATGGTCTTGCCGTAACGCAGGGCCAGGCCCTTGCGGTAGACATACTTGAGCTGACCGATGTTGGAGGTGCCGTAATAGGCGATCGGGATGTCTTCCTCGGCCGGCAACGGGCACGGCATCGATGGACTCCACAGGTACTCGTTGCCGAGCTTGCTGTAGGCGAAGCGATGAATCTTGTCCAGGCTGGCCAGGGTGTCGGCCGGGTCTGGCAGGGCAGGCGTGATGAATTCCAGCAGCGACTCGGAATAGTCGGTGGTGATCTGTTCGTTGGTCAGCGCGGAACCCAGGCTTTCAGGGTGCGGCGTTTGCGCCAGACGTCCCTCGCCGGTCACGCGCAGGCATTCACGTTCGATACCGTGCAGGCACTGCTCGAGCAGAGAGAGGTTGGCGCGCTCACCGAGCAGAGCCAGGCGGCGGTTGAGAAGTTCGCTCAATTTGGATTCCTTCACGCGTCAGTCGCCCCAATATGGGGGTGGGCAGGACGGTCTACAAGGGTGAAGTTGAAACTGGCGTTTTCGCCTGGTTTTCGGGCCATGAAAGCCCCATTGGAAACGCCAACTTCAGTCCCTGAATCTGGCAGACGCGGGCGAGGAAAATTCCGACGCTGCGATCACAGCGCCGAAATTAACTCAAAATGATGAACAACATCTACAGGACAGCGAACGTGCCTTGCGCTTTTGCGACCAGTTTGTCGCCCTGCATCACGTCGGCTTCGACCACCAGCGTGCGCCGGCCCGGGTGGATCACCCGCGCCGTGCACATCACCTCGCCCTCGGAGACGGCGCGGATGTAGTTGATCTTGCACTCGATGGTCGCGCTTTGCTGGTCAAAGCCGTGGGTGCTGGAGCAGGCCAGCCCCATGGCGATATCGACCAGACTGAACAGCGCGCCACCGTGCAGCTTGCCGCCGCGGTTGCGCAGTTCGGGTTCCAGCACCAGGGCGACTTGCGCCACCCCGGTTTCCAGGCTGTGCAGGCGGCAGCCCAACAGCTTGAAAAACGCGCTCTCGACGAGCCCGGCCGGAATTTCCATCAGCGTTTCTTCAACTGCTTGGCGTTGGCGAACAGCGACGCCATGGCGTTGTTCGCCGGAGCCGCCGGGGTGCTTTCCTTGCGCGGCGCCGAACCCTGCGACTGGCGTGGCGCCGAGCCTGGACGCGCGCCACGGGCACCGTCGATTTTCTCGCCCGGGGTGTCGCTCATGCGCATCGACAGGCCGACGCGTTTGCGCGGGATGTCGACTTCCATGACCTTCACTTTCACCACGTCACCGGCCTTCACCGCTTCGCGCGGATCCTTGATGAACTTCTCCGACAGCGCCGAGATGTGCACCAGACCATCCTGATGCACGCCGATGTCGACGAACGCGCCGAACGCGGTCACGTTGGTCACCACACCTTCGAGGATCATCCCCAGTTGCAGGTCTTTCAGGTCCTCGACGCCTTCCTGGAACTCGGCGGTCTTGAACTCCGGACGCGGGTCGCGGCCCGGTTTTTCCAGTTCCTGCAGGATGTCGGTGACGGTTGGCAGACCGAAGGTCTCGTCGGTGAATTTCTTCGGATCCAGACGCTTGAGGAACCCGGTGTCGCCGATCAGCGAGCGGATGTCGCGGTCGGTTTCAGCGGCGATGCGTTGCACCAGTGGATAGGCTTCCGGGTGAACGGCCGAGGAATCCAGCGGGTTGTCGCCGTTCATCACGCGCAGGAAGCCGGCGGCCTGTTCGAAGGTTTTTTCGCCCAGACGCGCGACTTTCTTCAGTGCAGCGCGAGTCTTGAACGCGCCGTGCTCGTCACGGTGAGTCACGATGTTCTGCGCCAGGGTCGCGTTGAGGCCGGAGATCCGCGCCAGCAGCGCCACGGAAGCGGTGTTCACGTCCACGCCCACGGCGTTTACGCAGTCCTCGACCACAGCGTCCAGGCCGCGTGCCAGTTTCAGTTGCGACACGTCGTGCTGATACTGACCGACACCGATGGATTTCGGATCGATCTTCACCAGCTCGGCCAGTGGATCCTGCAGGCGACGGGCGATGGACACGGCACCACGGATCGACACGTCCAGATCCGGGAATTCCTTGGCTGCCAGTTCCGATGCCGAGTACACCGATGCGCCGGCTTCGGAGACCATGACCTTGGTCATTTTCATCGCTGGGTATTTTTTGATCAGCTCGATGGCCAGTTTGTCGGTTTCACGGCTGGCGGTGCCGTTGCCGATGGCGATCAGGTCGACCGAGTGCTTGGCGCACAGGGCGGCCAGGATCGCGATGGTCTGATCCCATTTGTTGTGCGGCACGTGCGGGTAAACCGTGGCGTGATCCAGCAGCTTGCCGGTGGAGTCGACCACCGCAACCTTGCAGCCGGTGCGCAGGCCCGGGTCGAGGCCGAGGGTTGCGCGCGGGCCGGCCGGAGCGGCCAGCAACAGGTCGTGCAGGTTGTGGGCGAACACGTTGATCGCTTCGGTTTCGGCGCCATCGCGCAGCTCGCCGAGCAGGTCGGTTTCCAGGTGGGTGTAGAGCTTGACCTTCCAGGTCCAGCGCACCACTTCACCCAGCCATTTGTCGGCCGGACGGTTCTGGTTCTGGATGCCGACTTGCTGGCCGATCATGCCTTCGCACGGATGCATGGTGCCCGGCAGTTCGTCGCCAACCTTCAGTGCGGAGCTGAGAATGCCTTCATTGCGGCCACGGAAAATCGCCAGCGCGCGGTGCGACGGCATGCTTTTCAGTGGTTCGTCGTGTTCGAAGTAATCGCGGAACTTGGCGCCTTCCTCTTCCTTGCCGGCGATCACGCGGGCACTGAGGGTGGCTTCCTGCTTCAGGTAAGTGCGCAGTTTTTCCAGCAGGTTGGCGTCTTCGGCGAAGCGCTCCATGAGGATGTACTTGGCGCCTTCCAGCGCAGCCTTGACGTCGGCCACGCCTTTTTCGGCGTCGATGAAGCGTGCGGCTTCGGCTTCCGGGGCCAGGCTCGGGTCGTTGAACAGACCGTCGGCCAGCTCGCCGAGGCCGGCTTCCAGGGCGATCTGGCCCTTGGTGCGGCGCTTCTGCTTGTACGGCAGGTACAAGTCTTCGAGGCGGGTCTTGGTGTCGGCGAGTTTGATTTCGCGCTCCAGTTCAGGGGTGAGTTTGCCCTGCTCCTGGATGCTGGAAAGGATGCTGATGCGCCGTTCGTCGAGTTCTCGCAGGTAGCGCAGACGCTCTTCCAGATGACGCAACTGAGTGTCATCGAGGCTGCCGGTCACTTCTTTCCGGTAACGGGCGATGAAGGGAACGGTAGAGCCTTCATCGAGTAGCGCGACGGCCGCTTCGACCTGTTGTGGGCGTACGCCGAGTTCCTCGGCGATGCGGCTGTTGATGCTGTCCATAAAACCACCTGACAAATTGTGAAAGCAGGCTCGCAGGCACGTAAATAAAGGCCCGGAGTCTGGTTGGGCGGCCTGACGCTTGCCGCTGCCTGGGTCAAAAGGCATCCCATTGACCCGTGAAATCGAACAATTACTGCGAGGGCCGGGAAAATAAGAGACGGCCACCTGCGGTAACGATTCAGACGTTGCCTGACACAAAAGGCCGCGCATTATAACCAGCGTTCTGTCATTCGGGGGCGACGCAGTCTGTAGGCTCAAGCCCCGGTTTTCTGGCAGTGAAGGAAAAATCTGCTAACAATGCACACGGTGCGTATAACGGCAGCTACGCCATAATGCGCGCCGAGCTAAAAGGAGCATCCAATGAGCAGCACTGCACAAACTGCTGAAGGCGAAAAAATTCTTATTGTTGACGATGATCCGGGGCTGAGCAGCCTGCTGGAACGCTTCTTCGTCAGCAAGGGCTACCGCGCCCGCGCCGTACCGAATACCGAGCAGATGGATCGTCTGCTGTCGCGTGAAGTGTTCAACCTGGTCGTCCTCGACCTGATGCTGCCGGGCGAAGACGGCCTGACCGCTTGCCGTCGCCTGCGTGGCGCGAACAATCAGATCCCGATCATCATGCTCACCGCCAAGGGCGACGAGTTGAGCCGTATCAAGGGCCTGGAACTGGGCGCCGACGACTACCTGGCCAAGCCGTTCAACCCGGACGAGTTGATGGCCCGCGTCAAAGCCGTGCTGCGCCGTCAGGCCGCACCGGTGCCGGGCGCGCCGGGCAGCGAAGAAGAGAACGTCACGTTCGGTGACTACGTGCTGTCCCTGGCCACCCGCGAACTCAAGCGCGGCGACGAAGTGCACATGCTCACCACCGGTGAGTTCGCGGTACTCAAGGCCCTGGTGATGAACGCCCGTCAGCCGCTGACCCGCGACAAACTGATGAACCTGGCCCGTGGCCGGGAGTGGGATGCCCTGGAGCGTTCCATCGACGTGCAGATTTCCCGTCTGCGCCGGATGATCGAACCCGATCCGTCCAAACCGCGCTACATCCAGACTGTCTGGGGCGTGGGTTATGTGTTCGTGCCGGATGGCAACTCCACCAAGTGACGGGTGATTTGTAGGAGCGGGTCTGCGGGGAGCGGTCAAAATTGCCGCCTCCGCAGACTCGTTATCCGCAATATGCGAGCATTGCTCGCTCCTGCAAGTGCGTAGCGGTTATCCATGAAAACCCCTGTCTGGTTCCCCCAAAGTTTCTTCTCCCGCACCCTCTGGCTGGTGCTCATCGTCGTATTGTTTTCCAAGGCACTGACCCTGGTTTATCTGCTGATGAACGAGGACGTGCTGGTGGACCGTCAATACAGCCACGGCGTCGCCCTGACGCTGCGTGCCTATTGGGCTGCCGATGAAGAAAACCGCGCGAAGATCGCCGATGCCGCGACCCTGATCCGGGTGGTCGGTGCCGGTGTGCCGGAAGGCGAGCAGCACTGGCCGTACAGCGAAATCTACCAGCGGCAGATGCAGGCGGAACTGGGTGCCGACACCGAGGTTCGCTTGCGCATGCATTCGCCGCCGGCGTTGTGGGTGCGTGCGCCGAGCCTGGGTGATGGCTGGCTGAAAGTGCCGTTGTACCCGCATCCATTGCGCGGCCAGAAAATCTGGAACGTACTCGGCTGGTTCCTCGCCATCGGGTTGCTCTCGACCGCGTCGGCATGGATCTTCGTCAGCCAGCTCAATCAGCCTTTGAAGCGTCTCGTATATGCCGCACGGCAACTCGGCCAGGGCCGCAGCGTGCGCCTGCCGATCAGTGACACACCGAGCGAAATGACCGAGGTTTATCGCGCCTTCAACCAGATGGCCGAGGACGTCGAACAGGCCGGCCGTGAACGTGAACTGATGCTCGCCGGGGTTTCCCACGACCTGCGTACGCCGCTGACCCGTCTACGGCTGTCGCTGGAACTGATGGGTGACCGCACCGACCTGACCGACGACATGGTGCGGGACATTGAAGACATGGACGCGATTCTCGACCAGTTCCTCGCGTTCATTCGCGATGGTCGGGACGAGTCGGTGGAAGAAGTGGATCTGAGCGATCTGGTGCGCGAGGTCGCGGCGCCGTACAACCAGAGTGAAGAGAAGGTGCGCTTGCGTCTGGAGCCGATCCAGCCGTTTCCGCTACGCCGGGTATCGATGAAGCGTTTGCTGAACAACCTGATCGGCAACGCGTTGAACCATGCCGGCAGCGGCGTCGAAGTCGCGGCTTACGTATCCGGCGATACCAGTGCGCCGTACGTGGTGTTGAGTGTGATGGACCGTGGGGCGGGGATTGATCCGTCGGAGCTTGAGGCGATTTTCAACCCGTTCACCCGTGGCGACCGTGCGCGGGGCGGAAAGGGTACCGGGCTGGGGCTGGCGATCGTCAAGCGGATTGCTTCGATGCATGGCGGCAATGTCGAGCTGCGCAACCGCTCCGGTGGCGGGCTGGAGGCGCGGGTGCGCTTGCCGCTGGGGTTGATGCTGCCGCGAGACGCGGTTTAAGTTTCAGGCGGCCTTGCGGCCGCCTGAATCAAGGTTCATCCCTTGCCTTTGGTGCGGGTCATGTTTGGCCCGCCATTCTTCTCGAGATGCTCGATGATGATCCCCGCCACGTTCTTGCCGGTGGTGGTCTCGATCCCTTCCAGGCCCGGCGACGAGTTCACTTCCATCACCAGCGGCCCGTGATTCGAACGCAGGATATCCACACCCGCCACCGCCAGGCCCATGACCTTGGCGGCGCGCAACGCGGTCATGCGCTCTTCCGGGGTGATCTTGATCAGGCTGGCGCTGCCGCCCCGGTGCAGGTTGGAGCGGAACTCCCCGGGCTTGGCCTGACGCTTCATCGCCGCGATCACCTTGTCGCCGACCACGAAGCAGCGGATGTCCGCGCCGCCGGCCTCCTTGATGTATTCCTGCACCATGATGTTCTGCTTGAGGCCCATGAACGCCTCGATCACCGACTCCGCCGCCGTCGCGGTTTCGCACAGCACCACGCCGATGCCCTGAGTCCCTTCCAGCACCTTGATCACCAGCGGCGCGCCGTTGACCATGTCGATCAGGTCGGGAATGTCGTCCGGCGAGTGGGCGAAGCCGGTCACCGGCAAACCGATGCCCCGGCGCGACAGCAATTGCAGCGAACGCAGCTTGTCCCGGGAACGGGCGATGGCCACCGATTCGTTGAGCGGAAACACCCCCATCATTTCGAACTGGCGCAGCACCGCGCAGCCATAGAACGTCACCGATGCGCCGATCCGCGGGATCACCGCATCGAAACCTTCCAGCGGCTTGCCGCGATAGTGGATCTGCGGCTTGTGGCTGGCGATGTTCATGTAGGCGCGCAAGGTGTCGATCACCACCATTTCATGCCCGCGTTCGGTGCCGGCTTCGACCAGACGACGGGTGGAATACAGACGCGGATTCCGCGACAGCACAGCGATCTTCATGCAACACCTGTGGAGGAGGTAGATACCGGGAACACCGGCTTGTCTTGTACATACTTGATACCCGGATTGACCACCAACTGGCCGTCGATCAGGGCTTTGGAACCGAGCAACAGGCGATAGCGCATGGACTTGCGGCAGGCGAGGGTGAACTCGACCGGCCAGACCCGATCACCGAGGGCCAGGGTGGTGCTGATCACATAGCGCACCTGGGCCTGGCCGTTGGAACTCTTGATGGTCTTGCGGGTGACCAGCGGTGCTTCGCAACGCCGGTGGCGCAATTGCACCACCGTGCCCAGGTGCGCGGTGAAACGCACCCACTTCTCGCCGTCCCGTTCGAACGGCTCGATATCGGTGGCGTGCAGGCTGGAGGTACTGGCACCGGTGTCGATTTTCGCCCGAAGGCCTGCGACTCCCAAACCTGGGAGCGCCACCCACTCGCGCAGACCGACAACGGTCAAATGGTCAAATGTCTTCAAAAAAATGCTCAACCGGTGAAAACCGATCAGCCCGCAGGGGGCCGGATTTGCGGTATTCACGCAGAATAGTGGTTAAAAGGCGACAGATATCTACGGCCCGGATTTGCGCGCTCTCAAGCACGCCCCGGAATGTGTGCATTGTAATCCGGGACAGCACAATTCATGGCACGACAGAAACGGTAGTACAGTTCATCAATATTTCAGAATGAGGAAATTCCATGGCACAAAAAAGCGAAGAGGACGACAAGGTCCGTCTCGACAAATGGCTGTGGGCTGCACGTTTTTTTAAAACCCGCGCCTTGGCCAAAGCCGCCATCGAAAGTGGCAAGGTGCATTGTCGGGGAGAGCGCTGCAAGCCTGGCAAAGAGCCACGCATCGGCGATGAATTCGAGATTCGTACCGGCTTCGATGAAAAGACTGTCGTGGTCCAGGCCCTGTCGATCGTGCGCCGTGGCGCGCCGGAAGCGCAGACGCTGTATGCGGAAACCGAAGCCAGTATCGCCAAGCGCGAGGCGGCTGCAGCGATGCGCAAGGCGGGCGCGTTGGGTGTGACCACCGACGGCAAACCGAGCAAGAAACAGCGTCGGGACTTGTTTAAATTTCGTGGGAACAGTAGCGGCGAATAAAAAATCGCAGCCTGCATGCGCTCCCTGAGGAGCTGCCGGCGGCTGCGATCTTTTCAGGCGCATCGAATTAGCGGAGCGCCACCACACTCATCCGCGAAACCACCGGCAACTTGCCCACCAGCGCGAAAATCGGCGCTGTGATCTTCAGCCAGAAGTTCGCTGCGTGATAGGCAAACGGTGTGTAGTAACCCCAGCCCAACGCCCATACCGCCAACAGCAGGCCACCGATGTAATCGTCCTGGCCCCAGTGCGCGCCGGCCACCAGACGCGGCAGCATGAACAGCAGCGCCAGGCCCCAGACCGTCAGGAACTGGCCGGCGGAGCGACTGAAAACGCCCATGAACAGCGCCCAGATCAACAGCACCGAAGCATGGTCACCGGGGAAACTCTGGCTCGAGCGATCCTTCAGCTCAAAGGTCTTCTCGAGATGCGGGAAGTAGTCGCTCATATGAACGGCGCCCTGGAGCACCATGGATGGGCTATTGTGCTGCCAGCCCATGTGGTCGGCGAATTTGGAAAACAGCGCGCGGATCACCACCATCAGCAGCAGGATCGAGAAAAATCCGAAGAAGGCGCGACGCACGTCAATCGCCTTGAACACCCAATCGCCCTTGATCAGCAGGGTCAGCAGGATCAGTCCGACGACAACGTCGAACGGGCGCAGACTTGCAATTGCCCAGATGTGGAGCCATATGGGGTTGCTGGCCAGCGGTGCATTGAGTGAGCGGAACAGCCACTCGTCGAAAATCACACACAGCATCTGACCCGTAGGCCATAACCAGAAAGCCAGTAGTGCCAAAGGCACTGCATTGCACAGAACCAGCCGGCCGAGGTTCCACCTTGATTGGAACAAACCCGGATTGTTCATAAAATGCCTCCCGTGGCTGAACATAGGCATCAAAATGGATGCCAGAAGCGCGGGATTTTCATTCTTTGTAACCTTTTTGTCATTAAAATCAGATACCTAGACCTATGACCGATTTCCTCGATACCGATTACACCCAACGCTTCATCTTCGATGACAGCGACACGCGCGGCGAACTGGTGTCGCTGGAACGCAGCTACGCCGAAGTGCTCGCCAAGCACCCGTATCCGGAGCCGGTTGCGCAATTGCTGGGCGAACTGATGGCTGCTGCGTCGTTGCTGGTAGGCACCCTGAAATTCGATGGCTTGCTGATACTTCAGGCGCGCTCCGAAGGCCCGATCCCGCTGCTGATGATCGAGTGCTCCAGTGACCGCGAAATTCGTGGCCTGGCCCGTTATGAAGCCGACTTGATCGCCGCTGATGCGACCCTCTCCGACCTGATGCCCAACGGCGTGTTGGCGTTGACTGTCGATCCGACGGTGGGCCAGCGCTACCAGGGCATCGTCGACCTCGACGGCGAAACCCTGTCCGACTGCTTCACCAACTACTTCGTCATGTCCCAGCAGGTTGGCACCCGCTTCAAGCTGTGCGCCGATGGCCGTCGCGCCCGTGGCCTGCTGCTGCAGCAACTGCCTGCCGATCGCCTGAAAGATGAAGAAGAACGCGCCGCCAGCTGGCAGCACATCACCGCGCTGGGCAACACCCTGACCGCTGATGAACTGTTGAGCCTGGACAACGAAACGGTTCTGCATCGCCTCTACCATGAAGAACAGGTCCGTCTGTTCGATGTGCAGAAACTGCGCTTCCATTGCAGCTGCTCCCGCGAACGCTCGGGCAACGCACTGGTCAGCCTGGGTCTGGAAGATGCGCAGCAATTGGTGGCCGAGCAGGGTGGCAGCGTCGAGATCGATTGCCAGTTCTGCAACCAGCGCTACCTGTTCGACGCGGCGGATATCGCTCAATTGTTCGCTGGTGCGGGTGTCGAGACGCCGTCAGATACCCGGCACTAAAACGGTTCAGCGCAGGTAAATTCACTGCTCAACGACGGAATAACGCCGTTACGACGGGAGGGCCCTACTCTTTTTGGGCTTTTCTGGCATAATCCGGCCCACTTTTTTCGCGGTAGTAGTGCACGACTTTCTACTACAAAACGTTTGGAGCACACTCGGCCACTGGCCGACGGGGAACCTCATGACGCAAGCCAATAACGCCGTGTACACCGATCTGAGTGTTGATGATCTGGTAAAAGAAGCCCTGAAACGCGGTGAAGGCGAGCTTGCCGATACCGGCGCTCTGGTAGTTCGCACCGGTCACCGCACCGGCCGTTCGCCAGTCGACCGTTTCATCGTTGAAGAGCCTTCCACCCAGGACGCAATCGCCTGGGGCCCGATCAACCGCAAGTTCCCGGCCGACAAGTTCGACGCGCTGTGGGCTCGTGTTGAAGCATTCAACAACGCGCAAGAGCATTTCGTTTCCCACGTGCATGTAGGCGCGGCCGAAGATCACTACCTGGCCGTGAAGATGACCACCCAGACTGCCTGGCAGAACCTGTTCGGTCGTTGCCTGTTCATCAACCCGGCTCAGTACAACCCGGCCGGTCGTGACGAGTGGCAAGTGCTGAACGTGGCCAACTTCGAGTGCGTGCCTGAGCGTGACGGCACCAACTCCGACGGTTGCGTGATCCTCAACTTCGCCCAGAAAAAAGTGCTGATCGCCGGCATGCGTTACGCCGGTGAAATGAAGAAAGCCATGTTCTCCGTGCAGAACTTCCTGCTGCCGGCCGCTGACGTGCTGCCAATGCACTGCGCTGCCAACATCGGCGAAGAGGGCGACGTGACCCTGTTCTTCGGTCTGTCCGGCACCGGCAAGACCACCCTGTCCGCCGACGAAAGCCGTTACCTGATCGGTGACGACGAACACGGCTGGGGCGAAGGCGTTGTCTTCAACATCGAAGGCGGCTGCTACGCCAAGTGCATCGACTTGTCCGAGAAGAACGAGCCGGTCATCTGGAAAGCCATCAAGCACGGCGCTGTGCTGGAAAACGTCGTGATCGACGATGCCAAGCACGCCGACTACGCCGATGTCAGCCTGACCCAGAACAGCCGCGCAGCCTACCCGCTGGAGCACGTTGCCAAGCGTTCCGAGAAGAACCTGGGCGGCGAGCCGAACGCTGTGATCTTCCTGACTTGCGACCTGACCGGCGTACTGCCGCCAGTGTCGATCCTGAACAACGAGCAGGCGGCCTACCACTTCCTGTCCGGCTACACCGCACTGGTGGGCTCGACTGAAATGGGTTCGGGCAGCGGCATCAAGTCGACCTTCTCCACCTGCTTCGGCGCACCGTTCTTCCCGCGTCCGGCTGGCGAATACGCTGAGCTGCTGATCAAGCGCATCAAGGGCTTCGGCTCCAAGGTCTACCTGGTCAACACCGGCTGGACCGGCGGTGGCTACGGCGTCGGCAAACGCTTCAACATCCCGACCACCCGCGCCGTGATCGCAGCGATCCAGAGCGGTGCACTGATCGGTGCCGAAACCGAACACCTGGACACCATCAACCTGGATGTGCCACTGGCCGTACCAGGCGTCGAAACCAACCTGCTCAACCCACGCAACACCTGGGCTGACAAGGCTGCGTACGACGAAGCTGCCAAAGCACTGGCCGGTCTGTTCATCGAGAACTTCAAGAAGTTCGACGTGAGCGATGCGATCAAGGCTGCCGGGCCTAAGTTGTAAGACTTAGTTCTGGTGAATGAAAAAGCCGCCTCTTGTGGGCGGCTTTTTTGTGGGCGTTCAGTTATCGAGTAAGTGCCATTATTCCCGCACGATACGGTGTGAACTGCCAGAATTCTGCTACTTAAGATGCAAGCTTTTCGCCAATGCAGCGATCAAAAATTGCCTCAAGGCCCCGGTAATCGCATGCCACAGCATCGATGTTTGCCGGAATCCAGGCCTCATCCTTGATCAACCACCAATCTACTGCAAAACCAGCATTGATGATGATGTGCTCAAAAAGAATGCGTTGGGCACGACCATTGCCTTCACGAAAAGGATGAATGACGTTCAGATCGCCGTAGGCTTCAGCAACTTTTACTACAAGATCTGACCTTTCCAGCCCCTCGAACCATGCGGAGCGTTCCATAGAGAGAAAAATTTTGTCAGCTTCCGGGAGGATCCTCTCCGCAGTGCAAAAAAATGTTTCGCCTTTTTGGATGTTAACGGTACGCAGCAGTCCAGCCCAATCATAGACGTCGCAAAAAAGAACTTCATGGACGTGCTGCAAGCGCCTGAGGTCATAAGGAGGGGGGAGAAGATGAAATCGGCTGATTGCGATTTCAGAGAGCTCTCGCTCTGCTTTTTGAAGTTGTTCTTCACAATGGATGTTGAGCAAATTACGCAAAACATCGGTGCCAGGGTAACAATAAGGGTCTTGCCCAACCCCGTACTTGTCCACCATTAACGGCCGTTTTGACGATATTTTTCGATAACCGATTCCCGCGAAGGAAGTGGTTTTTCAGCGTCGGCACGGGTGGTGTCAAAGCCTTCAAGCCGCAGACTCGCCAGATAGTTGGACCGGCGGACCTTGTCGTAATAAGCCTGCTTTTGCTGGAACGTCAACTCGCTCATGTCATATGCCTCTTTGTGCTGGATTCCAGTGTAGCGCAATCGTGTTCCCGGATCGGTCGGGATTTTCGATGCTTACAGATGTGTTGCCTGTCATTGGGTTGATGGGGTTCTTTGGGAAATCCATCGATACTCGATTGGCAGTCGGTTCGGTGCTGACGGCGAAAGATTTCATCTGCCTGTTTGACGCTTTCCATCAGCTCATCAAAAAATTTGCTCACCGGAATCTCCATTGTTCGATTGCTGTTTTTTAGATCGCTCTCAGGTAATGCGTGAGAGCGATTCGATCACTCAGCTTCAGGCCGGGGCTTTCCAGCTGAGCATTTTCTGCTGGGCGACTTGCAGCAGGTCACAGCCGTCAAGGGCATGCATCAGTTATCTCTGTTTTTCAGGTGACCAAAGCTGAATCGCGGCTTGGGCAGCGACAGTCACAACTATAGATTTTGGCCAATCAGCGCCGATAGAAGACAAGGCGCCACTTCCTGTAGGAACGGGATGCAGATTTGGGCAGGCCGTTCCTACAGATCAATCACGGTTTTCAACAAATAGCCCGATACCCTTCAACATCCAGCACACTCGTCGTCAGTCCACTCGCCGGGCTGTAGATCGTGCCTTTCACTGTCGAAAACGGGACGCCTTTGCTGCCCAGCGACACGTAGCGTTCACCCTGGTCCAGTTCGGTGAACCAGGTGTAGGAGCATTTCTCCATGGCCTTGTATTTCGCTGCCGCGTTGACGAGGGCCGCGGTGTGGTTTCGCAGGGTGGCGTCGGTGAGGTTGAGGTTTTTGTCGAGTACGGTGCCCCAGCGTTTCAGGCAGACCTCGGCAAAGTGGCGGACGATGAGGCCGGGTTCGGCCAGCACTTTGGGACCACTGTTGCCATCGGCGGAGGCGTTACCGACCAGTGTGGCGTGACGGCCAGGCATGGGGAAAATGCTGGTTTTGGTGCCGGTCGCGGTTTGCGGGATGACGCAGCTGAAGCCTTTCGAGCGTTCGTCCCGTGCATAGAAGCCTACATATTCTTTTACGTTGGAATTGAGCTTTACCCGATGTTCCTGAAAGTTACCAATACCTGGCACGGGATCAATGGCGAAGATATTTACCGGGATGTTTTTCAATGCGTTGTCCTTGAACATTGCGTTTGCCAACATGTGGCAACTAATACCGCCGCGGCTCCAGCCCACCAGATTGACTTTTGTTGGAATAACTCCGTCCTTGCGAAAGGTTTTAATAATTTGCTCCTGTAACTTCTGTTGCGTGACGCTGCGATCGCCATAGTTATATTTACGCCACAGCCAGGAACCTTCGACTTTTACATCTTCAATGGGAATGCCTGCAGCCTTGAGGCGGTTGTATTCCGCTTCGGTCAGTTGCTCGCGCTGCCAGTCGCATTGGCCTTTGATGATGTTCATCGCGTGCTGGACGTTTTCCTCCCAGCCCTTGCCGAACAGGGTTCCGCTGAGGCCGTAGTCCTTGGATCGGGTGAACAGTTCATCGGCTTGCAGGTTGCTGGTGCCGGGGCCGTCGACCACGATCCATTCGGCGAACTCGCGACCGGTATGATGGGAGGCCAGTGTGGAGACCAATTCGCCATCCCAATAGTTTTCGTGGGCGTTATCAAACTTTGTCGAACCTGTACCGCAAAAGAAAATAGTCAGCGTAGTCATGTTGTTGCTCTTGGTTGATGTAAGAACAAACAGGCTAGTTCTGAATTTTGCAGTAATGGAAGCGATGGGTTGTTGCGAACTTTGTAAGTTTGGCTGGCGGTGTTAATTATTTATTCGTTGTCTGGCAACTTCCAGCAAGTCACAGCCGTCCTGCGTCAACAAATACAGCGCATTGACGATGTTGGGGATGTCTTTCACGTCAGCCTGTTTGAAACACAGGCAGTAAAGAGTTTCCAGCAGATCACTGGCGGCACGGAGGCGTTGATCGGCAGCATTGAGCAGATCCCCAGGTTTGGCTTCGGTGTCGATGACCATGACCGGGATGTCGCCGTCGCAGGTTTTGAGAGGGCGAAAACGAGTATTCAGCGGTTTGAACATGTTCATGATTGAGGCGTGTCCTTTACGAAGTCGCGTCGGTGGGCCGACACAGTGTTTTCAGCCGCGCCGGCCACTATAGAAGGGCGCCATCGAGTGGGACAAGACAGCCACAATGGACAGGATTCGTAGGGGTTTTTCCGGGGTTCGGGCATTTGCCCTACGCGGTTTTGCGGCGTTTTCACAGCCAAACCCTGAGGAGAGAAATTTCCCACGTGTTTGTCGGGCGATTCCCGGTAAACCTCTGTATGGTGCGCGCCAGAATCCGTAGGGCGTTTCCAGACGTCCGACACACGCTTAAAGGGAATTAGGTATGCAGTGGCTACGAATGGCCTCGATCATTTTGCTGTGGGCCAGTGGTTGTCGTTTGGCGGTGGCCTCCGACACGGGCAACGGGCTGGCGCTGGCCAACCTGGAGCGCAGCGGTTGGCCCGATGCACTCACCACTCAGGCCAGCATCGACACAGCCTCCCGCGCTGAGGTGCTGATCTTCGGCAAGGCTCTGTTGGCGAGCGAAGCGCTGGACGAAACAGGACTCAAGCAACGACTGGGCGTGCAGCAAATGCAGCTCAAGTCGATCAGGCAAGTGCGCGACGGTCTGTGGGATCGCTTGCTCAACACCTACCGCAACGCCAGCCAGAACTGCGACGAGCAAGCGTTTTGCCCGCGGGTGCGCAGCGTCGCCGACTTGCGTCAGTTGGCGGCGGCATTCACTGGCGGCATCAGCCCGGCCCATGCACTGTGGGCGAGCAAGAGCCTGGATGTGCATGAGCGGGTACTGGATGAGCAATTGCGGGTAGCCGTATTGCGGCCATAGCAGCGCGCTTGCGGCTGCTAAGTCGACGAGGCTTCATCCGCTGTCACGGCGATCGCCAAGGGCGGTGGGAAGCCATCGGGAACTGGCGTGCATGCGCCCAGCAACAGGGATGCAAAGACCAGGGCGACAGGCAGTTTCAGGTTGTTTGACATATTCACTCCTTGATAAAAATCCATGCGCCTCGGCCGTCCTGGCTCGAGGCGTGACGGACATTACCCTCGGGTCGATTCACGCGGCGATGAACAAAGTGTTTCATTTGTTTGATCCCGTGGCGGAGCTGCCGACGCTGTATCATCCCGTATCGATTTGCCCCCCGACCTTTTCTCGATTCGCTGCGATCGCCCGCTAGGCTGTTGGCATCACAGCGGTCAACGGAGTGACAGCGAATGCACAACACCCTGGAACAGGTTTTCGGTTATCCACAATTTCGACCCGGTCAGGAAGCGGCAATCAGCGCCGTGCTGGCCGGGCGCTCGGCGGCGGCGATCTTTCCCACGGGCTCCGGAAAATCCCTTTGCTACCAGGTGCCGGCTCTCCTGCTGCCGCACCTGACGCTGGTGGTCTCGCCGTTGCTCGCGCTGATGCAGGATCAGTTGGCGTTTCTGCAGCGACATGGCATTTCGGCAGGCAGCATCGATTCGGCGCAGAGTCGTGAAGACGCCAACGATGTGATGGCCCGTGCCCGTTCCGGCGAACTGAAGATCCTGATGATTTCCGTGGAGCGCCTGAAGAACGAGCGCTTCCGCAATTTTTTGCAGCAGGTGCCGATCTCGCTGCTGGTGGTGGATGAGGCGCACTGCATCTCCGAATGGGGCCACAACTTCCGGCCTGATTACCTCAAGCTGCCGGACTACCAGCGTCAGTTCAACATCCCGCAAACCTTGCTGCTGACCGCCACGGCAACACCGAAAGTCATCGCCGACATGCAGGCGAAATTCGCCATCGCTGCCGAAGACGTTGTGACCACGGGTTTCTATCGGCCCAATCTCAATCTGCTGGTGGAGCCGGTGCGCGGTGAGGACAAGCGGCGACGGCTGGTGCAGTGGATGGCCGAGCGGGCGGGTCAACCGAGCATCGTCTACGTCACCCTGCAGAAAACTGCCGAGCACATCGCCGAGCATTTGGGGCGCAATGGTATTCAGGCCGAGGCTTACCACGCCGGGCTGCCCCACGAACAACGGGAAGCGATTCAGAAACGCTTCATGGGTGGGCAGTCCAATTGCATCGTCGCGACCATCGCGTTCGGCATGGGCATCGACAAGAGTGACATCCGCAATGTGGTGCATTTCGACCTGCCCAAATCCATCGAGAACTACAGCCAGGAAATCGGCCGCGCCGGTCGTGACGGGCAACCGTCCGACTGTCTGGTGCTGGCCAACCGCGACAGCCTCAATGTGCTGGAAAACTTCGTCTATGGCGACACGCCGGAGCGCGACGGCATTCGCCATGTGCTGGACGAGTTGCAGGCCGCTGCGCCTGAAGGTCAGTGGGAGTTTTTGCTCGGGCCGCTGGCGGATCAGAGCAACATCCGTGCGCTGCCATTGAAGACATTGCTGGTGCAACTGGAGCTGCGAGGGCTGATTGCCCCGCGATACGCGTACTACGCCGAATACCGCTTCAAGTACCTGCTGGAACCCGAGGTGTTGCTTGAGCGTTTCGAGGGTGAGCGCAGGGATTTCGTCGCGGCGATCATCCAGACCTCGAATCGCGCGCGGACCTGGGCCACGGTGAATTTCGAGGCGATGTACACGCAACATTCCGCTGAGCGCAACCGCGTGGTGAAGGCGCTGGATTACTTCCAGGAAAAGGGCTGGGTCGAGCTGGAAAGCAAACAGATGACCGAGGTCTACAACGTGCTGCACAGCAGCTTCGACAGCCAGGTCTTGAGTGGCGAGCTGCATGATTATTTCTCTCGCCACGAACAGACCGAAGTGGCGCGGATTCACGCCATGCTCGAATTGTTCGCCACCGAGCGCTGCCTGGGCTATCGACTGGCGGAGTACTTCGGTGATCACAACGCCCCCGAGCAGTGCGGGCATTGCTCGGTGTGTCACGGGCAGGTTGCCCGGCTCCCGGCGCCTCCGGAATTGCTGGCGCTTGTGGATAAAAGTTTCCCGGCGTTGTGCGGCGATTTTATCCACAGGCATGAGCAGCAGACAGGCAGTGCGCCTTCAGCGGAGCGGCTGACGCGCTTTCTGTGCGGGATCAGTGTGCCGCTGTTCACCAAGCTCAAGGCACGGACCATTTCCGGGTATGCAGCGCTGGAGGCGTATCCCTACGCGGACGTGCGGGCTTGGGCTCAGGCGCATCTCTGAAGCAACGAATCCATTTGCTGAATGTCGATCATCACAGCAATAAACTTCAAAAATACCCGTTGGCTGACTATGGTGAAGGCTGTCTTTGGATCTCCAACAAGAGAACAACAATGAGCCAGACATCCTTCGAAATTCGGCAGGCCGCCGTGATCGGCGCCGGCACCATGGGCCGTGGCATTGTCATGTGCCTGGCCAACGCCGGCGTGTCAGTGCAATGGGTCGATAACAATCCACAAATGCTTGAGCAGGCGCTGAAGACGGTGGCCGATACCTATGCGCACAACGTGCGTCAGGGGCGGATCGATCAGGCCGAGGCCGATGCGCGAATCGCCCGGATCAGTGCGGCGGCGGATTATGTGGCGATCCGCAATGTCGACCTGGTGATCGAAGCGGTGTACGAGAATCTCGAACTCAAGCAGAAGATCTTCCGTGAGCTCGATGGCTTGCTGAAACCCGAAGCCCTGCTGGCAAGCAACACTTCGGCACTGGACATCGATGCGATTGCCGCCGCGACACGACGGCCGACGCAAGTGCTGGGTCTGCATTTCTTCAGCCCGGCGCACATCATGAAACTGCTGGAAATAGTCCGTGGTGCACAGACCTCGCCAGCCGTGCTTGAGGCTGCACTCGAGCTGGGCAAGCGTATGGGTAAGGTCAGTGTGGTGTCGGGCAACTGCCACGGATTCATCGGCAATCGCATGCTCCATCCTTACGTGCTCGAGGCGCGCAAGATGCTGCTTGAGGGGGCCTGGCCGCAGCAGATCGACGCGATATTGCAGGGCTTCGGTTTTGCCATGGGGCCGTTTCGCATGTACGACGTGGTCGGCATCGATCTTGAGTGGCGTGCTCGTGAGCTGGCCGGCAAGGGCCAGGATGCGCCAGAGGTTCAGGTGGATAACCGCTTGTGCGAGTTGGGTCGGTTCGGGCAGAAGTCTGGCAATGGTTACTACCACTACGAACCGGGCAGTCGTCAGGCCGAACATGATCCCGAGGTGGATGCACTGGTGTTGAGTGTCAGTGAAGGTCTGGGGTTTCATCGCCGTGAGATCGGATCTGAGGAGATCCTTGAGCGCTGTCTTCTGGCGTTGGTCAATGAGGGCGCAAAGATTCTGCAGGAAGGGATTGCCGAGTCGGCGCATGACATCGATCAGGTGTACCTGAACGGCTATGGCTTCCCGGCGGAGAGAGGCGGGCCGATGGCCTGGGCGGACGATCAGGGGCTGGCAGACATTCATAAACGACTGCTGGCGCTGGAAACACGACAGGGTGATCAATGGCGGCCGGCGCAACTGATTGGCGAGCTGGCGGCACGAGGCAAAGGTTTTTACCTTTAGACTGGGCCGATCACTCAAGGAATCGACACTGATGTCCAACCCGATGCCGCAACGCGCCGATTACCCACATTTCCAGCCGATCACCACGCGCTGGCATGACAACGATGCCTACGGCCACGTCAACAACGTCACCTACTACAGCTTTTTCGATACGGCCGTGAACACCTACCTGATTCAGGTCGGTGGCCTGGATATCCACGATGGCGAGGTGGTGGGGTTTGTGGTGAGTTCGTCTTGCGATTATTTCGCCTCGATTGCGTTCCCGGACTTGATCGAAGTTGGTTTGCGGGTCGGCAAACTGGGCAACAGTTCAGTGCAATACGAGCTGGCCGTGTTCAAGGCTGGCGAGCATGAAGCCTGTGCGGCGGGGCGTTTCGTGCATGTGTTCGTTGATCGTGCATCGAATCAGCCGGTGGCGATCCCTGCGGGGTTACGCGGAGCGCTGGAACGGCTGGCGGTTTGACAGGCAAAAAAAATCGCAGCTCGGGGGAGCTGCGATCTGGCTGTACCGGCAACGAGGTCAAGCCTCAGTCGCGGTAGTAGCGGTGATGCTTGCGATGGCCGTAGGCGTGGCCACGACCACGGTGGTCGTCGCGGTAGTAGCGACCACGGTCACGGCCGCGATCGTAACTGCGGTCTTCGCGATTACTCTCGTTGCCCATGTAGTTACCCAGCGCGCCACCGGCGCCGCCACCTGCTGCGGCACCGATCAGGCTGCCGGTGGTGCCGCCCATGCTGCGGCCAACCACGTTACCGCCGGCTGCGCCCAACGCACCGCCAATGGCCGCTTCGCCACGGCTGTGTTTGTTGGCGCCTACCGCGCTACCACCCGCGCCGCCCAGGGCCGCGCCAATGGTTGAACCTGTGCTGCCGCCTAAAGACTGACCGACGACCGAGCCAAGAACCCCGCCCAATGCGCCGCCCACACCTGCTTCGGTGGTGCCTCCGGCAGAAGCGAAGCCACTGACCAGGCCAAGGGACAACAAGAGAATCTGGGAGAACTTCATAGAGGAGCCTCAAAGGGATGACGGCGCGATCCTGAGGCTGTGTAACAAGGCTGACAATCGAAATCCGACGAATAACACGACTTGTATACAATTATGCAAGTTACTGATTTTTGGGTGGAACTTAACCGATTTTCACCGGTCTTTAACTGCTTCGGACAGGCCGCTTTTATACAAAAGCGGCCTTTTTTGTGGGCGCTGAAAAGTTTGGTGTCAGGCCGACCTGGCCATGATCAGCCCTGTCTCGCTCGCCGCTTCCAACCGGATCGCGATGAACTTCGACGTCGGCGTATGGCTGCCGTCCCCGGTGCTTTCGAGCGGCACCAGCGGGTTCACCTCAGGGTAATAAGCCGCCGCTTGCCCCGCCGGAATATCGAACGCCAGCAGTGTGAAGCCTTTCACGCGACGCTCACGGCCATCGTCCCACAGCGACACGATGTCAGCCTTCTGCCCAGGCTTGAAGCCCAGACGGATGATGTCCGCCTCGTTGGCGAACAGCACGTCACGCTGTCCCTTCACCCCGCGATAACGATCGTCTAGACCATAAATCGTGGTGTTGTACTGATCGTGAGAGCGCATCGATTGCAAGATCAGATCCGGCAGTTGCCCGGTGGCGCGAGTGCGCTCATGGATCAGATCCTTGGGCAGCATGTTCGGCTTGAAGTTGGCCCGGCCCGACGTGGTGTTCCACTTGCGCGCGCCGGCACTGTTACCGAGGTAGAAACCGCCCGGGTTCTTGACCTTCTCGTTGAAGTCCTTGAAGCCCGGGATGGTGTCGGCGATCAGTTCGCGGATGCGCCGGTAGTCGGCCACCAGCCAGTTCCAGTCCACCGGTTTGCTGCCCAGGGTCGCGGCGGCGATGCCGGCAATGATCGACGGCTCCGAGCGCATCTGGTTCGACAGCGGCTGCAACTGGCCGTTGGAGGCGTGCACCATGCTGAACGAGTCTTCCACGGTGACGGCCTGCGGGCCTTCGGTCTGGATGTCGATGTCGGTACGACCCAGGCACGGCAGGATCAATGCGTCTTTGCCGTGGGCCAGGTGGCTGCGATTGAGCTTGGTGCTGATCTGCACGGTCAGGTCGCAGTTGCGCAGGGCCTGGAAGGTGCGCGGGCTGTCCGGCGTGGCCTGGGCGAAGTTGCCGCCCAGACCGATAAACACTTTGGCGCGGCCTTCAGCCATCGCGTGAATCGCTTCGACCACGTTGTGCCCGTTATGACGTGGCACCTTGAACTGGAAGCGACGCTCCAGGGAATCGAGAAACGCCACCGGCGGACGCTCGTTGATGCCCATGGTGCGGTCGCCCTGCACGTTACTGTGACCGCGCACCGGGCACAGACCGGCGCCGGGCTTGCCGATGTTGCCGCGCAGCAGCATCAGGTTGGCGATTTCCTGGATGGTCGGCACCGAATGGCGGTGCTGGGTGATGCCCATCGCCCAGCACATGATGACGTTCTTGCCTTTGGCGTACATGCGCGCCGCTTGCTCGATTTCAACCAGCGTCAGGCCGGACTGCGCAACAATCTGCTCCCACGGCGTGTCATCGACGACACCGAGGTATTCCAGCACGTTGACGCTGTGTTCATTGAGGAAGTCGTGATCGAACACCGCCGGCGCACCGGCCTTCTGCGCATCGCGTTCCCATTGCAGCAGGAACTTGGCCATGCCGCGCAGCACCGCCATGTCACCGCCCAGTGCCGGGCGGAAGTACGCGGTGTTGGTCGGCTTGTCGCCGTTGGTGAGCATTTCGATCGGGTGCTGCGGATGCTGGAAGCGTTCCAGTCCACGCTCTTTCAGCGGATTGATGCACACCACCTGAGCGCCGCGTTTCACCGCTTCACGCAGGGGTTCGAGCATGCGCGGGTGGTTGGTGCCGGGGTTCTGACCCCAGACGAAAATCGCATCGGCGTGTTCGAAATCGTCGAAGGTTACGGTGCCTTTGCCGACACCGACGCTTTGCGCGAGCGCCACGCCGCTGGCTTCGTGGCACATGTTCGAGCAGTCGGGGAAATTGTTGGTGCCGTAGGCGCGCACGAACAGTTGATACAAATAGGCGGCTTCGTTGCTGGCACGACCCGAGGTGTAGAACTCGGCCAGGTCCGGACTCGGCAGGGCTTGCAGGTGCTTGCCGATCAGCGCGTAGGCATCGTCCCAACTGATCGGCTTGTAGCGGTCGGTTTCGGCGTCATAGACCACCGGTTCGGTCAGACGGCCCTGATATTCGAGCCAGTAGTCGCTCTGCTCCAGCAACGAGGTGACGCTGTGTTTGGCGAAGAACTTGCCGTCCACGCGGCGCTTGGTCGCTTCCCAGTTCACTGCTTTGGCGCCGTTCTCGCAGAACTTGACCATGCCGCTTTCCGGCGAGTCGCCCCAGGCGCAACCCGGGCAGTCGAAGCCGCCGTTCTGGTTGGTCTTGAGCATCATGCGCAGGTTCTTCAGCGCGTTGTCACTGGTCAACCAGGCCTGGGCCACGCTGATCAGTGCGCCCCAGCCGCCGGCTGCGCCCTTGTAGGGCTTGTAGCGCGGGACGGGTTTCTGGTCGGCTTGATGGTGTTGGCTCACGAGTGTTTCTCCATTTCTGGGCTATACACCCGCGGCGCGTTTTTCTGCGGCAGGTGGATGAGATTGAGGTTGTGGCGGCGGGCCCATTGCACGGCGAGGCCGGTGGGCGAGGACAGACTGACGAGGGTCTGGATCCCGGCGCGCAGGACTTTCTGGATCAATTCGAGGCTGCAACGGCTGGTGACAATCGCCAGGCCGCCGGTTGTGGATATCTTTTGCCGGATCAGGCCACCGATCAGTTTGTCGAGGGCGTTGTGTCGGCCGATGTCTTCGCGGCCCAGCAGCAATTCACCGCTGGCGTTCATGAACACCGCCGCGTGCACCGCGCCGCAATGCTGGCCCAGCGGCTGGAACGCACCGATGCGCTGGCGCAAACCGTCGAGCCATTCAATCGGCGGCAAAGGGGCGCCGGGCAAGACCTTGAGATCGGGCAGCGCCTGTTCCACCGCTTCTACGCCGCACAGCCCGCAACCGCTGGTGCCGGCCAGTTGCCGACGCTGCTGCTTGAGATTCCAGAAGGCGCGGTTGGCGATGGTCACCTGGGCGTATTGCGCCGAGCCTGAACCGATCAGTTGCAGGTCATAGATGTCCGAGGCGTCTTCGATGATGCCGCTGCCCAGGCTGAAGCCGACGATGAAGTCTTCGAGGTCGGTGGGCGTCACCAGCATCACGGCCTGGCTGATGCCGTTGTAGGCAATCGCCAGTGCGACTTCCTCGGCCAGCGCGGTGCTGGCCGACTCCGCCAGGGGCAGGTCGCTGTAGCTGTAGGTCTGACTGGCGGCGGGCGCGGGCGTTTCGAGTGCAGGCGCCGCGCAGGCCGGGCGCTTGGCGTTCATGGCATCACCGACGGATTGATCAACGTTAAGACTAGGCGCGGCAACTTGTCGCGTCTAATCGCTAGTGTCGATCTATCGATAGATGCCGTCGATCAAGCGGCCGCTGGCGATTTCTGATAGAGCGCGAAACAGGCCTCGGCCAGTGCCGAACGCGGGGCGCCGCGGCGCATGATCAGGCCCAGCCGGGCGAGAGTCTGGGCGTTTTCGATCGGTTGCAGGCGCAGGTGATCGGTGAGGCGTTCGAGGCCGCCGTCCAGCGGCATGATCGCGCAGCAGAATCCGCCGTGCACAGCTTGTAACAATTGATGCACGGCGTCGGTCTGCAACAACGGCTGCGGTGTCAGGCCCCGGCTGTGGAAGTTGTGGTCGATGGACTGGCGAAAGTGCATACCGCTGGTGAGCATGCCCAGCGGCAGTTCGATCAGCGCCTGCCAGCTCAATGGCGCCTCGCCGAAGCTGAAGGAACGCTGATCGTAGAGCAGGCCCATGCGGGTTTCGTCGAACGCCAGGGATTCGAAACGCTCGTTGTCGAGACGATCCAGGTAGGACACGCCGATGTCGATCCGATTGTCTGCCAGTTGTTCGAGGATCTGCTCCGAACTCAGTGCAGACAATTCGAAGCGCAGCTCCGGGTGTGCAGCGTGCAGGCGTTGCATCAGCGGCAGCGGATCAAAACTCGACAGCGGCACCACCCCCAGGCGCAAGGTGCCGATCAGGTTGCCGCGACAGGCTGCCGCTTCCGCTTGCAAGCCGTCGTAAGCCGCCAGCACCGTACGCGCCCAGGCCAGCACTCGCTCGCCTGGCGCGGTGAAACCTTCGAAGCGCTGGCCGCGATTGACCAGCGGCAGATCGAGCTCTTCTTCGAGGCTGCGCAGGCGCATTGATAGAGTCGGCTGGGTGATGTGGCACCGGGCGGCGGCCTGGCCGAAATGGCGGGTTTCGTCGAGGGCGATGAGGAATTTCAGCTGCTTGATGTCCATCTTCGCTCCGGGGCGCTGACAAGGGTGGGCGATTCTACCGTTTGCGCGGCGACAGGGTCATTGGTCGGTCTGGAACCGGGTTGGTTTGTGGTGGTCTAGGCTTGGGCGTCTGGAACTTAAATCAAGGAGTGTGCGCTATGAGTCTTTTGAGCTTTGTAAAAGAGGCCGGTGAGAAGCTGATCGACCTGCTGACCCCTGGCAACGCCAATGCCAGCGAGCAATTGAAGGAACACATCAGCAAGGTCGGGTTGGGTAACCCGAATGTTCAGGCGACGGTGGATGGCGACAAGGTGACGGTCACCGGCGAGGTGGCGAGCCAGGAAGAGAAAGAGAAGATTCTGCTGGCGGTGGGCAATATTGAAGGTGTCGGCAGTGTCGATGACCAGATCACGGTCACTGGGCCGGTGGTGGCTGCCGCACGTTTCGTGGTGGTGAAAAAGGGCGACACCCTCAGTGCGATTTCCCTGGCGGTGTATGGCAATGCCAACCAGTACAACAAGATTTTCGAGGCCAACAAGCCGCTGCTCAAGGACGTGAACAAGATCTATCCGGGGCAGACGCTGCGTATTCCTGAGTAACAACAGACTTGCAGGAGCTGCCTCTGGCAGCTCCTGCAACGTTCAGAGTCCTGCTATCAAGTCCCGATAATCTTCGACGGCCACAAACTCCGCCGTGTCCTTCGGTCCCTTGCGACTGTCCGGTTCCTTTACGGCCAACAGATGCGCCACACCAAAGTCCCGTGCACTGCGCAGGATCGGCAGGGTGTCGTCGATGAACAGGCTGCGCGCCGGGTCAAAACCGATATCGGCCTGCAAGGCATCCCAGAACTGCGGGTTCTCCTTGGGAAAACCGTAATCGTGGGAGCTGATCAGCCGCTCGAAGTACGGCGCCAGTTCAACCCGTTCCAGTTTCAGCGACAGCGAATCGCGGTGCGCGTTGGTGATCATCACTACGCGTTTACCGGCCCGTTTGATCGCGGCCAGAAAAGTGTCGGCGTCCGGGCGCAGGGCAATCAGGTGTGCGGTTTCCAGCTTCAGCTCGCGCACCGACAGCTTCAATTCCGCGCTCCAGAAGTCCAGGCAATACCACTGCAATTGACCGGCATGACGTTCGAACAACGGCTGCAATTCCATTTCCGCCATCGCCCGGCTTACGCCATGCAGCTCGGCGTAGCGCTGCGGCAAGTGTTCCAGCCAGAAATGGTTGTCGAAGTGCAGATCCAGCAACGTGCCGTCCATGTCGAGCAGAACGGTATCGATGTCGGACCACGGTAATGAAGGCATGGCAACGTCTCGAACGGTAGAAAGATATCCGACGCAAACAATCGGAAAAGCCGCGTTATAGTAGCGCGTTCACGCCAAGGAGCTTTGCATGCGCCAGAAACCAACCGTACTTGCCCGCGAAATCGTCGCCACCAGTCGTCTGTTCTGCGTGGAAGAGCTGAAACTGCGCTTTTCCAACGGCGTGGAGCGCACCTACGAGCGGCTGGTGGGCAAGGGCGCCGGTTACGGCGCGGTGATGATTGTGGCCATGCTCGATGCCGAGCACGCAGTGCTGGTCGAGGAATACTGCGGCGGTACCGACGAGTACGAGCTGTCCCTGCCCAAGGGCTTGATCGAACCGGGTGAGGATGTGCTGGCGGCGGCCGAGCGTGAGCTCAAGGAAGAGGCGGGCTTTGGTGCCCGGCAATTGGAACACCTGACCGAGTTGTCGTTGTCCCCCGGCTACATGAGCCAGAAAATCCAGGTGGTGCTTGCCAGCGATCTGTACGAGGAGCGACTGGAAGGCGACGAGCCGGAGCCGATGCGGGTGGACAAGGTCAACCTGCGGGATCTCTCTTCATTGGCGCAAAATCCGCAGTTTTCCGAAGGTCGTGCCTTGGCGGCGTTGTACCTGGCCCGCGATCTGCTGACCCAGCGCGGTTTTTTCCAGTCATGAGTGAGATGTCTATGAGTTTTTCCCATCCGTTGATGGCGCCGGTGGTTGAACTGGCGCTGCGGGCCGGCGAGGCGATTCTGCCGTTCTGGCGCGCCGATGTGGCGGTGACCGCCAAGTCCGATGATTCGCCGGTGACCGCTGCGGATATCGCCGCGCACCATGTGATCGTTGCGGGCCTGACCGCCCTGGATCCGAGCATCCCGGTGTTGTCCGAAGAGGACGCCAACATCCCGCAAAGCGTGCGTGCCGGCTGGCAGCGCTGGTGGCTGGTGGATCCGCTGGATGGCACCAAGGAATTCATCAGCGGCAGCGAAGAGTTCACCGTCAACATTGCCCTGATCGAAAATGGCCGGGTGGTCTTTGGCGTGGTATCGATGCCGACCAATGGGCGTTACTACGTTGGCGGTGCCGGGCTCGGTGCCTGGCGTGGCGACACGGGCGGCACGCCGGTGGCGATTCAGGTTCGTGACGTGCCGGGGCCTGGCGAAGCCTTCACTGTGGTTGCCAGCCGCCGTCATTCGAGCCCGGAACAGGAACGCTTGCTGGCCGGTTTGAGCGCAAGCCTTGGCGAGTTGCAATTGGCCAACATTGGCAGTTCGCTGAAGTTCTGTCTGGTGGCCGAAGGTGCGGCGGATTGTTATCCACGACTGGCGCCGACGTCCCAGTGGGACACAGCGGCGGCTCAGGGCGTGCTGGAAGGTGCCGGTGGCGAGGTGCTGGATTTGAACGGTGATGCGTTCTGTTATCCACCACGGGAGTCGTTGCGCAACGCATTCTTTCTGGCGCTGCCGGCGAAAGCGGCGTGGCGTTCGAAGTTGCTGGAACTGGCCCGTTCGTAAGCGCGTTCCCGGACTCGGGAACGCTCAGCCTTCAGCGGTGCAGAACGTACTGCCCGCTGAAGGTCACCGCATCCTCATCGCTCCCCGCATTGACGACTCGCGTATGCAGCGTCAATCGCGCCCGCCCGTAGCGCTGATACATCGTCAGAAATTTCTTCCATACGGCTGCGTTCGGCGCCGCGCAGATGGCGTTGGCATCGCCGGTTACCGGCAGCGGATAACTGATCTGTCCTTCCTGGATCACGATGTGTCCGTCGGTGATGCCTTCTTCTTTCAAACGCAAGTGCAGCCAGCCCCAGCCGGCCAGCACCGCGCCGCAATACAGACTGCCGCCGAACATGGTGCTCTTGTGGTTGACGTTGGCTTCCAACGGCAGATGCAGGCGTAGTTGCTGTTCCTGCCAGTCGAGCACCTTAAGGCCCATGTCCCGGGTCAGCGGAATGTCGTGATGGAGGACGGATTCCAGATAGCGGCTGTCGCGATTCATTCGGATTCGTCTCCATGGCTGCTGCTGTCGGCGAAATTCAGACCGTGCTTGCGCAGTTTGTCGTGCAGAGTCTTGCGCGGAATGCCCAAGGCTTCGGCGAGACTGCGTACCGAGCTGTGCGAGCGGGCCAGCTCGGCGGCGATCAATGACTTCTCGAAATTCTCCACCTGTTCACTGAGGCCACCGCTGGTGACCTCGATGGCGGTGCTGCTGCCGTCAGGCTGAGTGTTGTCCAGCGCCAGCTCCAGGCCAAGGGCGAAACGCTCTGCCGCGTTCTGCAATTCCCGCACATTTCCCGGCCATGAGTGACGCAGCAGCAATGCCCGTTGCGCCGGTTGCAGTTCATGAGGCGGCAAACCGTGGCGGGCGCTGGCTTCGTCGGCATAGTGCTGGAACAGCACCAGCGCGTCTTCGCCCCGTTCGCGCAATGGCGGGATACGTAGTGGCGCTACATTGAGGCGGTAATACAAGTCGGCCCGGAACCGCCCTTGATCGGCGGCCTGGCGCAGGTCTTCCTTGGTGGCGGCGATGACGCGGATGTCCAGCGGGATCAACTGATTGCCGCCCAGCCGTTCGACGACTCGCTCCTGCAGCATGCGCAGCAGTTTGACCTGCACGTCCATGCTCATGCTCTCGATTTCATCGAGGAACAGCGTGCCGCCATTGGCGAATTCGAACTTGCCGATCCGGCGCTTTTGCGCACCGGTGAACGCGCCGGGCTCATGGCCGAACAGCTCGCTTTCGACCACCGACTCGGCCAGTGCCCCGGCGTTGATCGCCACGAACGGGCCGTTGCGCCGGCTCGACAGGTCGTGCAATGCGCGGGCGACAACTTCTTTGCCGGCACCGGTTTCGCCGAGGATCAAGACGTCGGCCTTGGTCGCGGCCAGTGCGCCGATCTGCTCGCGCAGGCGCGCCATCGGGGCCGACTGGCCGACCAGTCGCGCGCTCAGTTCGTTGCGGTCGCTCAGGGCCATGCGCAGGCTGCGGTTGTCCAGCACCAGACGCCGCAGGGCCAATGCGCGGCGTACACTGTCGAGCAGGGCGTCACTGGCGAACGGTTTTTCGAGGAAGTCGTAGGCGCCGGCACGCATGGCCTGCACGGCCAGCGGTACGTCGCCGTGGCCGGTGATCAGCAGCACGGGCAGCTCAGGGTCCTGCGCGTGCAGTTCGCTCAATAACTCAAGACCGTCCATGCCGGGCATGCGGATGTCGCTGACCACCACGCCCGGCCAGTCACGCTCCAGTTGGGCGGCCAGCCCCTTGGCTTCGGACAGCGGAAGGATTTTAAGGCCGGCCAGATCCAGCGTCTGGCCCAGGGCCTGACGCAGGTGCGGATCGTCGTCGATCAGCACCACCTGAATGCGGTTGTCGATGGTCATGCACTTCGATCCTCGGACGGTTGCAGGCTGACCCCGGGCGCGCCGGCGCGCAGCCGCAGGGTGATCAAGGCGCCACCTTGCTTGTGGTTGGCGAACGACAGTTCACCGCCGAAGGCGCGCATCAGGGTTTCGCAGATGGCCAACCCCAGGCCAAGCCCCTGTGTGCGGGTCTTGGTGGTGTAAAACGGTTCGCTGGCGCGGCCCAGCGCTTCCATGCAGAAACCCGGGCCGTTGTCGCGAATGTACAGATTGACGCCCTCGCCGGTGGATTCGGCACTCAGCCACAATTTGCGCGGCGGGCCTTTCTCGGTCAGGGCATCGAGGGCGTTGGCCAGCAGGTTGCCGAGGACCTGGCGCAGACGGGTTTCCCCGGCTTCAACCCACAAGGTTGCGGCGGGCAGGTCGCGGATCAGCTCGACGTCCATGCTCCGGCGACGTTTGGCCAGCAGCGCCAATGCATCGTCCAGTGCCGGTTGCAGGGCCACGCTTTCCGGGGCGTGGCGATCGCGGCGGGCGAAGGCGCGCAGGTGAGCGATGATCGACGCCATGCGCCCGGTCAGTTCGCTGATCAACTTGAGGTTGCCGCGAGCGTCGTCGGTGCGCTGATGGTCAAGCAGCACCTCGGCGTTTTCCGCGTAACTGCGGATCGCCGCCAGCGGCTGGTTGAGTTCGTGGCTGATGCTCGCCGACATCGTCCCGAGCGCTGACAGTTTGCCGGCCTGCACCAGATCGTCCTGGGCCCGGACCAGTTCCTGCTGAGCCTGTTCGCGCTCCAGCACTTCCTGTTTCAGGCGCCGGTTGAGTCCTTCCAGATCGCTGGTGCGCTCGGCGACCCGGCCTTCGAGTTCCCGTCGCGCCTTGGCTTCGAAAGCGATCCGTTCCAGGTAATGGCGGCGGCGCTGCATCATCAGCCCGAGCAACAGCATGACCACCAGCAACGTGGCGCCGCCGACGGCCACCACGGTGCGCACCGGACGGTCGATCAGGGTGCGCGGTGCAAGAATGCTGACGCTCCAGCCGGTTTCTTCGATGTCCCGGGTCTGGGTCAGCCAGGCGGTCGGGCTGAGGTTCAATGGCCGCGGCTCGCGAGTCGGATACGGCTGGATCGCGGTGATTGCCGAACGTTCGTCGTTACTCAATGGACGGGTGGAGCGGAAGCGCCACTCCGGGCGCGAGGTGAGAATGACCACGCCGTTGTGATCGGTCACCAGCAGTTGTTCCGGGGTTTTGCCCCACAGGCTTTCGGTGTGGTCGAGGTCGACCTTGATCACCAGCACACCGATGATTTTCTCGCCATTGCGCACGGCGGCTGCGAAGAAGTAGCCGCGTTTGGCGGAGGTGGTGCCAAGGCCGAAGAAGCGGCCCAGGCGTCCGGCCATGGCTTCGCTGAAGTAGGGCCGGAACGAGAAATTGCGCCCGACGAAACTGTCGTGCTTGTCCCAGTTCGACGCCGCCAGCGTTCGGCCAGTGGTGTCCATCAGGTACATGACTTCGGCGCCGGTCTGGGAAGCGATGTTCTTCAGCAGGCGGTTGGCATTGCCCTGGGTGACACCGTCGTCCGGCGCGCCGACGACCGCGCGCAGGGCCGGCAGATCGCCGAGGATCTGTGGCAGCACTTCGTAACGATGCAGAGTGCCCAGCAGGTTGGCGACGTAGAGGTCGAGAGTCTGGCGGTTCTGGCCAGCCAGCTCACTGCGGTAGTAACGCTCGGCGAGATGCTCCAGCGGCCACAGCAGCGGGGCCAGGCACAGGGCCAGCAGGGCGAGGCTGCGCCAGCGGGGGCGGCGGGGAAGGGTCGGAGTCATGAGCATCGAGCGCCTGTGGATACAGGCGCATTATGCCTAGGCTTGCAGTCGCAGTCTGCGCACCCGTTGTCGGGTGCACAGCAGCGCTGAAGTTTCACACAGGCATTCAGGAAAAGACGTCGGCGTCCTTGAGGAGTGCGCCCGCCTGATCCTTGGCCGACAGTTTCGGTTCTTCGTCCAACTGCCAGTCGATGCCCAGATCCGGGTCGTTCCAGCGAATGCTGCGCTCCGCGGACGGGGTGTAGTAGTTGGTGGTCTTGTAGAGGAACTCGGCGAATTCGCTCAACACCACGAAACCATGGGCGAAGCCTTCCGGTACCCAGAGTTGGCGGTGGTTTTCGGCCGACAGCCGTACAGCAACCCATTTGCCGAAGTTCGGCGAGCTGCGGCGGATATCTACCGCCACGTCGAGCACTTCACCAACGGTGACACGGACCAGTTTGCCCTGAGTGTTTTCCAGTTGGTAATGCAGGCCGCGCAGCACGCCTTTCTGCGAGCGCGAATGGTTGTCCTGGACGAATTGCGTATCCAGACCGGTCGCTTCCTGAAAAGCCTTGGCATTAAAGCTTTCGTAAAAGAAACCACGCTCGTCACCAAACACCTTGGGTTCGATGATCAGAACGCCGGGCAGATCGGTAGCGATTACATTCATGAGTTTTTTCCAGTGAGAGGTGTGAATGGTCGACATTCTTGCGCAAAGTGCCGGTGGGCGCGAGTGGTCTGAAACATTTCGCCCGAACTTGCGATCCCGTCCGACGGAGCAGGGGTTGCGAATCGTCCAAAGCAATGGCGATATAGGCGTCTAATAAAATTTCAGGGGTCGTTCCATGTCGTTCGCCACGTTGATTCATCGCGCCAGTCTGCCAGGCCCACAGGTCGCTGCGGAGCAGGCGTTGCAGGTTCTGGCGCAGCATTACGGGCTGAACGGCACGTTGCAGGCACTGGGTAGCCAGCAGGACCTCAACTATCGCGTGGACAGCGAGCGCGGGCGATTCGTGCTGAAAATCTGCCGGGGCGACTATTCGCTGGTGGAGTTGCAGGCCCAGCATGCTGGCCTGAAATATTTGGCCGAACACTGCGATGTCCATGTTCCCCGGGTCATCCCGGCCAATGACGGCCAGGACCTGTTGTCGCTGGAGATCGGCGGTGAAGCGGTGCATGTGCGGTTGCTCGATTACATCGAAGGCCAGCCGCTGACGGCGCTCGATCATCTCGGCCACGAAGTCGTCGCCGGATTCGGCCGGCTCTGCGGTGAAATGGACCTGGCCCTGGCCGGGTTCGACCATCCGGGGCTCGTGCGCACGTTGCAATGGGATGCGCGCCACGCCAGTGCCCTGATCGAGCATTTGCTGCCGGTGATCGAGGATCAGCGCCAGCGCGCACTGATCGCCGAGGCCGCCGAACAGGCTGGTCGCCGTCTGCAACCGTTGCTGGAAAAGCTGCCGGTGCAGGCGATCCACATGGACATCACCGACGACAACGTGGTCTGGCAGCGTGATGCCCGGCGACACTGGCAGTTGCAGGGCGTCATCGATTTCGGTGATCTGGTGCGCACCTGGCGTATCACCGATCTGTCGGTCACCTGTGCGGCGTTGCTGCATCACGCCGGGGGCGATCCGTTCGTGATCCTGCCGGCAGTGCAGGCCTACCACGCGGTCAATCCGTTGCAACACGAAGAATTGCAGGCGCTGTGGCCGCTGATCGTGGCGCGCGCGGCGGTGCTGGTGCTCAGCGGCGAGCAACAGGTCAGCATTGATCCGGGCAATACCTACAGCCGCGACAACCTTACTCATGAGTGGGAAATCTTCCGGGTCGCCACTTCGGTTCCGCTGGCGCTGATGGAGGCGGCGATTCTCTCTGCAGTCGAGCAGACGTTGCCGGCCATCGACAGTGAAGGCTTCGCGCCGTTGTTGCCCGGTCTGGTCGGGCGCGAGTTCGCGCTGATTGATCTGGGTGTGTTGAGCGCGCACTTCGAGGCGGGCAATTGGGAGCAATCGGGCATTGATCAACGTCTGTTGAACGAGGCCGCCGCCATCCACGGTCTGGCCGCCAGTCGATACGGGCAATACCGTCTGTCTCGTACCCGGCCTGACAGTGCCGAGGAGCCAGAAACATTCCCGCTGCACGTTGAGTTGCGCGTACCTCAGGGTACGACGGTGGAAGCGCCGTTTGCGGGCGTTCTGCATCTGTCGGCTGACGGCGCGCTGCGACTCGATGGCCCGCAACTGAGCGTGCGCCTGTGGGGCGTGACGCCGTCGCTGCACAGCGGCGCGGCGCTGGTCAAAGGCCAGGTGCTGGGTTCGGTGGACGGTCCGCTGATTGTGCAACTGGTTCGCGATGCGCACCTGGAGGCACCGCTGTTCTGCACGCCGACCCGCGCGCTGGCGTGGCAGGCGCTGTCCCCATCGCCAGCGGCGCTGCTGGGCCTGGCCTGCGACGCGGAGCCGGAGCTGGATGCGAAAACCCTGCTGGCGCGCCGTGATGCCAGTTTCGCCCGCACCCAGAAACATTATTACGTCGACCCGCCGCGCATCGAGCGCGGCTGGCGCAATCACCTGATCGACATGCAGGGCCGTTCCTACCTCGACATGCTCAATAACGTCGCGGTGCTCGGGCACGGTCATCCGCGCATGGCCGCGGTTGCGAGCCGGCAGTGGTCGTTGCTCAACACGAACTCGCGGTTCAACTATGCGGCGGTCGCCGAGTTTTCCGAACGCTTGCTGAAACTGGCGCCGGAAGGCATGGACCGAGTGTTTTTGGTCAACAGCGGCAGCGAGGCCAATGATCTGGCGATCCGTCTGGCCTGGGCCTACAGCGGCGGGCGCGACATGCTCAGTGTGCTGGAGGCCTATCACGGCTGGACGGTCGGCGCGGATGCAGTGTCGACCTCGATTGCCGACAACCCGCAGGCACTGAGCAGTCGTCCGGACTGGGTGCACCCGGTGACTGCGCCGAATATCTATCGTGGCGAATTCCGAGGCCTCGATTCGGCGCCGGACTACGTGCGCAGCGTCGAACACAACCTGGCCAAAATCGACGAGCAGAAGCGGCAACTGGCCGGGTTCATCTGCGAGCCGGTCTACGGCAATGCGGGCGGGATCTCGCTGCCGCCGGGCTATCTGAAAAAAGTCTATGAATTGGTGCGCGCCCGGGGCGGCGTGTGCATCGCCGACGAGGTGCAGGTCGGTTACGGGCGCATGGGCCACTTCTTCTGGGGCTTCGAAGAGCAAGGCGTGGTGCCGGACATCATCACCATGGCCAAGGGCATGGGCAACGGCCAGCCACTGGGCGCCGTGATCACCCGCCGGGAAATCGCCGAAGCGCTGGAAGCCGAGGGTTACTTCTTCTCGTCCGCGGGCGGCAGTCCGGTGAGTTGCCAGGTCGGCATGGCCGTGCTCGATGTGATGGAAGAAGAAAAACTCTGGGAAAACGCCCAGGTGGTCGGCGGGCACTTCAAGCAGCGGCTGGAGGCATTGATCGATAAACATCCGCTGGTCGGTGCGGTGCATGGCTCGGGGTTCTATCTGGGGGTCGAACTGATCCGCAATCGGCAGACCCTGGAGCCGGCAACCGAAGAAACCACGTTGCTGTGCGATCGCCTGCGAGAGCTGGGGATCTTCATGCAGCCGACCGGTGATGACCTGAATATCCTCAAGATCAAACCGCCGATGGTCACTTCGCGTCAGAGCGTGGATTTCTTTGTCGACATGCTGTCGAAGGTGCTGGAAGAAGGCCTCTGAGCCTGTGATAGGTCGATTAATGCCGATTTGTATCGGCATTAATCGGTAGATTCAAAAGCGATCATTTGTTTTTAGCTTTTAAAGTCGATATTTATCGTTTATAAAGTCGCCATAGTCCGTCGTCCAAACCTGTTCGGCGCGTTGAACACCCTCGACCGTTCCCTGGAGTCCTGATCGACATGACCACCTTGAAAAGTACCCCACGCGCCGATGGCTTCCACATGCCGGCCGAATGGGCGCCGCAAACCCAGACCTGGATGATCTGGCCCGAGCGTCCGGACAACTGGCGTCTGGGCGGCAAGCCCGCGCAGGCCGCTCACGCCGCCGTGGCCAAGGCCATCGCGCGTTTCGAACCGGTGACCGTGGCGGTGTCCGCCGGCCAGTACGAAAACGCTCGCGCTCGCCTCGATGTACCGAATATCCGTGTGGTCGAGATGTCCAGCGATGACGCCTGGGTCCGCGACAGCGGCCCGACCTTCGTGATCAACAACAGCGGCGAAGTGCGCGGTGTGAACTGGGACTTCAACGCCTGGGGCGGCTTTGACGGCGGCCTGTATTCGCCGTGGAACCGTGATTCTCAGGTTGGCGGCAAGATCCTCGAGATCGAACGCAGACCACGCTACCGCACTGAAGGTTTCGTGCTTGAAGGCGGCTCGATTCACGTCGACGGCGAAGGCACCCTGATCACCACCGAAGAATGCCTGCTCAACCGCAATCGCAACCCGCACCTGGGCCGCGACGAAATCGAAGCGGTGCTCAGCGAAAACCTGTCGGTGGACAAGATCATCTGGCTGCCGGATGGCCTGTTCAACGACGAAACCGACGGCCATGTGGATAACTTCTGCTGCTACGTGCGTCCGGGCGAAGTGCTGCTGGCGTGGACCGACGATCCGCAGGATCCGAACTACCCGCGCTGCCAGGCTGCGATGAAAGTGCTGGAAAGCAGCACCGACGCCAAGGGCCGCCCGTTCACGGTGCACAAGATGCCGATTCCGGGGCCGCTGTTTGCCACCGAAGAAGAGTGCGCGGGCGTGGACCCGGTGGACGGCACTCAGGAGCGCAACCCGAGCGTGCGTCTGGCCGGTTCCTACGTGAACTTCCTGATCGTCAACGGCGGCATCATCGCACCGAGTTTCGACGATCCAATGGACGCCCCGGCCCGCGAAATCCTGCAGAACCTGTTCCCGCAACACGAAGTGGTGATGGTGCCGGGTCGTGAACTGTTACTGGGTGGCGGCAACATTCACTGCCTTACCCAACAGCAACCCGCGCCGCACAAAGAGTGAGTGCGGATGTAACAGCTTGAGTTGATTGAAAAATCGACCGGGCAGTCATTTGTTGCCCACGCTTGAAGAGAAACCCGCAGCCCGTCAGGACTGCGGGTTTCTTTATGTCCGCTGGTCGACAATTTCACTACGTTGGCATAGCTCTTGTATCGCTCATGACGCACTAGGGAGGGGGGAGAACTTCAACAGTTCTGTCATAAACCTTGGATAACGTAGCCGCTCACGAACGGGGAGAGAGCGCTGAAATGAACGCCGAAGTGAACGTAATCAGCGAGCGGACGTTGCATCCCATGGCTGTAAATAGTGAGTCGCTCCAGATTGTCGCGCACTGGTTGAAATCCAATGGAACGCGTCAGATCAGGGAACCTGATCCGCGCCGGATGATGATCGAGCGTTACCCCGCTGGCCTGTTCAGCGAGGCCGAACTGGACGCATTGTGGGATGTGATGGAAGGATAAGAAGAACAAACAAGGATTGTAAAAAGCGCTGCCGGGATGGCAGCGCTTTTTTTATGGGCGTGAATCAGAAGCTGTAGGTGCCGGTCATGACCAGGCTGCGTGGTGCGCCTGGCTGGATCTGGAAGGCGCTGGTGGCCGACGAGTAATACTCGCGGTCGGTGATGTTGTTCAGCGCTGCGCGCAAGTCCCAGTCCTTGTGGCGGTAGCCGACCAGGGCGTCCCAGCGACCGTAGCCCGGCAACACGGTGGTGTTGGTGTTGTCGGCGTAACGCTGACCGACCAGGGTCAGACCGGTTTCGCCGTACCAGCCCATCTCCGGTTTCCAGGTCAGGAACAGGCTGCCGTTGTGCTTGGCGACGTTGTTGACGCGTTTGCCTTCCAGGCCGTTGTTGTCCTTCTCGATGGTCGCGTCCTGCACACCAACGCCACCGCGCACGTACCAGTTGCCGACGATCTTGCCAGTACCGGTCAGTTCGATCCCGCGCGAGCGCTGCAAACCGCTCATCACGGTCAGCGTCGGATCGACCGGGTCGGTGGTGCGGCGGTTGTAGAGTTCCAGCTCGTAGACGGCGAGGGTGGTGCTCAGGCGATCGTCGAGCCAGTCGCTCTTGACGCCGATTTCCTTTTGCTTGGTCAGCTCCGGGCTCAGGTCGTTGGTGTTGCCGGCCGCGCCGGGGGTGATACCGATCAGACCGCCGCCAACCGGCGAAAACGTCTTGGTCCATGAAGCGTAGAACGAGTGATTCTGCAGCGGCGTCCAGACCACGCCGAAACGCGGGCTGGTGCTGTGGCTGTCGCGGTCCTCGGAGATGTTGCGCAGTTTGTTGGTCGACTCGATATCGAAAGTGTCGTAGCGCAGACCGGCCAGCAGTTGCCATTCATCGTTCAGGCGCAGTTGATCCTGAACATAGATCGCGCGGCTTTCGACTTCGGTGTGGCTGCTGCTCGACACCTGCATGCGCCCGGTGTGGCGCTGGCTGCGATCCGGGTTGTACAGATCCAGCGACGGCACCGGTTGGGTGCCACGGCCGGTGGCCGCGTTGTACAGGGTCGGGTCGCGGCGCTGGCTGCCGGTTTCGATTCCGGTCAGCAGTCGATGTTCGAGGCCGAAGGTATCGAAGCCGCCTTCCAGTTCGACGTTGTTGAACACGTTGCGGGTGGTCAGGTCCTGTTGCCAGTGCTGGCGGGTGACCTTGTTGGTCTTCGCATCGAAGCCGGTGAGGTAGGTGTTGTCGAAATCGCTGTCGAGCTTGAACACACCGAGCGTGTGGCGCAGTTGCCAGTTGTCGTTGATTTCATAGCTCAGTTTCGAGCGCAGGGACTGCGTCTTGTCGTCGATGAAATCGTGATCGTTGCCGTAGGTCGTGTCCCGGCCGACATCCGCCGGACGTCCACCGACCCCGGGAATGCCGCGATCCGGCGTGCGGTTGTAGCGGCTGTATTCGTATTGCACCAGCCAGTTCAGGTCAGGGGTAAGCTGCCAGCTCATCGACGGCGCGAACAGTTTGCGGTTGCCGCTCACGCCGTCGCGGAAGCTGTTCTCGTCCATGTTGCCCATGTTCAGGCGCAGGCTGATGTTTTCGCTCGGGTCGGCGCTGAGGTCGGCGTACAGGCTGCGCAGATCTTCGCTGCCGCCCTGGGCCTCAATGGTCGAGCGGCGGCCGGCCTCGGGCGCCTTGCTCACCCGGTTGACGATCCCGCCCTGGCTGCCACGGCCGTACAGCACGGCGGCGGGGCCCTTGAGCACTTCGACGCGTTCGATGTTGTGCAGATCGCGCTTGTACTGGCTGTCGTCGCGGATGCCGTCCAGATAGAAGTCGTTGCTGGCGTCGAAACCACGGATGCGCAGGCTGTCGAAGCGCGTGTCGCCTCCGCCGCTGACGTTGGGAATCCCGCTCAGGGCATCTTCGATGTCATTGACGCCGTAATCCGCAACGTTGGCGGTCTTGATCGAATCGATCGCCTGCGGCACGTAACGCACGGGGGTGGACGTGCGGGTTGCGGTGTTGCTGACCTTTACGCGCGGGTCGTCGGCCTGCGCTTCAGCACTGATCGAAGTGGTGGGAAGTTCGGTCGCGGAGTAAGCGAAACCGGAGGACAAAAAGGCAGAAAGCCCAAGCGTGACGGGCGTGAGACGGAACGGGGCAGGCATTGAAAAGCGCATCCGGAAGGGTGGAAGAATTCGAGTGCGCGAATGGTAATGCTTTGCATTTGCTTCCGTTAATTATTCCGGAAAAGTTCCGTGGTTTGATTGTGTCAATTTGTTTCGTGTCTGTTTCAAGACTGTCACGGGACTCACAACAAGCGCATTCGACCGATTGCCGAAACAGACTGAAAGCCATTCCGGCGTTTTTCTGCAACGGCCGAGGGACTAACGTGGCCGCCATCGATTTCCGGAGTTTTCAGATGATCCTTCACTACATCTACGACCCTCTGTGCGGCTGGTGCTATGGCGCCAAACCGTTGGTACAAGCCGCACAACAAGTGCTGCCGGTGATCGCCCACGCGGGCGGTATGATGACCGGTGCCAACCGCCAGAGTGTTTCACCGCAACTGCGCAATTACGTGATGCCTCACGACCGACGCATCGCCGAATACACCGGACAGCCGTTTGGCGAAGCCTATTTCGAAGGTCTGTTGCGCGATCACACGGCGGTTTTTGATTCCGCGCCACCGATTGCTGCTGTCATGGCAGCAGAAAGCATCGATGAGCGTGGCCTGGAACTGCTTGGCCGTTTGCAAACCGCACACTATGTAGAAGGCCGGCGTATTGCCGATGAAGCCGTGCTCGTGGAGTGCGCGGCAGAGATGGGCTACGAGGCGGATACGTTCCTCAAAACCCTCAAAGCGACTGACACCGATCAACACATAAAGAACAGCCGCGCATTGTTGGCGAAACTCGGTGGCCAAGGCTTTCCGACCTTTGCGCTGGAACAGGACGGGCAGTTCACCCTGATCGATATCGGCCCGTGGCTCGGCAAACCGCAGGCCTTTGCACAGTGGTTGAGCGAGTCGATTCCGTCGGCACCATCGGCGCAAACCTTGCCGGTTTGCGGCCTCGACGGTTGCGCGTGAGACGGCATCAAAATCCCTGATTACAGGCGTTTCCCTGCACGCAGCCATCGAAAAATTTACTTTTTTTAGACGATTTTTGCCTATTTAAAGACGATTCTTGAAATTGACACATTGTTCAGGGCGCGGCTACGATTCGGCCCAACGCCTGTGGCCAACCGCCATGACTCAAAAATAATAAGAAGGCCCGCCACGACTTTGTCGTGGGCGGGCCTTTTTGTTTCGGGGTGAAAAAAGAGTGCATTAGCGCCGTTTCAGCCGTTCGACACAGCGCGTTTCAACCCGTAATAAGGAAAACAAAATGTTGAACAAGCGGATCAGTCTGATCGCATTGGGGATGTTGAGCGCCACTCAGGCCATGGCTAACGACCAGGCAGAGTCCAAGGGTTTTGTTGAAGACAGCAGCCTCAAAGTGCTGCTGCGCAATGCCTATATCAATCGTGACTATAAAGACGGCAACAAGGACAAATCCGAGTGGGGCCAGGCGGCCATCGGTACGTTCTCGTCCGGTTTCACCCAGGGCACCGTCGGTGTCGGTGTGGACGCATTCGGTCTGTACGCCCTGAACCTGGAGCGCAGCGAAGATCGCAGCGGCGCCCAAGGTATCGACTTCTTCAAGAAGGGCGATAGCGGCCACCCGGCCAATGACCTGTCCAAGGGCGGCGCAGCGGTGAAATTCCGCCTGTCCAACACCACCCTGACTTACGGTGACCAGATGCCGGCCCTGCCGGTGCTGAACTACGACAACTCGCGTCTGCTGCCGGAAAGCTACACCGGTACCTTGATCACTTCCAAAGAGATCAAAGGTCTGCAACTGGATGCCGGTCGTTTCACTGCCGAATCGCGCAAAAGCGCTGAAGGCCGTGACAGCGGTGGTCTGAAGTCGATCAACGTGTTGGGCGGTAGCTACCAGTTCACTGAACAGTTCAAGGCTGCGCTGTACGCTTCCGACGTCGAAGACGTGCTGAAGAAGCAATACGTGAACGCCAACTACGTGTTCCCGATCGACAAGGATCAGTCCCTGACCCTGGACTTCAACGGTTACCGCACCAAGCTGGACAACTCCTATGTCCGCGAAAACGGTGTGACCGGCGACGACAACAAGATCTGGAGCCTGGCAGCGACCTTCGCTACCGGCCCGCACTCGTTCACCGTGGCGCACCAGCGTTCCACCGGCGACAGCAACCTGGGTTACGCCTATGGCGGCTACCAGAAAGGTCAGGGTCGCGTGGGTGACGGTGGCAACACCATCTACCTGGCCAACTCCTACTGGTCGGACTTCAACGCTGAAGACGAGCGCAGCTGGCAGTTGGGCTACGGCCTGGACTTCGGCGCATTCGGCGTACCGGGTCTGAGCTACAACTTCGCTTATGTGCGTGGCGACAACATCACCACGTCCACCAGCGAAGGCGGCACCGAGCGCGAAATCTTCAACCAGTTCAAGTACGTCGTGCAAAGTGGCCCGGCCAAAGACCTGAGCGTGAAACTGCGCAGCTCGATCCTGCGTGTTTCGCAGAAATCCAGCGAATACAACGTCAGCGGCAACGAGCTGCGTGTGTTCGTGGATTACCCGATCAACATCTTCTGATGATCGGTTAAGGCTGCGAAACGCCATAAAAAACCCCGACTGGTTCGGGGTTTTTTTTTGACGTTTTTTGAAAAAAAAGCATAAAAACCCGTGTTTTTGTCATTTGAAACGCACTTTGAAGGCGTTTCAAATCGCGTTTCAAACAGGGCTTTAAATGCCTGAAATTCTTTCTCATGGACGCAAATTCTCCACCTAATAGATTAGGCCGCTCAATGCAGCGGAGAATTTGGTAATGATCGTTTTAACCAGAGAAGTGGGCGAATCGCTACGGCGTGACAAGTACGCCAATGTGCAGGGTGCTGACTTCAATCTCTACGGTCATTTCGCCGACTTCGTCAGACTGACCAAAAGTTGGGAAAACATGGAGCCTGACAGTTACTACGGTCAGGCCGAAGCCGGCATGCGTTACCGTCGTTACAGCGACTTTGAGTACAACCCCAAGACACGCGAACTGAAGCAACTGGAACATCGCGCGTACGTGCAGTCCAAGGAAAACAATGCTTACGTGGGCGGCGTTGTACGGCACTTCCAGGACTTCTCTGATGAAGTCATCAGTTCGCCGGTGATGCGCAGCCTGATCGACACCGATTTCGAAGTGTACAAAAGCGTGTTGCCGGAAGAGCTGCACGATGAAATCTGGCAATGCCAGATCCATCAGATCCGCATCGAGATCAAACCCGGCAAACAACTGGAAATCACGCCGGAAGGCATTCATTGCGACGGTTACCCGTTCAGCGGTGTGCACTTCTGGGGCCGCAACAATGTCGAGGGCGCCGAAAGCCGTCTGTACGACATTCACGAGCAGCAACTGGCGTCGACCACTTACCTGGAAATCCTCGACACCACTTACTTCCTCGACCGCGACATGCGCCACTACGTGACACCGGCACGCAATACCCACTCCCATGCCATGGCGTACCGGCAGATTCTGGCGATTTCCTTCTCGCGGCCCGGGACCGCTTTCGACATTGTTCGCTAATCAGATCACTCAAATTGACGGCGTCGAATGCTCGACGCCGGTGGTGCTGCGGCGCGCGACGGCCAAGGATGCGCAGCGCATGGAGCGCTTCTTCCGCCAGTTCGACGAAGTGTCGTTCTGCGAATGGCAGGACGCCAAATGCCTGCGCGGCGTGCTGATCCAGAAGACCACCACGGCGTATCTGGCCTTCGATGTCGAAGGCGAGATCGTCGGCGCGGTGCTGGGCGGCATGCTGGGCAGTCGCGGCACGATCAACCATCTGGCGGTCAGCGCGCGCTATCGCAGCCAGGGCGTCGGCCAGCGGCTGGTGGAAGCGGCGTCGGCCGACATGAAACGAGTCGGTGTGCTGCGGATGTTCCTGTTCGTCGATGATGCTAACCTCGCGGGCAAGCGTTTCTGGACTGCCCAGGGTTTTTGCGAACCACACGGCGAGCGGACATTTGAGAGGGATCTATGAATGAAACATCCGGCAGTGCGCCGCTGATGGTCGACCGTCAGCCGTCGCGCACTTTTGCCGAAGCCAGCCCGGTGGTGGCCGGTTATTTCACCGTGTCGTTCGTGTTCGGGCTGATGGCGGTCAACGCCGGGCTGCCGCTGTGGCTGCCGGTGGCCATGTGTCTGTTCGTGTATGCCGGGGCTTCGCAATTCGCGGCGCTGGCGCTGATCAGCAGCGGGGCGTCACTGACCACCATCGTGCTGACCACGTTTCTGATCAATGCGCGGCACATGCTGATGTCGGTGTACATGGCGAAGGCCCTGCGGGCGCTGGGCCTGAGCCGCATGGAGCGTTGGTGCTACGCCGGTGGCCTGACCGATGAATCGTTCGCCTTCCACAGCGTCAAGCTCGGCACCGGGGTGCCGGTGAACATCCGTTATCTGATCGGCTTCAACCTGTTCTGCCACACCTCCTGGGTGATCGGCGGATTGCTCGGCGCCCTGTGCGCGCAGTACGCGTCGCATCTGATCAAATACCAGCTCGACTATGCGCTGACCGCGATGATGCTCTACGTGCTGGTCTCGCTGTGCAACACCCGCAACAAACTCATCGCCGCACTGGCCGCTGTGGTCTGCATGGGCGCACTGAGCCTGGTCGGCAGCTCGCCATTCAACGTTTTCATCGCCACGTTTGTGGGCTGCGGAGTGGGTGTATGCCTGACCAAACGTTCCTGATTCTGGTGGTCGCGCTGATGATGGCCGTGACCTTCCTGCCGCGTGCCTTGCCGTTGCAGGTCAACACCGAGCACTGGCCGCCCTTCATCGCCCGGGCGCTGGAATACCTGCCGGTGGCGATCGTCGCTGCGATCAGCCTGACTCCCTTGTTGATCAAGGATCAGCACATACAGCTCGATCGCCCGGAATTCTATGCAGCGATTCCGACGCTGTTATGTGCGTATTTCAGCAAAAACCTCTTTCTCAGTGTGGCGGTTGGGACGGCTGCGTACATTGCGCTCGGCTCGTTCATGTAGCGGCAAATCGACCACATCGTTCAACGCCTGGCCGGACAGATCCGGGTTGTTCACCGCCAGGCGCACTTCGAGGAAATCCTCGAACCCGGGGAAAATCGTCAGACCGTTCTTCTGTGCGGCCTCGCGGGAGACCATGCCGACCGCGTCCATCTGCGTGATGAGCGACAGGGTCAGCGTTTCGCTACAGGAATAAATCGTCCGCTGACTGTTCTCGTGATTACCCAGCCCGGCGTCGAGAAAACGCAAAAAGCTGTGGGAATACGGACAATCCTCTGCCGGACGCACCTGAAACTTGTTGCCGAGCAACGTCAGCGGATCGTTTTCCTGACCGCAATGCGCGCCGACCACTTGCACCTGCACTTCAGGCAGGACAATGCTCGGCAAACCCGGACGCTGCGGGCCGATCAACACCGCGAGGTCGAAGTCCTCGTTCTTCAGCTTGCTGAGGTTTTCCATCGACTCGGCGTAGCTGAATTCCATCTGGTAGTCGGGAAACACGTCGATCAGGCGTCCGATCAATCGTCGGTTGAAGTCCGGGTCCAGCGTGGTGTTCAACGCCACTTTCAACGTGCGCTGTCCCGGCACCTTCAATGCTTCGACTTTCTCTTCCATCTGCCGCGTGGCAATCAGCACTCTGTCCATATAGGGCGTCAGCTCCGTGCCTTGCGGCGTCAGCGTCAGCCCTTTGTTGGAACGGCGAAACAAGCGGAAACCGAACTGTTCTTCGACCTTGTTCAACTGTGCGGCCAGGGCCTGCACAGTCAGGCACGAATGCTCGGCTGCGGCCGACAACGAGCCGGTCTGCACGATGCGCATGAGGTTGCGTAAGGTTCTGCTATCCATGGGTAATGCCCTCTGAAGTGGGCTGGGTATTGTTGTGTACGTGACGGCCTGAACGGCTCCATTTGCCGGCTATATTCCTGCACCTGAGCATAGTTGTCGCGCAATTAGTAGCGAATTGATGTCCCTGCCGATGGCTGGAGGCTGACACAGGATCGGGGTTTTTGGTGACGCTGGGGTGATTGGGGTCAAAAAAAGTGCACGGTTTGGGTGCGTTTCCGGGGTTTTTCAAAGGGAAACGACTGACACGAATGGGGGCTTTCGCCCGCAAATTTTACGGATAGGTCTCAGAGATCACTGCGAATGAGCTGATATCGGACGCGGTCTTTTGCTCAAATTCAGGCCTGGTTGTGACAAGTTATTCATTACACCACCTCACAAATGAAGTACCCCACCCCTACTTTTTCCCCTCCCGGCACACGCCTAAATTGAGCTCCAACACCTGACCATCATCCCGAGGCCAGGTCACTGGAGTAATCGTCATGCCATTTGTCAGCGTACGCATCACCCGCGACGGTGTTACCCGTGAGCAGAAAGCTCAGGTGATCGCCGAAATCACGGAAACCCTGGAACGCGTCCTCAACAAACGCCCGGACCTGACCCACATCGTGATCGAAGAAGTCGACACCGATAACTGGGGCTACGCCGGTATCACCACCACCGAATACCGCCGACAACTGGCGGAACGGGGCCAGTCATGACCCCGACTGTGACCATCGATTTCATCTCCGACGTGGTGTGCCCCTGGTGCGCGCTCGGGGCGACAGCGCTGGAGCAGGCGATCGGCAATCTGGCCGGCGAGGTTTCGGTGGAGCTGACCTACAAACCCTTCGAACTGAACCCGGACATGCCCGCTGAAGGCGAACCGGCGGTGCAGCACTTGATGCGCAAATACGGCCGCACCGCCGAAGACGTTGCTGCCGGCAAGAAGATGCAGATCGAACGCGGCAAGGCCATCGGTTTCAAGTTCGACTTGGAGAAACGTACGCACTTCCACAACACCTTCGATGCCCATCGATTGCTGATGTGGGCGGCGCAGGAAGGGCGGCAGATTGCGCTGAAGAAGATCCTGCTGCGGGCTTATTTCCGCGACGGCGACAACCCGAACGACCACCCGACACTAATACGTCTGGCGAGCGAAGCAGGACTGGATGCAGCGAGGGCCCGCAAGGTGCTGACCAACGACGAATTCGCCAGCGAAGTGCGGCAACTGCAGGCGTTCTACCGGCAGCACGGGATCAATTCGGTGCCCGCGCTGATCCTGAACGGCAAGCACCTGGTGTCTGGTTCGCAATCGGTCGAGTACTACGAACAAATGCTGAAACAACTGGCTGCGGCCTGATTCAACACTTACTTATTGATTGAGGATTTCATCATGAGCCATTCGAAAAAAACCGTCGTCATCACTGGCGCCTCCCAAGGTCTGGGCGAAGGCATGGTCAAGGCCTTCCGTGAACTGGGCTACAACATCGTCGCCACCTCGCGCTCGATCAAACCGTCGAACGACCCGCAGATCCTGACCATCGCCGGCGATATCGGCGACCCGGTCACCGCTCAACGCGTGATCAGCGAAGGCGTGGCACGCTTTGGCTGCATCGACACCCTGGTCAACAACGCCGGCATCTTCGTCGCCAAACCGTTCACCGCCTACACCCCGGAAGACTACGCCGCAGTGCTGTCGGTCAACCTAAACGGCTTCTTCTACATCACCCAACTGGCCATTGCCGAAATGGAAAAACAGGGCAAGGGCCACGTGGTCAACATCACCACCAGCCTGACCGACCACGCGGTCGACGGCGTGCCCTCGGTTCTCGCCTCACTGACCAAGGGCGGCCTAAACGCCGCCACCAAATCCCTGGCCATCGAATACGCCAAACGCGGGATCCGGGTGAACGCGGTGTCGCCTGGCATCATCAAGACGCCGATGCATGGCGAGGAAACCCACGCGGCACTGGGGGCTCTGCACCCGGTTGGGCACATGGGCGAGGTCGACGATATCGCGCAGGCCGTGGTGTATCTGGATAACGCGGCGTTTGTGACCGGTGAGATTCTGCATGTGGATGGCGGGCAGAGCGCCGGGCACTGACCGTTGGTGTGTCGATCGGGCGCAGTTGATTGACCTGATGCGGCTGGCCGAGGCTTCGGTCAGCTGCATCCATACAAAATTGTGAACGATAGGTTCAAGCCGCAAAGGGGCTTGTTTTGCTTTTAGCCTGTCAATGAAACCAGGATTGCAGAATCAATCTGATACCGAATGGATCGTTGAAATTCGGCTCAATCATTTTGATCTTTTTTGTTGATCAGCTTCGTTCCTCGTCCCACTCGCAGCGCTTTCGAGACCACATTACGAAGGCTGTTGTCCACAATACCCAGCAGGCGACGACCCGTTTCTTCCGGGCGGCCACTGAACGACGTTACGTGAAAGTATTCGTGATCATCCGGCGAAGTTGCCGAGAAGTAATAGTTGGAAACACAGCACCGAGGCATTTCGGCGCGAACACCGCTCACGGAGTGCCAGGAGTATTTGTTGGTTTCCATCACCACCAGGCGATTGCACTTGGACACGATCGTTTTCTGCTGCTTGACCTTCGGATCCCACAGCTCAAAGTTGCCGCCATTTTCAAGCACCCAGTCGGGCGACACGTAATAGAGCAGATTCAGGCGGCGGTACAGGTTGCGCGTGCCATCGTGGCTGTTGTCGATGTGAGGGTTCAGAAAGTCGCCTTGGAACATCATCGACAGACCGCCGGCGTACAGGCTTGGGTCCGGCACGACATCGTCCATCCCGACCAGTTGTGCAACCTTGGCCACAACAGATTCGTGCTGCATTGCGTAGGTCACGGCGCTCAGGATCTGCGGATAGTCGGAGAGATTGGTCAGCGTCTTTTTCTTCTCCCGGAACGACTGGCGGTCAAAGAACCCATCAGCATTACGCGGGAACGCCTCATAAATCGCCTCGGCCATTTCGTCCGTGAGCAGGTCGTCAACGAAGAAGTGGCGAGTGTGGGTGCCCTCGGGATTGTTCCACTGTCTCTGAATGTCAGTGCCCATTTCGTCAAGCCGATTGACGATAAGCGCAGCGATTTGTGTGACTTCCATTTGAGATCCTTGGCCTGGTGGCATTTGAGCGACCAACATTCTCCCCGAAACGGATCGTCGTATTCAAACGGAAGCAGTTATTTTGGGAATGGTGACAGATCTATTTTTAGCACGCTCATCTGATACGGAGGGGTAATGTTGAGCGTGGGAGGGAAGCTCACTGGAAATAAATCTGTCCCCATTTTTCAATGAGAGGAAGCGTGATGTTCGAATATGCGTTGGAAATCCACGAAGAGCCGGGCAGTGCCTGGTTGTCCTGCGCAGAAATTCCAGAGATGCACGCCGCTGGCGACACCCTAGAGGAAGTGCTCGATGGCGCCATTGAGGTTATGGAAACAGCCTTCTCAATCTACGTTGATGATCGGCGGTTGATTCCGACAGGTGATGCGGAGGAACAGGACGGTGACGCTGTTTTGCGTCTGCCTGCGTTGACTGCCGCGAAGGTTGCGCTGTGGAATACGCTTCTGGAGTCTGGAATGAGCAAAGCGGAGTTGGCACGCCGTTTGGGTGTGCAACGGCCTCAGGTAGATCGGTTAGTCGATTTCCTTCATCACTCCAAGATCGAGAGTGTCGAGCGTGCGTTGCAGCAGCTTGGGCGGTGGATTTTGCTTTCCGTTGAGGCCGCGTAGGTTCAACAACCGAATGATGGAGAAAAGCCCCCGACAGCGAAAACTGTCGGGGGCTTTTTCATTTGGGGCGGAAAACCAAACCCCAGAAACAACGAAGCCCCTGCATTTCTGCAGGGGCTTCGTTTTGTATGGTGCCGGCACCAGACGAACGGTATGTTTCGGGGAGGCTAGGTTTTCCGGGCGCATGGATTTTGGTGGAAAACTCGGCGTACCCCAACCAGTAACTATAAATACATCAGCTAGTTGTGGCCTTAAGTGGAATCGAATCCGGATTCAGCAGCTATCGGGACACTTGTACAATTTGTACGCAATTCGTTCAACGTCGGCTATGTGAGTCAAGTTTTCCAACTGCTATGGCGTCTGAGGCTTCACCGGCTTCCCATGAGGGGGGGGCTTCTGCCCCGAGAGGGCCAAATCTCTGGGTGACCGCCTTCCTCGCTAATGAAGGACGTGTCGCTACACTTGTTCGAGTGCCGAACGTCACTTGGAGTAGTGGTGGCCTTATGCCTTTCATGACTAACACTCAGTATTTTCATACGTTATGCCGTCAAAAAAAGGCACGGCGGGCATATGACGGAGGCTCAGATCAAGGAAGCGATCTCGAAGGAATTTCTTCGAATCCTCGCTAACGGGCACGGATATAAGGTTACGGAGCCCTCGCTTGACCATGGAGTGGACATGGTTGTCTGCCCTGTTCAGTGCGACACACTCCCCAAGGAGGGATGCGTTACCTTGACTCCCCTACAAGCCAGATTTTCAGCTCAAGGCAACCACATCTGCTGGAGTCACGGACGATGGCGATCAGATCAGGTTTGATCTCGAATCCAAGACCTATAATGATCTCGTCGCCAGACGTCCTCAGTTTTTAACCATGCACCTAATTCTTGTAGTGTTCGATTCAGCCCCACCGGACTGTATAGCCATAGACGAGTTCCAATTGTCAGTTGCTGGAAGTGCATACTGGTACCTACCAGATGAGGGGGTTAATGAGACCGAGAACGCGCACCAAATTAGGATTTCGATTCCGAAGGCCAATCGTCTTGGGCTCGGTTTCGTCCGATCTTGCTACGAGCAGCTGGGGATAGAGGTATGAGTCATAGATCTGAAGACCTGTCTATCCTCGCCGAAAAGCTCCAGACTTTTCTCACCGCCTCAGGATGGGTAGAAGGGCGTCAAACCAAGGGACTTCGTTTTTTTTATCCGCCGGCTGCCCTTGGGATCGAGGGGAAGTACTCCATCGCGCTACCCGATGACTCATTCAAGCCTGGTGTAGATAGTCTTTTGCAGGCCGCTGCTGACTCTCTATTGGATTTGTATGGTTACAGTCGCTTCGGCGAAATGGTTGAGAGCGCCGTTTCAAATGCAGATTCAAGTCCTGCTCGTATCTCATCACGATTCGTGGATTCGTCTACTCGCTGGGGTGCGATGCCGCTTTTGGCGTTTGGGGAATTTTTGACTCATATGGGAGCAGGGTTATATGAAAGCGTCAAATTTAAGCTGGGTGGGGATCATAACTATAATCGAGTAACAGCCAGTACTTTCGCAAACGAATGCCTTTTACTTCAAACAAAAGTCGGTAGTTTCATTGCTAACATCGAGGTGCCAAGAACAACGCTCCGGCAAGCCGATTTGTTCGGGTATGAGGTGATTGACTCGAATAAAGTTTGTTCGTCATTATTTTCGGCTATTGAATGATCGAGTACTCAGCGATACACAGTCTTTATACACCGAAGAGTCAATGGCGGACGCCATTTCACTGCTTGATGTGGAACTGTTGGAAGACTTGCCGAAGATGATTTTAGGGCCTGGTATGGATACCATTGAGTTTTCTCTAGAAACAGGAGCCTCTATACGGACCTCTGCTGCCGGTTGGATTGCCGAAGATAAGATTACACGATTAAGGGACTATGTCGCCTTTATTAAGGAGTACTTCCGTGGGGAACATAATATAACGGTGACTGGCTCCATAGTCGAGCTCCGCTCGTGCGACCCTGAAGGTAATAGGAACTATATCCGAGTAGTCGCAGACTTCCAGAGGGAACGAACTTTTATGGCTGCGATATTGACTAATGTACAGTATCAACGTGCTGTAGATGCCTACCGTACCAAGCGATCGGTGACCATTCGCGGTAACGGAATGCGATTGACAACTCAGATTCCTATTGCAAACGTAGCTTATTTTACTGCATGGCGCTGTTTCGCTGAGGCAGTCAATAAAAAGACTGCTTGTGCTGACTTCAAAAAATTAGCCACAAACCGTCAGGCGTTATGCCTCTGGTAATCTATTCATAGTTAGTCATTAAATATAAAATGTTTTATTTGGTGAAATAAATGCCTATACCAGTGAATACGCAATTGGCGGCGCTGCCGGCGATGCTTCCAGCGATGATCGCGGCGTACAACATACCAAACTCACGTACTGCTAATTACAATATTACATATGAAAGCTTTATTGTTGGCAGAACACAAGGGATTGCTACCCATGGAAGCCTCGCAAACTGGATTAAAAATGGGAACGCCGCTGCGGAAATTCATAATCTATTGACCGCCTTTGGTATGAGCGCACAACGCTCGGTTCTCGTCGCTCTTCCGGTGCTACATGGGGTTCTAAATGGACTTCCTGCTGGAATCCTAAACTGGATACAAAATTTCTCACTTCCATTGCCAACATCGCCTTGCACCATTATCAACTCCTCGACGCATTCTAATTTATCACTGGAGTTGCAAGAGCTCTTTAACGTTTTGGCCGCACCGGGCTCAGTGACCTTGAGCGGCGGTTTTGTTGCTGCAAGCAAGACATTACATTGCTTGTTTCCAGATTTGGCCCCGATGATTGATGGGAGACACTCTGGGCTCTCGTATTTTCACATATCCCGATCTACATATTTACCTCCACTCGGTTTGCGCACGTGGGATCAATGGAATGGCACTTTGCCTCGTGGCATACCAAATCCAAGTCCGCGGGGAGCCGGACGCACAAATTGGGACTCTGCAAGATTCGTTGCGGCTATAGGTATAAATCAGCATATTTATGAGATTTGGCTAAGTAACAACCATAATCAAAATCTGTGGGATTTTTTGGCACTAGACTCTACGCGTGGGACGACCGGAATACCACGTATCGTGGACAAATTACTGTGGTAACGGGCTAACTATTTATTGCAGATGAGTTCTACGTAGAATCGGTGGTAAAGCTTGTTGCCGGTCATTAGCGAAAGACTTTTTTGGGAGGTCTGATTCGTTTCGCGCAGGCCGCAGCGGTTCGACCGTTCGCCAGCGGTAAAATTAATCTCACAGGGTTGGCCAACTAAATAACAAAAGCAACAAGGCGGGATTATCTTGGCCTTGTTGCTACTAAAATAGTCGCTTTTTTTTAATACCCTCGACGAATCTTCGTCTTGAGTTCCGAGTGAAATTTATCAGCGTTGCTCTTGTTTATTTTGTGGAGTGATTCGCTGCCCACGATCGATTCAAGGCTTATCGAGCGTTCGGAGATGAGTTCGCTTTTATAGGATTCGATGAATAAGTCGATATCTGTGGCCTTGGTCATTTTTGGCCACTTTTCAAGGTACTCGGGAAGCTCAGTTCCTCCAGTTTTGAAGGAGCAGATTCGTCGATTGCTGATTGTAGCCTCACCAATTTCAAATGGCACCCACCACGACAGTGCGGTTCTCTCCGAAACGACGGCGAGCAAATGTGTGCATTGGGTGATGTTACGGGTAATAACAGCTGTGATGTCTTCGGTGGATTGAGATTCAGCATCCAATACGTCTAAGTAGGTATTGATGTTTGCTTTTTTCAGTCGACTGTTTATTTCTATGGCTTGGTCACGGTCGGTGTGGCGGTAACTGATAAATACAGGCATCAGAAATGTCCTTTGATTGCAAGTTCTCGGTAATAGGCTCCTAGGGCAGTGAGACGACAGCCGGTGGAGTTGATTGCGGCGTAATACATGTGGTCAGCGTTCACTGGCTCTATCAAGCTGTGGCGATTACATTTTTGCAACTGAGCGAAGACGTCGCCTTTGTCGGAGTTGAACACTGCGGTTTCAGTAGGTTCGTAACTAGGGTCTAAGGGGAACTCAAAGCTTGCATCGGGAAACCAGTCGGGTAGTTTGCGCAGTATTTCCTCGGAAATTAGAGGTGCGACTTCTCGCAACGCAATAAATTGCGATACGTTGGTTTTGAAGACGGGCCGCTGTTCCCATGCTCCAAGTGCATTGTCGACAAACGAGTAGACGCTGCCAGGCGTGACCTTGCCGAGAACGTTAGCAGCTCCCCCGTGTAAAGCCTGCAGAAGTAGGCCGGTGAATACGCCATGGCTGTTTTTCTCCAGCGCAGGCTCTGTTTTTTTGCAGGCTGTGAGGATAGTCACTCCTTCGCTCAACATGCTAGCTCCGCCCCTTAGAGCGCGACTATCTCCTGCACCACCGGCCTCGCAACAGTCCAGTATGATTATTTTGTTTTCAATCTGCGTGGCATCATGTGCCCATTTCAAAATGTCGCTGACTCGTAGGCCGTCACCTCCCATTTTGTAGTCCTGCGGTATAAGCATCCCCTCATCAATATCCGTATCAAACTGACCATGCCCGGCGAAATACAATAACGCGACATCGCATTTTCCAGAAAATAGACTACGAATATTGTCTTTGAGTAACGTCAGACTCACGTCCTCTTCAGCCGAGGTCAAAATTTTATTGCTGAAATTTGGTCGCCCACTGGAATGACGCTCCAGTACAGAAGCCATCGCCATAGCATCGTTGTTACAGCCACTGAGTTTGGAAACATGGCTGTAGTTGTTTATTCCGACAAACAAGCCTTTGCGCATAGCTCACCCTCCTTGTGCGTACAAATTGAATCTAAAGTAACCTAAGCTATCGACAGCTTGTTAAAGGTCGCTTTACAAACCTAGAAACAGCTTCTCTTAGAAGAAGGTTTATTTTGCGAGATTAGTGCCAAATGGTATTAAGATGTTGGATGCTTCATCAAAGTCGCTAGTAATGGTTAGCTGTGACTTTGGGATCATCATCTGCGTGGTAATCATTTTTACTAGGCTGTCGTATCTGATTGGGTGAGCGGTAATATCTTCGTAGCTTTTGTTGAAAGTGAGATTAATGATATTGGTCCCTTCGAAAAAAATCCCAGTGATCAGTTGCTCGCCTGAGTCGAGCTGCTTCGATTTAATGTCGATGCTGATCTGTCTGGGCTTTCCAGGTATGACATAAAATCGATTTTGGTACGTAATTAGCACATCTGATATAAGCTCAAAGCTAGAGGCAAGGGACTCAATTTTTCGCAACTCAAAAAGCTGATCGAACTTTGATGTCTTAAATGTTTCTCTGATCTCACCTTTTGAATTGAAAAACACTTCAAATAGCATGCCGTCCAATATGGATTTTCTGTTTTTCTGGGAAAGCTCCGAAGTTTTGTTATTGAAATCAATTATGTAATTGATTGCGTCGTTCGCCGAGCCACATGCGGCTTGATAGATATTTCTGCCCAAAACGAACAGCGTGTTTATATCCGATGATTCAAGCCTTTCCTTCGTGAGCTTAGCAATGGCAGGATTTTGAGTATACCAATTCCTGGATTTTAAGTCGCGAATACATTCAGCAATTAGTGTTCCAGCCTGAGGAGTGAACGTTGAGTCCGCGATAGCTGCTGCGCTATAGATTGTAAGTCGTCGCCCAGCGCTAATGTTAAAGAAAAAATCACCAGAAAGAGAAGTGTGCTCCCATGATGTCTGTTTGTTGGTCGTGGTGACGCTTAGCGTATTTCGAACTCGTTTGAAAAGATCTTCAACGGAAATGTCTAGGGTGTTGATGTGCTTAAGGAGCGCCTCGGTGTAACTTCCATTACGATTTGGACCGTCTGCGGCCACTTCGCCTGGCGACGTGGCAAATGCGATCAGCGTTCCTTTCGGAGTATATACCGAGGCCAGCCCAGACAATTCAGGCCCACGATTCCAAGCTCGCACAAAAGGGTTGTTGCGACATGCATCCAAAATTATCAAATTTGTTGGATTTGAACAGTCATCCATAACTTCGATAAGCCGATTCAAAGCAAACGATGTGTGTTTTACTGAAATTTCATCCGAAAAATTTGTATCGGTAGTAATTAGGTAGTTTTCGCCTTTTATTTGAATGCCGTGACCTGCAAAATAAAATAGCCCTACATCATTACTATTAAGATTGTCCTTGAAATTTTGTATAGATCTATCTATATCTTCAGCTGTGCAATCAGTCTTTAATATTACTGAAAAATCCAGAGTTTCAAGTGCTGAGGCCATATCGATGGCGTCATGCGTAGCGTTAGCTAAAGCTCCACCGTTAGGGTAGTTTGAAATTCCAATTACAAGTGCCGTCAAACGCCGTTTCATCCAGATTCTTCCTTGATTGGGTGGAGCCGTTCTGCGAGATGCTACTATTTTGATATCATTATGTGCAATGAATTGATAGGCTCATCCGCTTCACGTGTTCGCGGTCTTGGCCCTGCGGCACCGAGCAACGAACGCCCGTGCGCCGCGTTCCCAGCACCTTGCTCGGACTCAGTACTTTCACATGCTGATCACCACGAAGCGTGGCCATGGTTCGGTCCACACTGGACAACCGGTTTTGAGCGGTGGCAATGGTGAGCTCACCTTGTTCAACTTGCTGGCGTAGATGTCCGGCGTAATCCAGCAAAGTCTGCCGATCAATCTGCCGCGCATCGTTAAACCCCGGCCCATCTTCCGAGTGACACCAGCGTACAAATGCCTGCCAGCGATCACTGTGCGCTTTGACTGTGCCGTAATGCCTTCCGCCAAATAGATCTCGCAATGCCTGTGGCCCGGCATAACTCAACTGCCGGCCATAGCCAAAATTTCGCCCGTCTCGTCTACCGACCAATGCCATGATCGAACTCCTCTCGAAGCAAACTCTTAAAACTTTCCCCACGTCATCCCGCCAAGAATGTTGAGTGTTATCAGGGATCAAGGCCCCTGCGACCTGTGAGGGTTGTCCACTAACACCGGACTGGCGGCTCCTTACGACCGGGAGCTTGGGCATAATTCGCGGGCAATGGTGACAGATCTATTTTTTAGACACGGTCATCTGATACAGAGAGGCATGTTGAGCGTGAGTGGGAAGCTGTAAGCGCGACCTGTTGCCGAGAAAACCTTGCACCTTGATTATGTGTTGAGTGCCGGTTATGGGCAGGCGCTGAAAATGATCCTTCCCAGGCCAAGAAGGGCTGAAGCTACAGTTTGTGTTTATCGATCTGCATCAGACAAACGTGCATTACTCACTTGTACGGCAGGGCCGTATAGTGCCGCCCATGTATACCATTATCGAAACCGAAATTTTCTAGCGCTATGTTGACGGTATCTGGGCCGATGGTGAGCGGCATGAATTCATAAACTGGCTTGCTGCAAAGCGCTGGCCGGTGACGTCGTGCCGGGTAGCGGAGGCCTGCGCAAGGTTCGCTGGTCTCGTAGCGGCATGGGCAAGCGAGGTGGTACACGTGTCATTTATTACAACACGCTTTCCGAAGGCTCAATCTGGTTGCTGATTGCCTACACCAAGGCCAAATTCGACAACCTGCCTGCAGCCTTTCTTAAGCAACTGAAGGAGGAAATCAGCGATGGTCAATGAACTGGAGCAATTCCAGCAGGACTTGCTGGACTCTGTCCGCCAAATGAAGGCGGGAAAAGCCGCTCGTGTGACAGAGGTGCCACTCTCGGCGGCTGCTGAAGCGCGGGCCAAGATGGGCGTTTCGCAGAGTGCGTTCGCCAAATTGATCGGTGTAAGTTTGCGGACGTTACAGGATTGGGAGCAAGGTCGCAGGCAGCCAACAGGTGCGGCACAGACACTATTGCGTGTTGCGAGCCAGCATCCGGAAGCGTTGCGGGATTTGCAGCCAGCCTGAGGTGCGATCGTCCATGGAATCTTCCGATTAGAATCGGCTCGCGGTTGCCGATAATCGGAGATGTGGACGAAATGTGGACATTCCAGAAACAACAAAGCCCCTGCATTTCTGCAGAGGCTTTGTTTTGTATGGTGCCGGCACCAGGAATCGAACCCGGGAGCTACTGATTACAAGCCGTTTGCTCTGAGGCTTCGTCCCGCTTCATCGAATCTCACAAGTTTTGCTCTGTCTAGTGTTTACATGGTCTGTAGCCAGTTTTGTGTCTTTCTATGTTTCACCTGTTAGCGTACCTTTGCATGAGAAACGGGGAACGGATGGGGAAAACGGGGAAAGAATGGCTAAGCGTACGCGAATGACCGAGATGGAAGCCTATGCGGTAAAGACTCGTCAGTCGGAGCCGGTCGGCTCTCGCGGAAAGGGGACTTTGCTGCTCGAGCGTAAAGCTTCCGGAGCGATTCAGGCCTACTACCGGGAACGCACCTCGGATAGCGACAAGCGGCTGCCTCTCGGGACGCTGGCGAAGAAGCCGCGTGTGGGTACAGACGAGCAAAGCTTGGATGGCATTCGCGCGCAGGCGATGCGCATTTCAGTTGAGGTCGCAGTTGCGGGCGGTATAGCGAAGTACTTGGAGAGCATATCTGAACAGCAGGCCGCGGCCGCGGCTAGTCGAGAAGCTGCGGCTGCAATTGAGGAAGCGGACCGGCTCGAGCGTCTACGCTTGGCGGAAATTGAGGCCTCCCGCGGAAGCTTTCACGATCTGTTTCAAGACTACATTGAATCCCGTCGGATCAAGGCAACACCAGGCGTCGTGAAGGAGTTAGAGCGTCTTCTCAAGACCAACATGCAGGAGCCTCACCCGGAGGTGATGAGGATGAAGGCTCGGGATATTAGGGCTGATCATATCCTCACCATCCTCAATCCGATTTGGGAGCGTGGCTCCAAAGTGCAGGCGGATCGTATGCGTTCGTTCTTGGTTGCGGCATTCAATCATGGGCTCACGGCGGAGAGCGTGGTCGGCCGCTCCAATGCGAAAATTTATAGTCTCGAAATCAACCCGGCAGCAATGGTAAAGGTCGATAAAGTCTCGGCTCCTGTCGAACGTTCATTATCTGACGCTGAGTTGAAGCGATTCTGGGATACGGTTGAGAGTACGGCCGGTATCGGTCCGGTTATGGGGCTGCTATTTAAATTTGTCATTTCGACTGGCGGCCAGCGTATCAAGAATCTGATCGAAACCACTTGGGCTGACTATGATCTGGACGCCGGTACGGTGCTATTAATCCACCGCAAGGGAAGAGGAGGTCAGACCATGAGTCGGCCGCACCTCGTCCCGCTATCTGGCCGGGCCATTACCATCATGCGCCAAGTGCGGGAAATCAATGGTGACCATTCCTGGCCCTGGACGACACATGGTAAACAGCCCTTCGTAATTAGCAGTCCTACTCATGCAGTAGCAGACTGGCTTGATTCCAAGCATTCCCTAATCGATGGTGTGAAGATCCCTGCATTCTCTCCAAGGGACCTGCGCCGGACCTGCACACAGCTTATGCAAAAGCACGGTGTTGACGATCGGTTGTCGGATCTCCTTCAGGCTCATGGCCAGACAGGTGTTGTATCTCGGCACTACCGAAACAATCCTGAAGCGGCGCTGCCAGAGAAGCGTCGAGCAATCGAGCTATTCGACCAAGCATTGGCTAAAACGTTAGGAGAATCCAAAGGCGTCGGGAATGTACTTTCGATCTCGCGTCGGAAAAAGAAATCTAACTCAATGTCCTGATGGCCCTACGACTGAAAGCCTTTTAGGCGGGATCAGCAGCCTGAGCCATCGTCAAAAGCGGCAGCTCAACGTCCAAATCGCTGCCAGTGAAGCTATAGGACACCACCGTCAGTCCTCCGCCCATTCCCCAGAATACGCGGGGTGCAGCGATTTTCCGTTCCATAACTCTGGCTTAAAAGGCGCAGAAACTACGTATAAGTGGGAATAACAGCAAATAAGCGCAAATAAACAGGAAAACTGTTCATAACAGAGCTGAGCACACTTTAAGTGTAAGTTTCCACTTTGAGTGGAAGTCCAGTCCGCACACTTCAGTGTCACCCTCTATCAAGGTCGCGACACGTTTTCGTAATTCTCAAAACGTGTCGCGGCTGGTTAAACATTAGCGAAACTATGTATAAAAATTCTCAGCTACGAAAGGCGCATGATTTGTGCTAGGGACTATTGAGGGCCTCATCAGTCCCCATGAAGCCCCCGTGATTAGGGCATTTCGCCCTAATCCGACGAACGGTGCCTTCTTGCTTTTTGCCTTCTCATGAGTGCTCATGGGGGCTTATGAGTGCTGGTGGGACGCAGCGGTACAGTAAGTTTCGGCCAGAAAATGTCCGGGGATAAGAAGTTATGCAAAGTATGCAAAGGAGATTCAAAAAAAACAGGTTCTTTTTTTTGAAAAGCGCCGCTACCATGCGAACACGCCTACAGCGTTCTGTCGATGTATGAGACACCTTGAAAGTTGATTGTCTGGTGTTTGCTGACAGGATCGCTGACAGTTGGAATTGCAGACAAAGAAAAGCCCCTGGTCTTCGACCTCCAGGGGCTGCTCGAGAAAGGACGTTGTAGCGTCCTCTGCATACCAGCTAGGCCAGCACACAACCCCGAGGGGAGAAGCGTTTGAGACGGCTTCAATGGCTCTACCAGTTTACGGTTTACCGTAAAAGGTAAAGCTCGGGCGGACTGTAGTACCGGAGGGAATAATACGCTACTGGTTTCTTAACCAGTGGTACTGTTTCCGATGACTTGCCATCTTTTGACCTGTTCGCAGGTACTGGTGGTCTACAGATCGATCCTCTCGGTTTTTCCAGTCTTTGGAGATACCGCAAATGGCACAAACCGCCACCCGCATTACCGATGTTCCTAACCTCCCGATCCCCGGAGCACGTGCTACCGCAGCGCAGCTTTGCGCCAAGTACCAGGTCAGCCGCGCTACTTGGTGGCGCTGGTCCAAGACTCCCGGTTTTCCCGCCCCGATTCGCTTCGGTCGCTCCGTCCGTTGGGAGCCTGAGTCTGTGGAATCCTTCCTGCTTAACCAGGAGGCTTAATCCATGATGACCAATCAACTCTGCGCTGGCGCGGGGACAGGTTCGCTTTGCCTGGAAAAAGCAGCTGTATCCCTTTCTGTACCCTTAAACGCATTGGTGCCCAATCGTTTTCTCGTTTGCCGCTCTCAACTCGTCGTTGCCGAAGTTAACGCTGACGATGGGGTGGCCTGACATGGAAAAGATCCTTCCTTCCGAGATGAGTTGCTCAGCGCAAACCAATAACGACACCAGTGGGAGCGCCCAGCGCATGCGCCTCTTGGCGTATCTGAGCCAGCATGGCTCGATTAATACCTTCCAAGCCATCGCGCTACTGAACATTTTGCGCCCGGGGGCGCGCATAGCTGAGTTGCGTGCGCAGGGGCATGGCATCGTTACCCACCTGAGTACGCTGAAGGATGACCACGGTCGCGATCATCAGAAGGTTGCAACCTACTACCTGAGTGCTGGCCCTGTGCAGAAGGTGGCGTCATGACGGCGAAGACCATCAAAACGACTGTTGAGAGTGATACGGGAAATCCCCGCATTATCCTCGCCGAGTATCAGGGCGAACCTCGCGTGGACAGCCGATTGCTTGCCGAGCAGTTGAACAACAAACACAAGAACTCCATCGCGCTGATCGAGCGCTACCTGTTCAAGTTCAAAGAGTTCGGCTTGCTGGCGTTTCAAACGGAGGCAAGACCGGTGGGCCGGCATGGCGGTGGTGATGTTCGGTTTGCCCTGCTCAATGAGGATCAAGCATTCTTCCTGCTGTCGCTGTCACGCAACACGAACCGCGTCGTGGAACTGAAAGCGAGCCTCATCATGGCGTTTCGCGAAGCCCGCTATGGGCACGCCTCACAGACGCTGTTAGCCCGCAGGAACGAAGCCAGCATCAGTGGTCGCCGCCTGGCGCACTGGCGCTATGACAAACCAGGCGTGTACGCCCACGTCGCCCATCTGAGAGAACAACTGAAGCTGCCGATCGACGTGGAGGACTTGCGCCCATGAACGCCTTGCTCATTATCGGGGATGAACAGTCGATAACTTTTCTTGCCAGCAGTCGCACCCGTCGGTATGGTTTGTCTGTCGCTGCAAATTCAGCGACCGACCTTGGCGGGTCGAACAGTAAACGGCGCAACAGCGCCCCCATTACGATTGCAGGCGCTTTTTTTGCGCCCGCATTCTCGTGTTATGGCGGGTTGCGCAGGAGCACTCTCGGGTGCGCCGGGTTCCGTTTACCCCGGTCCGCCAATCCTGTGCAACTCGCCACCCTTCTCTGCTTGGCGGCAGTTAGGAGTGGCTCCAATGAAGTAAACGGAGCTACATCAATGAAATACGCCCTCATTCCGTCCGCAATTCGCGCCCTTGCTCACCGCCGAATGGCCTTGAGCGCTCTCCGCGCAAACTCGTCCCTTTCTGTTCGACTCGCCCGCTACAACACTCACATGACCATCGTCCGCACATTGGAAACCTCAGGGGGCGTTCAATGAGCCAGCCAATCGCTCGCCTCGCCGACGAAGCCCTTGAGCTGCTGCGCGCCACACACGAACGCATCAGCAATATGCGGGTGTTGTTCAACGCGATCACAAAGGACCTGAAGCACGGCAAGTCGCACGATATCGAAGAGCTGGCCAGCCTTGGCAGCTTCCTCGGGTACGACTGGGCGAACTATGTCGACAGCGAAGTCGAACAGATGCAGAAGGCGCTGGATGCCGCGGAGGTGGCCAAATGAGCGCCTCTATCCGATCACGGGAGCACCTGAGCTTCACGAAGCGCGATCCTGAAGGGCGACTGATCAACTGGCCTCGGAACAATCCCGGTGTAGCGGCTGACTGGCAGAAGGGTATCGAGTTCTTTGAAGGCGAAGTATTCGAGTTAGCCACCCACGATGAAACCGAAGCGTTCAACGCTATTCAATTTGCCATTGCCGGAATGGGCGGGCGCACCACCAATCTTGAAATCGGATTTATAGAACGCGTGGCACGTGCTGCGGTGCTTGGTTTGCGCGTGATTCGCGGCGGCGCAGCACGGTTCGAACCCAAAGACTTCGAAGAGATTTAAAACATGAAAATTCAAAACGGCGCATTTGCGTCGACGGGATCGGCTTGCCCAAAGAAAGCCTGCGAATTGTTTTACGTCACGCATCCAAAGGTGCCCAAGGCATTGTTGGGACCGTTCTTGACCGAGGCCGACGCTGAGTGCGGGCGCTTTGTTATGCGCAGTGCTGACGCTCAGGTAACGGCCCGCCTGGTTGACTCAATCGACGACATCACCCACTGGCACGGCGTGAACAACGGCCAGGTTTGCCGGGCCTTTGCTGGCGCTGATCGACAGGAGGTCAGCCATGGGTGACGTGACCCCAATCAATCGCAAGAGCAGTGGCGGCCCACCCGCTGCTGGCGCTCATATCGACAGCGCCAGCTATGTGCTGCTGGTGGAAACGCTGGTCGGCTTTCTGGAACTGCGAATCTCGGAAGGCGACCAAGGCCGTCACTGCGATGAGCTTGAGCGCCTGACTCAGAAACTGGAGAGTTTGGCCAAGCGGTTTACCCCGCCGAAGGGGGCCGCATGACTGACGCAACCATCCAGTTCCGTGATGCCCTTCAGGCCGTCTACGGTTTGCTCGATTGGATGCCAGAACCTGATGGCCACATTCACCGGTTCCACGTGCCTGAGGATAAGCCCGGCTCCCTCAACGGCTGGTATGTGCTGTACCTGGACGGCATTGCATCCGGCGCATTCGGCAGTTGGAAGGCGGGCAGCGCCAGCACTTGGTGTAGTCGTGAACCGGTGGACGCCCGCGAAGCAACCCAGATCCGCGAGCGGGTTGAGCAGGCCCGGCGCCAGCGCGAAGCCGAGCAACACCGGCGCCAGCAGCAGGCCGCCGAGAAGGCCAATCACTGGTGGCGCAATGCGCGCCGCGCCTCACCCGACCATCCGTATCTGGTGGCGAAGGGCGTTCGCTCCTACGGCTTGCGCCAGCGTGGGGCTGAACTGCTCGTTCCGCTGTACCTGGACGGTCAGTTGATCAACCTGCAACGCATTGCACCGGACGGCGGCAAGCGCTTCCTGTTCGGCGGCCGGATCAAAGGCACCTATTCGCCGCTGGGCATCATCGAGCCAGGTTCTGTGCTTTGCATCTGCGAAGGGTGGGCGACCGCCGCCAGCCTTCACCAGCACGGTGGCTATGTCGTGGCGGCAGCCATGAACGCCGGCAACTTGATCCCGGCGGCGATGGCCCTTCGCGCTCGCTACCCGGGCCAGCCAATCGTCATCGCCGGCGACGACGACCGGCTCACCGATGGCAACCCGGGGCGCGCAGCGGCAAACGCAGCGGCGGCGGCCGTGGGTGGCCAAGTGGCTTTCCCTGAGTGGCCGGAAGGCGCCCCCGATGACCTCACTGATTTCAACGACCTCGCCAACTGGAAGCTCGCCCATGTCCAAGCCTGACACCAACGTGATCAACCTTCGGCCGGACGCCGCGACCATTGCGCCAGATCGCCCCTGCTGGGCGGTGTATGAGCATTGGGTAATCAACGAGAAGGGCCGCAAGCTTCGTCCCGGCGTTTACTGGCATAGCTTCAAGCGCGCTGCCGCTGACCAGGACGACGCCGAGAGCGATACCGGCGACCGGCCTATCACCGATGAGTGGATCTCCAGCCCCGTTACAGTCGTGGCCCGCACCACCAATAGCGACGACGGCAGCGAGGGTCGGTTGCTGCGCCTGGTCACAGATGGCGGCATCAAGGAATGGATCATCGCCATGGAAGTGTTCGGCGGCAGCGGCGAGGACGCACGGCGCGCCTTGTTCGGGATGGGCGTCATCATTGCCCTGAAGAAGCGCGGCACGTTCATGGAGTACCTGCTCGACCAGCATCCTGCAGAAGTGTTCGCCACCACCAACCGGCCGGGTTGGCATGAATCGGGCGCGTTCGTGCTGCCCGGGAGGACGATCGGCAGCGACAAAGTGCGATACCAGGCCAGCAACAAGGCGCAGGTTCTTTTCAGCCGCCGCGGTGAGCTGGCGCTGTGGCAATCGGAGGTGGCTGCCAAGTGCGCAGGCAATCCGGTGCTGACGCTGGCGATCGGCTGCTCGCTGGCCGGCCCGCTGCTAAGTCTGGTCGGCGTGCTGGGTGGAGGCGTTCACCTGGTGGGCGACAGCTCGAGCGGCAAGTCCTTGGCGCAGTTGATCGGCTCGTCGGTGTGGGGTGACCCGGGCGTCTTCGCCGCCAGTTGGGACATGACCAAGGGCGGCCTTGAGATCGAGGCGTCGAGCCGAAACGACACCATCCTGCCGCTAGATGAGATTAAGCGCGCCGACCCGAAGCGGGTACAGGAAATGGCCTATTCCCTCGCCAACGGCCAAGGCAAAGGCACCATGACCCGCGAGCGTGAAGGCCGCGCCAAATTGAGCTGGCGCCTGCTGACCCTTTCCAGCGGCGAGCGCTCGCTCTCCGAGCACGCCGCCATTTCCGGCAATGCCGCCCACGCTGGCGCCGAGCTGCGCATGGTCGACGTGAATGCCGGCACCCGCACGCATCGAGCCTTTGACGAGTTGCATGGGCTGGAGGGCGCGGACTTTCACCGGCAGCTCACCGTCGCGGTGGGTGCCCACCATGGCCACCTAGGACCGGCCTTTGTCGAGCGATTGGTCGCGACCGACGACAAGCCGGGCTTGCTCAGTGACTTCGACGGCATCCGCGCTCAGTTCGTCGAGGACAACGCCCAGGCCGGCCGTGTGGCTGACCGGTTCGCCGTGATCGCGCTGGCCGGCGAGATGGCCATCGCCTACGGACTGCTCCCGTGGGAGCCGGGTACCGCCCTCGCCGACTGCCGCCTTCTATACGGCGAATGGCTCTCCCGTGTCGGCGGAGGGAATGCCGAAGACCGCCAGATCCTGGCCGGCATCATCGACTTTATCGACAAGCACGGCAGCAGCCGTTTCTCGGACGTGGACGCACCTGAGGCGGACACCAAGGTTTTCAACCGCGCCGGGTACTGGGAGGTGATCGCCAACAAGCGACTGTTCTTGTTCAACAAGTCCGCGCTCATCGAAGCCGCTCACGGGTTCGGCCTCACTCGCGTAATCAAGGCATTGGAGGTTGGCGGAGCGCTGGCTAAGCGCGACACCGATCGAGATAGCCGAAAGACCAAAAAGTACCGCATCCCCGCCGGCGGATCTGCTCGGATGTACGTCATCGACCCGGAAGCTCTGGACGGCGAAGGCGGTGCCTCATGACCCCCTCCACCAGAGACGAGTGCCCGACTTCACAGGAACCTACAAACGTGGGGAACAGGGGGAACGGGGGAACGGCCAGCAAATACGCGGCCTGTAGCCATTCCCCTTTATTGAGTGTTTGGGGAACAGGGGGAACACAAACATGCTTTTGAATATAAGCGAATGCCGCTCCCCTGCCGTTTGGTTATCACTGTTCCCCACAAAAAAGCGTGGGGTACGGAATCCCCCTCTGAAAGGCCCGGAATCACTAGGTGTTCCCACTGTTCCCCCGTTCCCCCGTTTTTTTTCTACAGACACATATGGGCAATGGAGCAAATCGAGGGAGGCGACGACATGAGCCTCCTTTCCTGCCTGCTCGATCACATGCCGCCAGCTATCACCGGTACCGACTCCGCAATTTTGCGGAGTCGCCCTGAACCTCGTTCGCGCCTAGCTCTGGTCAGCCCCGTCGAGCGCGCTCCCCTGCTCATCACAAGCCCAAACGCTAGCGCCGCCACTGCCACGCCTGAATGGCGACAGGCTCGCGACCAGTACCTCAACCACATCATGGTTTGTCGGAGTTGCTACGCGCCCACCGGCCGCCATTGCAAGGCTGGCGCCGACCTGCGCGCCAGCTATGACAACACGCCCATGGAGGCGCACCAATGACGCCCAGCCTTATCACCCGCTTGTGCAACATCGCTTTGAAACCCGGCATCAGCGCCAGCACACAGCTCATCACAACCCGGCGGATCTGCCGCGCCATTGCTGACCAGCTCGACGCTATCCGCGGTGAGCGTCGAGCCATTCGCCGCGAAGCCGGAAAGTTGAAAGCGTTTCTGCCATTCACGCGGCTAGCGATCGAGGAGCTGGAGGAAAGAGCTCGGGAACATCAGGAGGTTATCCGCACCGGAGCACAGGATGCGCTCGCCGGGTTCGGCCAATCACTGATGTTCGACCGGGAAGGGCTGGCACAGGCGTTGGGATTCCACCGGATGTGCGACCTGCTGAGCGTCAACCCGGTACATCGCCAGCAAGCCAGAACAGATGGAGACACCAGCCTTCGCGAGTTGGCCTACCTCTCCCAACTGGAGGACAGCGCCGACCACAAGAGTGAGGAATGGGGTGCCGGAGGCCCTCTGTATCGCGCCTGCCATGCCGCGATGATCCGGTTCATCAGGGAATGCCCGGAAGAACAACTGCCCGATCCCTTCTCGCCTGGTGCTCCGTTCGGTCCGAGGCTCCCGCCCACTCTGAGCATCGTCGGCAAGTAGAAACCCAATTACGCGACACGTGTTGCGAATCACGAAAACGTGTCGCGACACGGAGCAACACAACCGGGCATCAGCCCATCAATGGCGCCAAGGCGCCGAAGGAGGCAACACATGTCACACCACATACGCTTCGCCGAAGCGTGTAAGGACACAGATTTCACCACTGACCCCGGCACGATCGGCGGGTACATCGTCTGGACGGTAGAGCATGTGCGCGACGGCCAGCGGGTTGAGATTGAGGGGCCTTTCTTCACTGAGGAAGAGGCCAGGATCTCCGCCGAACTGATGCGCATCGAATACCGGGGAGCCCGGGCGTACAAATCGACTCACTGTTCGGCCTGGAATCCAGACGTGAAACGCGAAATCGCGATTCGAAACGATGCAAGGGCCGCCCGCATGATCCTTGCCGGCCAGCTCGGCATGGAAATCCCCAAACATAGCGCACATGGCGCCCAGGAGTAAGAAATGGCAATGGCAACTAATTTTGGCGATAAGACGCTGATCCTACTTGGAGGTAGCGCTGGGAAATTATTTGGTCGGGAACACCTGTACGAGCTCTCCACGGGCGACGTTCGCGAAGCGGTGAAGGCCGTCGACGTAAATCACCCTGGTTTTGTGAAGTACCTGGCTAACGCCAAGAGCAAAGGCTTGGAGTTCGCTGTTTTCCGTAATCGGAGAAACATTGGCGAGCGCGACTTGAAGCTGGGTGGGGCGCAGGAGATTCGAATTGTTCCTGTAATAGCTGGTAGCAAGCGCGCCGGCGTTCTGCAGACAGTGATCGGAGTTGCGCTCATCGTCATAGCGTCGTTCATGACCGCTGGCGCTGCGGCGACTGCGGTCATGGGTGCGGGGATTGGCACAGCCGCCGGTGGCGTTATCCAGATGCTCAGCCCGCAGGCTGGTGGTCTGAAGCAAAGCGCCGGGCCTGAGAACTCTCCGTCCTACGCTTTCGGCAGCGCCAAGAACACCACGGCCAGCGGTAACCCGGTCCCGATCTGCATCGGACATCGTCGGTGGGGTGGAATGATCATCTCGGCCTCGATCTACGCCGAAGACAAGGCGTAAAGCGGTTATTGGGCTTTCAGCGAGCGCATGCTAGCGTCACGGCTTTATCAGTTACGGATGACGCCACCATGCGCTTTCTTGAAGCCGCCGCTCTCGCCACCTCGACCCTTATTTTGGCTGGGTGCTATTCACCAAGCGCCCTTGTTGAAAAAGTGCCAGCGCTTTCAGCATCCTCCACCAAGACACCTAAAATCTACGCTCTATGTGTCCTCCCTCAATGGCAGGAGTATCGACCGGACGCCACCATGTCCGAAACAGAAACAGGCTATCGGATCATCAGCGGCAACGACATGAACACCAATGAGATCCTGAGCATTAGCAAAACCGCCTCGGGCAGCTCGGTGAAATTTTACCAACGCGCGTACCTCGACTTTGGTTCAGGCAAAGAAAACGCCCTGCGGTCCACAAAAGCCTGTCTTTGATAAATAACCTGAATGCGGAGGTAGATCATCTGATCCCACCACGCCCATTTGGTCTATATCAAGCAGAAATCAGTTTGAGACCGCCTAAATAGTTCACTACTTTTTGTCAACACTCATTGCCCTCAGCCCATCAACGTGAACAGATGGATTCTTCTACCAACATTCAAGTCAAGTCCATGACACCAACTAGAAGATGTAACCTATGTCTCAAGCGTTCCCTAATGACCGAGGATCACCTATTCCCACAGGGATTGGCCAAGCCAGGTCAGCGCAAAGTAACCAAAATCCTACATAAAGTTGATCCGAATTATCGAGGACACCAGGGCACCTTCTTGGCACAAAACGGGATAAAAAAAGCCACACTTTGCGCCGACTGCAACAATCGTGTTTTGGGAACAGATCTCGACCCGTGGTTAATCGAGCTCTATCGAGCTGCGTCTGAGGCGCTGAGGAGGGGGCGCTTCCCTGTAATAGAGCCGTTAGAGCTTAGGGGTATCAATATTAATAGAGTTGCTCGTGCTGTAGCCGGTCATTTATTAGCACTGGACGATGTTGCCCAGCCCCGGCACAGGATGGCTCGCCAATTGCGAAGGTTCGTACTCCGGGACGTTACAAAGCTACATCCATCTCTGCGCTTTCAAATGTGGCTGTATCCATTTAATAGGCAGGGCATTTTGAAAGACCTCAACCACGCGGAATTCGGTACTACTCAACAATATGATCCTCTTTGGATTTCCGCATTTAAAACCTATCCACTGGCATTTGCTTTTAGCACCGAGATCCAAAATCCAAATTACCGACTCAATGGAGTTCTCGATTTGACGCCTTGGGTAACTACGGACATAAACGGTCTTTTTGGAATTAACATCCCAACAAAACCGATCGTCGATGTGAACTGGCCATTCGCTCCCCATCGCAATGGCGCAATCCTGACAGGTGATAACGGCAGCGTAACAACAGCGCCCTATCGAAATCAGAAACGCAACCGAGCGGAAAGTTGAAATCACATGGGTAATATGGGTATCCACGGCTTGGGTAGTGATCAGAGCGGTGACCACCTCCAGTGACCACTCCCCGCTGGTCACTGACGTATCAAATTCCCTTTGCCGAAATGCGGCTTGGAAGACCGGCGCCAGATTCCGGCCGGCGTGTCTCGCGCAGTTCGTCGCACACGTCCGTAACGCACTGGGTCGATTCGCGAAGCCATCTCCCGGCAAGTTTTCACGCACCCTTCACGCAGTGTCTTCACGCACGGGGTGCGGGTAACCCCTGTGGGAGCGAGCTGTTTGGCGTTGGTACGCAGTCAGGTGCGCACGCAGTCGCCGATGCGTACCGGTAGGAAGTTCGCACCCGAGGTTCGCACTTCTGGTTCGCACCCTCTTACGCGAAGCTGGTGCGAACCCGGCCAGTGGTTATCACGGATAATTTACCAGTACGATCGGTTGTTTCCACTGCATATATCAGCGTTTTGCAGTGGCTTCCACTGACAACCTGAGCTAAAGATTAGATTACACGCGGTGGCTCTGCACTGAACTAGCGTTCGCATGAGAATCGAACAGCTAATGTCACTGGCAAAAATCGGGGTAATGCGTTTTGGTTCCTTTGCACCGGGGAAAACGCTTGCAGCCCCAGAATTTCCCGCCTGCATTCTTGCCTACCCTGGCGGTTCTTACTGACATACCTCCACCACAGATTGGGCATTTAACTTTGGACGAGCTCTTGGAGTGAGCTGCCTTTGGGGGTGGCACTGAGATGTTCGCTGGCGGCGGGATAACCTTCGTATCGATATTAGGCATTTCGATTTCGGTGGCGGTAGCGGTAGTTGGAATCTCGCTATTTGCTCGAAGCTTCGCTAGCCACTTTTCCCTCCCTGCGCTGTATGCGACCACTGCCCAGACAGTCGCTCCAATGCTAAGCAAGAATTTTATAACGCCAGCCGTTCGATCAATTCCGCCATGGGAGGAACATGCCCCACGCCGACCAATCGACGCAGAAGCCCAACCGTCACTACAAACAGCTCCGCCAAAAAGAATCGACAACAAGATCATCGCCCCCAGAAAGACGACTATTCCAACAAGCCAAGTCCGGTCCTTGGAATACAAAATTAGGCCTCTCATCACACATTATCGGGATCGGGCGTATGACCCGAACAAGCTTGGCACGTTGATATCACATCGGATTTGAATGGTCATCAACAGCTGTTTGGCCGTGCCGGTCTTGAGTGATGAAACCAACACAGTGGCGCCACTACCTACTTTGACCACGCTTTGACGGAATGTGAGACAGGCATGACACGGAATCCATGCCCGGCGGGCGTCCGAGGCTTTTTCCACGCGGCGAGCCGTCAAAGAACCGGGCTTTGACGTCTCATACACCTCACAGACCCCAGACGGATTCTGGACAGGCTCTGGACAGATGTAGAGGCCCTATATCATCCAAGTCTGCCCATAAGCCAAATACAGTGCTGGCTGGTGGCAGATCGGGCATGCGGCCGGATAGCTATCTCGTCCAGAAATAGGCAGGGGCGCGGCGGGCGCTTACGGGGCAGGGTTGCACGGTCCCCTCCCTAAAATACTCCGCCATTATCCTTGACCAGCCTTGACGGATTTTTTGACAGGCCTTGACGGTTTTCTCCGGCGCCAATATCAGTTGGACCGCTGAAAGCCAAGCCGAGCAAGGCTTTTCGGACATTCGCGCATCTTGGCCAGCACCAGCCCCGTCAAGAAATCAATAGGTGGCCGTCAAGGTAATTGCTCGGCCAATATCCAGACCCACCCTGGCGGGATGGGGGGGTGAAATACTGGGCCATAAAAATGCTTAGCGCGCCAGGCAATACTAGACTGGCCCTAGACGGATTTTCGCCGTAAGACCACTGGCAAACTGTCCGCAACCCAAGCAGCACGCCGCCGCCAACGTTAAAGGTGGCCTACTGGTGCTTGATGCCCGTCAAGTATTTTCCGGATCTTCCAGCGACCTGACAGCAGGTAGGAGCAGGAGCTCGGTCAGCTTTCGAAGGACGCCCGGCGCGCTCTTTCGCAGAGAGCCAAGGCGTGCAATCAGGGAAATGCGCTTTTAGGCGGAAAAGGGAATTACCGGGATCTCGGTAGTTTATCCAGTACCTGCCATACCAAAATGGGAGCCCAGGCTAACTAGGAAAAATCCCGGACAACATCCTTTCGCGAAACACTATGCGAACGATCACTACCCTGATCCGGGGTGGTGCTGGCGCGAACGCCTGCGATGGTGGGGTTGCCGAGTAGTGGCATGGCCTTCGGTCTTTGGATCACCTACACTCCCCCCACAGAGCAACGCGACCTAGTGGTGAATTCGCTTCCTGTTGGGGTGTCTGTTAATCGACACGATTGGCGTGCTGCTCTAGAATCGCGCGCCCACAGCATTAATGCCGGAAGGGCCGAGCGTAATCCCTTTTCTTTGAGAAGGAGCTCAGAATCGAATGGGAGGAGTAAGTCAGGTGGGGCAAGAGATGGCTGGGGCAGCTATGCCAATCAAGCTGGGCAAAGAGCCGCTGATAGACGCAGTGTTCGAGATGCGTTTTGAAAGCGATGTGCCAGTCGCATCTATTTGGCCTGGGATGCTCTACAGCCAACTGCCGGGCGAAAAGTTTTTGGAAAACTTACCTCTGACCTCTCTGCCAAAGGAAATCCGTGACCAAGACCCAAATTTGATCCACTCTCCAATCTGCCGCATCAGTTGGGGAGACTTCTGGATTTTGCTGGGCGACCACATTTTTTGCGTTGCAGCAAAGCTTCCATACCAAGGTTGGGCCAATTTTTCAGAAGCGATTCACACCGCATTTAGCGCGGTTTTGCGGACGCAGATGATAACTGCTGTGAATAGATGCTCTATTAAATATGTTGATATTCTTGACAGTTCACCTCTGGAGGCGAGCGACTGTTTCAATTTTGAGCTTTCGTTAGGCCGGCGCTCTCCAACCGGCAATAATTTCCATGTCAGAATGGAATCACGAGAAGGGGAGCTGCTTCATAGTATTCAGGTCGGCTCGGCGGCGCACTACGTCCTAGCGAACGGCACAACGCGAACGGGCCCAGTCCTTGATATTGATTCTGTGCTAGACCTACAAGCGGAAAACCCTCAGGTTTTCTTGGAAAAATTAGCTGAACGTACCGAACGGTTGCACACTGCCAACAAACGAGTAGTGTTCGATTGTATTTCTGCGGCCGCACTGGAGTTTTTGGAGCCTGTCTATGAGTAACTACACTCTTCAGTTCTCCCCTGCAACCTACAGTGCCACTGCCTCCGCACTCGTACTCGCGGCTGTGATGGCCGCCCATTCCCAGGTAGAAGCTATGGATAGCATTACTGGAAGAAACGTTTCAACCATGGTTGTCGGTAATTATCGAGAATCCGGCACAAGCCCAACCATCAGGGTTAACGTAGGTGAAACCGTTGAACTTGATATCCATCGATATCTGGACAACGCCTCCCAATCGTTTGTCACGCAGCTGTCAGGAGGCATGCAGCCCTTGGGGGCTGACTTTGCTGAGGTTCTTGAAGATAACTTCTGGGATCTAGTGCTAGGGTAATATTCTTGGATGAACATTGATCGGTTTGATTACAAGGATTTTTTACCCTACTACCTCACAGCAGAGCAGAAGCTCGGATTGGCGGGAGCTCTTAGGGATTTCTCTGAAAAGACTAATCTTTATACTGCTGATTTTGCAGATGAAACCTTGCAAGGCGATCTTTGGGGGCAGACTCCGTTTATGGATTTTCCTTCAGGAAAAATTAGGTCTGTTCGAGTTCTGGTAATATCTAATAGTTGTGACGTATCTCCGGATAACAAACGAGAGCTGCCCATCTATATCACCTACGCTCCAGTAATAGGGCTGGCGGGCTACGCTAGCGTCTTGGAAAAAAGCGGAATTGATACGGACGCCATAAGATCCAAGATCCAGTCAATCCGCGAGCAAAAAATCACCAGCATGCTTTTTTTGCCTGTGGGATATGGAATGGATGAGGAGGGTGTAGCGCTCCTGGACAGAGTGACCTCGATCCCTTACAAGTCGTTTGACAATCACGCCGAAAAAACAAAAAACAAAGCTGACTTCGCTTAGCCAGATGGGCCATTACCTGCTTTCCTTTAAGTTGGCGATCCATTTTTGTAGGATGCATGAAGCGATCGCGCGCGGATGAGCTATCCAATAGATTATGGCGTTGTGGCGTCGCGTCTGGCGCTCTTCAGAGCGCGCGGCTTTAGCGAGCTTCCTGCGGGCTCCAATGTCCGCTGTGCCGCAATGGAACGACCGTCTTGAGGCGTCAATTGACGGGTATGGCCATCACGATATTGAACATCGATAACATTTTGCCAGCCTGAAGGTAAGCAAGAAGTATCAGCACGTAAGACGCCAAGACTAGCGAAACAGCAGACCACTGGCATACATCCCCAGCTCTCTCATGCCACTTCAAACGCTCAGCAAAAAAATACTGCGCCAGATAAGTAACGGCAGTTGCTATCCCTGTGCTGAAAAGCGCCCATCCGAGCAATGCCATGGTCGTTGCAAGAGCCTCAAGCCCCTCTGGCTTCAATGCTGACCAAGCAGACCCACCGAATGCTAGAAGCGCCGCAGCGGAGCCCCCTGATACCAAGAAGCATGTTTTTAGGGCACTAGTGCCAGCTTCCCAGCCGGACCTAACCATTTCAATATCCCATTGATGCGAATGCTCGGCGTCCTGAAGCTCTGTCTCGGGGGTGCCGGCGTTTTGCATTGCATGTTCTTTAAGTTGATCGAGATATTGATTTAAAGCATCGACGTTGACAGTCGTAAGACCTTTTTCCTTGTTGGTCTTCAGATCGTTCTGAAGAACCTCAATCGCTTGTTTCGCATCCATTCCAGCTAACCCCTTGGATTTTGATTGGCGCTGATGATATCAGCCGTCAATTTTAAAGACGTCGGGCCAAAAGGGGCCGCTGCTCAATCTGGGATGGATTGCTTCTGATGGGAAGGTTTGTGTGAGATAGGCCGTAGTGCGTATAACTGGTGAAAAGCCATCAGCTACTAAGAAACGGGGAGCGAACGGGGAAAATTTCTGTTCACGGAAGCTGAAAACGAAAAAGGCCCACCGTAAGGTGAGCCTAAGTCGTTGTTCTATATGGTGCCGGCACCAGGAATCGAACCCGGGACCTACTGATTACAAGTCAGTTGCTCTACCATCTGAGCTATACCGGCGTGTGGGCGACGATTATAGCGACTCGGTTGCTTCTGTAAACCCCTGAATTCAGACTATTTTTGCGCGGGCTCCGATCAAGCCCGACGCAGGACGTTGCGCAGTTTCTGGATCGTTCGCCAGGCGCGGTTGTTCTGGATGGCGCGCAGTTGGGCTTCGGCGTGTTCGGCGCGTTGCAGAGCGGCGCTGATTTGTTGCAGGGCGTCGGCTTCGCCGGGGCTGACGGGGTGGGCGAAGGGGTGGCCGAGGCATAGCTGGAAGTTGTCGAGTTGGCAGGGCGCCATGTCGAAGGCCGGTTTCAGATTCAGGTGTTCGTCGGCCAGGAAATAGCTGTTGAGGCCGTCGAAGCAAACGTTGGTGTAGCCGGCGTCGGTGACCAGGTGTTCCCAGGTGTGGTCGCGTTCGAACGGAGTTTCGATGAGGATGATCCATGGACGGAAGCGGCTGAAGTCCATGCCGCGCAGCACGGTCTCTTCGTGGCCCTCGACGTCGATTTTCAGGAAATGGATTTCGCGGCCGCTGGCGTGTTCTTCGCAAATCGAGGTCAGGGTCCGGGCCTGGACAGTGAGGCTGCGCACATCGAGGCCGAGATCGCGGCGCTCCTGGGCGGTGACGGGGTCGGCGGTGGACAGGCCGGTCCCGGGAATGCCGTAGAAGGTCACTTCACCGGGCTTATCACTGGCAATACATTGCAAGGTCGTGTCGCGCGGGCGTTGTTCGCACAGGGCGTCGTGGAAGTTCTGCATCGGCTCGACGTTGATGCCGCTCCAGCCGCGATCGTAGAACGCCTTGGTGACCGAGTCGTGGGTCGGATCGTTGGCACCGACATCGATGTAGAACCCGTTTTCAAAGAACTTGAGGGCGCGCCACAGGCGGATGTCTTCGAAATTCTGTGCGTAAGAGATGAACGTCACGGTCGCTCCCTGTCAGTCAGGTTCTTCTTGTTCGTGCGTGCGCTGCCGGCACAGTGTGAGCCTGTATAGCAAGGGTGGTGGGCAGTCGCAATTTTCCGTTGCCGGCGTCCGTGATTCGGCGGTTATGTCCTTTTGCTTGGGGGCTTATGCACAACAGGCGTTTAATTCGACAGGGTCAGGCGGGATTTTGTGGACGGGTTCTCATTTGAATCGCAAATCCCTGTTTTACCGGTTTTTTATTCATATGAACAAAAAATGACCAGGGCTGTTAATGGCTTGAAACAGCCGTGGATATTGGATCCACGATAAATCCATCAACAGAGTTATCCACAGGCTGCAAGGAATTAAGCGCGTTCGGCCAGCAGCAGGAAATTGCGGGGTGTGAGCGGCGCCTCGCAGAAGGTACCGAGACGTACGATGTATCCCTGTTCAGTGAGGAAAAGTGCCCGATCAAGATTCAGCCAAAGCTCCAACGGTCGTCGGAAGAGTCCGCGCATTAATTCCAGGTTGCGAACTTCGGCCAACCGCTGCCAACCCGCTGCTTCCAGTGCCGGCCAATCGTGCTCGCCGATTGTGGATAACTCTTTCAACGCCGCCAGGTCGCGACAGAAGTCGTCGAACGGCTTGTCCAGCCAGGCGCTGGGAAGGGATGGCGTCGGGAGGTACTCGTCGATACCCCGCACTTGCCGTTGCAGCAGATCGAAGGCCAACCGACGGGCCATGGAGGTATCACGTTGACGTCGGACGCGGGCCCCGGCAGTGACGGTTTCGCTCATCGGTAGGGACAGATCTTCCAGCGACAGCTGGAGGTCTGATCGCGAACCAGCGGAGGACAATGCCTGATATTCAGTACGACTGATCCGGTTGTAGCAGCACGGTGCGATCGCCAATTGTCGGCAGCCAGCGTCGGAAGCCAGTTGCATCAGCCGCACATGCAGATCGCCGCAAGCGTGCAGGGCGACGGGTGTGTGCTCGGCGTTCAGTAATAAAGCGGTGTTCGCCGCGAGCACATCCTGTTCGACATGCAGCGCACGCAGGCGATGACGCTGACTCAGCGCCTGACCGCTGGCAACCAGCGCCGGGTCATATTCAAGGCATGTGAGTTGCTGGTCAGCCCCAAGCAGACGCCGGCCCAAGTGACCTTTTCCCGAACACCAATCCAGCCAGTGCTTCGGTTGCGAGGCAAACGACAAACGGCTGGCGAAGGCCTCGATCTGCTGCCATTTTCGCCCCGGCACATCGACATTCAGTCGATGGCTGGGAGCTTCCATCTCGTGTGCAGGTAATTCACCCACCGAGCTCAGCTCAAGCGATAACGCCGCCAATGAAGCAAAGGGTTCGGGCGCACCCAAAAGCTCGGCAGGTTGGTTATGGGCGCTTTCCGCATCCTCCAGCGACCGGCCACGTAGCCACGAAGACAGTTCTGGGTAGGACGATTCCCAGGGCAGTTGCAGATGAGTGAAGGGGCGGGGTTTCCACAGCGCCTGATGCGCCGTGAGAAATGTATCCAGTGCCGTGAAGCGGGCGAGTAGATCCTCGCCCGTCAGCACGTAAGAAGCTTCAGCGCCCCTGGCACGCATCGACGCGCAGCCAGCGTTCCAGCAACTTGAAGCCGCGAACCAGCACGTAGGCCATTACCAGATAGAACACACCGGCCGCGAAGAAGATCTCCACCGGCAAGTAAGTGCGGGCAATGATCGTACGGGCCATGCCGGTCAGTTCCAGCAAAGTCACCGTACTGGCCAGGGCACTGGCCTTGAGCATCAGGATCACTTCGTTGCTGTAGGCAGGCAAACCAATGCGCGCAGCACGCGGCAGGATGATGTAGAACAGCGCTTTCGGCCGGGACATGCCCAGCGCCCGCGCCGCTTCGATTTCACCCGGGGGAATCGCCTGGATCGCGCCGCGCAGGATCTCGGCGATGTACGCCGCGGTGTGCAGGGTCATGGTCGCGGTAGCGCACCAGAACGGATCGCGCAGGTACGGCCACATCGAGCTGTTACGCACCGCGTCGAACTGCGCCAGGCCGTAATAGACCAGGAACAACTGAACCAGCAACGGCGTGCCACGGAAAAAGAAGATGTAGGCGTAGGGCAATGCGCGCACGTACCACAGCTTCGAAGAACGGGCGATGCCCAGCGGGATTGCCAGCAGCAATCCGGCGATCACGGCGATGGCCACCAGTTCCAGGGTCAGGGTCGCGCCCTGAGCCAGTTTCGGCAGCCACTTGATGATGACTTCCCAGTTCATTGAGCGCTCCTCGCGAAGCCGCGTGCGGCGCGTTTTTCCAGGAAGTGCATGCCGGTCATGGCCAGTACGGTCAGGCCCAGGTACATGAAGGCGGCGACCATATAAAAGGTGAACGGCTGTTTGGATACGGTCACGCCGATCTGCGCGTGTCGCATGATTTCTTCCAGACCGATCACCGACACCAGTGCGGTGTCCTTCATCAGGATCATGAACAGGTTGCCCAGACCGGGCAGGGCGATGCGCCACATCTGCGGCATGATCAGCCGGGTGAAGATCCGCCATTTCGACAGGCCCAGGGCCACGCCGGCCTCACGGTGGCCTTTGGGAATGGCGAGGATCGCGCCGCGGAACACTTCCGTGGCGTAGGCGCCGAAGCACAGGCCCAGCGCAATGACGCCGGCGGCGAAGGCGCTGAGTTCCAGATCGGGATTGCCGAAGAACTCACCGAGGGCGCGCATGGCGTTGACCGTACCGAAGTAGATCAACAGCACCCAGAGCAATTCCGGGACGCCGCGCACCAGGGTCGAATAAGTGCCGCCAAGCCATTGCAGCGGCTTGTACGGGGAAGTCTTGGCCAAGGCACCGAGCAGACCGAGCACCAGCCCGAGGCACAGGGCCGAGAGTGCCAGTTTGACGGTCATCAGCGCGCCGGCGGCGAGCGCCGGGCCGAATCCGTAGAGGTCGATAATCATGGATTTCTTTTCAAATCGCGGCAGGCAAGGCCGGGGATCGGCGCCGCTGTGTAGCGGCGTCGATCCGGCAGGTCAGGATCAGTAGATGCTGAACGGGAAGTACTTGTCGTTGATCTTCTTGTAGGTGCCGTCGGCAACGATTTCCTTCAGCGCGACGTTCAGCTTCTCGCGGATGGCGTCGCCTTTACGTACAGCGATACCGATCTTGTCGCTTTCTTCCACCGGGTCGCCCTTGAATTCGTAGGCTTTGCCGGCGTCGCTTTTCAGCCACTCGTAGTTGACGTATTTGTCGGCGAGGATGCCGTCCAGGCGACCGGAAGTCAGGTCGAGGTAGGCGTTTTCCTGGGTGTCGTAGAGCTTGACGGTGATGTCGTCACCGAAGTGATCTTCCAGGAAGGTGCCGGCCAGGGTCGCGCGCTGGGCCCCGATCACTTTGCCCTTCAGCGCAGCCTTGTCGGTTTTGAAGTCGACGTTTTTCGGCGCGATGAATTGCAGCTTGTTGGAGTAGTACGGGTCGGTGAAGTCCACCGCTTGCTTGCGCTCGTCGGTGATCGACATCGAAGAGATCAGGAAGTCGAACTTCTTGGCATTCAGGGCCGGGATGATGCCGTCCCAGTCGGAGGTGACCACGGAGCACTCGACTTTCATCTTGGCGCACAGGGCGTCGCCGATGTCTTTGTCGAAGCCGACGACGTTACCGCTGGCATCTTTGTTGTTGAACGGCGGGTAAGCCGCTTCGATGCCCATCTTCAGGGTCTCGGCCATGGCGCCGGCGCTGAACGCCAGGGAGACGGCGGCGGCCAGGAAGACCTTTTTGTAGTTCTGCATGCGGGTAGCTCCGTTAGCGGTTGCTGGACATGAATTGTTTGCAGCGCGCCGAAAGCGGGTTTTCAAACACCTGCTGTGGCGATCCTTGCTCTTCGACCAGGCCCTGGTGGAGGAACACCACTTCACTGGAAACCTGACGGGCGAACCCCATTTCGTGGGTCACGAGCAGCATGGTGCGGCCTTCTTCGGCCAATGCGCGGATGACATTAAGTACTTCCTGGACCATTTCCGGGTCAAGGGCGGAGGTGGGCTCGTCGAACAGGATCACCTTGGGCTGCATCGCCAGCGTGCGGGCAATCGCCGCGCGTTGTTGCTGACCACCGGACAGTTGCGCCGGGTAGGCGTGGCGCTTGTCGGCGATGCCGACCTTGGCCAGCAGGGCTTCGGCGACTTCGATGGCTTCGGCCTTGCTCTGGCCGAGCACGCGGCGCGGGGCTTCGATGATGTTGTCGAGCACGCTCATGTGCGGCCACAGATTAAAGTTTTGAAACACAAAACCAATCTCGGAGCGCAGGCGATTGATCTGCTTGCCGTCGGCGGCAACCAGCTCGCCATTCTTGGCGGCCTTGAGCTTGAGTTCTTCCCCGGCCACCAGGATCTGGCCCTGATGCGGGTTTTCCAACAGGTTGATGCAACGCAGGAACGTGGACTTGCCGGAACCGGAGGAACCCAGGATCGAGATCACATCGCCGTCGCGGGCGGTCAGCGAGATGCCTTTGAGCACCTCAAGCTGTCCGTAGCGTTTGTGCAAGTTGCGGATTTCAAGCGCGGGCGTGGCCTCAGCCATGTGCGTTCCTCATATATGTTGCGCTCCTGCTGTTGGTTGGCCTTCCTGGCGAGGCGGCCAAGCTAGCATAGCGTTTCAATGGCAGCCAACAGCGCTACGGGCGGTAAACGGATGGCGTGTGGCAGGTTGTCGCATCGGCGCAGCAGACTGTCGCCCCATCAACAACCGAACGGGTGTTTGAACGTTGATTCCCGTGGGTGCCGCGTAAAAAAAGGCGCGATGTTGCCACCTTTGGCGGGGTGTTGGAAGCGCTAACCGGCCGAACGTTCCTCATTCGCCCTTTTATTGTGCATCCCACACTTTTTCAGTGTGTTTCTGGTGCGTCGATTCGTTTGAAAAGTGAGTCGCAGGGTAACGCTTTGGCGAAAGGCCAGCATTCTCAAGGACTTGCGATGACTGTCCGGTCGCGCTGAAAACCGCAGGCCAGAAGAGTTTGAAACATTTTGGCGCAATTATTGCGTGCAGAATCTGGAACGCCCCGTTGGATTCTTTTTACGAGAAGGAACGCCAGACGGGACGGACTGAATCGCTTTCCTCGCAAAGGTAGTTTCAATGAGCAGTACCCAAAGCTCCAATGGCCTCGAACAGGGGCTCAAACCGCGTCATGTGACCATGCTGTCGATCGCCGGGGTGATCGGTGCAGGTCTGTTCGTAGGCTCCGGCCACGCCATCGCCGCCGCTGGTCCCGCTGTTCTGCTGGCGTACGCCGCTGCTGGCGCGCTGGTTGTACTGGTGATGCGCATGCTCGGCGAAATGGCTGTTGCTTCGCCTGACACCGGCTCCTTCTCGACTTATGCCGACCGCGCCATCGGCCATTGGGCCGGTTTCACCATCGGCTGGCTGTACTGGTGGTTCTGGGTACTGGTGATCCCGCTGGAGGCCAACGCCGCCGCGACCATCCTGCACGCCTGGTTCCCGAGCGTGGAAATCTGGGCCTTCGCGCTGATCATCACCATGCTGCTGACCGTGACCAACCTGTTCAGCGTGAAAAACTACGGTGAGTTCGAATTCTGGTTCGCCCTGCTCAAAGTCGTGGCGATCATCGGTTTCATCATCCTCGGTATCGCGGCCATTTTCGGCTTCCTGCCGAACAGCCAGGTCAGCGGCGTTTCGCACATCTTCGACACCCAGGGCTTCCTGCCAAACGGCATGGGCGCGGTGTTGGGCGCGATCCTGACCACCATGTTCTCCTTCATGGGTACCGAGATCGTGACCATCGCGGCCGCGGAATCGAAGAACCCTGGCAAGCAGATCTCCAAGGCCACCAACTCGGTGATCTGGCGGATCGGCCTGTTCTACCTCGTATCGATCTTCATCGTTGTGGCCCTGGTGCCATGGAACGACCCGGTTCTGGCGAGCCTCGGCTCCTACCAGACTGTGCTTGAGCGCATGGGCATCCCGAACGCCAAGATGATCGTCGACATCGTGGTTCTGGTCGCGGTGACCAGCTGCCTGAACTCGGCGCTGTACACCTCTTCGCGCATGCTGTTCTCCCTTGGCAAGCGTGGCGATGCTCCTGCCATGGCAACCCGCACCAACAAAAGCGGCACCCCTTACTGGGCAGTGATGTTGTCCACTGGCGCGGCGTTCCTGTGCACCTTCGCCAACTACGTGGCCCCGGCTGCGGTGTTCGAGTTCCTGCTGGCCAGCTCCGGCGCCATCGCGCTGCTGGTGTACCTGGTGATCGCGATTTCGCAACTGCGCATGCGTAAACAACGCATGGCTCGCGGCGAAAAAATCGTCTTCAGCATGTGGCTGTTCCCGGGCCTGACCTACGCGGTGATCGCCTTCATCGTGGCAGCCCTGACCATCATGCTGTTCCAGGACGCCCATCGTGTGGAGATCCTCGCGACTGGTCTGCTGAGTCTGGTGGTTGTCGCCACCGGTCTGTTGGTGGCTCGCCGTCGCAAGACGGAAAAGCGTGGTGCGGCGGTTCTGAACTGATCCGTATCGCGTAATGCAAAACGGCCGCTGTCAGTGATGACAAGCGGCCGTTTTTTGTTACTGAGCGGGGTTTATTCGCTCTTCTCTTCCGGTGCATCAACCGACTGACCGTAGCTATCCAGCGCAATCCCGAAGTCGGTGATGAACTGCGGTTCGCTCAGCCAGGCCTGGGCGGTCTCGCGGTCCATGCCGTCGGCCCACATGCGGTAGTCGATCAGCATGTCGGCGGCCAGGTGGGTGGCGGCCATGCCTTCGTTGTCGGCGTTTTCCATGTCCAGCAGTTCAGGATGATCAACGATGATGAACGCCAGCTCCCGCAGCAGCGTCAGCAGCATGTCGTTGCGGCTGACGGCTTCGGCGTCGCGCATCTTGCTGAACATCGCCAGGGTGTATTCCGGGATCGGCTCGGCCAGGTGACCGAGGTCATCGTCCTGGGCCAGAGGTTTGCGGCCGACCATGCGGATCTGCTTGGCTTTGGCCTTGGCGCGTTTGGCGCGTTTCTGCTGCTTGTTCAGGGATGCCATGGGAACTCAGTTTTTCTGTTGGGTTTGTGCGGCGATTGCGTCGGACGCGGCCACATAGTCTTTCTGGAAGGCAGGCGATTCGATCCACGCCAGGGCACCGGCCTCGTCGGTCTCGGTGGACCACTGGCGGTACTCGATCAGTGCGGCGAGGATGAAGTCCATCGCGCCTTCTTCGCCTTCCTGTTCGTACACCAGTTCCAGCAACGGGTCTTCGAGGAACGCAGCGCACATGGCCTGCTGGCTGATCTTCTCGGCGTCGATCATTTTCTTGAACAGCTCGGTCAGATCCACCGATTCGAAATCGATGCGGTCGTCGTTCGGGTCCAGCTCGATTGGCGCTTCCGCACGTTTGGTGCGGTTCTGCTTGGCCTTGGTCTTGGCCCGGGCGGCGCGTTTTTGCTGCTTGTTGGCGGAAGCCATGGTGTGTGTTCCGTGGTGCGTTGGAGGGGTTCAGCTGCGTGGTACTTGCCGCCCAGGTGTGTCGGGGGCCAGTGCGCCGGTTTGCAGCCAGGTCAGAGCGATGGGCCATAGTGTGGCTTGGTATGCGCTGCGAAAAAAGGCGAAATGTCCGACTTCTTGTTCGCCGATGTCCTGGGGTTCGATTCGCAGGTGGGTCTTTTGCGCACTGTCGAAGTAATCGAGCAGGCGTTCGGTTGCCGGAATGGTCCCGTAAGGATCGTCGCCGATACTGATTGCCAGGGTGTTTGCGTGGACATTGGAGAAGGGCAGGCGGCCGTTTTTCGCCAGCATCGCCCGACCGCTCGGACGCTGCTCATAACGTGCACCAGGCGTGCTCCAGTCGCGCACCACGCCCGCGGGCGTGTCTTCCAGCCAGCCGAGGCGTTTGCCCGGGAAGTAGCCACAGAGCAGCGTGACCAGCGGCATCAGCAGATGCCACTTGCCGAACATCCGCCAGCGATGCTCGGGCGCGTAATCGCGCCAGTAAGCGAATTGCGCGCCGACCGTAACCAATCGTCGGATTACCTGCCCGGAGGCCCCCAGCCCCGCCGCACAACCACCGAAGCTGTGCCCGACCACATCGATCGGCTGACCGGGAAACTCCCTCTGAGCGCGTTTGAGCATCGTCTCGAAATCCAGCGCGCCCCAATCCGTCCACGAAGCCTGCAAATGCCTCATCGACTTCGGGCGCGATTCACCAATGCCCCGGTAGTCATAAATGATCACGTCGAAACCGTTGGCGAACAGGTACGCGGCGAAGCGCGAATAGTGACGGCAGCGCACGGAAGTGGCGGCGTTGATGATCACCACCGGGCGCTGTGGGTCGGGCGAAGCGTGGCGCCAGGTGAAACCACCAAGGCGATAGCCATCGGCGGCGGGCTCCTGAAAGGGTGCGTCCTGAACATCGCTTGCGAGCGCGGTTCTGTTCTGGGCATCTTCCAGTGCGTGCGTCTCTTGAAAACCCATGGCTCTCGACCTTCGCGGAGTAGCTGCCAACGATAGTCTCAGGCGGCTCGGTGAACAATCCGTCGTCGGTTAATCATCCGGCTGATCAATCAAGCGTTCTTCCAGCAGCGTGTGTTCCCGGTTCAGCTCCGCTCGTAATTCCTCCTCGCTCGGCAGCACCAGTTTGTAGCTGCTGGCGAACAGTTGTTCATTGCCCTTGAGGATTGTGTAGCGCGCAACCGATTCATTTTGTTGTGCACAGAGAATGATCCCCACCGTAGGCCCGTCGCCCTCACTGCGTTTCAGGTCGTCGTACATGCGTATGTACATGTCCATCTGTCCCACGTCCCGAGCGCTGAGTTTGCCGCGCTTCAGATCCAGGATGACGAAGCATTTGAGCAGATAGTTGTAGAACACCAGGTCGATGTAAAAATCATCGTCTCCAGCACTGATGCGTTGCTGACGGCCGACAAAAGCGAAGCCCTTGCCCAGTTCGAGGAGAAAACCCTGGAGCTGATCGATCAAGGCCTGTTCCAGTTCTGACTCCTGAAGCTTGCCCGGTGATGGCAGGCCGAGAAATTCCAGAAGGACGGGGTCGCGGATGAATTCCCGGGGATTGCTTTTCATCGCGGCAATGTTGGTCGCTGCCTCTGCATAGACGTCGGTTCTGTCTCGGCTCATCAACAGACGTTCGTAGTAGAGCGTGTTGATCTGGCGATCCAGGGCGCGGCTTGACCAGTTTTGCGTGGCGGCTTCGTTCATGTACCACTGGCGGGCTGATTCGCTTTCTATCCCCAATAGCTTGCGATAGTGGGTCCAGCTCAATTCGTGACGCAGTGCGTCACGAATTGGAAATGCCTGATAAAACAAACGCATGTAGCGAAGGTTTGAAGAATCGAAGCCTTTCCCAAAGTCCGCAGTCAGTTCTTTTGCCAACGTAGCCAGAAGTTGTTTTCCATACCCCGCCCGTCGGGCTCCCTGTTGTTCGAACTCGACAATATGTCGCCCGATCTGCCAGCAGGTCTGGACCTGAATCGTGTCGACCGTTCGCAGCACTTTCTGCCGCGCCTGGCGTATCAGGTCACCCAGATCGCCCAACAGCGAATCGAATTTTGGATCTTGCGTATCAGCAGGTTCAAGTTGGCTCATCAGGTCTTCCGGCTCAGGAGAAACAGAAGCAAGAGCATGCCAATAACTCACGGACTGGCGATGCCGGCCGTGTCTGGCTCAAACGAAGGAAGGGGGGACGGGGTTTGCAAGATACGACCGACGAAGATAGCGATTGAGGAATACAACGCGTAGTCCTTTTCGTACCCGCTCCAAGTTCCAATCAATCTAAAACCCGTCCCGCTCAGCAAAATCTAAACAGGAGTAACGATTGGGTTCTGCGAGAACCCGGGAGTACTCATCATGAAACGCGTCATTTCATTCATGCTGCCGGTCGCTGCAGTGGCTGTTCTGATGTTCCCGCTCATGGCGCAGGCGAGCAGCGCCGAGCCGATCGACAGTGCCGGTGTGCAAGTCCAGCAACAACAGCAAAACGGTATCAATTACCTGTCCGGAGGGATTGGCCTGGACGAGTCGCGAGCCATTCAGCAAGCCGCCGGCTACAACCTGCACATGACCTTCTCCGTAGGCGCACAAAATCTGTACACCTCGGACGTCGACCTGGTTGTCCAGAAAGCGACAGGACAACCGGTGCTGAACCTGAGTCAGATCGGGCCGCTGGTCTATGCGCAACTGCCGCCAGGCAAATACACCGTGGTTGCCACGCGCAATGGTGAGGTGCGGCGGGACGTTGCCAATGTTGGCAGCGGCGGGGCAAGTAACCTGGTGTTCCATTGGGACTGGCATCAATAAGGCAGGCGAGGGCGGGGTTCGGCGGGCGATAGCCGGTACAATCCCGCCCTTCTTTTTTTGATTGCAAGGATTTGGCTTTGAAATGGATTTTGCGTGCGGGCTTGTTGGCGGCCCTCGTACCGGAGCTGGTTGGGTGTGGAACCATGATCGGGCGCGTGAGCAACGGAATGTCCGATGTGGATTACTACAAGGGCGTCGACGGAAACCTGCAATTGTTTGGCGTGAGAGGGAAAGAAAGCAAGCCCGCCGCGATCATCTGTTACTTCATGATTGTGTGCCCGCTGATCACGGTTGTCTCACTGCCGGTCGACGCTGTGCTCGATACGGTTTTACTTCCGGTTGACTACGTCAATACGCTCTAGGTCCGGTCTTGGTGTTACTAATCAGCGCGCCTGTGTTTGTGTTTTTTCACAGGCCCGCGCACCTTGCGATAGATCCGGAACCCATACAGCGAAACGCCCAGCAACAACAGGGGGACAAGGCTTTGCCCGGCGACCTCGAACCAATACCGCCGTGGCTGCTGGGCCAGAGTGTAAGTCGTGCGCGGGCCGCGATTGGTTGTGGTGATCGAGCCACTGATCAGGCTGTCGATGATCATGTAAATCGACGCGCCAATGGCGAACGTTATCAACAGCCCGACAAGAAGCGTCAGCCAGAACGAAGCCCGGCTCTGGCGATAGGGTGGTGGATGGGGTAGGGGGACGCGGGTTCTTTTCTGGTTCATCGACTGGATGACCCTCTTCCGTAAGGGCTGGGAAAAATATCGCGAATTCCGGCCTGCAAGAAGCGCGGGATCAAGCCTCCATCAAATCGCAGGCAAAAAAAAACCCTGAATCTTGCGATTCAGGGTTTTCGGTATTTGGTGCCCAGAGACGGAATCGAACCGCCGACACGGGGATTTTCAATCCCCTGCTCTACCGACTGAGCTATCTGGGCAACGGGGCGCATTAAAAGGGTTTTTCGGATTTACGTCAAACACTTTTTTAAAATTTCTTAAATTAATTCCGTCGCTTACGATCCGACCCCCGATTTTCGGGGGTTATTCCGCTGGCGGCACGTAGCCTTCCGCCTGGGCGTATTCCTCGCCGGAGAAGTACTTGTCCATTTCTCCCTGCAGAAATTTGCGATCTTCGGCGTTCATCATGTTCAGGCGTTTTTCGTTGATCAGCAGGGTCTGGTGTTTCTGCCAGTCGGCCCAGGCCTTGGCCGAGACGTGTTCGAAGATGTCCTGGCCCTTGGCGCCCGGGTACGGTGGGCGCTCCAGACCTTCGAGTTGTTCTTTGTACTTGCGGCACATTACGGTGCGGGTCATGTCGACTCTCCTGCATTCAAGACGGCGGCCGCGCGTTCGAGCAAGGTTTTGACCGGGGCGGCGAGGCCCAGGCGCGGCGGGGTGGCGAGGTTATACCAGAGCCAGTCGGCCTCGGCCACGTGACCGCCGGCTTCCTGCACCTGAACCAGCCAGGGTTCGATGGACAGCTGGAAATGGCTGAAGGTGTGGACAAGGCTCGGCAGCGCCTGCTGCTCGCCGAGTTCCAGCGAGTGCTGCGCGGCGAGGTGTTGCAGGTCGTCGAGGTTGTCGAGTTCCGGCAGGCTCCACAAACCGCCCCACAATCCGCTGGAGGGGCGGCGATAAAGCAGAATCGCGCCCTCCTCGTTGGCCAGCAGCGGCATCAGCGTGCGTTTCTGCGGGATGGCTTTACGCGGCTTGGGAATCGGGTAGCGCGTCTCCAGACCGAGCATATGCGCTTCGCAGCCCTTCTCCAGTGGACACAGCAGGCAGCTCGGTTTGCTGCGGGTGCACAGCGTGGCGCCCAGATCCATCATCGCCTGGGTGTAGGCGTTGACCCGATCCTGCGGCGTGAAGCGTTCTGCGTTGGCCCACAGCTGTTTGGCGACCTTTGGCTCGCCGGGGTAGCCCTCCTGCGCAGTAAAGCGCGCCAGCACCCGTTTGACGTTGCCGTCGAGGATCGGTGCGCGCAGGCCCATGCTGATACTGGCAATCGCGCCAGCGGTGGACAGGCCGATGCCCGGCAAATCCGTGAGCTTCTCGACATCACGGGGAAACTCGCCGCCGTACTGGCTGACGACGATCTTCGCGGTCTTCTGCAAATTGCGCGCGCGGGTGTAGTAACCCAGGCCCGTCCACAGGTGCAGCACTTCGTCCTCCGGCGCTTCGGCCAGGGCTTCGACCGTCGGCAACGCGGCCATGAACCGGTCGAAGTAATTGAGCACGGTGCTGACCTGGGTTTGCTGCAACATGATCTCAGACACCCACACCCGGTATGGGTTGATGTCCTGTTGCCAAGGCAAATCATGGCGGCCGTGGCGGTCGAACCATTCCAGCACCGCCGTGGAAAACTGCTCCGCTCTCATCGCTTGAACAGCCCCTTCAATGCGTTTTTCAGTTCAGGGCTGACTTTGTCGCCCAGTTTCTCTTCGATTTTTTCGCTGAGTTTGTCGCCGGCCATTTTGGTCGCGACCTGGCCGAGCCGCTCGTTATCCACACGGCAAGCCTTGGCACCGAGCTCCAGCGGGCCACGGCAGCGCAGCGGCCACTCGATGCCGACGAATTTGTCGCCGACCTGACAGGCCGGGTCCGGCATGGCGCTGGTGTCGCCTTCGACGATGATGCCGACGCGATAGTCCATGCCCAGCACTTTCAGGTCGATGTCGCCGTCACCGTTGACGGTCATGCCCGGGATCCGCACTTTCAGGTCCGGGTTGCTGGCGACGCCGTTGCGGAACGTCAGGTTGCCCTTGAGCTCCTGAAACGGCGTGTCCTTGCCGCGTGGCTCGCCGCTCAGGGATTTGCGGTTGAGCGTGGCGATGCCTTTGCACAGTTGCTGTTCAAGGTTGGCATTGAGCAGCACGCCGTTGTTGATCACGAAACTGGCATTGCCGTTGAGGGTGTCGATCAGCGCCTGTTGGCTGTTGCCGCTACCGGTGACGGTGCTGGTGAGGTTCACCAGACCTTTGACCGGTGGATTCTTGCCCTGGCTTTCGAGGATTTTTTCCACCGGTACACGGTTGATCCGGGTTTGCAGATTCTGCACTGGCGCGGTCTGGCGTACATCCAGCGTGCCCTTGGCTTCGAAGTCGCCGTTGTACAGCTCGCCGCGCAGGTTCTCCAGGGTCAACAGGCCGCCTTGGCCGGTGGCTTTCAGTGCGGCGTTCTGGATCGGCAACTTGTCGAGGGTCAACTGGCCGAAGGTCAGGTCGGCGTTCACGTCCAGTTTGCTCAGGCGCTCCACCGGAAACAGTCGCTCGGTGCTCCAGGCACTTTTGCTCGGTTTGTCCGGCAGCGGGGTGCTGCCGGCGCCGGCCATGGCATCGGCTTCGGTGCTGGCGACTTCGGTCTGACGTGCCTGGGTGGCGCTGGTGGCTTTTTCCGATTTTGGCGGCAGGTAGCGGTCGACGTTGAAAGTGTCGGCCTTGAGGATCGCCCGCAGCGATTGTTTGGCGAAGTCTTCGACGGCGATGCGACCGCTGAAGCTGCTGTCGTCGAGTTTCAGATTGATGTTGTCCAGCGCCACGCTGGTGGGCGTGGCAGACACGCGGCTGACCAGCTCGACCTTGCTCAGGCTGCCTTCGGCCATGGCCGGCAGGGTCTGGCCGATGCTGTCGACAAATTTCGCCAGATCGAACTGGGCGATGGAAATCCCGCCGGTGATCTGCGGGGTCTTGTCGAGATCGTTGGCCTTCAGCTCACCCAAGGCGCGCAACTGGTTGGCGGAGATCTTGATCCCGGTCCATTCGGCGACGTTCGCAGCCTTGTCCAGCAGCATCTGCCCCTGGGCGGAGAACGTCATGGCCTTGCCTTGCAGTGGATCGCCGGTCAGTTCGCCGGACAGCTTCAAGTCTTCGAACTTGTAGCGTTGCAGGGCGCGCTCGATGCGCAACTCGCCATTGAGCTCGGTGCGTACTCGCAACACGGGCTGATTGGTGCTGAGGAACGCCGTGGCTTTCAGCGGAATGTTGGTTGAATCGTGTACAGCGCCGGTGCTCAGCTGGATGCTTTCGGCACTGAACTGCTTGCCGGTCTGCTCGTCGTTGTATTCAACACGGGCGTTGTTGACGGTCAGGCTGTCGATGTCGAGGCGGATCGGCTGCGGCGGTTTCTCCGGCTGGGCAGGCGTTTCGGCAACCGGCTCGCCAGCGGCAACTGGCGGGGTGCTGCCCGGCGCAGGCGCTGCGGCAGGCAGCTTGCCGATGTCTTCCCAGTTGCCGTGACCGTTCTTGTCACGGTTCAGGCGCAGGTTCAGGCCTTCGACACGCACATCGCTCATCTGCACTTCGCGGCGCAACAGCGGCAGCACGCGCACGGACAAGCCGAGCATCTGCAGATCGGCAAACGGTTCGGCAGGCTTGATCAGGGTGGCGACGCTGGCCTCGTGCAATTCCAGGCCGAGCCACGGGAACAGGCTCCAGCCGATATCGCCATTGAGCGTCAGTTCGATGTGGGCCTTGTCGCGGGCTATCTGGCGGATCTCGTCTTTGTAGTCGTTGGGATCGAAGAGGTGGGTCAGGGCGAAGCCCGCCGCCACAATGATCAGCAACAGCCCGAGAAGTACCAGACCCAGGATTTTGCCGAACGCTTTCATGGGCGAGTCCTTGTAGTTAGTCGAATTCGTAATTTAGCCGGGGAGTATAGCGCTGCATAACCCCGCGCTGGTGCGGCGTCCTGAGGAACCTGTTGATCCGCGACGTGCAGCGCTTCGACAACGGTCGGCAGGAGGGTTCCCCGGTCACAGGAGATCAGATGACTCAAAAAAGGTGATATCAGTTTGGTTTTTCTGTCACGTGCAGATGGTAACCTTCGCCCGTTCGTCCGCCCTTCTGCGACTTTTGGTCGCGCCTCAAGGAGCTTCACCCACCAACACGGTCATGCCTGCGTGCATAAAGGCCGGGGGTGAGCAGTGGCTGGCGAACCATACTAATAATTGGGGGATACACAATGAGCACGAGCATTACGGCGGACGGCCTCAGCGCCGCCCAGCCTGCGTTCCTGTCCAAGGAACGCATCATCGCCAAGCCCGGTTTCAACCGCTGGCTGGTGCCACCGGCCGCTCTGGCCATCCACTTGTGCATCGGCATGGCCTACGGTTTTTCCGTGTTCTGGTTGCCGCTGTCCAAGGCGCTGGGCATCACCGCTCCGGTGGCTTGCGCGCCGGACATGAGCTTCATCGCACAAGTCTTCTCGTCGCAATGCGACTGGCCGATCTCCATGCTCGGCTGGATCTACACCCTGTTCTTCATCTTCCTCGGCTGCTCGGCAGCGATCTGGGGTGGCTGGCTCGAACACGCCGGCCCGCGCAAGGCCGGTGTCGTCTCGGCACTGTGCTGGTGTGGCGGTCTGCTGATCTCGGCGTTGGGTATTTATACCCACCAGATCTGGCTGATGTGGATCGGCTCCGGCGTGATCGGCGGTATCGGTCTGGGCCTGGGCTACATCTCGCCGGTCTCGACCCTGATCAAATGGTTCCCGGACAAGCGCGGCATGGCCACCGGCATGGCGATCATGGGCTTCGGTGGTGGCGCGATGGTCGGTGCGCCACTGGCGACCGCTCTGATGAGCCATTTCGCTTCGCCGGCTGGCGTGGGCGTGTGGCAGAGCTTTGTGGCCATGGCCGCGATCTACTTCGTGTTCATGATCGGTGGTGCGCTGTCGTACCGCGTCCCGCCGACCGGCTGGAAGCCTGAAGGCTGGACAGCGCCAGCGAAGAAAGCGTCGAATGCGATGATCACCCACCGTCACGTACACGTGAATGTGGCGTGGAAAACCCCGCAATTCCGTCTGGTGTGGCTGGTGCTGTGCCTGAACGTGTCCGCCGGTATCGGCATCCTCGGCATGGCTTCGCCACTGTTGCAGGAAGTGTTCGGCGGCAAGCTGCTGGGCAATGATCTGCCGTTCGGTCAACTGGATGCCGGGCAACTGGCGTCGATCGCAGCGATTGCGGCCGGTTTCACTGGTCTGCTGAGCCTGTTCAACATCGGCGGCCGGTTCTTCTGGGCGTCGTTCTCGGACTACCTGGGTCGCAAGAACACCTACTTCGTGTTCTTCGCGCTGGGCTTTGCGCTGTACGCGCTGATTCCGAACCTCGGCCATCTGGGCAACGTTGCGCTGTTCGTGGCGGCGTTCTGCATCATCCTGTCGATGTACGGCGGTGGCTTCGCAACCGTTCCGGCGTATCTGGCCGACCTGTTCGGCACGCAGATGGTCGGCGCGATCCACGGTCGTCTGCTGACGGCATGGGCTGCTGCTGGCGTGCTGGGTCCGGTGCTGGTGAACTACCTGCGTGAGTATCAACTGAGCATCGGCGTTGAACGCGCGGCGGCTTACGACATCACCCTGTACATCCTCGCCGGCCTGCTGGTGCTGGGTTTCCTGTGCAACCTGCTGGTACGTCCGGTGGCAGACAAGTACTTCATGACCGACGCCGAACTGGCTGCCGAGCAGGCGCTGGGCCACGACAAGGGTGCTGACAGCAGCACCGTGCTTGAGTGGAAAGCCGCGCCGGGCAGCAAGCCGTTGGCGGTTGCTGCGTGGCTGGCGGTCGGGATTCCGTTGGCGTGGGGTGTGTGGGTGACCCTGCAGAAGACTGCGGTGCTGTTCCACTAAGTAAAACGTCGTAACCCTGTGGGAGCGAGCCTGCTCGCGATAGCGGTCTGACAGTCGACAGTGATGTTGAATGTGCGGCCCTCATCGCGAGCAAGCTCGCTCCCACAGTTGTTTTGGGCTGTCCGAAATGGCTTGTATGGACATGTCTATCCCCGACAGTACGGGCTTCTATCCGTCTGCCATATCACGTCTCGTGTTTCTGTTTCGGCCCCGCGCCCCTATAATGGCTGCCTTTTTCGCCCAATGATTTTGCGGAGCTGGTGATGGCCGAACGTAAGGCGTCTGTCGAGCGCGACACTCTGGAAACCCAGATCAAAGCCTCGATCAACCTTGATGGCACCGGAAAGGCCCGATTCGATATCGGTGTTCCTTTTCTTGAGCACATGCTGGATCAGATCGCCCGTCATGGGTTGATCGACCTGGATATCCAATGCAAGGGCGATCTGCATATCGACGACCACCATACCGTGGAAGACGTCGGTATCACTCTCGGCCAGGCCTTCGCACAAGCCATCGGCGACAAGAAAGGCATCCGTCGCTACGGCCATGCCTACGTGCCGCTCGATGAAGCGCTGTCGCGCGTAGTGATCGACTTCTCCGGCCGTCCGGGCCTGCAGATGCACGTGCCGTACACCCGCGCCACCGTCGGCGGCTTCGACGTCGACCTGTTCCAGGAATTCTTCCAGGGCTTCGTCAACCACGCGCTGGTCAGCCTGCACATCGACAACCTGCGTGGCACCAACACTCACCACCAGATCGAAACCGTGTTCAAGGCTTTCGGCCGCGCGCTGCGCATGGCCGTCGAACTGGACGACCGCATGGCCGGCCAGATGCCTTCGACCAAGGGCGTGCTGTAATGCAGACGGTTGCGGTAATCGACTACGGCATGGGCAACCTGCACTCGGTGGCCAAGGCCCTCGAGCACGTTGGCGCCGGCAAAGTGCTGATCACCAGCGATGCGGACGTGATCCGCGAAGCCGACCGCGTGGTGTTCCCCGGCGTCGGCGCGATTCGCGATTGCATGGCGGAGATCCGTCGCCTCGGTTTCGATTCGCTGGTACGTGAAGTCAGCCAGGATCGCCCGTTCCTCGGCATCTGCGTCGGCATGCAAGCCTTGCTCGACACCAGCGAAGAGAACGACGGCGTCGACTGCATCGGCCTGTTCCCGGGCGCGGTGAAGTTCTTCGGCAAAGACCTGCATGAAGACGGCGAGCACCTGAAAGTCCCGCACATGGGCTGGAACGAAGTGAAGCAGTCGGTGGATCACCCGCTGTGGCACAACATTCCGGACCTGGCGCGTTTCTACTTCGTGCACAGCTACTACATCGCCGCCGGTAACCCGCGGCAGGTGGTCGGCAGCGGTCATTACGGTGTCGATTTCGCCGCGGCGCTGGCCGAAGGTTCGCGTTTCGCCGTGCAGTTCCACCCGGAGAAGAGCCATACCCATGGCCTGCAATTGCTGCAGAACTTCGCTGCGTGGGATGGTCGCTGGTAAATGGCCGTCAAGAAATCCAAGCCGCCGATCCTGACCCTCACGCCCGAGCAGGAAAGCGACGCCAATCGCAAGATCCAGCGGTTCATGGAGGATCGTTTCGAACTGGACCTGGGTTCGTTCGAGGCGGCGGAAATTCTTGAGCTGTTTACCCGCGAAATTGCTCCGCACTATTACAACAGGGCGATTTTCGATGTGCAGACCCACCTCAAGGAGCGGTTTGAAAGCATCGAAAGCGACCTGTGGGCGCTCGAGAAAAACTGATTTCCGAGCCAAGCTGAACATTCAAATTTGAAGGTTTGCCAGATGCTGATTATTCCCGCTATCGATCTCAAAGACGGTGCCTGCGTACGTCTGCGCCAGGGCCGCATGGAAGATTCCACAGTGTTCTCCGATGACCCGGTGAGCATGGCTGCCAAGTGGGTGGAGGGCGGTTGCCGTCGTCTGCATCTGGTCGACCTGAACGGCGCTTTCGAAGGCCAACCGGTCAACGGCGAAGTGGTGACCGCGATCGCCAAGCGCTACCCGACTTTGCCGATCCAGATCGGCGGCGGCATTCGTTCGCTGGAAACCATCGAGCACTACGTCAAGGCTGGCGTGAGCTACGTGATCATCGGCACCAAAGCGGTGAAGGATCCGGTGTTCGTCGCGGAAGCCTGCCGTGCGTTCCCGGGCAAGATCATCGTCGGTCTGGATGCCAAAGACGGTTTTGTCGCCACCGATGGCTGGGCTGAAATCAGCACCGTGCAGGTCATCGACCTGGCCAAACAGTTTGAAGCCGACGGCGTGTCCTCGATCGTTTATACCGACATCGCCAAAGACGGCATGATGCAGGGCTGCAACGTACCGTTCACCGCTGCGCTGGCTGCTGCCACCAAGATCCCGGTGATCGCGTCCGGCGGCATTCACAACCTGGGTGACATCAAGTCGCTGCTCGACGCCAAGGCGCCAGGCATCATCGGCGCCATCACCGGCCGGGCGATCTACGAAGGCACTCTCGACGTCGCCGAAGCGCAAGCTTTCTGCGACTCGTACCAAGGCTGAGGACTGACCATGGCGCTGGCCAAACGCATCATCCCTTGCCTGGACGTGGACAACGGCCGGGTCGTCAAAGGTGTGAAGTTCGAGAACATCCGTGACGCCGGCGATCCGGTGGAAATCGCCCGTCGCTACGACGAGCAGGGTGCCGACGAGATTACCTTTCTCGACATCACCGCCAGTGTCGATGGTCGCGACACCACGCTGCATACCGTCGAGCGCATGGCCAGCCAGGTGTTCATTCCGCTGACCGTCGGCGGCGGCGTGCGGACCGTGCAGGACATTCGCAATCTGCTCAATGCCGGTGCGGACAAGGTGTCGATCAACACCGCTGCCGTGTTCAACCCGGAATTCGTCGGCGAAGCGGCGCAGCATTTCGGCTCGCAATGCATCGTCGTCGCCATCGACGCGAAGAAGGTTTCGGGCCCGGGCGAAACCCCGCGCTGGGAAATCTTCACCCACGGCGGTCGCAAGCCGACCGGCCTCGACGCGGTCGAGTGGGCGAAGAAAATGGAAGGCCTGGGTGCCGGTGAAATCCTCCTGACCAGCATGGATCAGGACGGCATGAAAAACGGTTTCGACCTGGGTGTGACCCGCGCCATCAGCGATGCGCTGGGGATCCCGGTGATCGCTTCCGGTGGCGTCGGCAACCTGCAGCATCTGGCCGATGGCATCCTCGAAGGCCACGCCAGCGCCGTACTGGCGGCGAGTATTTTCCACTTCGGCGAATACACCGTTCAGGAAGCCAAGGCCTACATGGCTAAACGTGGAATCGTAATGCGTTAAACGATACAGGCCAGTGGACAGCATGGCGTACCCGAGGCACTCTTGGGCACGCCATGGATTTCGGTAGCCCGACATGATCAAACGCCTGCTTCTCGCTCTCGCCAGTGCCTCCGTGTTGTTGATCAACACTGGCCACGCCGAAGAAAGTCCCGACACCGATCTGGTGCTCCTCACCGAAAACTTCCCGCCGTACAACATGGCGAAGAACGGCAAGAATTTCGCTCAAGACGAAAACATCAACGGCATCGCCACAGACATTGTGCGCGAGATGTTCAAGCGTGCCGGTATCACTTACAGCCTGACCCTGCGCTTCCCCTGGGAACGGGTCTACAAGCTGGCGCTGGAGAACCCCGGTTACGGTGCGTTCGTCATGGCACGCCTGCCGGATCGCGAGACGCTGTTCAAGTGGGTCGGCCCCATCGGCCCGGATGACTGGGTCATGCTGGCCAAAGCCGACAGCAAGATCACCCTCGAAACCCTGAACGATGCGCGCAAGTACAAGATCGGCGCTTACAAAGGCGATGCGATTGCCGAGACCCTGGCCAAGCAGGGCCTGAAACCGGTGGTGGTGTTGCGCGATCAGGACAACGCCAAAAAGCTCGTCAGCGGTCAGATCGACCTGTGGGCCACCGGCGATCCTGCCGGGCGGTATCTGGCGCGACAGGATGGCGTGACCGGGTTGAAAACCGTGCTTCGTTTCAACAGCGCCGAACTGTATCTGGCGCTGAACAAGGACGTGCCGGATGAGGCTGTTGCCAAACTTCAGGCAGCACTTGATCAGATGCGCAAGGACGGCGTGGTCGACGAGATCATGGGGCGGTATCTGTAGCTGCTGACGATTCCGATGACGACTGCTGAACAACGCTGACGCCGCCTTTGATGGTTTCCGTCGATGGGCTTCCCGCCATTACAGTTATCAGTGTTGCTGTCTCGACTGCTTCTGGCGGGTATTCACTCATGACAAAACTGATGTCATCGGTGTAACCAAGCGGGACGGTGACTTCAGTGCCATCCTCCCGTACCAGCTCGTAGTGACTTTCCATCTGATACACCGCGACCGATTTGTGTTTCGCCGCCATGGCGATGACGACCCGAGAGTCCGATTCGCTCCACTCGTTCGAGGATGTTTCGGTGTGAGTGAAACTCCTCGGCAGGCACGCCGAGAACTTTGTCGCACGGATATCACTGAGCATCGCCGCCGGCCAGGCCTTGGTGAATTCGATGGCGGTATGGCGATTGAATAACCGCATGACTGCTGCATTTTGCGCCCTTGGCGCTTTCCATTTGATCGACTGAGTCTGTTCCGTGGTATTTCGGCCATACCCGACCAGCACATATTGGTCGGTTCTTTTCAGATCGTAGTAACGCGAACTGTGAAATCCATCATTGGGTTGAGCGTAATCCCTGACTGTGAACCACGGAAGGCGGGCAATCTGTGTGACCTTCGCCGCCCCGCTTTCAGGATTCATGTGTGTAGAAAGTACCGGAGCTTCTGCAGGTTCGCTGACTTGAACCGGAATATGTATCCGCAACGCATACGCGGAAGGGTTGATTGCCGGTTTGTTGTGGGTCGGGACACCGATGAAGGTGCCGGGCGCAAAGCAGATTTCGCCCGCTGCGGCGGTCGGAGGATCAATGCTCCAAGCGCTGAAGTTCAGCGTTGCACCACTGCCTTTGTCATCCCAGACCAGATCGCCGAGGTCGGCAGAAACGACCAGATCGGCCCTGACGCAACGGATTGCGTTGATTGAGGGTTTGCCGTGATCGCTGGAGCAGGTCATACCCAGCGCGACGTAGCCCTGCGGCGCAATCGGGCGCCAGATCGAAGTACGGGTGGCGGCTCCCGCCCCGGATTCTTTCCAGACAAGTTCGAAGTCGGTGGGGCGGCTGAGTGCTTTTCCTCTGCTGTTACCGTCGTCTTGGAACGCTCCCTCGCAGACCACTGCGGCGACAATTTCGCCGTTGATGGAGGTGTTGTTGGGTATGACGATGTCTCCCAACGGAAAGTATCCCGGCAAGAGATCAGGAGCAGGCGCGGGGCGCCAGAAGGTAGCGGATTTTGCCCGCGAGCCTTGGGTATTCCAGATTCGGTGAAACTCGCTCGTGAAATTGATCAGTAGGTTATCGAGCTTGATGGGTTCCATTGCTCTGGTGGGCAATGAAGTATTGTCGTTGGTAGTCATAGTCAGTCCTGAAAGTTGAAAGGCAACTCAAAAGAGTCGCGACCTGTTGCAGGTCTAACTATCCGGAAGCCGCTCAGGTGCCTGGCGGTAACTATGTATAGGCGTGTTTCGGTTCGCTACCGGTAAGTCCCGTCTTTGCCATGAGCGGCCGTGGCGCGATTGCTGCGCACGCTGATCATCTGCTTGATGTCGATCCACTCGATGCCTTGGGCTTTCAGCTTCGGCAGTTCCCGTTCCAGCACAGCCAGCGTCTGTGGATAAGGATGGCCGATCATCACCGCCGAACCCTGCTTGCGAGCCAGGCTGATCGCCGTCTGCAACTGGGTGAAAATCGCCGCTTCAGTGCGCTCGTCATCGAGAAACACATCCCGCGAGACGCTCGCCAGATCGATCTTCTGTGCCTGTTGAGCAGCGACCGTTTGCGCGCTGGTGCGGCTGTCGACGAAGAACTTGTGACGGCGTTGCAGCTCCCCCATCAACCACGCCATCGCCACCGGCTGCGCCGTCATGCGACTGCCCATGTGGTTGTTGATGCCGGCGGTGTGGGGGACCATTTTGAACGCGGCGTTCAGCCGTTTCTCAAGCTCTTCGATGGGCAGTTCAGGATGCCAGGCAAACGGGCCGGTGGCCGGGTCCATCGGCATGTGCAGGATCACGATCTTGCCGGCGCGATGGGCTTCGCGGGCAAATTCGGTGGCGTGCGGGGTGTCGGGCATGATTGCCGTGGTGACGGGCCCGGGGAGGGCCAGCACGCGGCGATCCCGGGGCAGGTTCTGCCCCAGGTCGTCGATGATCAGTGTCAGGTAGGCTTTTTGTGGTGTCGGTCTGGCAGGCTCTGCGTGAGCAGCACCTGCCAGACAGCACAGCAGGACAAAGACAAAACGCAAAGACATCCTCAACGGCCGGACGTGATGCTCAGGCCTTTGAGCAGGCTCAGGGCCTGGGCCAACTGGTAATCGTCATCCTGCGGCATGGCTTTCGGTTTCGCGCCGGAGCCGGTCGGTTTGTCTGCGCCGCCGTTGCCGTTGCCCAGGTGACCCTGCAGGTCGGCTTCCTTGAAGTATTCGCCGTCCGCTTCGTTGGTGATCTTGGCCTTGCGTACTTCGATGTCCGGGACGATGCCCTGGGCCTGGATCGAGCGGCCGTTCGGCGTGAAGTACAACGCGGTGGTGATCTTCAGCGCGCGGTCGTTGTTCAGCGGCAGCACGGTTTGCACCGAGCCCTTGCCGAAACTGGTGGTGCCCATGACCACGGCGCGTTTCTGGTCTTGCAGGGCGCCGGCGACGATTTCCGAGGCCGAGGCACTGCCACCGTTGATCAGCACGACCATTGGCACGGCTTCGCTTTCGTCTTTGCCGGTGGCGGAGAAGCGCAGTTCGGAGTTGGCGATCCGGCCCTTGGTGTAGACGATCAGGCCTTTGGTGATGAAGTGGTCGACCACTTCCACCGCTGCCTGCAGCACGCCGCCCGGGTTGTTGCGCAGGTCGAGGATGATGCCGTTGAGCTTCTTGCCGTTGTCCTTGCGCAGCTTGGCCAGAGCCTTGGAGACTTCCTCGCCGGTCTTGACCTGGAACTGGGTGATGCGGATCAGGCCGTAACCCGATTCCAGCAGTTGCGCCTTGACGCTCTTCACCTGAATTACCGCACGGGCCAGGGTCACGTCGAACGGTGTACCGCCGTCGCGCACCAGGGTCAGGGTGATTTTCTGGCCGATCTTGCCGCGCATCTTGTCCACGGCTTCGGTCATGGTCTGGCCACGGGTCGGCGCGCCGTTGATCTTGACGATGAAGTCACCGGCCTGGATGCCGGCCTTCGACGCTGGCGTATCGTCGATTGGCGACACGACCTTGATGAAACCGTCTTCCGAGCCGACTTCGATGCCCAGGCCGCCGAACTCACCGCTGGTGCTTTCCTGCAGCTCGGTGAAATCTTCCGGGCCGAGGTAGGCCGAGTGCGGGTCGAGGTTGCTGAGCATGCCCTTGATGGCGTTTTCCAGCAGGGTCTTGTCGTCCACCGGTTCGACATAGGCGGCCTTGATCCGGTCCATGACCTCGGCAAAGGTGCGCAACTCTTCCAGCGGCAACGGGGCCTTGGAAGTCGCGGCAGTGCCTGCCGGAGCGACAGCCGGAGCCGGTTGAGCGGCGAACGCCAGAGGCGCGCCGATCACCAGGGCGATCGTCAGGGCCAGCGAGGTAAGACGGGACAAATGCAGCATGTCGAACGAACTCCTAAAGTTGGTGACTCAACGCCTATCCTTGCGCGCGGCACCATTGCGCCGGATCACTCGGGTGACCCTGCTGACGAATTGCGAAATACAGCGCTGGTGTGTCCTGCCCGCCACTGCTACCGACAGTGGAGATGGACTCACCGGCTTTTACCACGTCACCAGCCGACTTCAGCAGCGTCTGGTTATGACCGTAAAGGCTCAGAAAACCGTTGCCGTGATCAAGGATCACCAGCAGCCCGGCACCGCGCAACCAGTCGGCAAACACCACGCGCCCGCCGTGTACGGCGTGCACCTGGCTGCCGGCGGAGGCGCTGATCATCACGCCATCCCACTTGGTGCGGGCATCGTCGCCACGGGTTTCACCGAAGCGTGCCAGCAGTCGACCATCAACCGGCCATGGAAGTTTTCCCCGGGTGGCGGCAAAAGGGCCGCCGAATGTCTCGCCGCTGCTGGAAACCAGCGCACCAGGTGTGGGTCTGGCTTGTTTTCGCGGGGCGTCGCTGGTGTCCGAGTCCGCATCGGCGCGGGCCTGGGCCTCACGCAAACGCTTTTTTTCGGCTTCCTGCTGGGCGATGAGCGCTTTCTGCCGCGCTTCTTCTGCCTCACGGGCCTGGCGGGCCAGGGTTTCTTCAATGGTTTTAAGGACTTTAGACAGGTCTGCCTGATCCTGCTCGCGGGAGGCCAGTTTCTGATCGCGCGCCTTCACGTCGTCGTTGAGCTTGGCCAGCACCTGCTGGCGCTCCTTGCGAACCTTGTCGAGTGCGTCGCGCTGGGTGTCGAGGTCGCTTTTCTGCACCAGCAACTGGGCTTGCTGCGTGGAAATGTCTTTTTCGACATTGGCCAGTTGGCGCAGGGTTTCGTTGAAGTTCTTCAGCTGCTCCAGGCGGGCCTGGCTCAGGTAGTCGTAATAGGTGAGGGTGCGGGCGAACTTCTCGGGATTCTGCTGATTGAGCAGCAGCTTGAGGTATTCCTGCCGGCCGTTCTGATAGGCCGCGCGGGCCTGGATGGCGATCAGTCGTTGCTGTTCAGTGCGCGCGCTCTGGAGTTTTTTTTTTCTCCGCATCGAGCCGCTGCAGCTCGGATTCGCTCTTTTTCAGCTCTTTTTGCAGGGCGTCGACCTGTTTTTCGAGATTGCCCATCTCGGTTTCAGTGCCCTTGAGCTCTTTCTGAACGCCGGATTTTTCTTCCTGGAGCTTGCCCAGCAGCTTTTTCAGCTCGGCGATATCCTGACGCGTGGCGTCCAACTGTTGTTGGGTTTGCGCGCGCTCGTCAGCGAAGGCCGGTTGGAGCAGGCATGTCAGAGCGAGGGCGATCAGGACGCGAAGCATAGAGGCGGGCGGCACCAGGGTAAGGGACGGCCTAGTATGCCCGCCCCACGCGGCAAAAAAAACGCCTCAAAGCCAACTGCTTTGAGGCGTTCGTCATAAAAAGCCGTTTCAGGCTGATTACAGGGCGTTTTTGATATCAGACCAGAATCGAAGTGCCAGTCATTTCCACCGGTTTTTCCAGCCCCAGCAGTTTGAGCATGGTCGGCGCCACGTCCGCCAGCACGCCACCTTCACGGACCTTGAGGTCGCGTTTGCCGACATAGATGAACGGCACCGGTTCGGTGGTGTGAGCGGTGTGCGCCTGGCCGGTGGCTTCGTCGGCCATTTGTTCGACGTTACCGTGGTCGGCGGTGATCAGCGCTTCGCCGCCGACCTTTTCCAGCGCCTCGACGATGCGGCCGACGCAGGTGTCCAGGCATTCCACGGCTTTTACCGCCGCCTCGAACACACCGCTGTGGCCGACCATGTCGCCGTTGGCGTAGTTGACCACGATCACGTCGTAGCGCTGATTCTCGATGGCATCGACGATGCGGTCGGTGACTTCCGGTGCGCTCATTTCCGGCTGAAGGTCATAAGTGGCGACTTTCGGCGACGGGATCAGGATGCGCTCTTCGCCCGGGAACGGTTCTTCGCGACCGCCGGAGAAGAAGAAGGTCACGTGGGCGTACTTTTCGGTTTCGGCGATGCGCAGTTGGGTCTTGCCGTTTTTCGCCAGATAGTCGCCGAGAACATTTTCCAGGCTGCCCGGCGCAAAGGCTGCGGGGGCCGGGATGCTGGCGGCGTATTGGGTGAGGCCCACGTACTGCACTTTTGGCTGGCGTGCGCGCTCGAATTCCTTGAAACCGTCTTCGACAAACACGCGGCTCAGCTCGCGGGCACGGTCAGCGCGGAAGTTCATGAACACCACGGCGTCGCCGTCTTCGACTTTTACCGGCTCACCGATGCTGGTGGCTTTGACGAATTCGTCGCTCTCGCCACGGGCGTAGGCGGCTTCCAGGCCTTCCTGGGCGGTGGCGGCGTTGAATTCACCCTTGCCGTCGACGATCAGGTTGTAGGCCTGGGAGACGCGGTCCCAGCGGTTGTCGCGATCCATGGCGAAGTAGCGGCCGATGATGCTGGCGATGCGGCCCTTGCCGAGCGCCTGGAAGGTCGCGTCGAGCAGTTCGATCGACGACGCGGCGCTTTTCGGCGGCGTGTCACGGCCATCGAGGAAGGCGTGCAGGTAGATTTTTTCGGCGCCACGCTTGAAAGCCAGTTCGGCCATGGCGATCAGATGATCCTGGTGGCTGTGAACGCCGCCGTCCGACAGCAGCCCCATGAAATGCACGGCCTTGCCGGCGGCCACGGCTTTGTCCACGGCGGCGCAGATGGTCGGGTTCTCGAAGAACTCGCCGTCGCGGATCGCTTTGGTCACGCGCGTGAAGTCCTGATACACCACGCGGCCGGCGCCGAGGTTCATGTGACCGACTTCGGAGTTGCCCATCTGGCCGTCCGGCAGGCCGACGTCCATGCCGCTGCCCGAGATCAGGCCGTTCGGCACGGTGGCCCACAGGCGATCCAGCACAGGCTTTTTGGCCGCGAAGACGGCGTTGGATTCGGGGCTGTCGCTGTGACCGAAGCCGTCGAGAATCATCAGGACCAAAGGTTTAGGCGTGGTAGTCATGGAATCCACTCGTGGCTAATAAAGAAGAGGGCGATGGAAAAGGGAGTTGGAGTTTAAAGCGAAGTTCCGACCGCGTCACCGCCGGACGGGGTTTGGCCGACCATAGTGGCTGTGTATACTGGCCGACATTTTAACGCCCTGGAACCTCCTTCGATGGTTGCTCACCTGATTGAATTTGCCACTAACCACTACATTCTTGTCGGTATCTTCGTCGTACTGCTGGCATTGCTGCTGGCGCACACAGTGCAGGGCGGCGGTAAAAGCCTGAGCACGGGCGAGCTGACCGCACTGGTCAACAAGGAAGCCGGCGTGGTGGTGGACATCCGTCCGAGCAAGGATTACGCCGCCGGTCACATCGTTGGCGCGGTGAACATTCCCCAGGACAAACTGGCCGCCCGCATCGGCGAGCTGGAAAAACACAAGGCCAAGACCATCATTCTGGTCGACGCCCTGGGCCAGACCGCCGGCACCCACGCCCGCGAGCTGATGAAATCCGGCTTCACCGCCGCCAAGCTGTCCGGCGGGATTTCCAGCTGGAAAGGCGACAACCTGCCGCTGGTGAAGTGATATGAGCGAAGTCATCGTCTACTCCAGCGATTACTGCCCTTACTGCTCGCGCGCCAAGTACCTGCTCGCGAACAAAGGCGTGGCCTTCGAAGAGATCAAGGTCGATGGCAAGCCGCAAGTGCGCGCCGCCATGGCCCAGAAGGCCGGACGCACGTCCGTGCCGCAGATCTGGATCGGCGACACCCACGTCGGCGGATGTGACGATTTGTTTGCCCTGGAGCGCGCCGGCAAGCTCGACGCGCTGCTCAAGGCCTGAACTGCTGCACCTGCAAACCAAGAACCCTAAAAGACCCAAGATCAGAAAGGATCTGAGATGACTGACCAACAGAACACTGCAGCCAGCGAAGAAGAAACCGCACCGCAATTCTCCTTGCAGCGCATCTACGTACGCGACCTGTCCTTCGAAGCCCCGAAAAGCCCGGCGATCTTCCGCCAGCAGTGGGACCCGGCGGTCGGTCTGGATCTGAACACCCGTCAGAAGGCGCTGGAAGGCGATTTCTACGAAGTCGTGCTGACCCTGTCCGTCACCGTGAAAAACGGTGAAGAAGTCGCCTTCATCGCTGAAGTGCAGCAGGCCGGTATCTTCCTGATCAAGAACCTGGACGCGGCTTCGATGAGCCACACCCTGGGTGCGTTCTGCCCGAACATTCTGTTCCCGTACGCTCGCGAAACCCTGGACAGCCTGGTGACCCGTGGTTCGTTCCCGGCCCTGATGCTGGCCCCGGTGAACTTCGACGCCCTGTACGCGCAAGAGCTGCAGCGCATGCAGGAAGCCGGCGAGACCCCGACCGTTCAGTAAGCGGTCGATGCAACAACGAAAAAAGCGCCGTTACAGGCGCTTTTTTCTTGGGCGATCGTATGGTGTTACTTGAAGTCGTTCTGCCGCCACGCTTCGTACACGGCCACCGCTACGGTGTTGGACAGGTTCAGGCTGCGGCAACCTTCGCGCATCGGCAGGCGCAGACGCTGTTCGGCGGGTAGGGCATCCAGCACTTCCGCCGGCAGGCCACGGCTTTCCGGGCCGAAGATGAACGCATCGCCGGGGACGAACGCCGCATCGTGAAACGGTCGCGAACCCTTGGTGGTGAAGGCGAACAACCGAGGGTTACCGAGGCTTTCCAGGCAACTGGCCAGGTCGGCATGGCGCTGCAGAGTGGCATACTCGTGGTAGTCGAGACCGGCGCGACGCAGGCGCTTGTCGTCCATCTCGAAGCCCAGCGGTTCGATCAAATGCAGGTGGCAGCCGCTGTTGGCGCACAGCCTGATAACGTTACCGGTGTTCGGTGGAATTTCCGGTTGAAAAAGGATGACGTGAAACATGCACGGCTCCGAAGGTAAAGATGACGCGCATTCTACGCCGCAAGCCGACCCGCGTTCGAAACTATTCCCGCGGGTGATGGCGTCGCTGGCGATCGTCGGTGTGATGGTCGGGATGATGATCGGCCGTTTGACCACGCCTGACCCGAGCGTCTTGCAGCAGGTCGAGGTGATCGATGGCGGTCTGGCGGTCTGGTTCAACAACGAGCCGAAGCTGCACGGCGAGATCGTCGATGGCAGCGTTGCGCTGTTGTTCGAGGCCGAAGGGAAGGCGCAGAAGGGCCAGCTCAAGCTCAACGGCAAGGACGTGAACTGGCGGACGCGATTGAGTGATGGGGGCCTGTTGCTGACGCTGGTAGCAGCGCGCCCGCTGCAAGGGGAGTGGGCCGGCAGCAAGGTCGATGACCGCTGGCGGCTGGAGATCCATCTCCGGGAGCAATAAAAGAGGGAATCCCCGGCCTGCCTGTACCAAGGTTCCCGAAACGGGCGGGCTCATCGCATCGCGTACTGAGCCGGTGTAAAGAAGGAACCCCTGACCTGCCTGTATCAAGGGCCCCAAAAGGGTGGACTCATCGAGTCCGGTGTAAAGAGGGGAATCCCCGGCCTGCCTGTACCAAGGCCCCCGAAAGGGTTGGTGAAACGAATCACCTGATTGGGTTATTGCAGGGGGCGTGCCAGTTTTTATCGTTTTGAAACAAAAAAGCCCGACACAATGATGAAGGCCCCGTAATACGGGGCCTTCGTCTTTTCACCGGATGGTTTTTTCAGCGGGTTGCGGTGCAGGTCTGAGCCAGCGGCCGTGCCCGATTACGGGTCACGGTGCCTTGCGGCGGTGCAGGCGGGCGCTGAAGGTCAGCCTTCTTCGCCTTCGTCGTCATCCCCGCCATCGACCTTCATTCCCAGTTCCTTGATCTTGCGGGTCAAGGTGTTCCGGCCCCAGCCCAGCAGCACGGCAGCGTCACGGCGACGCCCTGCGGTGTGCTTCAAAGCGGTCTCGATCATGATCCGTTCGAACGCCGGTACCGCGCTGTCGAGCAGGCTCGACTGGCCACGCGCCAACGCCTGATCGGCCCACTGACGCAGCGCCTGTTCCCAATTGGTCACCGGTGCCGAGTCCTGCGGCAGGCTCAGCAATTCCGGCGGCAGGTCGCTGATGTGCACCTCGCGCCCGGACGCCATCACCGTGATCCAGCGGCAGGTGTTTTCCAGCTGACGCACGTTGCCCGGCCATGGCAGGTTTTTCAGGTATTCCTCGGTCTCGCTTTTCAGCAGCTTCGGCTCGACTGCGAGCTCTTGCGCAGCGCGGCTGAGGAAGTGCTTGGCCAGAGTCGGGATGTCTTCGCGACGGTCCGACAGGCGCGGAATGTGGATGCGGATCACGTTGAGGCGGTGGAACAAGTCCTCACGGAATTTCCCGGCGTGAACCAGGGTTTCCAGATTCTGGTGAGTCGCGGCGATGATTCGTACATCGACCTTGACCGGCACGTGCCCGCCGACGCGGTAGAACTCGCCGTCGGCCAGTACCCGCAGCAGTCGGGTCTGGGTGTCCGCCGGCATGTCGCCGATTTCATCGAGGAACAGCGTGCCGCCGTCAGCCTGCTCGAAACGCCCGCGACGCAGGTTGGCCGCGCCGGTGAAGGCGCCTTTCTCGTGGCCGAACAGCTCGGACTCCATCAGATCCTTCGGGATTGCCGCCATGTTCAGCGCGATGAACGGCGAGGCCGCACGCGGGCTGTGGCGGTGCAGGGCGTGAGCCACCAGTTCTTTACCGGTGCCGGATTCGCCGTTGATCAGCACGGTGATGTTGGAGTGGCTCAAGCGCCCGATGGCGCGAAACACTTCCTGCATCGCCGGTGCTTCGCCGATGATTTCCGGGGTGCGGGTCAGGGTCGGCGCGACTTCCAGGCCCTGTTGTTCCTGGGCGTGCTGATTGGCGCGTTTGACCAGCGACACCGCTTCGTCGACATCGAACGGTTTTGGCAGGTACTCGAAGGCACCGCCCTGATAGGAGGCGACAGCGCTGTCCAGATCGGAGTGAGCGGTCATGATGATGACCGGCAGTCGTGGGTGTTGCTCGCGAATCCGCGCCAGAAGGTCCAGACCGCTGGCACCCGGCATGCGGATGTCGGAGATGATCACGTCCGGCTGCTGGCGCGCCAGGCGACTCATCACGCCATCGGCACTGTCGAAGCTCTGGGTGGTCATGCCTTCCTGTTGCAGGGCTTTTTCCAGGACCCAACGGATAGAACGGTCGTCATCGACGATCCACACGGTTTCACTACGGCTCATGTCGATGTGGCTCCTTGTTCCAGTGGCAGAAAGATCGAGAACGTGGTGTGGCCTGGATGGCTGTCACACTCGATCAGGCCCTGGTGCTGGCTGATGATGTTCTGGGTGATGGCCAGGCCCAGCCCGGTACCGTCCGGACGGCCGCTGACCATGGGAAAGAAAATGGTTTCCTGGAGTTCCGCCGGGATCCCCGGACCGTTGTCGATGATCTCGATCTTGGTCACCAGGCGATGGCGGATGTGGCCAATGGTGAACTGGCGCATGGCGCGGGTGCGCAGGCTGATGCGGCCCAGGCGCAACTCGTTCTGGCTGCTGATCGCCTGCATCGCGTTGCGCACGATGTTCAGCACGGCCTGAATCATTTGCTCGCGGTCGATCAATACGTCGGGAATGCTCGGGTCGTAATCGCGTACCAGCGTGATGCAGCCCTGGCTTTCGGCCTCGACCAACTGGCAAACGCGCTCCAGTACTTCGTGGACGTTGCACAGGGCCAGCGACGGCAGTTTGTTCGAACCGAGCATGCGGTCGACCAGATTGCGCAGGCGGTCGGCCTCTTCAATGATCACGTTGGTGTAGTCGCGCAGGCTGTCTTCCGGCAGTTCCCGGGCCAGCAGTTGCGCGGCGCCACGGATGCCGCCCAGCGGGTTCTTGATCTCGTGGGCGAGGCCGCGCACCAGCATCTTGCTGGTTTCCTGCTTCGACAGTTGCGCCTCTTCCTTGGTGATCCGCAGCAAGCGGTCGCGAGGGTGAACCTCCAGCAACAGCAGGGTCGCGCCGTTGCTGAGAATCGGTGTCACCGCGTAATCCACGGTCAGGGTCTGGCCGGTGAGGGCGGTGAGCATTGCTTCGCGCTTGGTGAACGGATGCGCCTGTTCCACCGCCTGGCGCAACGAATTGAGCGCCTCGGTGGACTCGGTGAACAGCTCACTGATGAACTGGCCATGGCTGCGCTGACCGCTGATGGCCAGCAGCATCTCCGCCGCCGGGTTCATGTACTCGAGGCGCAATTCGGCATCGAGCAGGATGGTGGCGGTGGTCAGGTTGTCGAGCAGCAAACGGTGGAGTGCGTCGCTTATGGTCATCAGGACCTCTTTTGGAGCAAGGCGTGCGCGAGAACTAGGCGCCGATGTGTGGAAAATGCAAAAACCAAACCAAGGCTCCGAAAAGAAGCGTTCGACCCCTGAAACGGGCGTTTGACGCTCGTTTGCGTGGCGATCGGCCGGCCCTGGCGGGTACTTTCGAACCAAAATGGGTTGCAATGTGGGTACGGTGCAGACTGTTGCACCAATATAGTGCGCAAAGCTGAACGGCGTTAGAAGAAACGCAGGAAGGGATTTTTCGGTTCGACGGGTTTGTCTTTCAGCGGGCATTCCGGGCGAACGCCGTAGTCTTCGGTGGTGCAGGGTTTGACCTGGCGTTTCTGTGCCAGTGAAATGCGCTGCATGTGGAACGGCTGATTGGCGGTGCGCTCGACGATGCGATCCTGCGCGTCGAGAATCTCCACCGACAGGTTATGGCTGCCGCGATCGATATTACTCAGCGGGAACACCGGGCTAAGGCCGGGCTCGCCGGTGGCCTGGCCGTCCAGCAGCAGGCGATAGCGATGACCTTTTTGCAGCCCCGGCTCGCTGGTGATGCTGACGATCAATTCGCCGGCGCTGCTGCGAATGGTCGCGTCCGGTTCGGGAACCAGCACCCGCAGCATGTCGTAGCGGAACAGCGGTTGCTCCGGTGATTTTTTAGCTTTGGTAATGGGCGCCGCCCCGGTCGGGTTGGAGGCCATGCGATTGCTGGTGGCCAGCGGCACACGCTTGGCATTGCCGCGCGGTTGATCGGTGTAGACCCGATTGCCTTGCGAATCGACATACGTGAAGACCTCGGCGGATGCGCCAAGCGCGAACAGAGCCAGACACACGGCAATCAATCCGCGAGTCATGGCTTGTGCACCCGCTGCACAGTGAAGACCACTGCCGGGCTCTGCTGAATGATCGCCTCGCCATTGATCACCTGAACCGCCAGGCGATGGTCTCCCCGGTCAATGTTCACCAGTTGCAGGATCGGCACGTTGCTCGGCTGGCCATAAGGCGCGTCGTCCAGCAGCAGGCGCAATTGATGTGGCGGTTGCAGTCGCGGCTTGATCTGCACGCTGACGGTGAACGTGCCGTTGTTGGCGCGCAGAGCCTCTTCGGTGGGCAGGCCGGTCAGTTCCAGCACGTCATAGGCATTGCGCGCAGGCGCCCGGCTGGCCGTGTCCGACGACGGCACGCTCGGTGCCTGAGGCTGGACGCTGTTGAGCGGCGGCAACTCCACCGGCTGCGCCTTCACGCCGTCCGGCGCATGATCGCTGTACACCGTGTTGCCGCTGGCGTCGGTGTATTTGTAGATCTGCGCGCTGGCGGGCAGGGCGATCAGCAGCAGGATGTAGAGAAAGGTGCGACCCATGAAATCGACCGGAAACGAAAACGATGGGTTGCAGCATAGGCCAGGGGCGGCGGTTAGCCCAACCGGGACAACATCCGCTCACACAAGCGCCCCGGAATTATTGTGAGATGCTAGGCGTAACCGCACTTTCGCGGGCGCCGGACAGGACATCGGCCTTGTAGTGCTCGATGAAGAGCAGCACACCATTGGCGTCGACTTCACGCAACTCGCCTTCCTTTTTGTCGTCAGCGAAGTGGACACTCCGGGTGTGGCCATTGTCCGCCTTGGTCACCCAGAGGCCTTCGCGTTTGCCATCGCGATATTCGCCGCGCTCGGTCGTACCGCGAACAGTCAATTCACTGGGGCCGTTGAGTTGGCCGTGGGCATAGGTCTGGAATCCTGTGGCGACCCATTCCAATTCGTCGTAGTTGTGATGCTGCCAGCGGCCCTCGCGCAAGTCATTGTGGTAGTCGCCCTCCAGAATTTGACCATCCTGGTACAGACTCCATGGCCCCTCTCGTTTGCCCTCTACGAAATTGCCGGACTCCGAGTATTTTTCGTCTTTGGAAGACGACCACGGACCGATGCGTACGCCTTGCTTGTAGGCCCCTTGGGCCGAGATCGATACGGAATCATAAGACACCGATTGGCCGTCTTCGCCGCCAGTGAATCTCGTCGGTTCGGTTTCCCAGGCAATACGCCTGACCCGATAGTTGTAGAGCGTGCGGTTACCCTCGACGAGGGTCTTGTCGAGCCAGCGCCAGAAGGTCACGGTGAGAAACCGGCCGTCTTTTTCCTGGTAGGTCTTCTTGAAAAAGTAGGGCTCGTCATCTGGCGTCGGGTTGCTCAGTGGGTCGTAGTACTGGCTGTAATAGCTCACCAGTTTCCCTTGGCTGAGATCGAGCTGGTCGAATTCCGGTACACCGGACTCTTCAAGGAGGAGGCTGTAGTTGAGCGGGGTGATCTGGCTCAACGCCTTCTTGATGGTCAGGGCGTCGAGCTGCTTGCGGCCTTGAGTGATACGGTCCAGCGCTGGCTGCAGTCGCGTTACACGGCTATAGAGGTGATCGTTGTCGTTGTACTTGTAGGCGTAGATCCTGTAGCCGTCGCTTTGCCGAAAAAGCACGAAGCGAGTGGGGTCTTCACTGTCGAGCGACATGAGAAAAACCGACTCGATACTCGCCTGGCCGAAGTCATCAAGCAATTGCGGACGTTCGCCCGGTGTCTCGCAACGGCAGTAATAGCCTTTGACGCCGTTCGCTTCCTTGATGAACGCCAGGGTCGTCGAGCTTTCTTGCAAGCCCTGGATCAGCGGGTGAGCCAGCGGCTTGTCTTCATAGAACTCGGCAGCGCCGGCTGTCGAGCAGGCGAGGCCGGCCATCAGGGCGATAGCCCGTAACCACTTCATGCGAATCCCTTCGTCAAGGCGCCGGTCATGGCGCGAAAGCGGCGGATTATCCATGGATGAGCGGGCACAAAAAAGGCCTCCCGAAGGAGGCCTCTCTTTTGTCACGCCGCGTAGTGCAGCGCTACCGGATCAGCAGCTGTAGTACAGCTCATATTCCAGTGGGTGTACGAAGGTGCGAACCTTGATTTCTTCTTCGGATTTCAGCGCGATGTAGGCGTCGATGAAGTCGTCGGAGAACACGCCGCCCTTGGTCAGGAACGCGCGGCCCTTGTCCAGCTCTTCCAGGGCTTCTTTCAGGCTGCCGCAAACTTGCGGGATCTCTTTCGCCTCTTCAGGCGGCAGGTCGTACAGGTTTTTGTCAGCCGCATCGCCTGGGTGGATCTTGTTCTGGATACCGTCCAGACCAGCCATCAGCAGCGCTGCGAAGGCCAGGTACGGGTTGGCAGCCGGATCCGGGAAACGTGCTTCGATACGACGGCCACGTGGGCTGTTGACGTAAGGAATACGGATCGAGGCGGAACGGTTGCGAGCCGAGTAGGCCAGCATCACCGGAGCTTCGAAACCTGGCACCAGACGCTTGTAGGAGTTGGTGGCCGGGTTGGTGAAGCCGTTCAGGGCCTTACCGTGCTTGATGATACCGCCGATGAAGTACAGGGCGGTTTCGGACAGGCCGGCATAGCCTTCGCCAGCGAAGGTGTTCTTGCCATCTTTGGCGATGGACATGTGAACGTGCATACCCGAACCGTTATCGCCGTACAGAGGCTTCGGCATGAAGGTCGCGGTGCGGCCATAGGCATCGGCCACGTTGTGTACAACGTATTTCAGAGTCTGAACTTCGTCAGCTTTCTTCACCAGGGTGTTGAACTTGACACCAATTTCGTTTTGACCGGCAGTTGCCACTTCGTGGTGGTGAACTTCAACGGTCTGACCCATCTCTTCCAGTGCGTTGCACATGGCGGTACGGATTTCGTGGTCGTGGTCGAACGGCGGAACCGGGAAGTAACCGCCTTTCACGCCTGGACGGTGGCCCTTGTTGCCGCCTTCCACGTCCTGGTCGGACATCCACGAGCCTTGCTCGGAGTAGATCTTGAACATCGAGCCGGAGATGTCGGACTTGAACTTCACTTCGTCGAAGATGAAGAACTCAGGCTCCGGACCGGCGAATACGGTGTCACCGATACCGGTGGTCTTCAGGTATTCCTCGGCACGGTGGGCGATGGCGCGCGGGTCGCGATCGTAGCCTTGCATGGTCGACGGTTCGATGATGTCGCAGACCAGGATCAGGGTCGGCTCTTCGGTGAACGGGTCGAGAACGGCGGTTTCGTCGTCCGGCAGCAGGATCATGTCGGAGGCTTCGATGCCTTTCCAGCCAGCGATGGAGGAACCGTCGAACATCTTGCCAACTTCGAAGAAGTCGTCTTCCAGCGCATCGCGAGCCGGCATGGTCACGTGGTGCTGAGTGCCTTTGGTGTCCGTGAAGCGCAGATCAATCCACTTGACGTCATGATCTTTGATGAGTTGAACCGACTTCGACATAGTGTCCTCCGGGTGGCTTAGGGCTGGTAGTGGATGCCCTTAAATGTTGGTGATGCCGGCGCGAATACTCTGCCAAGGCAACCTGCCTCACAAGGGAGCAAATTGCATGCCAGTGCCCCAGCATGGGTTTTTTGCCCCAAATTCACGCTTATAAAGGTGCGAAGCGCATAAAGGGTGAAAATCTCGCCCTTTAATGTAGCGCTTTAAGTCGAAAATGACCCGTTTTGGTGCATGCAAAACCTTCTGCACATTAACTGGTTAAACCTTGAGCAATTTCCGCTATAATCCGCGCCCCCCTTTTTCGGCTGGCCCTGCGCGCGCTGTTTTCATGAAACTAATCGTAAAAGTCTTCCCCGAGATCACCATCAAAAGCCGACCTGTCCGGACGAAATTCATCCGCCAGCTGGCCAAGAACATCCGCACCGTGCTCCGCGACTTGGACCCGGCCGTGGTGGTGAACGGTGTGTGGGACAATCTCGAGCTGGAAACCCGCGTTACCGACCCCAAGGCCCTGAAAGAGATGGGCGAGCGCCTGACCTGCATGCCGGGCATCGCGCACTTTCTGCAGATCGACGAGTACCCGCTGGGTGACTTCGACGACATCACCGAGAAGTGCAAAGAGCACTACGGCGATGCACTGGCCGGGAAGATTTTCTCGGTGCGCTGCAAACGTGCGGGCAAGCATGCGTTCAGCTCGATGGACGTCGAAAAACACGTCGGCAGCAAGCTGCGCCGTGAGTGCGGTGCTGCCGGAATCGACTTGAAACAGCCGGAAATCGAAGTCCGCATCGAAGTTCGCGACAAACGGTTGTTTGTGATCCACAGCCAGCACAATGGCATCGGCGGCTACCCGCTCGGTGCGCTGGAGCAGACGCTGGTATTGATGTCCGGCGGCTTTGACTCGACGGTTGCCGCCTACCAGATCATGCGTCGCGGCCTGATGGCGCACTTCTGCTTCTTCAATCTGGGCGGTCGTGCCCACGAATTGGGCGTGATGGAAGTCGCGCATTTCATCTGGAAGAAGTACGGCAGCTCGCAACGCGTGCTATTTGTCAGTGTTCCGTTCGAAGAAGTGTTGGGCGAAATTCTCGGCAAAGTCGATAACAGTCATATGGGCGTCGTATTGAAGCGTATGATGTTGCGCGCGTCCTCGGCCATCGCCGAGCGTCTGCACATTGATGCGCTGGTCACCGGTGAGGCGATCTCCCAGGTGTCGAGCCAGACGCTGCCGAACCTGTCGGTGATCGACTGCGTGACCGACAAACTGGTCCTGCGTCCGCTGATCGTCGCCCACAAGCAGGACATCATCGACACGGCCAACGAGATCGGTACCGCCGATTTCGCCCGGCACATGCCGGAGTACTGCGGGGTCATTTCGGTCAATCCGAAAACCGCCGCCAAGCGTGGTCGCGTTGAGCACGAAGAGCAGGAATTCGACATGGCGGTGCTTGAGCGTGCGCTCGCAAACGCCAGACTGGTGCCGATCGATCGGGTGATCGACGAATTGGGCCAGGATTTGCAAATCGAAGAAGTCAGCGAAGCACTGGCCGGCCAGATCGTCATCGACATCCGTCACCCGGATGCCGCCGAGGATGAGCCGCTGGAGCTCGAGGGCATAGAAGTACAGACGATGCCGTTCTACGCAGTGAACGCTCGTTTCAAGGAGCTGGATCCGACTCGCCAGTACCTGCTGTATTGCGACAAAGGCGTGATGAGTCGCCTGCATGCTCACCATTTGCTCAGTGAGGGGCATGCCAATGTGCGCGTTTATCGACCGAGCTAAGTGCCCGGGGCTGTTTGCCTGTGGCCTGCGTCACCGGCCCCCCGACACCGCCGTCAAGCTGTAACGGCCATGCCGGACACTACTGCTAATCGCTGCCAAGACTTGTCAGCAAACCGAATCCTCTGATCGAGATACACAAGTGATCGAAAATCTACGCAACATCGCCATCATTGCCCACGTTGACCATGGTAAAACCACCCTGGTAGACAAACTCCTGCGTCAATCCGGCACTCTGGAGCGCAACGAGCTCAACGACGAGCGCGTGATGGACTCCAACGACCAGGAAAAAGAGCGCGGCATTACCATTCTGGCGAAAAACACCGCCATCAACTGGAACGGCTACCACATCAACATCGTGGACACCCCGGGCCACGCCGACTTCGGCGGCGAAGTTGAGCGCGTAATGTCCATGGTTGACTCCGTGCTGCTGCTGGTCGACGCTCAAGACGGCCCTATGCCGCAAACCCGTTTCGTGACCAAGAAGGCTTTCGAAGCCGGCCTGCGTCCAATCGTGGTCATCAACAAGGTTGACCGTCCGGGCGCGCGTCCTGACTGGGTTCTGGACCAGATCTTCGATCTGTTCGACAACCTGGGCGCTACCGAAGAACAACTGGACTTCCAGGTTGTTTACGCTTCGGCCCTGAACGGCATCGCCGGTCTGGACCACACCGCCATGGCGGAAGACATGACCCCGCTGTACCAAGCGGTTGTCGACCACGTTCCAGCGCCTGCTGTTGACCGTGACGGCCCGTTCCAGATGCAAATCTCCGCTCTGGACTACAACAGCTTCCTGGGTGTTATCGGTGTTGGCCGTATCGCTCGTGGTCGCGTCAAGCCGAACACTCCGGTTGTCGCTATCGATGCCAACGGCAAGCGCCGCAACGGCCGTATCCTGAAGCTGATGGGTCACCACGGTCTGCACCGCATCGACGTTGAAGAAGCAGCTGCCGGCGACATCGTCTGCATCAGCGGTTTCGACGAGCTGTTCATCTCCGACACCCTGTGCGACATCAACACCGTCGAGGCGATGAAGCCTCTGACCGTTGACGAGCCAACCGTTTCCATGACCTTCCAGGTAAACGACTCGCCATTCTGCGGTAAAGAAGGCAAGTTCGTGACCTCCCGTAACATCAAGGATCGTCTGGACAAAGAGCTGCTGTACAACGTTGCACTGCGCGTTGAAGAAGGCGACTCGGCTGACAAGTTCAAGGTTTCCGGCCGTGGTGAGCTGCACCTCTCGGTACTGATCGAAACCATGCGTCGCGAAGGCTTCGAGCTGGCCCTGGGCCGTCCTGAAGTGATCATCCGTGAAGTTGACGGCGTGAAGCAGGAACCGTTCGAAAACGTAACCATCGACATCCCTGAAGAATCCCAGGGCAAGGTCATGGAAGAGATGGGTCTGCGTAAAGGCGACCTGAGCAACATGGTGCCGGATGGCAAGGGCCGTGTTCGTCTGGAATACAACATCCCTGCTCGCGGTCTGATCGGTTTCCGTAACCAGTTCCTGACCCTGACCAACGGTGCTGGCATCCTGACCTCGATCTTCGATCGTTATGCTCCAGTGAAGTCGGGCCACATGTCCGGCCGTCAGAACGGCGTTCTGGTTTCGGTTGAAACCGGCAAGGCGCTGACCTACTCCCTGGAAACCCTGCAGGCTCGTGGCAAGCTGTTCGTAGAACACGGTCAAGAGATCTACAACGGTCAGATCGTTGGTCAGAACTCCCGCGACAACGACCTGGGTGTAAACCCGACCAAAGGCAAGAAGCTCGACAACATGCGTGCTTCGGGTAAAGACGAAACCATCGCTCTGGTTCCACCTGTTCGCTTCACCCTGGAACAGGCTCTGGAATACATCCAGGAAGACGAGCTGTGCGAAGTCACTCCTAAGTCCATCCGTCTTCGCAAGAAGATCCTGGACGAAAGCGAGCGTACCCGCGCTGCCAAGAAAGCCAAGGCGTAATTTAGCCCAGGCTTAAAAAAACGCCCCCGGTCGAGAGACCGGGGGCGTTTTTGTTTGTCCGGGTTTTTTTGATGTCTCGTTCCCACGCAAGGCGTGGGAACGATCAAGGGCAGATCAGAACTTCTCGATCGCCCGGAAATTCTGCACCCGCTCCACTTCCTTCGGCTTGTACGCGCAATACCCCGGACGCGGGCCGATTTTCGGGTGGTTGCGGCAGGTGTCCGGGCGCTTGTCATAAATGGTGCACAGCCGGCTCTTACGATCCAGGTAGTAGCAATCGTTGTTGCTCATGCGCTGTAGGGTGAAGATCCCCGACTTCTGGTTGAAGCGTTCCACCAGGCCTTCCTTTTGCAGGCGCTTGGCGATGTTCTTCGGCGGGTCGCCCAGTTCGAACTCGTCGACCACACCGATACGCACCAGATCCTTGATCTTGACCTCGACCGGCAGCGTGCAGCAGCTGGACATGCACGATCCGCACATCGGGGCCGAATATTTGGCCCAGGTATCGAGACGGTCGATCTCGGCTGCGGCGATCAGGTTGGGCTTCATCATCGGGGTTTACCAGGCATGTGCATCAGGGCGCGCGATCATACCGGGACTGGTGGATTTTTGAACAACCTTTCGCCAGATTTTTTCTTCATGCCTCCACAAGGACTGACAATTCGGCACGGCCCCTGCATTCATTCAGGCATTCGCCAGGGTAGTGCCGGACGAACGCTCACTCTCAGGAAAAACTGCCGAACCAGAGCCAACACCGTCGGTCAGACCGTCTAGGCTCTGACAATTCCCCGCTCGCTCGAGGTCCTATCGATGACTCAAGAACCACTAGTTCGCGAAGCAGAGGTGGCCGCATTCCGCGACGCCGTCCTGACCAAACTCACCTACGCGGTGGGCAAAGACCCGGATCACGCCTTCGACCATGACTGGTTCGAAGCCATCGCCCTCGCGGCGCGCGATCACATGGTCGAGCACTGGATGGACCACACCCGGCAGATCTACCGCAAAGGTCAGAAGCGGGTGTATTACCTTTCGCTGGAATTCCTCATCGGCCGTTTGCTGTACGACAGCCTGAGCAACCTCGGTCTGCTGGACGTCGCCCGTGAAGCATTGACCGAACTGGGCGTGGATCTGGAGCGCATCCGCCTGCTGGAACCTGACGCGGCACTGGGCAACGGTGGCCTCGGACGGCTGGCAGCGTGCTTCATGGAAAGCATGTCGACCCTCGGCATCGCCGGTCATGGTTACGGCATCCGATACGAACACGGGTTGTTCCGTCAGGCCATTGTCGATGGCTGGCAGCAGGAACAGACCGAGCACTGGCTGGATTTCGGCAACCCGTGGGAATTCGAACGGCCGGAGGTCGTGTATTCCATCGGGTTTGGCGGCAGCGTCGAGACCGTCACCGATGTCAGCGGCAAGAGCAAACAGGTCTGGCACCCGGCGGAAACCGTCCGGGCGATTGCCTACGACACCCCGGTGGTCGGCTGGCGCGGGGCGAGCGTCAACACCTTGCGCCTGTGGCGGGCTCGGGCGATGGAAGATCTGCACCTGGAGCGCTTCAACGCGGGTGACCACCTAGGCGCCGTCGCCGAAGTGGCCCGGGCCGAAAGCATCTCCCGTGTCCTTTATCCGGCGGACAGCACTGAGGCTGGCCAGGAATTGCGCCTGCGTCAGGAATACTTCTTCGTCGCCGCATCGCTTCAGGATCTGCTGCGCCGTCATCGCAACATGCACACCTCGGTGCTGACCCTGGGCGATCACGCGGCGATCCAGCTCAACGACACGCACCCCTCGATCGCCGTCGCCGAACTGATGCGCCAACTGGTCGACGTCTACGACGTGGCCTGGGATGCGGCGTGGCAAGTCACTGTCGACACGCTCTCGTACACAAACCACACGCTGCTGCCCGAAGCGCTGGAAACCTGGCCGGTGGGGCTGATGGAGCGCATGTTGCCCCGGCACATGCAGATCATTTACCTGATCAACGCCCAGCACATCGATTCGCTGCGGGCCAAGGGCATCCACGATTTCGACGTGCTGCGCGCGGTGTCGCTGATCGAAGAGGACAACGGTCGCCGGGTGCGCATGGGCAACCTCGCGTTCCTCGGCTCCCACAGCGTCAACGGCGTGTCGGGGCTGCACACGCAACTGATGCGCAAAACCGTGTTCGCTGAACTGCACAAGCTCTACCCGGAACGAATCAACAACAAGACCAACGGCATCACCTTCCGCCGCTGGCTGTACCAGGCCAACCCGGAGCTGACGTCGATGCTGGTCGATTCCCTCGGCCCGGACGTTCTGGATAACCCCGAACAGCGTCTGCTCGATCTCGAGCCTTTCGCCGAAAAACCCGCCTTCCGCAAAGCCTTCGCCGAGCAACGGCTGCACAGCAAAAAGGCCCTCGCTTATCTGATCCACGAGCGGCTGGGGATCGCGGTCAACCCGGCGGCGATGTTCGACGTGCAGGTCAAGCGGATCCACGAATACAAACGCCAGTTGCTCAACCTGATGCACACCGTCGCGCTGTATCAGGCGATTCGCGCCGAGCCGGAAATCGACTGGGTGCCACGGGTGAAAATCTTCGCCGGCAAAGCGGCGGCGAGTTATCACCAGGCCAAGCTGATCATCAAACTGACCAACGATATCGCCCGCGTGGTGAACAACGACCCGACCGTGCGCGGGCTGCTGAAAGTGGTGTTCCTGCCCAACTACAACGTCAGCCTGGCGGAAAGCATCATTCCTGCGGCGGACTTGTCGGAGCAGATCTCCACCGCCGGTTTCGAAGCCTCGGGCACCAGCAACATGAAGTTCGGCCTCAACGGCGCGCTGACCATCGGCACCCTCGACGGCGCCAACGTGGAAATGTGCGAGCGCATCGGTGCCGAACACATGTTCATCTTCGGCCTGAGCGCCCAGCAGGTCGAAGCGCGCAAGCAGAACCACGAGTTCAGCGCGGTGCCGGATATCGCCGCCTCCCATCGTTTGAACGATGTATTGCAGGCGATTCGCGGCGGTGTGTTCTCGCCGGATGACACGTCGCGCTACACCGGGCTGATCGATTCGCTGGTGGATTACGACCGCTTCCTGGTCTGCGCCGATTTTGACTCCTACTGGGAGGCGCAAATGCGCGTCGATGCGCTCTGGCACGATTCCAACAAGTGGTGGCGCTCGGCGGTGTTGAACACGTCGCGGATGGGCTGGTTCTCCTCCGACCGGACGATTCGCGAGTACGCCACGGATATCTGGAAGGCACTGGAGTAACTTTTAGCGACAAATGTGCGCCCGGCCCCCACGCTTGTTGGGCCGGGCCGATATACTGAGCCCTGGTTCGGCCCCGCTTCGGGGCTGCTCAGGGATATCGACCATGCAATGGATGTTCATGTTGATCGGGCTGCTGCTCGGTTGGCTGCTCGACGAATCGTTCAGTTCTGCGCTATTGGGCGCGTTGTTGGGCCTGGCGATCGGGCAGACGATCCGCATCATGCGGCTCGGCTCGCAGGTGGCGGAGCAACAGCAGCAACTTGAACAGGCGAAAGTAGCTTTGCAGGGCGTCGCGCAGCGTCTGTATCTGCTGGAGGGTTCGCCTTCTCACGCGGTGCCGGCGCCAGGCGTAGAGCCGGCCCCCGAGCCTTTGGTCGAGCCCGTCGATGTCGTCGAAGAAGCGCCGGCCCCCGACCTGGTCTGGGAGCTGCCGCCCGAACTCGAACCTCTCTCTGCCGTCGCCAGCGAAACCAGTCAGCCGCTGCCGGCCGATGTCTGGCGTCTCGACGCCGTTACTGCCGACCTTCCCGAACCGCAGCAACCCGCTGAACCCCGTGGCCCGAACCTTATCGAGCGCGGCATCAGCGCTGCGCGCAACTGGCTGTTCGGTGGCAACACCGTGTTGCGGGTCGGCGTGGTGCTGTTGTTTTTCGGTCTGGCCTTCCTGCTGCGCTACGCCACCGAAGGCATGGTGGTGCCGATCGAAATGCGCTATGCCGGAGTCGCAGCAGCGGCGCTGGGGTTGCTGGCGCTGGGCTGGTGGCTGCGCCATCGCAACAGCAGCTACGCCTTGATGCTGCAAGGCACCGGGATTGCGGTGTTGTACCTGACGGTGTTTGCGGCGATGCGTCTGCACCCGCTGCTCGATCCGTCCGCTGCACTGGGATTGCTGGTAGCAGTGACGGTGTTCTCGGCCATTCTGGCCATCACCCAGGATTCCCTCGCCCTGGCCTGCGTTGCGGCCTTGGGCGGTTTTGCCGCGCCGATCCTGACCTCCACCGGCGCCGGTAATCATGTCGCGTTGTTCAGTTATTTCGCGCTGCTCAACGCCGGCATCCTGGCCATCGCCTGGTTCAAGGCCTGGCGCCTGCTCAACCTGATCGGTTTCGCCGGCACCTTCGGCATCGGTTTCGCCTGGGGTGTGCGTTCGTATGCGCCGGAACTGCTGTGGAGCACCGAGCCGTTCCTGATTCTGTTCTTCCTGATGTACCTGGCCATCGGCCTGCTGTTCGCCCGACGCAAGTTGCTGGACATGCCGGACGCCCCGGCAGAGAACGATCGCGAGGCGCTGCTGAATTGGTCGGCGCGCAAGGGGGATTACGTCGACGGCACCATGCTGTTCGGCCCGCCGCTGGTGGGTTTCGGTCTGCAATTCGCGCTGGTGCAGCATCTGGAGTTCGCCGCCGCGTTCAGCGCGTTGGCACTGGGCATGATTTACATGACGCTCGCTCGGGTGCTGATGGGCGGCCGGGCGTTGTTGCTGGGCGAGACCTGCCTGGCGCTCGGCGTGATTTTCGCCAGCCTGGCGATTCCACTGGGGCTGGATGCGCGCTGGACATCTGCTGCCTGGGCAGTGGAGGGCGCGGGGATTTTCTGGCTCGGCCTGCGTCAGCACCGGCCGTTTGCCCGGGCCTTCGCATTGCTGCTGCAACTCGGTTCGGCGATGGCGTTTCTCAGCCAGTTGCGCGTTGGCGAAAGCAGCCTGCTCGACGGTGCACCGCTGGGCGCGCTGATGCTCGGCATCGCGCTGCTGTTCAGTTTCTATCAGTTGCGCAAAGCCCCGGCGGAATACACCTCGGCTTGGGAACGGCAGGGCTTGCCGGTATTGGCGAGTCTCGGTCTGACGTTCCTCTATCTGCTGGCGCCGCTATTTTTCTTCACCCACGGTACGGCGATCAGTTGGGCGCTGGCCGGTCTGGTGACCTTGTTCGTCGGCTTGCGCCTGCAATCGCGCACGTTCCTGTTCACCGCGTTTGCCGTGCAGTTGCTGGGTGGTGCGTTGTTCCTGTTGCGCCTGCAAGGGGCGGGCGAGGATTCGGCGGCCGTGTTCAGCGCCGGCTGGAGCGGTTTGCTCAGCGCCTCGCTGATCGGTCTGGCCTTGATCGCCGGCATGCTGCTGGCGGCGCGCGACGAGATGGTGCGCAACGATGTTCGTCTGTTGCGCGGTTTGTCGGTGGTGCTGCTGGCGGGGTTGGTGCTGATCAATCTGGCGGTGTTGTTCGTCCTGCCGTGGCAAACCGCGAGCGCCGTGTGGGCGGCCAGTGGGTTGCTGATCATCTGGCTCAGTCTGTACCTCAAGCAGCGCGTGAGTTTTGTCTTCGGTCTGCTGTTGCAACTGATCGGCGGCGCGGCGTTTTTGCTGGCCGGTCCCGAGCTGCTCGGGCCGCTGTCCAGCGAAGGTCTGCGGCCGCTGGCCCATGGCGGGTTCTGGACGCCGCTGGTGCTGGGTCTGGCGGCGATGATCGGGGCGTGGCGCCTGCAACTGGGCAATCACGCTTCGGCGTTCGATGTGCTGAGTTTGCAGCGACTGTCCGAAGTGTTGCTGGTGTGGGGCGCCGGTTGGTGGGCGCTGGCGTGGGTCAGCGAAGTGCTGCGCTTTGCGCCGCTGAATCTGCAGGCAACGCTGTTGCTGCTGGTCGCCGCGCTGAGCGTCGCATTGTGGGCGCTGTTGGCATTGCGTTTGAAATGGCCTTCGCTTGGTTTGCTCTGCACCTTGCTGATACCGGCAGCCGGGCTGGTGTTGCTCGCTGCGTGGCATTCGCGTTATCACCCGGCGGCCAACTTCGGCTGGCTGGCGTGGGCAGCAGTGTTTGCGGTGCATTTCTTCAGCCTGCGGCGTCTGGCGCCGATGTTGCCGGCGCGGGCCTTGAGCACGGCGCATGTGCTCGGCTGCTGGCTGCTGATCGGCGTGCTGACGCTGGAGCTGCGCTACGGCCTGCTGCTGTTGTCCGAGCAGTACAACGCCTGGCGCTGGCTGGGCTGGGCGATTCTGCCGAGTGTCTATCTGTTGCTGATGGCCGCGCCGCGCAACTGGCCGTGGCCGGTGGCGGCGTTCCCTCGTGAGTACCGCTTGTACGCGGCGGCGCCGCTGGCGGTGTTGATGCTTGTCTGGTTTTGGCTGGCGAACGGAGTGAGCGACGGCAACGCCGAACCGCTGCCTTACGTGCCGCTGATCAACCCATTGGAGCTGGGCCTGTTGATCGCGTTGTTCAGCGTCTATGTCTGGTCACGCAGCGCGGTCACCGAGCTGTCGATCCGCAAGGATTACGCCGCTCACGCCTCGCAACTGATCGCCGGTGTTTCGCTGTTCGCGTTCTGCACCGCGATGGTGACCCGCGCCGCGCACCATTGGGCGGGGATTCCGTTCGAGCTGGACCTGTTGCTTGAGTCGATGCTGGTGCAGGCCGGGTTGTCCATCGTCTGGACGCTGATGGCGCTCGGGCTGATGATCGGCGGGCATCTGCGTCATCGCCGCGAAGTGTGGCTGATCGGTGCGGCGCTGATTGCGCTGGTGGTGGCCAAATTGATTTTTGTCGAACTGAGCAACCGTGGCGGGCTGGCCCGGATCGTCTCGTTTATCGGCGTCGGCGTGTTGCTGCTGGTGGTGGGCTACTTCGCGCCACTGCCGCCCAAACGCGTCGAAGCTGCACCGGAGGCGGACAAACCGGCCCCGGAAACCGAAGGAGTGTCGTCTTGAGTCGCAAGCTTAATCTGGGGTGGCTGTTGCTGGGCGTGGCCATGACGGCCGGCGCCCAGGAAAAACCGGCGGACTTCGCCGCACAGGTGCCGTTGTCGGTCAGTGGCGCAGGCCCGTGGTATCGCCTCGAACTGCCGCTGAGCGTGCAATTGCAGGCGCGTCAGACCGATCTCAGCGACCTGCGCGTGTTCAACGCCGCCGGTGAACCACAGGCTTATGCGCTGGCCCGGGAATCAGCGCAGACCCGCGACGATGGCCAGTTGAACACGGTGAAGTGGTTCCCGTTGTACAACTCGGCGGATGCCACTGAGCGCGCGCCGAGTGTGCGGGTGCAGTCCACGACTACCGGCACGCTGGTGGAAGTGCAGCCATCCAGCCAACTGGAAGCGGGGGAAGAGGTGCTGAGCGGCTGGCTGCTGGATGCCAGTGCGATCAAGGCACCGTTGCAGCAACTGATCCTCGACTGGACCAGCGAGCGTGACGGCTTCCAGCGTTTCAGCATCGAGGCCAGCGACGACTTGCAGCACTGGCAAGCCTGGGGCGAAGGCCAGGTCGCGCGCCTGACCTTTTCCGATGAGCGCATCGAGCAGCATGAAGTCGCGTTGCCGGGACAATCGGCGCGTTATCTGCGCCTGCTGTGGGATTCGCCGAATGCGGCCCCGACCCTGACGTCGGCGCAGTTGAAAAGCAGCGACCCGCAAAACCTGCCGCTGCCGCTCGTCTGGTCGCCAGCGCTGGCCGGCAGCAGCACCAAGGCCGGGGAGTACACCTGGCAGTTGCCGATGGGGCTGAATATCGAGCGGGTCCAGGTTGAGCTGAAGCAACCCAACAGCCTGGCGCCGGTGACGCTGTCGGGACGCCGCGAAACCAGTCTGCCGTGGCAGCCGTTGAGCAGCGGCTTGCTCTATCGCCTGACCCAGAATGGCCAGGACGTGGTGCAGAACGAATTGCAGCTCTACGGGCAGACCGTCCAGCAGTTGAAACTGACGGTCGACGAACGCGGCGGCGGTCTCGGCGAGCAGGCGCCGAGCGTCAAGTACGCGGTGCGCGCCACCCAGGTGATCTTTCTCGCACGCGGCGACGGGCCCTACAGCCTGGCGCTGGGCAATCCGACGGTGAGAACGGCGAACCTGCCGCTGACCACGCTGATCCCCGACTTCAAACCGGAGAAACTGGCCGCATTGGGAAAGGCTACGGTGCAGGGTGAAGCGGTAGCGACCCAGACGTCGACAGCCACCTCGACGGCCACAACCGACACCAACTGGAAGAAATTCGGCCTGTGGGCGGTGTTGCTGCTCAGTGTGTTGTTTCTGGCCGCGATGGCCTTCAGTCTGCTGCGCAAGCCGCCGGCCAAGTCCTGAATATGACGGGTGTGGCCTCTACACCCGTCGGGTTTCCAACTACGCTGAATCCGGTGCATGAACTCTCTCGGTTCGATCACGTCTGATAGCAGGAATTGCACCCGACGCACGTTACCGGGCGTCATTGCTCGCTACGGTTTCAGACTCCCTGTAAACTGCGCGGGTTTTTAGCCCCCCATTCCACCGGAGCCGTCCATGTCCCGCGTTACCCTGAGTCGCTATTTGATTGAGCAGACCCGCAGCAACAACACTCCTGCCGATCTGCGCTTCCTGATCGAAGTGGTGGCGCGTGCCTGCAAGGAGATCAGCCACGCCGTGTCCAAAGGCGCCCTGGGCGGCGTTCTGGGCAGCATGGGCACTGAAAACGTGCAAGGTGAAGTGCAGAAGAAGCTCGACGTGCTGTCGAACGAAATTCTGCTCGAAGCCAACGAATGGGGCGGTCACCTGGCCGGCATGGCGTCCGAGGAAATGGACAACGCCTACCAGATCCCGGGCAAATACCCGAAAGGCGCCTACCTGTTGGTATTCGACCCGCTGGACGGTTCGTCGAACATCGACATCAACGCACCGGTCGGCACCATCTTCTCGGTACTGCGTTGCCCGAACGAATACCTGAGCCAGAACGAGCCTCTGAATGAGAAGGCCTTCCTGCAGCCAGGCACCCAGCAAGTTGCCGCCGGTTATGCCATCTACGGTCCGCAAACCATGCTGGTGCTGACCTTGGGCCACGGTGTGAAAGGCTTCACCCTGGACCGCGAAATGGGCAGCTTCGTCCTGACCCACGAAGACATCACCATTCCTGAAAGCACCCAGGAATTCGCCATCAACATGTCCAACCAGCGTCACTGGGAAGCCCCGGTACAGCGCTACGTTTCGGAACTGCTGGCTGGTGAAGAAGGCCCGCTGAAAAAGAACTACAACATGCGTTGGGTCGCGGCGATGGTTGCCGACGTGCACCGCATCCTGACCCGTGGCGGTCTGTTCATGTACCCGCGCGACAGCCGCGAGCCGTCCAAACCGGGCAAACTGCGCCTGATGTACGAAGCCAACCCGATGTCGTTCCTGGTGGAACAGGCGGGCGGCGCTTCCACCGACGGTCACCAACGCATCCTCGACATTCAGCCTGAAGGCCTGCACCAGCGCGTAGCGGTGTTCCTCGGCTCGAAAGAAGAAGTCGCTCGCGCCACGGCTTACCACAAGGAATAAACCATGACCGCGCCCTGGCAGCCGTTGCTCGATTGGTGGTTCGGTCACTCCGAGTCAGCCACTGAAGTGACGGCGCAACAGGGCGGGTTGTGGTTCGGCAAGAAAGACAGCCAGGACCTCGAAGCGCGTGAGCGTTTCGGGGTCTTTGTCGATCAGGCCCTCGCTGGCGAATTGACCGAGTGGACGCAAGGTCCCGAAGGTTGGTTGGCGGTGGTGCTGCTGCTCGATCAACTCCCGCGAATGATCTTTCGCGATACTCCCAAAGCTTTCTCTGGTGATCTACGGGCACAGAAGCTGGTTGCCCAAGGCATTGAGGCGGATTTCGATCGGCAGTTGAAGCCGATCCAGCGACTCTTCATCTACCTCGTCTTTGAACACTGCGAAAACCTCGCGGTGCAGAATGAAGCGGTCTCGCGATTCATCGAACTGGTGGCCGAACAGCCGGAGGCGGAGCGCGGGGTGTTTGCCGACAACCTGGATTATGCCGAGCGGCATCAGCGGGTGATTGCGCGGTTTGGAAGGTTTCCGCATCGCAATGCGGTGTTGGGGCGGGTGTCTACGGCGGAGGAGTTGGCGTTTCTTTCGCAGCCGGGGTCGAGTTTCTGAATCAGCATCAAGACGACTGACCTCTTCGCAGAAAGGCCCGCGAAGAGATCAGTGAGAGCGCCTTATATCCTGAAGCTGCCTACCAACTGCTTCAACCGCGCCGCCTGCTGCTCAAGATCCGCACAAGCGCGCAACGTCGCCTGCAAGTTCTCCACACCTTCCTGGTTCAGCGTGTTGATCTCGTTGATGTCGACGTTGATCGACTCGACCACAGCCGTCTGCTCTTCCGTCGCGGTCGCCACCGACTGGTTCATGCCGTCGATCTCGCCGATGCGCTGGGTCACGCTGCCCAGGCGTTCGCCGGCCTGGTTGGCGATGCCGACGCTGCTTTCGCTCTCACGCTGGCTTTCGGTCATGATGCCGACCGCCTGACGCGCGCCGACCTGCAGCTCTTCGATCATTTTCTGCACTTGCTGTGCCGAATCCTGGGTGCGGTGCGCCAGGTTGCGGACTTCGTCGGCGACCACGGCGAAACCACGACCGGCCTCACCGGCACGGGCTGCTTCGATGGCGGCGTTGAGGGCCAGCAGGTTGGTCTGTTGGGAGATGCTGGTGATCACTTCCAGAATCTGCCCGATGTTCACGGTGTTGCTGTTCAGCGTTTCGATGTTGCCGCAGGAATCGCTGATCTTCGCCGACAGTTGCTGCATCGCGTGGATGGTTTTATCCACAACCTGCTGGCCGTCTTCGGCCAGGCTGCGCGCGTCGCTGGAGTGTTGCGAGGCGAGGGCGGCGTTCTGGGCGATTTCCTGGGCGGCGGCGCCGAGTTGATTGATCGCGGCGGCCACGCTGTTGGTACGCGAGGCTTGCTGGTCAGAGTTGTACATCGACGAGTTGGACGCCGCGACCACGCGCAGGGCAACTTCGTTGACCTGGCCAGTGGCAGAAGATACTTCGCGGATCGAGGTATGGATACGTTCGACGAAGCGGTTGAACGACAAGCCCAGCGCGCCGAATTCGTCGTGGCCGTGGATGGTCAGGCGTTTGGTCAGGTCGCCTTCGCCTTCGGCGATGTCATGCATGGCGCGGCCCATGGTCAGCAGCGGTTGCATCAGCACGCGGATCAGCATGCCGAGCAGGGCGATGATGATGACGACGGCGATGACCATGGCGATCAGTGCCGAGGTGCGGAACTCGCTGAGCATCGAGAACGCAGTGTCCTTGTCCAGCACCAGGCCCACGTACCAGTCGGCCGACGGTACGCCGTTGACGCGGGTGAAGGAGATCAGTTGGGTCTTGCCGTCGAACTCGACTTCCTTCAGGCCCGGGCTGACTTTCGGTGCGCCGTTGGGATAGGCCTCGGCCAGGGTCTTGAGTACCAGTTTGCTGTCCGGGTGGATCAGGATCTTGCCGTCGGCACTGACGATGAACGCGTGGCCATGGCCGCCGAAGTTCAGCGAGTTGATGATTGCGCTGACACTCGACAGATCGATGTCGGCACCGGCCACACCGATCATCTGGCCCTGGCGCTGCACCGGGGTGGCAACGGTTATCACCAGTTTGCCCGACGAGGCGGCGATGTACGGTTCGGTGACGATGGTTTGCTGGGCGCTGTTCGCGGCCTTGTACCAGCCACGGGCGCGTGGGTCGTAATCCGGTGCGCGGTTGCCGGCCGGGACCGAGAACATCACGCCGTCGGCACCGCCGAAATAGCTGAGTTGGAAATTGCCGGTGTAGGCGGGCAGGTCGATGATGCGTTTCAGGCTCGCCGGGGCGTTGCCGTCGGCGACAACCTGCTGCGACATCGATTCCAGCAATTGAATGCGGCTTTCCAGCCAGGTCTGGATGTTGCTGGTGGTCAGGCTGCCCAGTTCCTGCATTGACGCTTCGGTGCTGGTTTGCAGGGCTTCGCGTTGTCGATAGTCGTTGAACAAAATGAAACAGGCGAACGCAACGGCCACCACGAGGGCGGCAGCCAACAAGATCTTGTGGCTGAATTTCATGTTTCTGGTCATTAAGTGAGCTACCGCGAAGGGGCTGGTCAAGAAAGGGCGGCAATTTGCCACACTATCGGGCTTTGCGCTGCTCTTATTTCGACCGCTGCGCGCCAAAGATTAGGCAGCTTTTGCTAAAGGCGACGAAATGCTCAATAGCCCTACAAAGTGTCTGATTTACCGATGAATGCCGGACGAGCGGGCTAACAAATAGCCAGTGCCCCAGGGAACCAGACAGGGGTTTTCTCTTCTAAGCTTCTGGTTGGCGCCATGCCATCCCCCTTCCGTTCCAGGAGTTACACCATGTCGCTGCGATCTATCGCCCTTCTGTCGTTTTGCGTGCTGTTGGCCGCATGCAGCAAGGTCAATCAGGAAAACTACTCGAAGCTCTCGGCCGGCATGGCCAAGGCCGAAGTGGAGACGCTGCTCGGCAAGCCTACCGATTGCTCGGGCGCGCTCGGCATGTCCAGTTGCACCTGGGGCGACAAGAACAGCTTTATCAGCGTGCAGTACGCCGGTGACAAAGTGTTGATGTTTTCCGGCCAAGGCCTGAAGTAAACCGGGGCTACGCGCCCACGGGAGAAAAACAATGAAGCGGTTATTGCTTGTCCTTTTTGCCGGCCTGGTATTGGCCGGCTGCGCCACGACCGGTGAAGATCCGCTGGCGCCCAAGACAGTCCACAGCGTCAATCTCAAGCGTTACCAGGGCACCTGGTACGAGTTGGCGCGGCTGCCGATGTATTTCCAGCGCAATTGCGCTCAATCCGAAGCCCGCTACAGCCTCCAGCCTGACGGCAACCTCGGCGTGTTCAACCGTTGCCTGACCAAGGACTGGCAGTGGGAAGAGGTCAAGGGCAAGGCTTATCCACAGGTGCCGGGCAAGACCGACAAATTGTGGGTCGAGTTCGATACTTGGTTCTCGCGGCTGATTCCGGGTTCGGCGAAGGGTCAATACTGGGTGCTGTACGTCAGTGACGACTACAAGACCGCCATTGTTGGCGACCCGAGCCGACGTTACCTGTGGCTGTTGTCCCGCACGCCGACCGTCAACGGTGTGGTGCGCGAAGAACTGCTGAGCAAGGCGCGTCAGCAGGGTTACGACACCACGCGATTGATCTGGCGCGCATCGGATCAGCAGATGGCCAAGACGTCCAACTGACGCGCAACAAAAAACCTGTGGAGGTTGCCCTCCACAGGTTTTTTTGTGTCAGCCCAAAAGGTCTCGCAGGACTTGGGTGAAGGCGCGATTGCTGTCCTCCTCCCCGGCATGTCGCCCGTCACGAACGACCCACTGACCGTTGACCAGTACGTCACGCACCTGACGGTCGCCACCGGCAAACAGCCAGCGGTTGAGGATCCCGTCACCGCTGGCCGTCGCCAGATACGGATCGCTGCCATCGAGCACAATCCAGTCGGCGCGTTTGCCAACTTCCAGTGCACCGATCGGCTGGCCCAGAGCCTGAGCACCACCGTCCAGCGCCGCGTCATACAAGGTGCGGCCGACCATCGGTTGATCCGCGCCGTACAAACGGTTGCGTCGTTGATCGCGAAGACGCTGGCCGTATTCCAGCCAACGCAATTCTTCCACCACGCTCAACGACACATGGCTGTCGGAGCCGATACCCATGCGTCCGCCCTGAGCCAGGAAATCCACCGCCGGGAAGATCCCGTCGCCGAGGTTGGCTTCGGTGGTCAGGCACAGGCCGGCGATGGCGCGGCTCTTGGCCATCAGCGTGACTTCTTCCGGATTGGCGTGAGTGGCGTGCACCAGGCACCAGCGCTGATCGACTTCGGTGTTTTCGTACAGCCATTGCAGCGGACGGCGACCGCTCCAGCTCAGGCAGTCGTCGACTTCCTTCTGCTGTTCGGCGATGTGGATGTGCACCGGGCATTGCTTGTCGCTGGCCGCCAGCACTTCGCTGATCTGCTGTGGGGTGACCGCGCGCAACGAGTGGAAACACAATCCCAGCGACTGAGCCTTTTCCTGAGCCAGCAGCGGTTGCAGGCGCGATTGCAGCTTCAGGTAGTTTTCGGTGCTGTTGATGAAGCGGCGCTGGCCTTCGTTCGGTGTCTGGCCACCGAAACCGCTGTGGCTGTAGAGCACCGGCAACAGCGTCAGGCCGATGCCGGCAGAGCTCGCGGCCTGGCTGATACGCAACGCCAGCTCGGTCGGATCGGCATACGGCTGACCGTTGTGATCGTGGTGGACGTAATGGAATTCGGCGACCGAGGTGTAACCGGCCTTGAGCATTTCGATATACAGCTGGCGGGCGATCACGCCGAGTTGGTCCGGGCTGATTTTTCCGACGAGCCGATACATCAGATCGCGCCAGGTCCAGAAACTGTCATTGGGATTGCCGGCCACTTCTGCCAGCCCGGCCATCGCTCGCTGGAACGCGTGGGAGTGCAGATTCGGCATCCCCGGCAGCAGCGGACCGCTCAACCGTTCGGCGCCATCTGCAGTGGAATCGGCCTGGATTCGGGTCAAGACGCCTTCGGCGCTGACCTCGAGACGTACATTGTTGGCCCATCCGTTAGGCAGCAGCGCGCGTTCGGCAAAGAAGGCGGACATGGTTCAGCACCCCATCGTGTGTTATTTGTATATACATATACAGACGTTTGCCTGCCCGGTAAACTCCGGCAAGCTAGCAACCTTATCCAATGAACAGGGATCCACCGTGCCGACTCCGCCTCCAGTCTCTCCGTTGGCCGCGAACATGGGCGACAGTCCGGCGCCCTTGTACGCCCGCGTCAAACAGATGATCACCCAGCAGATCGACAGTGGTAACTGGCCGCCGCATTACCGCGTGCCGTCGGAAAGCGAGCTGGTCAGCCAGTTGGGCTTCAGCCGCATGACCATCAACCGAGCGCTGCGGGAAATGACCGCCGACGGCCTCTTGGTGCGCATGCAGGGCGTCGGCACGTTCGTCGCCGAGCCGAAGAGCCAGTCCGCGCTGTTCGAGGTGCACAACATCGCTGATGAAATCGCCTCCCGTGGCCATCGCCACACCTGCCAGGTGATCACCCTGGAAGAAGAGGCCGCCGGTTCCGAGCGCGCCCTGGCGCTGGACATGCGCGAAGGGCAGAAGGTGTTCCACTCGCTGATCGTGCATTACGAAAACGATATTCCGGTGCAGATCGAAGACCGTTTCGTCAACGCGCTGGTCGCCCCGGAATACCTCAAGCAGGACTTCACCCTGCAAACGCCTTACGCCTACCTCAACCAAGTTGCGCCGCTGACCGAAGGCGAGCATGTGGTCGAAGCGATCCTTGCCGAGCCGACCGAATGCAAATTGCTGCAGATCGAAAAAGGCGAGCCGTGCCTGCTGATCCGCCGTCGCACCTGGTCGGGCCGTCAGCCAGTGACGGCGGCGCGCCTGATCCACCCCGGTTCCCGTCATCGTCTGGAAGGTCGGTTTCATAAATAAAAAGCATAAATAGAGAGCATAAATGAGCGAGTTGAAGGTTCTACGCGCCGAAGGCTACCCGCGCATGCCGTGGAAAAACGGCGGCGGCAGCACCGAGGAAATCACCCGTGACGCCGGTGCCGGTCTCGAGGGTTTCGGCTGGCGTCTGTCGATTGCCGACATCGCCGAATCCGGCGGCTTCTCGACGTTCACCGGTTATCAGCGGGTGATCACGGTGTTGCAGGGCGACGGCATGACCTTGTGTGTCGACGGTGACGACACTCGGCCGCTGTTACCCCTCGACCCGTTTGCCTTCAGCGGCGAAAGCCAGGTGTCCTGCACCTTGCTCGGCGGCGCGATCCGCGATTTCAACCTGATCTACGCACCGCAGCGCTACAGCGCGCGTTTGCAGTGGCTGGATGGCGAGCAACGGTTCTTCAGCTCCGCCGGCACCGTTCTCGTCTTCAGCGTCAGCGAGTTGCTGGAAGTGACGGTCGGTGACAGCGCTTCGCAACTCGGCCGGCATGATTGCCTGCAACTGGACGGTAACACCGGTCTGGTGGAAATCGCCGTCAACGCGGGCTGCTGTGTGATCGAACTGACTGCACACTGATCCGATCCTTGAAAAACCGCCGCTTTGAACAGTGCCCGTAAGGGCTGTTGAAAACGGCGGTTTTTTTCATCCCGACGTTCCCGAACGCGCACCAACTTGTTACCGAACGCCCCAGCGTGGCGCAAAACCACGCTTATGAACCAGCCTCCCGCTTGCTCAAACCATCCCCGCGAAAAAAATCATACACGCCACAACCCTTGATTCAGGCGTCCTCCAGCCATGCCCGGCATTTTTGTTGAGCAGCCCTCCAACAAGTTGGCCGCTCGATTGCATATGCTTGTATGTACAAGTAAAGACGTATGCGTATGAGTCGTTAGAGGTTCTCCGCAGCGTCCCTGATTCGCTTGTCGCGCATTGAAGCGCACAAGCCGCTTGCCCATCGCCAGGGTTGGTTTGAATTGATCGCTGAGGAGTCTTTTTCGTGACTGACAACAACCGCACCAAATTCCGTGACGTTGAAATCCGCGCCGCCCGCGGCAACAAGCTGACCGCCAAGAGCTGGCTGACCGAAGCGCCGCTGCGCATGTTGATGAACAACCTCGACCCGGAAGTGGCCGAGAACCCGAAAGAGCTGGTGGTCTACGGTGGCATCGGCCGCGCTGCGCGCAACTGGGAGTGCTACGACAAGATCGTCGAAAGCCTGACCAACCTGAACGACGACGAAACCCTGCTGGTGCAGTCCGGCAAACCGGTCGGCGTGTTCAAGACCCACAGCAATGCGCCGCGCGTGCTGATCGCCAACTCCAACCTGGTGCCGCACTGGGCGACCTGGGAACACTTCAACGAACTCGACGCCAAGGGCCTGGCCATGTACGGCCAGATGACCGCCGGCAGCTGGATCTACATCGGCAGCCAGGGCATCGTCCAGGGCACCTACGAAACCTTCGTCGAAGCCGGTCGCCAGCATTACAACTCCAACCTCAAGGGCCGCTGGGTCCTGACCGCCGGCCTCGGCGGCATGGGTGGCGCTCAGCCGCTGGCCGCGACCCTGGCCGGTGCCTGCTCGCTGAACATTGAATGCCAGCAGGTGAGCATCGATTTCCGCCTGAAAAGCCGCTACGTCGACGAGCAAGCCAAAGACCTCGACGACGCCCTGGCGCGCATCACCAAATACACCAAAGAAGGCAAGGCGATCTCCATCGCGCTGCTGGGCAACGCTGCGGAAATCCTCCCGGAACTGGTTCGTCGCGGCGTGCGCCCGGACATGGTCACCGACCAGACCAGCGCCCACGATCCGCTCAACGGCTACCTGCCGGCCGGCTGGACCTGGGACGAATACCGCGCCCGCGCCAAGACCGAACCGGCTGCGGTGATCAAGGCTGCCAAGCAATCGATGGCCGTGCACGTCAAGGCGATGCTCGACTTCCAGAAGCAAGGCATCCCGACCTTCGACTACGGCAACAACATCCGTCAGATGGCTCAGGAAGAGGGCGTGGAAAACGCCTTCGACTTCCCGGGTTTCGTTCCGGCCTACATCCGCCCGCTGTTCTGCCGTGGCATCGGCCCGTTCCGCTGGGCGGCGCTGTCGGGTGATCCGCAGGACATCTACAAGACCGACGCCAAGGTCAAAGAACTGATCCCGGACGACGCCCACCTGCACAACTGGCTGGACATGGCCCGCGAGCGCATCAGCTTCCAGGGTCTGCCGGCACGCATCTGCTGGGTCGGCCTGGGCCAACGCGCCAAGCTCGGCCTGGCGTTCAACGAAATGGTCCGTCGTGGCGAGCTGTCGGCACCAATCGTGATCGGTCGCGACCACCTCGACTCCGGCTCGGTGTCCAGCCCGAACCGTGAAACCGAATCGATGCAGGATGGCTCCGATGCCGTCTCCGACTGGCCACTGCTCAACGCCCTGCTGAACACCGCGAGCGGCGCGACCTGGGTTTCGCTGCACCACGGTGGTGGCGTCGGCATGGGCTTCTCGCAGCACTCGGGCATGGTGATCGTCTGCGACGGCACGGATGAAGCGGCCGAGCGTATCGCTCGTGTGCTGCACAACGACCCGGGCACCGGTGTGATGCGTCACGCCGACGCCGGTTACCAGATCGCCATCGACTGCGCCAAGGAGCAAGGGCTGAACCTGCCGATGATCACCGGTAAATAAAAACGGCGGGAGCGAGCATGCTCGCTCCCGCTCAAGCCAATACAACAACAAAACCCAGAACAATCCACAGAGGTTGAATCATGGCTGGCAACACCGATCGTGCAAGCAACAAACCGTTGATCGAAAAGCGTTCGATCGACTACATCCCGGAAGCGGAAAGACACGGTCGTCTATTCAGTCAGTTCACCCTGTGGATGGGTGCCAACCTGCAAATCACCGCAATCGTCACCGGGGCCTTGGCCGTGGTGCTGGGCGGCGATGTGTTCTGGTCGCTGATCGGTCTGTTGATCGGTCAACTGCTGGGCGGCGGTGTCATGGCGCTGCACGCGGCACAAGGTCCGAAGCTGGGCCTGCCGCAGATGATCTCCAGTCGTGTGCAGTTCGGGGTCTATGGCGCGGCGATTCCGATCGTGCTGGTGTGCCTGATGTACCTGGGTTTCACCGCGACCGGGACCGTGCTGTCGGGTCAGGCGCTGGGCCAGTTGTTTGGTGTCAGTGACACTGTCGGCATCCTTCTTTTCGCCAGCGTCATCGTCGTGGTCACGGTGCTCGGCTATCGGGTGATCCACTGGATCGGCCGTATTGCCAGTGCCATTGGCGTGATTGCTTTTGTTTATCTGTTCAGCCGTCTGCTGAGTCAGGTGGACGTCGGCGCACTTCTGGAAATCCGCCACTTCAGCTGGAGCAGTTTCCTGCTGGCGGTGTCGCTGGCAGCGTCCTGGCAGATCGCCTTCGGCCCTTACGTGGCGGACTACTCGCGCTACCTGCCGAGCAAGGTTTCCTCGGTGAAAACCTTTTTCGCTGCCGGTGCCGGTTCGGTAATTGGCGCGCAGGTGGCGATGATCCTCGGCGTGTTCGCGGCGGCTTCGGCCAACGGCCAGTTCGCCGGTCATGAAGTGGCTTACATCGTCGGCCTGGGCGGGACCGGTGCCACCGCTGCGCTGCTGTATTTCAGCATCGCGTTCGGCAAGGTGACCATCTCCACCCTGAACTCCTACGGCAGCTTCATGTGCATCGCGACCATCATCAGCGGTTTCCGTGGTGACCTGAAAGTAACGCGCCTGCAGCGTCTGGTGTTCGTGCTGGTCATCGTGGGTGCGGCGACGCTGATGGCGCTGCTCGGCCAGCACTCGTTCCTCGGGGCGTTCAAGTCTTTCATCCTGTTCCTGCTGGCGTTCTTCACGCCGTGGAGCGCGATCAACCTGGTGGACTACTACTGCATCACCCGCGAGCGCTATGACGTACCGGCGCTGGCCGATCCGAACGGTCGCTACGGCCGCTGGAACCTCCTCGGTATCAGCGTCTACGTGTTCGGTGTGCTGGTGCAGCTGCCGTTCATTTCCACCAAGTTCTACACCGGTCCGCTGGTGGCCGCGCTGGGTGATGTGGATATCTCGTGGATCATCGGCCTGGTGTTGCCTGCCGCGCTGTACTACGTGTGCGCAAAGAAATGGCACGGCAGCGTGCCCGATCAACTGATTCTGCCGGTCGAGCAGAACAGCGTTGTACAACCTAAAGCAAGCGGGGCCGGTCGCGCTGCGGCGCAGGCCTGATTTGGACGTGGACAGGGCTGGATGCCTCTTGACTGCCGTAAGCCAACTCATGATTAGGAGCGTCACAACAATGAAATCGAACAAGACCCTGCTGACCACACTGCTGTCCATGGGCCTGCTGGCCAGTGCCGGCGCCACTCAGGCTGCCGGCTGGTGCGAATCCGGCAAACCGGTGAAATTCGCCGGCCTGAACTGGGAAAGCGCGATGTTGCTGACCGACGTGCTGCAAGTCGTGTTGGAGAAAGGTTACGACTGCAAGACCGACAGCCTGCCGGGCAACTCCATCACCATGGAAAACGCCCTGAGCAGCAACGATATTCAAGTGTTCGCCGAAGAGTGGGTCGGCCGCAGCGAGGTCTGGAACAAGGCCGAGAAGGCCGGCAAGGTCGTCGGTGTCGGCGCGCCGGTCGTCGGTGCGATTGAAGGCTGGTACGTGCCGCGCTACGTGATCGAAGGCGATGCCAAGCGCAAGATCGAAGCCAAGGCGCCGGACCTGAAAAACATCGCTGACCTGGGCAAATACTCGGCAATCTTCAAGGATGCCGAAGAGCCGTCCAAGGGCCGTTTCTACAACTGCCCTGCCGGCTGGACCTGCGAGCTGGACAACAGCGAAATGCTGAAAAGCTACGGCCTGGAAAGCACCTACACCAACTTCCGCCCGGGCACCGGCCCGGCGCTGGATGCGGCGGTGCTGTCGAGCTACAAGCGTGGCGAGCCGATCCTGTTCTACTACTGGTCGCCAACCCCGCTGATGGGCCAGATCGACGCCGTCAAACTGGAAGAGAAACCGGGCGTCGACAAGACCGTGACCATCAAGGTCGGCCTGTCCAAGACCTTCCACGAGCAAGCGCCGGAGCTGGTGGCCGTGCTGGAAAAGGTCAACCTGCCGATCGACCTGCTGAACCAGAACCTGGGTCGCATGACCAAGGAGCGGATCGAGTCGCCAAAACTGGCCAAGATCTTCCTGAAGGAACATCCTGAAGTCTGGCACGCATGGGTGAGCGACGACGCAGCCAAGAAAATCGACGCGGCCTTGTAGGTCGAGCTTCACCGGCTGCCGGCAACGGCAGTCGGTCGCTTGATCGCAACCCCTTGATTGAGAGTCTCTTATGTTTCCCGAACGATTTACGTTTTCCATCGCCGACTGGGTCAACGGTTGGGTCGATGCGCTGGTCACCAACTACGGCGACGTGTTCCGCCATATCTCCGACACCCTGCTGTGGGCCATCGTCAACCTTGAAGGCCTGCTGCGCGCAGCACCGTGGTGGTTGATGCTGGCCATCGTCGCGGGCGTTGCCTGGCACGCCACGCGCAAAGTCGTGACCACCGCCGTGATCGTCGGTTTGCTGTTCCTGGTCGGCGCCGTCGGCCTGTGGGACAAACTGATGCAAACGCTGGCGCTGATGATGGTCGCCACGGTCATCTCGGTGCTGATCGGTGTGCCGCTGGGGATTCTCTCGGCGCGCAGCAATCGCCTGCGTTCGATCCTGATGCCGCTGCTCGACATCATGCAGACCATGCCCAGCTTCGTGTACCTGATTCCGGTGCTGATGCTGTTCGGCCTGGGCAAGGTGCCGGCGATTTTCGCCACCGTGATCTACGCAGCACCGCCGCTGATCCGTCTGACCGATCTGGGCATCCGCCAGGTCGACGGTGAAGTGATGGAAGCCATCAACGCCTTCGGCGCCAACCGCTGGCAGCAACTGTTCGGCGTGCAACTGCCGCTGGCCCTGCCGAGCATCATGGCCGGGATCAACCAGACCACCATGATGGCCCTGTCGATGGTGGTGATTGCCTCGATGATCGGCGCCCGTGGCCTGGGTGAAGATGTGCTGGTGGGCATTCAGACCCTCAACGTCGGACGTGGTCTTGAAGCCGGTCTGGCGATCGTGATTCTCGCAGTGGTCATCGACCGCATTACCCAGGCGTATGGTCGGCCACGGCATGAGGTGAGCAAATGAACAACGCAACCGTGAGCAAGATCGAAGTCAAAAACGTCTTCAAGATTTTCGGCAACCGCGCCAAGGACGCCCTGGCGATGGTCGGCCAGGGCAAGACCAAGGATCAGGTGCTGAACGAAACCGGTTGCGTGGTCGGGGTCAACGACTTGTCCCTGAGCATCGGCACCGGCGAGATCTTCGTGATCATGGGCCTGTCCGGCTCCGGCAAATCCACGCTGGTGCGCCACTTCAATCGCCTGATCGACCCGACCAGCGGCGCGATCCTGGTGGACGGCGTGGACATCCTGCAATACGACATGGAAGCCCTGCGCGAATTTCGCCGGCACAAGATCAGCATGGTGTTCCAGAGCTTCGGCCTGCTGCCGCACAAGACCGTCCTCGACAACGTCGCCTACGGCCTGAAAGTGCGCGGCGAGACCAAGCAGCTGTGCGCCGAACGCGCACTGCACTGGATCAACACCGTGGGCCTCAAAGGCTACGAAAACAAATACCCGCACCAGCTCTCCGGTGGCATGCGCCAGCGTGTCGGCCTGGCCCGCGCTCTGGCGGCGGACACCGACATCATCCTGATGGACGAAGCGTTCAGCGCTCTCGATCCGCTGATCCGCGCCGAGATGCAGGATCAGTTGCTGGAGCTGCAAAAGACCCTGCACAAGACCATCGTCTTCATCACCCACGACCTCGACGAGGCCGTGCGCATCGGCAACCGCATCGCGATCCTCAAGGACGGCCGCCTGATCCAGGTCGGTACGCCGAAAGAGATCCTGCACTCGCCGGCGGATGAGTATGTCGACCGCTTCGTGCAGCGGCGGGCGGCGGTGGTTTGAGGTTCGTTCCCGCGTCGAGGCGTCGAGCCGTCTGCGTGGGAATGCATTCCGTGACGATCAGGTTAAAGAGGTTTTAGATGTCCCAGGCTGAAAAAATCGTTATCGCCGACGCCTCGATGCGTTGGCAGGATGTGGTCGCGGTAGCCCGTCACGGCGCGCAGTTCGAGCTGTCGGCCCAGACCTGGGCGCGCATCGAAAATGCTCAGGGCATCGTCCAGCGCATCGTTGCCAGCGGCGAACGTGCTTATGGCGTCAATACCGGGCTGGGCGGTTTGTCCAATGTCTCGCTGCAGGGCGAACAACTCAGCCAGCTGTCGCGCAACACCTTGCTCAGCCATGCCTGCGGCGTCGGCCCGGTGCTGGCCGACGAGCAGACCCGCGCCATCATGTGCGCTGCGATTCGCAATTACAGCCACGGCAAATCCGGGATTCATCGGCAAGTGGTCGAAGCGCTGCTGGCGCTACTCAATCGCGGCATCACCCCGCAAGTGCCGTCCCAGGGTTCGGTGGGTTACCTGACCCACATGGCGCACATCGGTATCGCGCTGCTGGGTGTCGGTAACGTCAGCTATCGCGGGCAGGTTGTCTCTGCGCAGCAAGCGCTGGCCGAAGAAGGCCTGCAACCGGTGCAACTCGGCGCGAAGGACGGTTTGTGCCTGGTCAATGGCACGCCGTGCATGACCGGTCTCGGCTGCCTGGCCATCGCCGATGCCACGCGTCTGGTGCAATGGGCGGACGTGGTCGGTGCCATGAGTTTCGAAGCGCAGCGCGGCCAGATCGCCGCGTTCGACGCCGAGATCATCGCGCTCAAGCCGCATCCGGGCATGCAGCAGGTCGGCGTCAATCTGCGTGCGTTGCTCGATGGCAGCGAAGTGATTGCGACGAGCAAAGGCATTCGCACCCAGGATGCGCTGAGCATCCGTTCGATCCCGCAGGTGCATGGCGCCGCGCGCGATCAACTGGAACACGCGATCAAACAGATCGAAACCGAGCTCAACGGCTGCACCGACAACCCGTTGCTGCTGGGTACGCCGGACAACTTCCGGGTGATGTCCCAGGCCAACCCGCACGGTCAATCGGTCGCGCTGGCGGCGGACTTGCTGGCCATCGCGATGGCCGAAATCGGCTCGATTGCCGAGCGGCGTCTGGACCGACTGATCAACCCGCATGTCAGCGGTCTGCCGGCGTTCCTGGTGGCCAATCCGGGAGTGAACTCCGGGATGATGATCGTGCAATACGTCGCTGCGTCGCTGTGCGCGGAAAACCGCCAGTTGGCGCAACCGGCGGTGCTCGACAACTACGTCACTTCGGGCCTGCAGGAAGACCATCTGAGCATGGGTACCAACGCCGCGCTGAAGCTGCACCGCGCACTGGAAAACTGCACGCAGATCCTCGCCATCGAGTACCTGCTGGCGGCTCAGGCCTTTGAATTCCTCAAGGAACAACGCTTCGGCGCCGGCACCGATGTGGCGTGGCGACTGCTGCGCGAGAAAGTCCCGGCCTACGATCAGGACCGCTGGCTGGCGCCGGATATCGCCGCTGCCGCGAGCGTGTTGAAGGACTCGGATTTGCTGCACAACGTACTACCGAATTTGCACTGACAACTGCCCATACCAGCGTGCCAAGGCGCGGATCGTCCAAAAGACGAGAGGCGACGGATAACGGAATGCTCCGGAGCGACTGGTAGTTCATAACAAACTCTCAAAAGGAGCATTTAAATGACTGCGCTGAACCTGATCCCCGGCCAACTGAGCCTGGCCCAACTGCGTGACGTCTACCAGAACCCGGTCAAACTGACTCTCGACAACAGCGCTGCTGCGCAGATCGAAGCCAGCGTCGCCTGCGTCGAGCAGATCCTCGCCGAGAACCGCACCGCCTACGGCATCAACACCGGTTTCGGCCTGCTGGCCTCGACCCGCATCGCCAGCGAAGACCTGGAAAATCTCCAGCGCTCGCTGGTGCTGTCCCACGCCGCTGGCGTTGGTCAGCCGATCAGCGATGAGCTGGTGCGTTTGATCATGGTGCTCAAGGTCAACAGCCTGAGCCGTGGTTTCTCCGGCATCCGCCGCGTGGTGATCGATGCGCTGATCGCCCTGATCAATGCCGAGGTTTACCCGCACATTCCGTTGAAAGGTTCGGTCGGCGCATCCGGTGACCTGGCACCGCTGGCGCACATGTCGCTGGTACTGCTGGGCGAAGGCAAGGCGCGCTACAAGGGCGAGTGGATGGAAGCGACCGAGGCGCTGAAAGTCGCCGGTCTGACCCCGCTGACACTGGCCGCGAAAGAAGGTCTGGCGCTGCTCAATGGCACTCAGGTTTCTACTGCATTCGCGCTGCGCGGCCTGTTCGAAGGTGAAGACCTGTTTGCCGGTGCACTGGCGCTGGGCGGTCTGACGGTGGAAGCGGTGCTCGGTTCGCGTTCGCCGTTCGACGCACGCATCCACGCCGCCCGTGGCCAGAAAGGCCAGATTGACACCGCTGCTGCTTACCGCGATCTGCTCGGCGAGCGCAGTGAAGTCTCCGATTCGCACCAGAACTGCGAAAAGGTTCAGGACCCGTACTCGCTGCGTTGCCAGCCGCAAGTCATGGGCGCCTGCCTGACTCAGTTCCGTCAGGCTGCCGAGGTGCTGGTGATCGAAGCCAACGCCGTGTCCGACAACCCATTGGTATTCGCGGCTGAAGGCGACGTGATTTCCGGCGGTAACTTCCACGCCGAGCCAGTGGCCATGGCCGCTGACAACATGGCTTTGGCCATCGCCGAAATCGGTTCGCTGAGCGAACGTCGCATCTCGCTGATGATGGACAAACACATGTCGCAACTGCCGCCGTTCCTGGTGGCCAATGGCGGGGTGAACTCCGGTTTCATGATTGCCCAAGTGACTGCGGCCGCACTGGCCAGCGAGAACAAGGCACTGGCCCATCCGCATTCGGTGGACAGCCTGCCAACCTCCGCCAACCAGGAAGACCACGTGTCGATGGCTCCGGCTGCCGGCAAGCGGCTGTGGGAAATGGCCGAGAACACGCGCGGGATTCTCGCGGTGGAATGGCTGGCGGCGGCGCAAGGTCTGGACCTGCGCAACGGCCTGAAGACCTCGACCAAACTGGAACAGGCCCGGGCGATTCTGCGTCGCGAAGTGCCGTTCTACGAGAAGGACCGCTTCTTTGCGCCGGACATCAATGCGGCGACCGAGCTGTTGGCTTCGCGCATTCTGACTGAACTGGTTCCGGCGAAACTGTTGCCGAGCCTTTAACCCTATCCACTGATCGTTCCCACGCAGACGGTTCGACGCCTCGACGTGGGAACGATCGCAAGACGAGGACCTGGGATGAAAACCCTCTGGCAACACTGCCACGTCGCAACCATGGCGCAAGGCGTCTACTCGATCATCGAGGATGCGGCCATCGTGACGTCCGGTGCACACATCGAGTGGATCGGCCCGCGCACTCAATTGCCGTCGGGCGAATACCCGGCGGTCAACGATCTGCAAGGCGCGTGGGTCACCCCCGGCCTGATCGACTGCCACACCCACACCGTGTTCGGCGGCAACCGCAGCGGTGAGTTCGAGAAACGCCTGCAAGGCGTCAGCTACGCCGAGATCGCAGCGGCCGGCGGCGGCATCGCCAGCACCGTGCGCGCCACGCGCGAAGCGTCGGAAGACGAACTGTTCGCCAGCGCCGCCAAACGCCTGAAAAGCCTGATGCGCGACGGCGTGACCACGGTCGAAATGAAATCCGGCTACGGCCTCGACCTGGCCAGCGAGCGCAAGATCCTGCGGGTCATCCGCCGCCTTGCCGACGAATTGCCGATCAGCGTGCGCAGCACCTGTCTGGCGGCTCACGCGTTGCCACCGGAATACAAGGATCGCGCTGACGATTACATCGATCACATCTGCACCGAAATGCTTCCAGCGCTGGCCGCCGAAGGCCTGGTGGATGCGGTGGATGCGTTCTGCGAATACCTGGCGTTCTCCCCGGAGCAAGTCGAGCGGGTGTTCATCGTCGCGCAAAAACTCGGCCTGCCGGTGAAGTTGCACGCCGAACAACTGTCGTCGCTGCACGGCTCCAGCCTGGCTGCGCGTTATCACGCATTGTCTGCCGATCATCTGGAGTTCATGGACGAAGCCGACGCCATCGCCATGGCCGAATCCGACACTGTCGCGGTGTTGTTGCCGGGCGCGTTCTACTTTCTGCGTGAAACCCAGTTGCCGCCGATGGAAGCCCTGCGCAAGCACAAGGTGAAAATCGCCATTGCCAGCGACCTCAACCCCGGCACCTCGCCGGCGTTGTCGTTGCGGCTGATGCTGAACATGGCCTGCACCTGTTTCCGCATGACCCCGGAAGAAGCCCTGGCCGGCGCCACGATTCATGCGGCGCAAGCCTTGGGCATGGCCGATACCCACGGTTCGCTGGAAGTCGGCAAGGTGGCGGATTTCGTCGCCTGGCACATCGACCGGCCGGCGGATCTGGCGTACTGGCTCGGTGGTGAACTGGACAAACGCGTCGTGCGTCACGGCGTTGAATCAAGTCTGTAGGAGAACGGTTGTGGATAAGGTTCTGAACTTCAAACAAGGTCGCGTGCCGCTGCTGATCAGCATGCCCCACGCGGGTGTGCGCCTGACCCCGGCGGTCGAGGCCGGATTGATCCCGGACGCGAAAAGCCTGCCGGACACCGACTGGCATATTCCGCAGCTCTACGACTTCGCCGCCGAACTGGGCGCCAGCACGCTGGCGGCCGAGTACTCGCGGTTCGTCATCGACTTGAACCGGCCGTCCGACGACAAACCGTTGTACGCGGGCGCCACCACGGGCCTGTACCCGGCGACGCTGTTCGATGGCATTCCGTTGTTCAAGGAAGGCAAGGAACCGTCGAAAGAAGAACGCGCGTCGTACCTGGAACAGATCTGGACGCCGTACCACCGCACCTTGCAGGAAGAGCTGGCGCGGCTGAAGGCCGAGTTCGGTTACGTACTGTTATTCGATGCGCACTCGATCCGTTCGGTGATCCCGCACCTGTTCGACGGCAAACTGCCGGACTTCAACCTCGGCACCTTCAACGGCGCCAGCTGCGATCCGCAGTTGGCCACGCAACTGGAAGCGATCTGCGCGCGCCACGGCGATTACAGCCATGTGCTGAACGGACGCTTCAAGGGCGGCCACATCACCCGTCACTACGGCAACCCGGCCGAGAACATCCACGCCGTGCAACTGGAACTGGGCCAGTGCACCTATATGGAAGAGTTCGAACCGTTCCGCTACCGCGCCGATCTGGCGGAGCCGACGCGGGTGGTGCTCAAGGAGTTGTTGCAAGGGCTGCTCGCCTGGGGCGAAAAGCACTACAACTGAGTCTGTTTTGGAGAGCACCTGTCGCCACCGTGCAAATCCCGGTCGCCACAGGTCGCTTTTCCGTCTCGCCTGCTGCGTAATGTTTCGGCCACGGTGCAAGAAGACACCGATCCGAACAATAACCCGCTGCCGCACGAGACGATCCCACATGAAAAAACTGTTCACTCGTTGTGCGTTAATCCTCACCGGCAGTGCGCTGCTCAGCGCCGGCGCCATGGCTTCCGACGATGCTTCCTGCAAAACCGTGCGCATGGGTGTGGTCAACTGGACCGACGTGATCGCCACCAGCGGCATGGCCGACGTATTGCTCAATGGTCTCGGCTACGAAAGCAAACAGACCAGCGCCGTGCAGCAAATCATCTTTGCCGGCATCCGCGACAAGCGTCTGGATATCTTCCTCGGCTACTGGAAACCGGCGATGGACAAGAACATCGCGCCGTTCATCGCTGCCAATCAAGTCAAAGTGATGGACAAGCCAAGCCTGGCGGATGCTCAGGCGACCCTCGCGGTGCCGGACTACGTTGCGGCGGCGGGGCTGAAAACCTTTGGTGACATCGCAAAATTCAAGGATCAGCTCGGCGCCAAGATCTACGGCATTGAGCCCGGCAGCGGCGCCAACACCACGATCAAGACCATGATCGAAACCAACCATTTCGGTCTGAAGGATTTCAAGATCATTGAATCCGGTGAGGCCGGCATGCTTGCCGCCGTGCAGCGGGCGGTGAACCGCAAGGAATTCGTGGTGTTCGTCGGCTGGACCCCGCACCCGATGAACATCAACATGAAAATCACCTACCTGACCGGCAGCGACGATGTCTACGGCCCGAACGAAGGCGCCGCCACCGTTTCCACCGTCACCGCGCCGGACTATGCCGAGCGCTGCCCCAACGTCCATCGACTGCTGGAAAACCTGACCTTCACCGCCGCTCAGGAAAGCCAGTTGATGGTGCCGATCATGGAGCGCAAGACACCCCAGGAAGTGGCAAAGAACTGGCTGCGTGAGCACCCGGAAGATTTGCAGCGCTGGCTGGCGGGTGTCAGCAGTTTCGACGGCAAGGATGGCGTGGCCACGGTTCAGGCCAGTCTGAAAAACTGATGGGTACTTATCCACTGTCGCCGGCGATGGCGGCGTTTGTCGCCAGGACCGAAAGCTTCGCCAGCGATGACAGCAGCCTTGCTGGATTGCGCCGGGGCTATGACGAGATGTGCCGGGCGTTCACTCCACCGCGACCGGCAGGGCTTGAGGTAGAGGACTTTCGATTGGGCGCGGTGTCGGTCCGTGCCTATCGCCCACCCCTGGCGTTACCGTCCTGTGTGGTGTACCTGCACGGCGGTGGCTGGGTGGTTGGCGGGCTGGATTCCCACGACTTCATCTGCTGCGAACTGGCCGTGGCGCTCGGGGCAATGGTGGTGGCGGTGGATTACCGGCTGGCGCCGGAGCATCCGTTTCCCGCCGGGTTCGACGATTGCCTGAATGTCTGGCGTGCCCTGCGCGACGGATCGTTCGGCTTCGACCGCGAGCGGATGCTGGTGGCCGGCGACAGCGCCGGTGGCAATCTCGCCGCCGCGTTGTGCCTGGCCTTGCGCGATACCGGCGAGCCTCTGCCCGGCGCTCAGGTGCTGATCTATCCCGGACTGGGCGGCGACGAACATCTGCCGTCACGCAGCGAATGCGCCGATGCGCCACTACTGACCAGCAGCGATGTCGACTGTTATCACGCGTTGTACCTGCGTGGCTCGACGCAACCGAATGCCTGGGCCATGCCGTTGCTCGCCGATGACGTCAGCCGATTGCCCCCGGCCTGGATCGCCGTGGCGCAGTTCGATCCGTTGCGCGACGACGGGGTGCGCTACGCCGAACGACTCGCCGCCGCCGGGGGCGAGGCCGCGTTGTATTACGGTGAAGGGCTGGTGCATGGCTGTCTGCGGGCGCGGCATCAGGTCGCCGAAGTCGATCGTCTCTACGAAAGCCTGCTGGGGTTCATGGCTGACAAATTGTGACAGTGCACGGGCATGCTCATTGACGTAAATCGGGTTTATGATGCCGGACGGCAGAATAATAGAAGTCCCCCCAGGGATGACCTCGACCCCTTACGGAGCACGCAATGCAGACATTGTTTCCGCAGATCAAACCTCACGCACGGCACGATCTGGCCGTCGACGACACCCATACGCTGTACGTCGACGAAAGCGGTTCACCGGAAGGTTTGCCGGTGGTGTTCATCCACGGTGGTCCCGGTGCCGGGTGCGATGCCCAGAGCCGTCGCTACTTCGATCCTAACCTGTATCGCATTGTCACCTTCGACCAGCGCGGTTGCGGTCGCTCCACCCCGCACGCCAGCCTGGAAAACAACACCACCTGGGATCTGGTCGAAGACCTCGAGCGCATTCGCAAACACCTGGGCATCGAGAAATGGGTGTTGTTCGGCGGTTCCTGGGGTTCGACCCTGGCGCTGGCTTATGCGCAGACCCACCCGGAGCGCGTGCATGGTCTGATCCTGCGTGGGATCTTTCTCTGCCGCCCGCAGGAAATCGAATGGTTCTACCAGGCCGGTGCCAGCCGTCTGTTCCCCGATTACTGGCAGGACTACATCGCGCCGATCCCGCTGGACGAGCGTGATGACCTGCTCAGCGCGTTCCACAAACGCCTGACCGGCAACGACCAGATCGCCCAGATGCACGCGGCCAAAGCCTGGTCGACCTGGGAAGGACGCACCGCGACCCTGCGGCCGAACCCGCTGGTGGTCGACCGTTTCTCCGAGCCGCAGCGCGCCTTGTCGATTGCGCGGATCGAATGCCACTACTTCACCAACAACGCTTTTCTTGAGCCGAACCAGTTGATTCGCGACATGGGCAAGATCGCCCATCTGCCGGGTGTGATCATCCACGGCCGCTACGACGTGATCTGCCCGCTCGACAATGCCTGGGAACTGCATCAGGCCTGGCCGAACAGCGAGCTGCAGGTGATCCGCGACGCCGGTCATGCTGCGTCCGAACCGGGCATCACCGATGCGCTGGTACGTGCCGCCAGCAACATGGCCCGGCGCCTGCTCGACCTGCCGCCCGAAGAAGCATGAAGGGGCTTTTGCAGCGCGTGAAAGGCGCGCGGGTCGAAGTGGCGGGTGAGGTGGTCGGCAGCGTCGATCAGGGGTTGCTGGTGCTGGTGGCGGTCGAACCCGACGACACGCAGGCCAGCGCCGACAAACTTCTGCATAAGCTGCTTAACTATCGAGTATTCAGTGACGCCGAAGGCAAGATGAATCTGTCTTTGGCGGATGTGGGCGGCGGGTTGCTGCTGGTCTCTCAGTTCACCCTGGCTGCCGACACCAAAAGCGGGTTGCGCCCGAGTTTCTCGACCGCTGCCCCTCCGGCTCTGGGCGAGGAATTGTTCGACTATCTATTAAGCAAAGCGAAACAGATGCATGGCACTGTGGCATCAGGTAGATTCGGCGCGGATATGCAGGTGCACCTGGTCAACGATGGCCCGGTAACCTTCCTGTTACAGACATGAAAGTGCTTGAAACAACTTTTTAAGGGCTTTTCGGCTGAAAACAGGGAATTTTCGCGATAAATACTTTGTTACCCCTGATGCGTTGTCACGCGGGCTACTAGATAATCGCGCGCTACGGGGATCAGCGTTCGTTGGTCCATTTTGACTTAGGTAGAGACTTGTCCGGATCCGATTGGGGAATCATTTTGACCCAGCGGAGTCGGAACAATGCTCGCCAACTTGGCAAGGGTGCCCTGCAAGGCCGGTATTTTTGTACCGAAAACCTCACAGGCACTTCATCTGGCCGTTGGTTTATTGATCTGTTTTCGGCGAGGGTTGCTCGTGATTGTTAGTCCCTGTAATGCAGCAAAATTGTCTGCCAAACGCTTGCGCAGCGCTCTGGTAGCGGGCTCGGCACTGCTGTGCCTGCTCAGCGCCGGCCAGCTTTGGGCATTCAATCTTGACGATGTGTCGGCCAAGGCTAAAGAACTGGCCGGGCAGAAATTCGAAGCCCCGCGCAGCAACCTGCCGAACGAATTCCGTGACATGAAATTCGCGGACTACCAGAAGATTCGTTTCCGCACCGAAAAAGCCGAATGGGCCGACCAGAAGACCCCGTTCAAGCTGTCCTTCTATCATCAGGGCATGCACTTCGATACGCCGGTGAAAATCAACGAAATCACCGCGAACACCGTCGAAGAGATCAAATACGATCCGAGCCGTTTCGATTTCGGCGATCTGCAGTTCGATCCAAAGGCCACCGAACAACTGGGCTATGCCGGTTTCCGTGTGCTGTACCCGATCAACAAGGCTGACAAGCAAGACGAAATCATGACCATGCTGGGCGCGAGCTACTTCCGCGTCGTCGGCAAGGGTCACACCTACGGTCTGTCGGCCCGTGGCCTGGCGATCGATACCGCTCTGCCGTCCGGCGAAGAATTCCCGCGTTTTCGCGAGTTCTGGATTCAGCAGCCGAAGCCGGGTGACAAGCACCTGGTGATCTTCGCCCTGCTCGATTCGCCGCGCGCCACCGGCGCCTACCGTCTGATCCTGCGTCCTGGCAGCGACACCATCGTCGACGTCAAAGGCCAGATGTACCTGCGTGACAAGGTTGGCAAGCTCGGCGTCGCGCCGCTGACCAGCATGTTCCTGTTCGGCGCCAACCAGCCGTCGAAAGTGCTCAACTACCGTCGTGAACTGCACGACTCCAGCGGTCTGTCGATCCATGCCGGCAACGGCGAGTGGATCTGGCGCCCGTTGAACAACCCTAAACACCTGGCTGTCAGCCAGTTCAGCGTCGAGAACCCGCGTGGTTTCGGTCTGCTGCAACGTGGCCGTGACTTCAGCCACTACGAAGACCTCGACGACCGCTACGACAAGCGTCCAAGCGCCTGGATCGAGCCGAAGGGCGACTGGGGCAAAGGCACCGTTGATCTGGTCGAGATCCCGACCGCCGACGAGACCAACGACAACATCGTTGCGTTCTGGAACCCGGAAAAACTGCCGGAGCCAGGCCAGCCGCTGGACTTCGCCTACCGCATGCACTGGACCATGGACGAAGCGGCGATTCACGCGCCGGACAGCGCCTGGGTCAAGCAGACCCTGCGTTCGACCGGTGACGTCAAGCAATCGAACCTGATCCGTCAGCCGGATGGCAGCGTGGCCTACCTGGTTGACTTCGAAGGCCCGTCGCTGTCGGCCCTGGCCCCGGATGCGGACGTTCGCAGCCAGGTCAGCGTCGGCGACAACGCCGAACTGGTCGAGAACAGCGTGCGCTACAACCCTGAAACCAAGGGCTGGCGCCTGACCCTGCGGATGAAGATCAAGGACGCGAGCAAGTCGACCGAGATGCGTGCCGCACTGGTGCAGAACATCGTCCCGGCCGATCTGGCCAAGACCTCGCTGCCGGCTTCCAATTCCTCGGTTGCCAAGGCCGACAAGGTCGCCGCCAAGCAACAGGAGAAAGCCGACAAGGAAGCCAAGGCCGCCGAAGCCAAACAGGCCGACGCCAAGCCAGCGACAGACGCCAAGGACAAGGCCAACAAAGACGCCAAGCAGCCAGCCGCTGCGGACGCGGCCCCAGCCACACCGGAATCGGCACCGACTGAAGAAGTCCTGACCGAGACCTGGAGCTATCAGTTGCCTGCCGATGAGTAACTCTCAAGTACAGCCAGAGACTCTGTCCGAGTACCTGGCGCATCTGCCGATGACCGACGAGCAGCGCGCGGAACTCGCGGGCTGCCAGTCCTTCAGCGAATTGCATGAACGCCTGTCGTCCTCGACGTTCGACGCGCCGACCGAAGCCGCCCAGGCTTCGGTGGGCAAGCGCCTGACCCTGAGCACCGCCGAAGAGCTGGAAGACGCGGAAATGCTGGGCGTGGACGCCAGCGGTCGAGTCCGTCTCAAGGCCACGCCACCGATTCGTCGGACCAAGGTCGTGCCGGAGCCGTGGCGCACCAATATCCTGGTGCGTGGCTGGCGCCGCCTGACCGGCCGGACCAATCCGCCGCAACCGCCGAAAGACGAAAACGTGCTGCCTGCTGCGCGCTGGCGCACCGTCGGTTCGATCCGTCGCTACATTCTGCTGATCCTGATGCTCGGTCAGACCATCGTCGCCGGCTGGTACATGAAAGGCATCATGCCGTACCAGGGCTGGTCGTTCGTCGATCTGGAAGAAGTCCTGCATCAACCGCTGCTGCAAACCGCCACGCAAGTGCTGCCGTATGCGCTGCAGACCAGCATCCTGATCATGTTCGGGATCCTGTTCTGCTGGGTATCGGCCGGTTTCTGGACCGCGCTGATGGGCTTCCTCGAATTGCTCACCGGTCACGATAAATACCGGATCTCCGGTAAAAGCGCTGGCAACGAGCCGATTCCGAAAGATGCGCGCACCGCACTGGTGATGCCGATCTGCAACGAAGACGTGCCTCGGGTGTTCGCCGGTCTGCGTGCGACGTTCGAGTCGGTGGCGGCCACGGGTGACCTGGATCGCTTCGACTTCTTCGTGCTCAGCGACAGTAACGACACCGATATCTGCGTTGCCGAACAGCAGGCCTGGCTGGACGTCTGCCGTGAAGCCAAGGGCTTCGGCAAGATCTTCTATCGCCGTCGTCGTCGTCGCGTCAAACGCAAGAGCGGCAACCTCGACGACTTCTGCCGTCGCTGGGGCGGTGACTACAAGTACATGGTCGTGCTCGACGCTGACTCGGTGATGAGCGGCGAGTGCCTGACCAGTCTGGTGCGCCTGATGGAGGCCACTCCGGACGCCGGTATCATCCAGACCGCGCCGCGTGCTTCGGGCATGGACACGCTGTATGCACGTATGCAGCAGTTCGCCACTCGCGTTTACGGTCCGCTGTTCACCGCCGGCCTGCACTTCTGGCAGCTGGGTGAATCCCACTACTGGGGTCACAACGCGATCATCCGCATGAAGCCGTTCATCGACCACTGCGCCCTGGCGCCGTTGCCGGGCAAAGGTGCGTTCTCCGGTGCGATCCTCTCTCACGACTTCGTTGAAGCTGCGCTGATGCGCCGTGCCGGCTGGGGCGTGTGGATTGCCTATGATCTGCCGGGCAGCTACGAAGAACTGCCGCCGAACCTGCTCGACGAACTCAAGCGTGACCGTCGCTGGTGCCACGGCAACCTGATGAACTTCCGCCTGTTCCTGGTAAAAGGCATGCACCCGGTGCACCGTGCGGTGTTCCTGACCGGCGTGATGTCTTACCTGTCGGCACCGTTGTGGTTCTTCTTCCTGGTGCTGTCCACCGCGCTGCTGGCGGTGAACACGCTGATGGAACCGCAGTATTTCATGGAGCCACGCCAGCTCTATCCGCTGTGGCCGCAATGGCATCCGGATAAAGCGGTCGCGCTGTTCTCGACGACCATCGTGCTGCTGTTCCTGCCGAAGCTGTTGAGCATCATCCTGATCTGGGCCAAAGGCGCGAAAGAGTTCGGCGGCAAGTTCAAAGTGACCCTGTCGATGCTGCTGGAGATGTTGTTCTCCATGCTGCTGGCGCCGGTGCGGATGATTTTCCACACCCGTTTCGTCCTCGCCGCGTTCCTCGGCTGGGCCGCGACCTGGAACTCGCCACAGCGTGACGACGACTCCACGCCATGGAGCGAAGCGGTCAAGCGCCACGGCCCGCAGACTCTGCTGGGCTTCTTCTGGGCACTGCTGGTGATCTGGCTGAACCCGAGCTTCCTGTGGTGGCTGGTGCCGATCGTCGGTTCGCTGATGCTGTCGATTCCGGTGTCGGTGATTTCCAGCCGCGTGGGTCTGGGCCTGAAGTCCCGTGACGAGAGCCTGTTCCTCATCCCCGAGGAATACAATCCGCCACAGGCGTTGCTGGCCACTGATCAGTACACCCACGAAAACCGCTGGCATGCGCTGAACGACGGCTTCGTCCGCGCCGTGGTCGATCCGCAGCAGAACGCCTTGGCATGCTCGCTGGCGACCTCGCGTCACGGTGAGGCCGAGCCGATCGAGTGGCTGCGTCAGGAACGTGTGCGTCACGCGATCAAGGTGGGCCCGGCCGGGCTGAACAACCATGATCGCCTGCAACTGCTGAGCGACCCGGTCGCCCTGGCGCGCCTGCACGAGCAGGTGTGGGCCGAAGGTCACGCCGAGTGGCTGGACGCCTGGCGGGCCTCGGTGAAAGCCGACCCCCATGCGCCGTTGCTGCCGCTCAAGCCTGTGAGCTTGCAGGCGCAACCGGCCTGATGAAGAACCCCGCGAAAGCGGGGTTTTTTTTTGTTCTCGATAAAGGAGCCCCTCGGCCCGGCCCTTGATTGTTAAACAAATCGTCCATTAAACCTTGTGCAAAAAATCGAGTGCGTTAGCATCCGTCCCCGAATTGGCGCACCCGGACAATCTTGTCCACCTCTGTCGGTTTTCGCGCCGCAAACGCAATGGTTTTGGGGACTTGAAGATGAAGAAGTATCTGTCGATGCTGCTGGTCGGCGTCACGGCACTGGTTGCAGTCAATGCGGCGCAGGCCGGCGCAATCGATGACGCGGTCAAGCGCGGCACCTTGAAAGTCGGCATGGACCCGACCTACATGCCGTTCGAAATGACCAACAAGCGCGGCGAGATCATCGGTTTCGAAGTCGACATCCTCAAAGCCATGTCCAAGGCCATGGGCGTCAAGCTGGAGCTGGTTTCGACTGGTTACGACGGCATCATCCCGGCGCTGATGACCGACAAGTTCGACATGATCGGCAGCGGCATGACCCTGACCCAGGAGCGCAACCTGCGCCTGAACTTCAGCGAACCGTTCATCGTGGTCGGCCAGACCCTGCTGATCCGCAAGGAACTGGAAGGCACCATCAAGTCCTATAAAGACCTGAACACCGCCGACTACCGCATCACCTCCAAGCTCGGTACCACCGGTGAAATGGTCGCCAAGAAGCTGATCGCCAAGGCCAAGTACCACGGCTACGACAACGAGCAGGAAGCCGTGCTCGACGTGGTCAACGGCAAGGCCGACGCCTTCATCTACGATGCGCCGTACAACGTGGTCGCGGTGAACAAGGTCGGCGCCGGCAAACTGGTGTTCCTCGACAAGCCGTTCACTTACGAGCCGCTGGCCTTCGGCCTGAAGAAGGGTGACTACGACAGCATCAACTTCATCAACAACTTCCTGCACCAGATCCACGAAGACGGCACCTACGATCGCATCCATGACAAGTGGTTCAAGAGCACCGAGTGGCTCAAGGACATGGAATAAGCGCTGGTCAGACTGACCGCGTCGCGCCCATCGCCAGCAGGCTGGCTCCCACATTGGAATGCGCTTCCCTGTGGGAGCGAGCCTGCTCGCGATAGCGGCCTCCCAGGCGACACAGAATTCGGAACCTGCAAATCCAATGAAACAGAAAAAAGCCCAATGGCCCTGGCACGTGCTGACCGTGCTGGTGCTGATCGGCCTGGCTGGCGCGCTGTATTACGCCACGTCGCTGATGTCCTACGAATGGCGCTGGAACCGCGTGCCGCAGTACTTCGCCTATCAGGCCGAGGAAACCCAGCGCGCCACCGACATTTCCACCGTCAGCGAACTGGTGCGCAAGGGCGGCAGCGCGCAAGTCACCCTGCGCAACGATGCCGGTGACGAGCAGCACCTGACCGTTGACGAAAACAGCCTGCAATTCGCCCAGGGCGACGATGTGGCTGAAGGCGACGTCGTGGGTGTTACCCGACATTGGGCGGCGGGGCCGCTGCTGTGGGGCCTGTGGACGACGCTTTGGCTGTCGGTGGTGTCCGGCGTGCTGGGGCTGCTGATCGGTCTGGCGACCGGGCTGTGCCGGCTGTCGAGCAACCCGACCCTGCGCGACCTGTCGACGATCTATGTCGAACTGGTGCGCGGCACGCCGCTGCTGGTGCAGATCTTCATTTTCTACTTCTTCATCGGCACGGTGATGAACCTGTCCCGGGAGTTCGCCGGGATCGCCGCGCTGTCGCTGTTCACCGGCGCCTACGTGGCGGAAATCATCCGTTCCGGCGTGCAGTCGATTGCCCGTGGCCAGAATGAAGCCGCCCGTTCGCTGGGTCTGAGCGCTGGCCAGTCGATGCGCCACGTAGTATTGCCGCAAGCCTTCAAGCGCGTGCTGCCACCGCTGGCCGGGCAGTTCATCAGTCTGGTGAAAGACACCTCGCTGGTGTCGGTGATCGCCATCACCGAGCTGCTGAAAAGCGGTCGTGAAGTGATCACCACCTCGTTTTCGCCGTTCGAAATCCTGTTCTGCGTTGCCGGCCTGTACCTGTTGATCAACCTGCCGCTGTCGAAAATTGCCAGCCGGCTTGAGCGGAGGCTCGCGCAAAGTGATTGAAGTCCGCGATCTGGTAAAAGTCTTCGACACCCGTGGGCAAGTGGTCCGGGCTGTGGATAACGTCACCACTTCCGTCGCCAAGGGCGAGGTGCTGGTGGTGATCGGTCCGTCCGGCTCCGGCAAGTCGACTTTCCTGCGTTGCCTCAATGGTCTTGAGGCATTCGATTCCGGCTCGGTGAGCATCGACGGCCTGCAACTGGCCGACCCGAAAACCGACGTCAACGCCTACCGCCGCGAAGTCGGCATGGTGTTCCAGCATTTCAACCTGTTCCCGCACATGACCGTGCTGGAAAACCTGTGCCTGGCGCAGAAAGTCGTGCGCAAGCGTGGCCAGAAGGAAAGCGAGGCCAAGGCCCTGGCGTTGCTGGAGAAGGTCGGGATTGCTCAGAAGGCCCGCGAATATCCTTCGCGCCTGTCCGGCGGTCAGCAGCAGCGCGTGGCGATTGCCCGGGCACTGGCGATGGATCCTAAGGTCATGCTGTTCGATGAGCCGACCTCGGCCCTCGATCCGGAAATGGTCGGTGAAGTGCTGGACGTGATGAAGAACCTGGCCGTGGAAGGCATGACCATGGTCTGCGTGACCCACGAAATGGGCTTTGCCCGGGAAGTGGCGGATCGGGTGCTGTTCTTCGATCACGGCAAACTGCTGGAAGACGCCTCGCCAGCGGAATTCTTCGATGCACCGAAGGATCCTCGGGCCCAGGCTTTCCTGCGCCAGGTTCTCTAAGCGCGGGGCAAAAAAAATCGCAGCCATTGGCTGCGATTTTTTTGTTTGCGCGGTTTAAACCTTGAAGCGTCCCACCAACGTTTGCAGGTGAGTACCCAGGCGCGCCAGCTCGACGCTGGAGGCCGCTGTCTCTTCACTCGCCGCCGACGTCTGGTCCGATACATCCCGCACGTTGAGCACGCTACGGTTGATCTCTTCGGCCACGGCACTCTGCTGCTCGGCCGCCGCTGCGATTTGCTGGTTCATCGCCTGAATCGCCGACACGGTGCGCGTGATGTTTTCCAGCGAGCCACCGGCACGACGGGTCAGTTCCACGCTGCTCTGGGTCAGCGTGCGGCTGTTGTCCATGATCGTCGCCACTTGCTGGGTGCCGTTCTGCAGGCCGACGATCAGCTCTTCGATTTCTTCGGTGGACTTCTGGGTGCGTTGCGCGAGGCTGCGCACTTCGTCAGCAACCACCGCGAAACCACGTCCGGCTTCACCGGCACGGGCCGCTTCGATGGCAGCGTTGAGGGCCAGCAGGTTGGTTTGCTGGGCCACGGACTTGATCACGTCGAGGACGCTGCCGATCTTGTCGCTTTCGCGCTTGAGCTCGCCCATGGCCTCGGTGGAGTGGCCGACTTCAGTGGCCAGGCGTTCGATCTGGGCGATGGCTTCGCCGACCACTTTGTCGCCTTCGCGGGCCTGTTGGTCAGCGGCGACGGCCGCTTCTGAAGCTTCCTCGGCGTTGCGCGCGACTTCCTGCACGGTGGCAGCCATTTCGTTCATGGCGGTGGCGACCTGATCGGTCTCGACTTTCTGATTGTTCACGCCGGCACTGGTCTGCTCGGTCACGGCCGACAGTTCTTCGGCGGCGCTGGCGATCTGAGTGACGCCGTCGCTGATCCCGCCGATCAATTCGCGCAGGCCTTGAGTCATGCTCTGCATCGAACGTTGCAACTGACCGAGTTCGTCACGGCGCAGGGACACCAGATTGTGGGTCAGGTCACCGGCGGCCACGCGCTCGGCGACTTTCAGGGTCTGCTCCAGCGGGATGATGATCTGCCGGGTGATCGCCCAGGCGGCGAGCAGGCCGAAGGCCACGGCCAGCAAGGTGGCGATCAGCAACTGGTTCTTGGCGCTGGCGGCATCGGTGTCACGCACAATGGTCTGGGAGTCGGTGAGCTTCTTGCTGATGTCCATCAACAGGTCGCCCTGGGCCGACATGCGGGCCAGTGCCTTGGCGCTGGCAACCTGCGAATCACGGAACTGGCTGACAGCGGCGCGATAGGCTTTCAGCGACTCGGTAGCCTGTTGCAGATTGGCGATGTGCTGTTCCGGCAATTTGGCCGGCAGGGTCTCGAGGTTTTTCAGGGCGTTGTCGATGGCGTCGAGGGCCGGTTGTTCGGCCTCGGCCTTGGCGCTGTAGGTGTAGCCGCGCACCTGGAAGCGGGCCTGCTGGATCAGCTTGCTGAGGTCGATCACCGCGTTGAACTGGGCAACGCTGTCGCCTTGCAGCATGGATTTCTCGACTTCGGCAACCTTGGCCACGGCATTGTCGGCGGTGGCGCCGAGTTTGCTGCGGGCGTCTTCGCGCAGGGCGGTGGCCTGGGTCATGTCGGCGAAGGCGCGTTTGTATTCGGCAACGGCGGCCAGTTGCTGATCGACCATCGCCGCGTCGGCTGACTGTTCGATCAGGCTGCGGGCGGTTTGCAGGCCGCTGTCGAGTTTGCCGAGCAGGTCGTTGACTGTGCCCGGGCCTTGTTCGCCACGGCGCATTTCGTAGTCCAGACGCGCCAGGCGCAGGTCCTTGGTCAGCTCGTTGAGGCTCGAGATGAAACCGAGTTTGTCACCGCGGCTGATGATGCCGCTCATGCCGGTCCAGCCGGTGAAGGTGATCAACAGGGTCAGCAGCAGCACCAGGCCGAAACCGATGCCCAGCTTGCGTTTGACGCTGACGTTTCCAAGATTCTCGGCTAACCAACGGTACATGCGACGACTCCCCTCGGACCACTAATTGGACTTATGGAGACTGTATCGGCTGGATGATGGCAATCTGTAACGCAATTTGTCTGGCGCCAAATGGCGCCAGAGCGCTTCAGAACAGGCGGGCGAGCAGGGCAGTGACGGCGGTTTCGACGCGCAGGATGCGATCGCCGAGTTGCACCGGTTGCAGGCCGGATTTGCCCAGCAGGTCGATCTCGTAGGGAATCCAGCCACCCTCGGGGCCGATGGCCAGGGTCACCGGTTCGCTCAGGGCGCGCGGGCAGGGCGGGAAGTTGCCCGGATGGCCGACCAGGCCGAGGGTGCCGTCGGTGATGGCCGGCAGACGATCTTCGACAAACGGCTTGAAGCGCTTCTCGATGATGATTTCCGGCAGCACGGTATCGCGGGCCTGTTCGAGGCCGAGGATCAGATTCTCGCGAATCGCTTCCGGCTCCAGAAACGGCGTTTGCCAGAAGCTCTTCTCGACGCGATAGCTGTTGACCAGAATCACCTTTGACACACCCATGGTCGCCACGGTCTGGAACACCCGACGCAGCATCTTCGGGCGTGGCAGGGCGAGTACCAGGGTCAGCGGCAGCTTGGCCGGCGGTGGCTGATCGAGGGTGACCCGCAGTTCGGCTTCGCCCGCTTCCAGACGCAGCAGCTCGGCCGAACCCATCAACCCGTTGATGCGCCCGACCCGCAGGCTGTCGCCGACTTCCGAGCGGTGGACTTCCTGCATGTGGGTCAGGCGTCGATCACGCAGCACGACGCGGTCGGCCGCAATGAAATCGGCCTCTTCGAGCAGCAGCAGGTTCATGGCTGCGTCGCTGGCGGCTGGTCGTTGTGGTCGTCGGCGGTTTCTTCCGGGCGTTCGCGCTTGCTGACCAGGCTGCCGAACAGGATGCCGACTTCGAACAGCATCCACATCGGCACGGCCAGCAGAGTCTGGGAGAAGATGTCCGGCGGGGTCAGGATCATGCCGACCACGAAGCAGCCGATGATCACGTACGGGCGGATCTTCTTCAGGTATTTGACGTCGACCACGCCGATCCACACCAGCAGCACCACGGCCACCGGGATTTCGAACGCCACGCCGAAGGCAAAGAACAGCGTCATGACGAAATCGAGGTAACTGGTGATGTCGGTCATCATTTCCACGCCGGCCGGGGTGGCCGAGGCGAAGAACTTGAAGATCAGCGGGAACACGAAGTAATAGGCGAATGCCATACCGGTGTAGAACAGCAGGATGCTGGAGATCAGCAACGGCACCGCGACACGTTTCTCGTGCTTGTACAGGCCCGGCGCGATGAAGCCCCAGATCTGGTGCAGGATCACCGGGATCGCCAGGAACAGCGACACCATCATCGTCAGCTTCAGTGGCGTCAGGAACGGCGACGACACGTCGGTGGCGATCATCGTCGCGCCGGCCGGCAAGTAACTGCGCAGCGGCGTCGAGACGAAGGTGTAGATCTGCTGGGTGAAGGCGAACAGCCCGGCGAAGATGATGAAGATCGCCGCGACGCAACGCAGCAGGCGGGTGCGCAACTCGGTGAGGTGCGAAACCAGCGGCATGTGCTGGTCGTTTTCGGGGAGATCGCTCATGGGGCTCGCGGCGGCAATGTTGGGTCGTGAGGGGCCGGCGTGGTTGGCGCGGCGGCTGGAGCAACAGGTTCAATCGGCTTCATGATCGGCGCCGCTTCAGCGGCGGCGGCAGAAACGTGCTCGACGCTTGCCGGTTGTTCCGCAACGGGAGCCACTGGCGTTTGCTCTGCAACCGGCGGCACCGGTGTCGGCTCCTGCTGAGCCGGAGGCGTGAAAATCTTCCGCGCCTCCTGCTCCAGCGACAGAATGTGTTCGTTGTGCAGTTGCCGACGGATTTCGTCGGCACCGATTTCACGTTCAACTTCCTGTTTGATCGCGTTGAAGCTGCGCTTCAGCCGTCCGACCCACAGGCCAGCGGTGCGTGCAGCGCCCGGCAAACGCTCGGGGCCCAGCACCAGCAGGGCAACGAGGCCGACGAGCAGCAGTTCAGAGAAGCTGATACCAAACATTAGTCAGTGCTCACACGTCTTTGCGGATCGGCTCTTCGACTTTTTGCGCCTGCACGTCGATGGTGTGCGGCGGGTTGGCCTGAGCGGTGGCTTGCGGCTGAACCGGTGGCACCGGTTGTGCAGGCGTGACGGTCGGATCGGCCGGTTTTTCGTCGTCGTTCATGGCTTTGCGAAAGCCCTTGATCGACTCGCCGACGTCGGTGCCGAGGTTTTTCAGTTTCTTGGTGCCGAACACCAGCACCACGACAACCAGAATGACGATCCAGTGTTTCCAGTCAAAAATGCCCATCTTGCTGTTCCTCTCTAATAGTTGTTCAGGCGGACGGACGCGAGGCTTTCTCGACGTGTCCGGACAGACCGAAGCGACGATCCAGCTCGTCGAGTACAGCCTGCGGATGCTGCCCCAGTTGGGCGAGCATGACCATGCTGTGAAACCACAGGTCGGCGGTCTCGTAGATCACGTCGCTGCAGTCGCCACTGACGGCGGCGTCCTTGGCGGCAATGATCGTTTCGACCGATTCTTCGCCGACCTTTTCCAGAATCTTGTTCAAGCCCTTGTGATACAGACTGGCCACATACGAGCTGTCGGCAGCAGCGCCCTTGCGCTCTTCAAGCACCTGAGCGAGGCGGGTCAGGGTGTCACTCATGTTTGTGTCCTGCGGAATAAATAGCGTGCGGGTCTTTCAAGACCGGGTCGACCGTTTTCCAGTCGCCGTTTTCGAAGACGCGGTAGAAGCAGCTCTGACGGCCGGTATGGCAAGCGATGTCGCCAATCTGTTCGACCATCAGGATGATCACGTCGGCGTCGCAGTCCAGGCGCATTTCATGCAGGGTCTGCACATGGCCGGACTCTTCGCCCTTGCGCCACAGCTTGCCACGGGAACGTGACCAGTAGATTGCACGGTTTTCCGCGGCGGTCAGCTCCAGGGCTTCGCGGTTCATCCAGGCCATCATCAGCACGCGTCCGGTCTTGTGATCCTGGGCAATCGCCGGCACCAGGCCATCGGCGTCCCACTTGATCTCGTCCAGCCAGTTTTTCATCTTCGACTCCGACAGCGAACCCACACTTCAATAGTCGGGTTCAGGCGTTGAAACAGTGTGCCAGCCGATCACGGAACTGGCTATCGGCGAACGACCAGATACAAGCCGACTGCCACCATGATTCCGGCGGGCCAATGCCCCAGTTCGTGCAACGGGCCGCCGGCGGCGAGGATCGTGCCGCCCGCCAGATGCGCGCTGCCGAGCAGGCGCAGGAACCAGTCGTCCTTGCGTTTGTGCCATGGTGGCGGCGGGTCGTTGGCGTGGGGCTGGGACATGCGTTCGAGCAGGTCGCGGGCCATGTTGGCCAGGTGCGGCAGCTGTTCGAACTGGCTCTGGACGTTGCCGATCAAGGCTTTCGGGCTGACGCGCTCGCGCATCCAGCGTTCGAGGAACGGCTGCGCGGTGTTCCACAGATCCAGGTCCGGGTACAGCTGGCGGCCCAGACCTTCGATGTTCAGCAAGGTCTTTTGCAGCAATACGAGCTGTGGCTGCACTTCCATGTTGAAGCGGCGTGCGGTCTGGAACAGGCGCATCAGCACCTGGCCAAATGAAATATCTTTTAACGGTTTTTCGAAGATTGGCTCGCACACGGTACGGATCGCCGCTTCGAATTCGTTGAGCTTGGTTTCCGCCGGCACCCAGCCCGAATCGATGTGCAATTGCGCCACGCGGCGGTAGTCGCGCTTGAAGAAGGCGAACAGGTTGCGCGCCAGATAATCCTGGTCTTCCGGGGTCAGGCTGCCGACGATGCCGCAGTCGATCGCGATGTACTGCGGGCTCCACGGGTTGACGGTGCTGACGAAGATGTTGCCCGGGTGCATATCGGCGTGGAAGAAACTGTCGCGGAACACCTGGGTGAAGAAGATCTCTACGCCACGCTCGGCAAGCATTTTCATGTCGGTGCGCTGGTCGGCGAGGGTCGCCAGGTCCGTCACCTGAATCCCGTAGATACGCTCCATCACCAGCACTTTCGGCCGGCACCAGTCCCAATAGACTTGTGGCACATACAGCAGCGGCGAGCCTTCGAAGTTGCGCTTCAACTGGCTGGCGTTGGCCGCCTCGCGCAACAGGTCGAGTTCGTCGTAGATGGTTTTTTCGTAGTCGCTGACTACTTCCACCGGGTGCAGCAGACGGGCGTCGGCGGAGACCTTTTCGGCCGCGCGGGCGAGGATGAACAGCCACGCCAGATCCTGCGCGATGATCGGCTTCAGGCCCGGGCGGATCACCTTGACCACCACTTCTTCGCCGGTTTTCAACTGCGCGGCATGCACCTGCGCGACCGAGGCCGAGGCCAGTGGCTCGACGTCGAAGCGGCTGAACACTTCGCTGATCTTCTTGCCTAGCTGTTCTTCGATGAGCTTGACCGACAGCTGCGAATCGAACGGCGGCACGCGGTCCTGCAACAGCATCAGCTCATCGGCGATGTCTTCCGGCAGCAGGTCGCGGCGGGTCGAGAGGATCTGCCCGAACTTGATGAAGATCGGCCCCAGGTCCTGCAAGGCCAGGCGCAGGCGTGCGCCACGGCTCAGGTCCAGCGGCTTGCGCGGGAACCAGCGCCACGGCAAGGCGTAGCGGAGCGCCAGCAGGAACCACGGCAATGGCAGATCGAACAGCAGGTCATCGAGGCGGTAGCGGATCACGACGCGCTGGATGCGCAACAGACGGCGGACGGCGAGCAGCTTCATGCGTTATCGCTTGGGTCGAGGGATCGGGAAAGGCGCTCGAAGCGCGCCTCGAGACGTTCCAGATCGAGTTTGATCCGGTCCAGTTCGCTGAAACGGGCTTCGGCTTCGCGTTGCCCGACGAGGGTGCGCGATTCTTCGGCCAGGTATTCGGCGAGGTTCTGGTTGAGGCTGGCAAATCCTTGTTGATACCAGCGGGCGCGGCTGCGCAGGTGACCGCCGACCAGTTGCGTGGCGACCGGTCCCAGCCAGCGCGAGAGTTCGTACTCCCAGTCCAGCTCAAGGTCCTGCAGCACGCCCGCCAGTTCCAGCAGCACGCCGCTGTCGCCGTCGAGTTCGACTTCCGGTGCGTGCAGCACCGCCGTCTTGTCCTTGCTCAGGGCCAGTTTCACCAGGCTCGAGGCCGGGGCGCGCAAAGTGCAGTCGACGCCGGTTTCCCAGTGGGACGCCAGCATCAGGCCTTCGTCGCTCGGCAGGATGAACAGTTGCAGCGCCGGGCTGCGGCAATCCACGGCAATCACTTTGCCGGTCAGATGCGCCAGTCGCGGCAGCGCCGTGCTGTCGAGACGCAGCACACGGTTCAGGCCGAGTTCGACGCTGGCCAGCAGCCCGGTCAGCAGCATCAGGGTTTGATGCCGCGGTGCAGGGCAACGATGCCTGCGGTCATGTTGTGATAGGTCACACGGTCGAAACCGGCGTCGACCATCATCGACTTCAGGGTTTCCTGATTCGGGTGCATGCGGATCGACTCGGCCAGATAGCGATAGCTTTCCGAGTCGTTGGTGATCAGCTTGCCCATCAGCGGCATGAAGGCGAACGAGTAGGCATCGTAGGCCTTGGACATCAGCGCGTTGGTCGGCTTGGAGAACTCCAGCACCAGCAGGCGGCCGCCAGGCTTGAGTACGCGCAGCATGGAGCGCAGGGCGTCTTCCTTGTGCGTCACGTTGCGCAGGCCGAAGGCGATGGTCACGCAGTCGAAATGGTTGTCCGGGAACGGCAGTTTTTCAGCGTCCGCCTGGACGAATTCGACGTTGCCCGACACGCCGACATCCAGCAGGCGGTCACGACCGACCTTGAGCATGGATTCGTTGATGTCCGCGAGAACCACCTGACCGGTCGGGCCGACCAGGTGCGAGAATTTCTTGGTCAGGTCGCCCGTGCCGCCGGCGATGTCCAGTACGCGGTTGCCTGCGCGCACGCCCGACAATTCGATTGCGAAGCGCTTCCACAGACGGTGCATGCCGCCCGACAGAAGGTCGTTCATCAGGTCGTACTTGGCGGCTACGGAGTGGAACACCTCAGCGACTTTTTCCGCTTTCTGGCTTTCCGGAACGTTTTTGAAGCCGAAGTGAGTGGTGGGTTCGGCATCGCTGCCTTTGCGCTGATCAGTCATATCGCTGTCACCAAAAGAGAATGCGCGACATTCTAATCCCCAAGCCATGCTTTGTCTTGGAATGGCTAAAGGTAAGATGGGCAACCTTCGGGACGATTTGCCGCAGTGGCGGTCAAGATTCGTTGCAGGCATTCATAGCCCCATTCAAAAAGCAGGAGTCATTCAATGGCCCATATCAGTGTTGAGCGTGCCCACAGCCTGGGCAAGGAAGTTGCCCGCGAGAAAGCCGACAAGCTGGCGCAGAAACTGTCCGATCAGTATGGCCTCGAGCCGCAGTGGGCGGGTGACACCCTGAACCTCAAGCGTTCGGGCGTGAAAGGCGCGGTGCATGTGGCCGAGGATTCGATCCGCGTCGACGTGGAACTGGGCCTGATGATGTCGGCCATGAGCGGCATGATCAAAGCCGAGATCGAGAAGGCGCTGGACAAGGCGCTGGTCTGAACAGAACAGAGGGGGAGCTTCGGGCTCCTCTTTTTCTTTGTGGTGCACCTGCCTTTTATGTCAGTTGTTAGGGTGCCGTTTCTAATTTTTCTCCCTACTTTGTGCCTGAGCCCGACACACGTCCGGGCAGTTCCTCAAACCTTCTGCGCGTGAGGTGCACCATGGCCAAAGTTATTTTGAAGAAAAAAATCGACGCCTCGACTTCTGCTCTGAGCGACGTCAAATCCTATGCCCGCAAGATCTGGCTGGCAGGCCTGGGTGCCTACACCAAGGTCGGTCAGGAGGGCAGCGAGTACTTTCAGGAGTTGATCAAGGCTGGTCAAACTGTTGAAAAGAAAGGCAAAAAAGTCGTCACCGAAAAACTCGAAGCGGCCAATGCCGAGATCGACGAAGCCAAGAGCGAAGTCAGCTCTTTCAAAGGTCGCGTCGAAGTTCAGCTCGACAAGGTCGAGAAGGCGTTCGACACGCGTGTCGCCAGTGCCTTGAATCGTATCGGCATTCCGTCTAAACATGACGTTGAGGCACTCTCTGCTAAGCTCGATGAGCTGACGGCATTGCTCGAACGCGTCGCGCGTAAATCTTAAGGAGAACGGGATGGCTGGTAAAAAGAACACCGATAAAGAAGGCAGCTCGTGGATCGGGAAAGTCGAAGACTACTCCCGCAAGATCTGGCTGGCTGGTTTAGGCGTGTACTCGAAGATCGACACTGACGGCAGCAAGCTCTTCGATACATTGGTCAAAGACGGCGAGAAAGCCGAGAAGCTCACCAAGGCTGCAGTCGGCAAGACAGTCGATGCTGCCAAGGACTCTGCAAACTCGGCCAAATCGCGCATCAGCGGCGTGAAAGATCGCGCGCTGGGCACGTGGGATCAACTGGAAGGGGCTTTCGACAAGCGCCTGAACAGTGCGATTTCGCGCCTGGGCGTACCGAGCCGCAACGAGGTGAAGGATCTGCACAAGAAGGTCGATACCCTGACCAAGCAGATCGAAAAACTCACCGGTCTGAAAACTCAGCCTGTGGCGGCCAAAACCGCAGCAGCCAAACCGGCGGCAAAACCTGCTGCCAAACCATTGGCCAAGGCTGCTGCTAAACCTGCCGCCAAGCCAGCGGCCAAAACCGCAGCCGCCAAGCCAGCAGCGAAAGCCGCGGCCAAACCGGTTGCCGCCAAGGCCGCCGCGAAACCTGCAGCTAAACCAGCGGCCAAGCCAGCAGCGAAAACCGCTGCCGCCAAACCCGCTGCCAAACCGGCTGCGGCGAAAAAACCAGCAGTGAAAAAACCGGCCGCGCCGAAAGCCGCTGCGCCGAAACCGGTGACCACACCGGCAGCACTGGCAAGCACGTCGAACTCCGCCTCGGCTCCAACCCCGGCGCCTGCTCCGACTGTTGCATCGACCCCGTCGACGCCGACCAGTCAGTCCTGATTTTCAGGGCTCAAGAAAACGCCCGGCCTGTGAAGGTCGGGCGTTTTTGTTTGGGCGGTCACTCGTGATCTTCGAGGTACTGCAGCGCCATCCGCTCCGTCGCCACCTTCACCGGCGGCAACAGGTGCGGTGCCACCAGCATCATGATCTGGTACACCACCAGCCTCACTTCCCCCTCGCGATCGAGAATCCGCTGATAGTCCAGCGAGAACAGCAAGGTCATGGTGATCTGCTCCACCAGTTGCCCCAGCGCCTGGGTATCACTGACCAACTGCCCGGACGCCTTCAAGCGCGCCAGCAATGACGCCAGCGTGCGCTTCAGGACGTTGAGAAAGTTGCGAATGCCCTTGGCCAGTTTCGGCAGCCGTCCGGCCAGGTTCGACAGGTCCTGGAACAGGAACCGGTACTGCGCCAGCCGCTCGACGATCAAGTGCAGGAACAGCCAGTAATCCCCCGGCGCCAGCTCTACATCCGCGGGCGGGTCGAGCAGCGGCGCCAGTTCGTTCTGGAAGCGCTCGAACAACCCGAGGATCAGCGGCTCCTTGCCGTGAAAGTGGTAGTAGAGGTTGCCGGGGCTGATCCCCATTTCATTGGCAACCTCCATGGTGGAGACGTTCGGCTCGCCCTTTTCGTTGAACAACTGCAGGGCACATTCGAGGATCCGTTCGCTTGTTTTCATCCAGTCTTCTTAAAGGGCGTTTGGGGCTGGTCAGCGCACACGCACGTAAGTGCCGGGCGCCGCCTCCATCGGTGGATAGTTCGCGTTGCCAAGGGCCATCTGGGTTTCGCGCAGGGTGCCGGAGCGCTGCTGAACCCATTCCAGCCACTGCGGCCACCAGCTGCCGTCGACTTTTTTCGCGTCGTAGTACCAGGCACGCGGGTCGCTGCTCATCTTGCCGTTTTCGACGTAGTTGGCCTTGGGGTTGCTCGGCGGGTTGAGAATGCTCTGCACATGGCCGCTGTTGGACAGCACGAAGCGCCGCTCGCCACCGAGCAGCAAGGTCGAGCGATACACCGCGTCCCATGGCGTGATGTGGTCGTTCATGCCGGCCACGCTGAAACTGTCGACCGTGACTTTCTGCAGGTCGATCGGCGTGCCGCAGACTTCCAGGCCGCCCGAATGAATCAGCGGGTTGTGCTTGAAGAAATCCAGCAGATCGCCATGAAACGCGGCGGGCAGACGGGTGCTGTCGTTGTTCCAGTAGAGGATGTCGAACGCCGGCGGCTCCTTGCCCAGCAGGTAGTTGTTGACGAAATAGCTCCAGATCAGATCGTTGGGACGCATCCAGGCAAACACCTTGGCCATGTCGCGACCGTCCAGCACGCCTTTCTGGTAGGAGCGGCGTTTGGCCGCTTCGAGGGTCTGTTCATCGGCGAACAGTGTGGCCGGAGAGTCGATCTGGCTGTCGAGCAGGCTCACCAGATAGGTCGCGCTGGAGACCCGGCGCAACTGCCGCTTGGCCTGCAAGTGCCCTTGCAGTGCGGCGATGGTCAGCCCGCCGGCGCAGGCGCCCATCAGGTTGACTTCGCGGGCGCCGGTGATCGCCCGGCAGATGTTCATGGCTTCTTCCACGGCTTCGACGTAGGTCGACAGGCCCCATTCGCGATGGCGCACGTCCGGGTTGCGCCAGCTGATCATGAAGGTCTGCAAGCCGTTCTTCAGGGCGTACTGGACGAAGCTGTTGTTCGGGCTCAGGTCGAAAATGTAGTACTTGTTGATTTGCGGCGGCACCACCAGCAGCGGTTTTGAATACTGCTTTTCGCTCATTGGCTTGTACTGGATCAGCTCAAGCATTTCGTTGCGAAACACCACTGAGCCGGTGGTGGTGGCGACGGTCTTGCCGACTTCGAAAGCCTGCTTGGTCACCTGGCGCGGCAGGCCGTCGTTGTGCAGCAGGTCATCGAACAGATGGCTCAGCCCACGCACCAGGCTGTGGCCGCCGGAGTTGAACAGCTCCTTGACCGCCAGCGGATTGAGCAGCGTGTTGGAGGGCGCGACGGCGTCGTTGATCAGGGAAAAAGCGAAGTGCGCACGGGCGCGATCGTCATCGCTCATGCTGCTGTCGTCGATCCAGCTCTTGACCTGTTTCTGCCAGCTCAGATAAGCCTGCAGGCTCCGGCGGTAGAACGGGTTGAGGCTCCAGGCCGGGTCGGCGAAGCGGCTGTCATTGGGGTTGGTCGGGTGCAGGGTTTCGCCGAGCAGCACGCGTCCGAGCGCGCCACCGAGTTTCAACGCGTGCCTCGCGCTGTGAATCGGGTTGCGCAGGCCGTGGGCGGCTACGCTGCGCAACGTCGAAATCAGGTCGCGGCCACGCAGGCCGGTCATTGCACTTTGTGCATTGATGAAAACGGCAGGACTGGGCACTACGCCCGTCGCTGGTTTGTCGCGCATGACTCAACACTCCTTCGTCTTCAGGTCAAAAACAAACACACCGAACCAGAACACCATAGACGCTGTTGCGGGTTGTTGCCTGCGCGGCGTCCTGCCACGCACTTTGAAAAGGCTCTGCAAGGAGCTGTCCAGAAAACCGGACCGGGCCGGTTATCCGCCCAGCGGTGTCGGGTGGGGGTGCATCACCGCACGAAGACGTTCCTCCTGGAGGAACTTCATGATGATCGGCGCCACGGCTTCGGCCCGGGTGATCAGGAACAGATGACCGTCATCGATGATGTGCAACTGGGCGTTGGGAATCCGCCAGGCCAGCATGCGCATGTTGATCAGCGGGATCAGCGGATCGTCGTCACCGGCCAGCACCAGGGTCGGCTGATGGATCTTGTGCAGCCAGTGAATGCTGGTCCAGCCAAGGCCCGCGAACAGTTGCCAGTAGTAGCCGAGCTTGCCCGCCGAACGCACCTTGGCCGCATGGCTGGCGGCGAGTGTCGGGTCGCGGCGGAACGAGCCGCCGTAGATCATCGGGGCGATGCGGATCACATGGGACGGCTGGATGTAGCGCCGTGGACTGGCCATCATCCACAGCACCTTCGGCTTGCCCGGCACCATCACCGCGCCCGCCGCTGTCGCTGCCAGTACCAGCTTCTTGCAGCGCTCGGGATAGTCATAGGCGAACTGTTGCGCCAGCGCGCCACCCCAGGACACGCCGATCACATTGACCTGTCCGTAGTCGAGGTAGTCGAGCATCCGTGCAGTGAGCTTCGCCAGTCCCGGAAAGCGATACGGCCGTCTCGGCGTCGAAGAGCCACCGACACCGGGCACGTCGAAGGCGATCACTTCCAGGTCCGGATCCAGCGCCGCGACAAAAGGAAACACCAGCTCCAGGTTGGCGCCGATGCCGTTGAAAATCAGCAAGGGCGTCAAGTGAGGCTTGCCGGGGCGAACCGCCGTGCGGATGGTCTGGCCATCCAGCTCGACAGTACGAAAGATGAACGGTTGCGGCATGCTTCAAGGCCCTGTGGGTCGCAATCTCAGTGTTCACCTCACTCCCCGGAGGGAGTGAGGTGTATCGGTTACCGCTCGTGTACGTAAGTGCCCGGCGATGCTTCGCCTGCCGGATACGCTTTGTTGCCCAGTTTCGTCGGTGCCTTTTTCAGCTCGCCCGAACGCGCCGCTTGCCACGCCTGCCAGTGCAGCCACCAGGAGTCGGCATGCTTGGTCGAGTTTTCCTGCCAGTCATCGGCATTGGCGGTCATTTCGTCGCTGGTCATGTAGCGCGATTTCGGGTTGCCCGGCGGGTTCAGAATGCTCTGGATATGCCCGCTGCTCGACAGCACGAATTCCACCTTGCCGCCAAACAGCTGCGCCGACTTGTAGCAGGACTTCCACGGGGTGATGTGGTCGTTGGTGCCGGCCAGCGAGAAGATGTCGGCGGTCACCTGCTTGAGGTCGATCGGCGTGCCGCACACTTCCAGTGCATCGGGGCGGATCAGTGGGTTGTTTTTGAACATCTCGATCAGGTCGCCGTGGAACGCCGCCGGCAACCGGGTGGTGTCGTTGTTCCAGAACAGGATGTCGAACACCGGCGGCTCGTTGCCGAGCAGGTAGTTGTTGACCCAGTAGTTCCAGATCAGATCGTTGGGGCGCATCCAGGCGAAGACCTTGGCCATGTCTTTGCCTTCGAGCACGCCGGCCTGATACGAATGACGCTTGGCCATTTCCAGGGTCTGCTCGTCGACAAACAGCGCGACGTCGCTGTCCAGGGTGGTGTCGAGCACGCTGACCAGCAGGGTCAGGGCATTGACCTTGTTTTCGCCAGTGGCGGCATAGTGGCCGAGCAGGGCGGTGCACGTGATGCCGCCAGAGCAGGCGCCGAGCATGTTGACGTCCTTGCTGCCGGTGATCGCGGTGACCACGTCGACCGCTTCCTTCAGGGCTTCGATGTAGGTCGAAAGGCCCCACTCGCGCTGTTCCTTGGTCGGGTTGCGCCAGCTGACGATGAAGGTCTGCACATTGTTGCGCAGGCAGAAGCGCGCCAGGCTCTTGTCCGGGCTCAGGTCGAATACATAGAACTTGTTGATCTGCGGCGGTACGACCAGCAGCGGGCGCTCGTGCACCTGCTCGGTGATCGGCTTGTACTGGATCAGCTCCAGCACGTCGTTGCGAAACACTACCGCGCCTTCGGTCACGCCCAGGGTCTTGCCGACCTCGAACGCGCCCATGTTGACCTGGCTCGGCATGCCGCCGTTGTGTACCAGATCCTTGGCCAGATGCGAGAGGCCATCGAGCAGGCTCTTGCCGCCGGTCTCGAAGAAACGTTTGACCGCCGCCGGGTTGGCCGCCGTGTTGGTCGGCGCCATGGCTTCGGTCATCAGGTTGATCACGAAGTGCCCGCGCGCAATGTCCTTGGGCGAGAGGCTGCTGTCGTCGATCCAGGCATGGAGTTCCTTGCGCCACGCCAGATAGGTTTGCAGGTAACGCTTGTACAGCGGGTTCTGACTCCACGCCGGATCGGCAAAGCGACGGTCATCGCCAGCCGGTTGCAGTTCTGATTTGCCGAACAGCACGTTCTTCAATTCGAGGCCGAAATGAGTGACGTGTTTGACACTATGGATCGGTTGTTTGATGGCCTGGGTCAGCACCATTCGAGCAGAGGCCAGCAGATCCTTTCCGCGAAGCCCAACGACAGGATTCAGCCCCAGGGTGTTTTCCGAGGCTTGGTACTTCAAATCATCGTTATTCTTGTTACTCATCTACGACGCTCCATTGTCCTGAGACGAGTACCCGGTTTTCTGCTGTGCAGTTCCACAGCCAATGCCAGGTACTACTGCTCGGGTGACCGTTGATTCTGCATAGCTGCTTTACAGTCGTAGAGCACTGCAGGGAACTTGCCAGCTCCATTGGTTACCCGAGTTTAATTTTTTTCGCAAGCAGCCGATCCCGGGCCGCTTTAGCGGAGCATTCAAACAGATGAATTTAGAAAATGCCCTCTAAACAGTCCGAGGCGCGGACTAGAGCATCAGCTTGACGACGGACTCGTCCGGGTCGCGGGTTTTGCCGGCGGCTTTGAGCTCGGCCAGATAATCCGCCCAGAGTGCGTCATAACGTCGCCCCAGTTCGTAGAGGTAATCCCAGGTGAACAGGCCGCTGTCGTGACCGTCGTCGAAGGTCAGTTTCAGTGCGTACTGACCGGCCGGTTCTACCTTGGACAGGCCGACGTGCAGCTTGCCGAATTGCAGGATCGGTTTGCCGTGGCCCTGGACCTCGGCGGAGGGCGAATGCACGCGCAGGAATTCGGCGGGCAGGGTGTACTCCTCGCCGGACGCGTATTTGAGCGACAGGGTTTTCGAGGCTTTGTGCAGTTTGATGTCGGTGGGGAGTTGGGTCATTGCCGGCGTTCCGTCAGGTGAAAAAAATTGTGGGAGCCGATGGCTCCCACAGTTTCACGACCACTGTCAGTATGGCTTACAGGATATAACGAGACAGATCTTCGTTCTGCGCCAATTCACCCAGGTGGCTGTTGACGTACTCGGCGTCGATCAGGATCGCCTTGTCGTCGTGGGCGCTGGCCAGATCGCCGGCGCTGAACGACACCTCTTCCAGCAGGCGCTCGAGCAGCGTGTGCAGGCGACGGGCACCGATGTTCTCGGTCTTCTCGTTGACCTGCCAGGCAATCTCCGCCAGGCGCTTGATGCCGTCAGGCTGGAACTGGATGTTCAGGCCTTCGGTCTTCAGCAGCGCGCAGTATTGCTCGGTGAGCGAGGCGTGCGGTTCGCTGAGGATGCGCTCGAAGTCTTCCGGGCTCAGGGCCTTGAGTTCGACGCGGATCGGCAGACGGCCTTGCAGCTCCGGCACCAGGTCGCTCGGCTTGCTCAGGTGGAACGCACCGGAGGCGATGAACAGGATGTGGTCGGTCTTGACCATGCCCAGCTTGGTGTTGACGGTGCAGCCTTCGATCAGCGGCAGCAGGTCGCGTTGTACGCCTTCACGGGACACATCGGCGCCGCCGACATTGCCGCGCTTGGCGACCTTGTCGATTTCGTCGATGAACACGATGCCGTGCTGCTCGACCGCTTCCAGGGCCTTGGCCTTCAACTCTTCTTCGTTGACCAGGCGACCGGCTTCTTCATCGCGCACCAGCTTCAGCGCTTCCTTGACCTTGAGCTTGCGAGACTTCTTCTTGCCCTTGCCCATGTTGGCGAACAGGGACTGAAGCTGGTTGGTCATCTCTTCCATGCCCGGCGGCGTGGCGATCTCGATGCCGGCCATTTCGGCGACTTCGATCTCGATTTCCTTGTCGTCCAGCTGACCTTCGCGCAGGCGCTTGCGGAACAGCTGGCGGGTGTTGGAATCCGGGCTCGGCGCTTCTTCGTTGCTGAAGCCCATGCGTGCCGGCGGCAACAGCGCGTCGAGGATGCGGTCCTCGGCAGCGTCTTCGGCGCGGTGGCGAACGCGGGTCATTTCCTGCTCGCGCAGCATCTTGATCGCGGCATCGGCCAGATCACGGATGATCGACTCGACGTCGCGGCCGACGTAGCCGACTTCGGTGAACTTGGTCGCTTCGACCTTGATGAACGGCGCGTTGGCCAGCTTGGCCAGGCGACGGGCGATCTCGGTTTTACCGACACCGGTCGGGCCGATCATCAGGATGTTCTTCGGGGTCACTTCAACACGCAGCTCTTCAGGCAGCTGCATGCGGCGCCAGCGGTTGCGCAGGGCAATCGCGACGGCGCGCTTGGCATCGTCCTGGCCGATGATATGGCGATTGAGTTCGTGGACGATTTCGCGGGGAGTCATGGACATAATAATTGACGGTCCTCAAGCAGAAACAAGCCGTGGCACAGGGCCGACTCAGGCTTCTTCAGCGAGATCCTGCTCCTCAATGGTCTGAGTGTGGTTGGTGAATACACAGATGTCGGCGGCGATCCCGAGAGCGGTCTCGACGATTTCGCGGGCCGACAGATCGGTCTTTTTCAGCAGCGCGCTGGCAGCGGCCTGGGCGTAACCGCCACCGGAACCCATGGCGATCAGGCCGTTTTCCGGTTCGACCACGTCACCGTTGCCGGTGATGATCAGGGAGGCGTCCTTGTTGGCGACCGCGAGCATGGCTTCGAGGCGGCTCAGGGAACGGTCGGTACGCCACTCTTTGGCGAGTTCGACGGCGGCGCGGATCAGGTGGCCCTGATGTTTCTCGAGCTGGCCTTCGAAACGTTCGAACAGGGTAAAGGCGTCGGCGGTGGCACCGGCGAAACCGGCGATGACCTGGCCGTGGTACAGGCGACGAACTTTCTTCGCGTTGCCTTTCATCACGGTGTTGCCGAGAGAAACCTGGCCGTCGCCGCCCATGACGACTTTGCCGTGGCGGCGGACTGAAACGATGGTGGTCAAGGGAAGAGTCTCCACACTGCGGGGCGAAAATGCCTTATGCCCATTCATATGGGGGTGGTGGAGAGGATTTCAACTGCGGGAAGGGAGAGGGGACGAGCGGTGTTGTCGCGCTGATCCTCCCCACGCAGAGCGCGGGAAGGATCATTCGGGGGAAATCAGCGGCTCTGGCGTTGTTGTAACAACAGGTTGCTGAAGCCCGCGCCCGCCAGTTGTTTCTGGGCGGTGGTCAGTTGTTCGCGGTTGCTGAACGGGCCGACCAGTACGCGATACCAGGTTTCATCCTTCACCGTCCCGGATTCAACCGCTACCGCCTGGCCGAGCAGAATGATCTGCGCGCGCACCTTGTCGGCATCGGCCTCTTTGCGGAACGAACCGGCCTGGAGGAAGAACTTGGTTACCGGCGCAGCCTTGGTCACCGGCGGCGCTGGCGGTGGGGTAATCCCGGCCAGTGCAGCCTGGGCGCGCGCCGTGTCGATCTTCGCCGCTTCCGCCGGGGTGACCGGCGTGGTCGGGATCGCCGGCACCTGTGGCGTCGGCAGGGTTTTCTCCGGCACGGCGTCAGGCGGCACGATCACTTCCGATTCCGGCAGCAGGGTGTAGAAGTCGTACTTCGGCTTCACCGGTTGCGTCGGGCTCGGCGGGGTCTTGTTGGCCTCGGCGATCTTGGTGGCTTTCTGTTGCTGCTGTTGCTCGATCTTCTCGCGCTTGACCGTGTCGCTGCCCTTGCCCGGCTCCAGTTTCATCAGGAACACGATGAACGCGCCGACCGTCAGGCCGATGGCCATCCACAGCCAACCCGGGATCGGTTGCTTTGCAGGAGCTTGGTAACGGCTGGCGCCACGCTTGGGTGCAGGTTTTTTCTTGGCAGCCAACTTACATACGCTCCAGGGTTTCCAGGCCGAGCAGTTCCAGGCCTTGCTTGAGGGTACGGCCGGTCAGCGCGGCAAGGCGCAGACGGCTTTGCATTTGTGCCGGGGTGTCGGCGGCGAGGATCGGGCAGTTCTCGTAGAAGCTAGAGAACAGGCCGGCGACGTCGTACAGGTAGGTGCACAGGGTGTGTGGCGTGCCCTTTTCCGCGACGTTGTTCAGCACTTCACCGAACTGCGCCAGTTTGGCCGCCAGTTCCTGTTCGTGCGCCGCTTCGAGAACGATCTGGCCGTCGACCTCGCTGAAGTCCTTGCCCAGTTTGCGGAACACGCCAGCCACGCGGGTGTAGGCGTACAGCAGGTACGGCGCGGTGTTGCCTTCGAAGTTGAGCATCAGGTCGAAGTTGAAGCTGTAGTCGCTGGTGCGGTGCTTCGACAGGTCGGCGTACTTCACCGCGCCGATGCCCACGACTTTGGCGATGTTGCGCAGCTCGTCTTCGGCCAGCTCCGGATTCTTGTCCTTCACCAGGGTGTAGGCGCGTTCCTGAGCTTCGGTCAGCAGATCGATCAGCTTCACGGTGCCGCCATCACGGGTCTTGAACGGACGACCATCGGCGCCGTTCATGGTGCCGAAGCCCATGTGTTCCATTTCCATCGGATGGGTCACGAAACCGGCCTTGCGCGCCACGGCGAACACTTGCTGGAAGTGCAGGGCCTGACGCTGGTCGACGAAGTACAGCGCACGGTCGGCCTTCAGCTTGCCGCTGCGGTAGCGCACGGCCGCCAGGTCGGTGGTGGCGTACAGGTAGCCGCCGTCAGCCTTGACGATGATCACCGGCAGCGGCTCGCCTTCGGCGTTCTTGAACTCGTCGAGGAACACGCACTGGGCTCCGTTGCTTTCGACCAGCATGCCGGCGGCCTTCAGGTCGTTGACCACGTTGATCAGGTCGTCGTTGTAGGCGCTTTCGCCCATCACGTCGGCCATGGTCAGTTTGACGTTGAGCAGTTCGTAGATCTTCTGGCAGTGCGACAGCGAGATGTCCTTGAATTTGGTCCACAGCGCCAGGCATTCGGCATCGCCGGCCTGCAGCTTGACCACCAGGCCACGGGCGCGGTCGGCGAATTCCGGGGACTCGTCGAAACGCTGCTTGGCGGCGCGGTAGAAGTTTTCCAGGTCCGACAGCTCGTCGCTGGTGATCGGGTTTTCCTGCAGGTACGCCATCAGCATGCCGAACTGGGTGCCCCAGTCGCCAACGTGGTTCTGACGGATCACGGTATCGCCGAGGAACTCGAGCACACGGGCCACGCCGTCGCCGATGATGGTCGAGCGCAAGTGGCCGACGTGCATCTCTTTGGCCAGGTTTGGCGCCGACAGGTCGACCACGGTGCGTTGCGCCGGGCCCGCCTTGCGCACGCCAACGTGAGCGTCGGCCAGTGCGGCGTCGAGGCGCGAGGCCAGCGCTTGCGTGTTCTGGAAGAAATTGAGGAAGCCGGGGCCGGCGATTTCGGCCTTGGTGACGTTCTCGTCAGCCGGCAGGGCGGCGATGATTTTCTCTGCCAGGTCGCGCGGCTTCATGCCCGCAGGCTTGGCCAGCATCATCGCGATGTTGCTGGCGAAGTCGCCGTGGGTCTTGTCCCGGGCGTTCTCCACCTGGATCGCCGGCGTCAGGCCTTCAGGCAACACACCTTCGTTGACGAGTTGGGTGAGGGCTTGTTGGATCAGCTGGCGAATGGTGTCTTTCATGGTCTTCTCTTTCGACCGCAAGCGCGGCGGCGCATCGATGCGCGGGTGGAAAAACTGGGCATTATCCGTTGCGAAGACGGGCTTGCCAACCTTAGCAGGCAGGATGTGGATGTGTGGTGACAATTCGAGCGGTTTTGCCCGGTCAGTACAGATCCACCGGATCGACATCCAGCGACCAGCGCACCGCCCGGCCGCTCGGCATCTGCTCCAGCGCCAGCAGCCAGCTCGCCAGCAACCGGTGCAGCGGCGCCCGGGCCGTGGCCTGCAACAGCAGCTGCGCGCGGAAGCGTCCGGCCCGACGTTCCATCGGCGCCGGCACCGGTCCCAGCAGTTCGATGCCGCTCAGGTTCTGCTCAGCCAGCAAGCGCTCGGCTTCGCTGCAGGCTTCATCAAGAAAGCCTTCGGCCTGCCCCGGCTTGTGGGCTTCGGCGCGCAACAGCGCCAGATGCGAGAATGGCGGCAGCCCGGCGGCGCGGCGTTCGCTCAGGGCCTGTTCGGCGAAGGCGAAATAACCCTGTTCGGTCAGTTGTACCAATAAAGGGTGGTCGGCGAGGTGCGTCTGAATGATCACCTTGCCAGGCTCCTCTGCACGCCCGGCGCGGCCGGCGACCTGCACGATCAGCTGCGCCATGCGCTCGCTGGCGCGGAAGTCACCGGAAAACAGCCCGCCATCGGCATCGAGGATCGAAACCAGGGTGACCCGTGGGAAGTGGTGCCCCTTGGCCAACATCTGGGTGCCGACCAGGATGCACGGCTGACCTTTCTGAATCGTGGCGAACAACTGATTCATGGCGTCTTTGCGCGACGTGCTGTCGCGGTCGACGCGCAGTACCGGATAGTCCGGGAACAGAATCGCCAGCCGTTCCTCGGCCCGCTCGGTGCCGGCGCCCACCGGCCGCAGATCGACCTTGTTGCACTTCGGGCACTGGCGTGGCACGCGCTCGACGTAACCGCAGTGGTGGCAGCGCAGTTCGCCATAGCGCTGGTGCACGGTCATCCGCGCATCGCAGCGCTGGCACTCGGACATCCAGCCGCAATCGTGGCACAGCAGGGTCGGGGCAAAACCCCGGCGGTTGAGGAACACCAGCACTTGTTGGCCGGCGGCGAGGGTCTGGCCGATGGCCTGCTGCATCGGCCCGGAAATACCGCTGTCCAGCGGACGACTTTTCACATCCAGGCGCAGGAACCGTGGCTGCTTGGCGCCGCCGGCCCGTTCGTTCAGGCGCAGGAGCCCGTAGCGACCGGTGTAGGCGTTGTGCAGGCTTTCCAGCGACGGCGTCGCGGAGCCGAGGACGATCGGGATGTTTTCCTGCCGCGCCCGCACCAGCGCCAGATCCCGTGCGTGGTAGCGCAGGCCTTCCTGCTGTTTATAGGAACCGTCGTGTTCTTCGTCGATGATGATCAGCCCCGGATTTTTCATCGGGGTGAACAGCGCCGAGCGGGTGCCGATAATAATGTCGGCCTCGCCGTCGCGGGCAGCGAGCCAGGCGTCGAGCCGCTCACGGTCGTTGACCGCCGAGTGCAGCAGGGCGATGCGCGCATTGAAGCGTTGTTCGAAGCGCGCCAGGGTTTGCGGGCCGAGGTTGATCTCCGGGATCAGCACCAGCGCCTGCTTGCCGGCTTCGAGGGTTTCGCGGATCAGCTGCAGATAGACTTCGGTCTTGCCGCTGCCGGTGACACCGGCCAGCAGGAACGCGTGATAACTGTCGAAACCGGCGCGAATCGCTTCATACGCGGCGCGCTGTTCGCTGTTGAGCGGCAACTCCGGCTGGGCCAGCCAGTGCTCGTGGCGTGCGCCGGGGGCATGGCGACGCACTTCGACCTGCACCAGATCCTTGGCCAGCAGCAGATCGAGGCTGTCCTTGTTCAGCATCAGTTTGCTCAGCAACTGATGGGCGACGCCGTGAGGGTGCTGGGCCAAAGTCGCCAGGGCTTCACGCTGGCGCGGCGCGCGGGCGATGCGCGGGTCATCGAGACTGGCACCGGGGGCAGCGGACCAGAAACGCTCCTGCCGGGCCTCGGCCAGTTCGCCCTGGCGCAGCAGCACCGGCAGTGCCCAACTCAAGGTGTCGCCGAGGCTGTGCTGATAATACTGAGCCGTCCACAGGCACAGCTTGAACAGTGCCGGCGGCAGCGGTGCCGTGGCATCGAGCAGGGCCAGCGCCGGTTTGAGCTTTTCCACCGGCACTTCACTGGTGTCAGTGACTTCCACCAGAATCCCGATCATTTCCCGCCGACCGAACGGCACCCGCAGGCGCATGCCCGGTTGCAACTGCGAGCGCAGCACGCCGGCCGGGGCCCGATAGTCGAACAGGCGGCGCAGGGGCGAAGGCAGGGCGAGGCGCAGAATGGCGTCGGGCACGCGGAGGATTCTCATAGGCGGGGCGGTGAAGAAGGGCGGGAGCCTAGCAGACGGTCGGTCTCAGTGACAGCTTGCGTGATTAGCATTGTCTGGTAGAATCCGCGGCCTAATTACGTGCGGTATTCAACAATAGTGTTGGGTGGCGGCACGCTAGCCTGAGGAAGACACCATGAAAGCTGATATCCATCCAGAATACCCAGCAGTTGCTGTTACCTGCAGCTGCGGCAACAAGTTCGAAACCCGTTCGACCTTCGGCAAAGCCCTGGCGATCGACGTTTGCAACGAGTGCCACCCGTTCTACACCGGTAAGCAGAAGACTCTGGACACCGGTGGTCGCGTTCAGAAGTTCGCCGACCGTTTCGGTGCTTTCGGCGCGAAAAAGGCCTAAGGCCCTTCATTCTGGAAAGCCTCAAAGGTTTTTCCGGTCTGATGAAAAAGGCGTCCCTTGCGGGCGCCTTTTTTGTGTCCGCGATTTGGCTGTCCGGCGCCCAGGCCTTCTGCCCGGCTCCCGCCGGCCTGACCAGCGTCTCCGTGCAGCGCGTGGTCGACGGCGACACCTTGCGCCTGAACGACGGGCGCAGCGTGCGGATGATCGGGCTCAACACCCCTGAGCTCGGCAAGCAGGGTCGCAGCGACGAACCATTCGCGGTAGCGGCGCGCAAGCGTCTCGAAGCATTGGTCGCAGAGAGCGACAGTCGGGTCGGCCTGCTGCTCGGCGCCGAGTCCAAAGATCATTACGGCCGGACCCTGGCCCATGTTTTCAGCGCCAAGGGTGACAATCTCGAAGCGCAAATGCTCGCCGATGGCCTCGGTTTCCAGGTCGCGGTGGCGCCGAATGTCGATCTTGTTGATTGCCAGCAGGCTGCCGAACGCCGTGCACGGCAGGCCGGTCTTGGCCTGTGGAAGCGCTCACCTGTACTGAAAGCGGAGCAGATCGAGCGATCGGGTTTCGCCGTGGTCGGCGGTCGTGTGAGCAAGGTTCAGCGCAATCGCGGCGGAATCTGGATCGAATTGCAGGACAAGCTTGTACTGCGCGTTGCACCCAATCTGCTGGATCGTTTCGATGACGCTTCGTTGCTAGCGCTGAAGGGCAGGCAGATCGAGGCCCGGGGCTGGGTGCTCGACCGTTCGCGAAGGGGTGGATTGAAACCGGGTCAGGCTCGCTGGTTGTTGCCGCTGACCGATCCTTCGATGTTGCAATCGTCTCGCTGAAGAAAAATTGTAGACATTTTTTCTGTCGATTGTGAACAGTCAAGCCCTTGTGCGCCGTGGCTCTTGGCCCAAAGTCGTAGGGCAGGGCGCTTGACAGGGGTGACCGGGCAGTCTTGTGGGGACTTTGCGAGGCGCGTATCCTCGCTGACCAGTCTGTCCAACAGTAAAAAGCGGAATGCCAAAATGTCTGATCTGAAAACTGCCGCTCTCGAATATCACGCCCATCCTCGTCCAGGAAAGCTGAGTGTCGAGCTCACCAAGGCCACTGCTACCGCCCGCGACCTGTCGCTGGCCTACAGCCCCGGCGTAGCTGAACCAGTGCGCGAGATCGCTCGCGATCCTGAACTGGCCTACAAGTACACCGGCAAGGGCAACCTGGTTGCAGTCATTTCCGATGGCACCGCGATTCTGGGCCTGGGTAACCTCGGCCCACTGGCTTCCAAGCCAGTGATGGAAGGTAAAGGCGTGCTGTTCAAGCGCTTCGCCGGCATCGACGTGTTCGACATCGAAGTCGATTCCGAAAGCCCGCAAGCCTTCATCGACACCGTAAAACGCATTTCCATCACCTTCGGTGGCATCAACCTGGAAGACATCAAGGCGCCTGAGTGCTTTGAGATCGAACGCGCTCTGATCGAGCAGTGCGACATTCCGGTGTTCCACGATGACCAGCACGGCACCGCGATCGTGACCGCTGCGGGCATGATCAACGCCCTGGAAATCGCTGGCAAAACCCTCGGCGAAGCCAAGATCGTCTGCCTGGGCGCCGGCGCTGCCGCTATCTCCTGCATGAAATTGCTGGTGAGCATGGGCGCCAAGGTCGAGAACATCTTCATGATCGACCGTACCGGCGTGATCCACGCTGGCCGTGACGACCTGAACCAGTACAAGGCTGTGTTTGCTCACGCTACCGAGAAACGCACGCTGGACGACGCCATCGAAGGCGCTGACGTATTCGTCGGCCTGTCGGGCCCGAACCTGCTGAGCGCCGAGCAACTCAAGCGCATGGCGGCCAACCCGATCGTCTTCGCGTGCTCCAACCCGGATCCGGAAATCTCCCCGGAACTGGCCCACGCCACCCGTAACGACGTGATCATGGCCACCGGCCGTTCGGACTACCCGAACCAGGTCAACAACGTGCTGGGCTTCCCGTTCATCTTCCGTGGTGCCCTGGACGTTCGCGCCAAGCGCATCAACGAAGAAATGAAAGTGGCTGCTGCCAACGCCCTGCGTGAACTGGCCAAACTGCCGGTTCCACAGGAAGTGTGCGACGCCTACGGCGGCATCAAGCTGGAATTCGGTCGTGAGTACATCATTCCGAAGCCAATGGACAAGCGCCTGATCACCCTGATCTCCGACGCCGTGGCCAAGGCCGCGATCGAGACCGGTGTGGCCACCCTGCCGTATCCGAAGCACTACCCGCTGAAAAGCGTGGATGACGTGTTCAACGGCTAAGCCGTTGTAGCGCTTCAACCGAAAGCCCCGGCTCGTGAGAGTCGGGGCTTTTTTGTGCCTGAGGGTTTTGTGTCGGGTGTGGCCGGTTCATCCAGCACCAATCCTGAAGGCAATAAAAAGCCCCGCACTTCTCACGAAGGCGGGGCTTTTTGGCGGATCAGGATCGGGATCAGAACAAGTCTATCGGCGCCTGTTCATCCGCTGGCAACGGACTGCCCGGTGCTGTGCCGTTACCGATCTCGTTGACCGACGGCGGCGTGTCTTCGGCCTTGAACAGCTCGAAGTAGGCGCCCGGTGTGCTCGGTGTGGCCGCGCGGCCGCTGACCGGATCCACCCGCAGGCTCAGGATGCCTTCCGGCTCTGGCTGGACATGCGGCGGCTTGTCCTTGAGCGCGGCGCTCATGTAGTTCATCCAGATCGGCAGCGCCACGGTGCCGCCGAACTCCCGGCGACCAAGGCTTTCCGGCTGGTCGAAACCGGTCCAGACCGTGGTCACGTAATCGGCGTTGTAACCGGAGAACCACGCATCCTTGGATTCGTTGGTAGTACCGGTTTTACCCGCGATGTCGCTGCGGCCCATGGCCAGTGCACGGCGACCGGTGCCGAGCTTGATCACGTCCTGCAGCATGCTGTTGAGGATGTAGGTGGTGCGGCCATCGACGATGCGCTCGGCGACTGCCGGCACTTGCGGCATTGCGGCACTGCCCGGCGCTTCACCCGGAATCGGCGCTGCGTTGACGGTGATCGATTGGGTCGCCGGTGCCGCGATGCCGTCGGTGGCTGCGCCGCCCTGCGGTACGGTCGGCGGGTTGGCGACAAACAGCGTGTCGCCATTGCGGCTTTCGATCTTGTCGATGATGTACGGGGTGATCTTGAAACCGCCGTTGGCGAAGGTGCTCCAGCCGGTGGCGATTTCCATTGGCGTCAGGGTCGCGGTGCCCAGCGCCAGGGACAGGTTAGGCGGCAGGTCCTGTTTGTTGAAGCCGAAGCGGGTGATGTAGTCGATGGTCTTGCCTACGCCCATCGCCTGCAGCAAGCGGATCGAAACCAGGTTACGCGACTTGTACAGCGCCTCACGCAGACGGATCGGGCCGAGGAAGGTGTTGGTGTCGTTCTTCGGACGCCAGACCTTGTCCAGGTACTCGTCGACGAACACGATCGGTGCGTCGTTGACCAGGCTGGCGGCGGTGTAGCCGTTATCCAGCGCGGCGCTGTAGACGAACGGCTTGAAGCTCGAGCCCGGCTGACGCTTGGCCTGCATTGCGCGGTTGTAGTTGCTCTGCTCGAAGGCGAAACCGCCGACCAGCGAACGGATCGCGCCGTTTTGCGGATCCAGCGACACCAGCGCGCCCTGAGCCTGTGGAATCTGGCTGAACTTCAGCGAATTGTTCGGCTGGCGCTGCACGCGCACCAGATCGCCGACCTGCGCGACATCCGATGGCTGGCGCGGCGCGGCGCCCATGCTGTTGGTATTGAGGAACGGACGGGCCCATTTCATGGTGTCCCACGCCACGTGCTCTTCACCGGTGCGGGTCAGCACTTGCAGACCGTTCTTGTCGACCTGGGTGACGATGGCCGGCTCGAGGCTGCTGATGGTGCGCTGCTTGGTCAGCTCGGTGGCCCAGGCTTCATGGGTCTTGCCCGGCAGACGCGATTCAGGGCCACGGTAGCCGTGACGCTGGTCGTAGGTCATCAGGCCTTCGTGCAGCGCGGTGTTGGCCATTTCCTGCAGGTTGCTCGGCACCGTGGTGGTGACGCGGAAACCTTCGGTATAGGCGTCGCTCCCGTAGCGGCCGACCATTTCGGCGCGGGCCATCTCGGCGATGTACGGCGCGTTCACTTCCGGGGTTGGCACGTGATAGCTGGCGTTCAACGGCTCGTTGATGGCGGCGGTGTAGTCGGCCTCGGTGATCTTGCCGAGCTTGTACATGCGCCCGAGGATCCAGTCACGACGCTCCTTGCTGCGCGCCGGGTTGGCCAGCGGGTTGAAGCGCGACGGGGCTTTCGGCAGGCCGGCGATCATCGCCATCTGCGCCAGGCTGACCTCGCGGATCGACTTGCCGTAATACACCTGCGCCGCCGCCTCGATGCCGTAGGCGCGGTTGCCCAGATAAATCTTGTTCACGTACAGCTCGAGGATCTCGTCCTTGGTCAGCTGCCGTTCGATCTGCAGGGCCAGGAGGATTTCCGTGGTCTTGCGCGAGAAGCTGCGTTCGCTGGTCAGGAAGAAGTTCTTCGCCACCTGCATGGTGATGGTGCTGCCGCCGGACTGGATGTGCCCGCTCTTGACCAGTTGGGTCGCGGCACGCATCAGGCTGCTCGGATCGACGCCATAGTGGTTGGCGAAGTTGTCGTCTTCAGCACTTAGTAACGCATTGATGAAATTGGGGGGAATGTCGGCGAAACGGATCGGCGTGCGGCGCATTTCGCCAAATTCTGCGATCAACTTGTTGTCGCTGCTGTACACCCGGAGCGGAATCTGCAACTGAATGCTTCTCAGCGCCTCCACAGATGGCAAACCCGGACTAAGGTAAAGAAACGCGCCGCTGAGACCTAAAAGCAGTCCGCAGAAAACGGCGACGATGGACCAACCGAAGAATTTCAGCAGACGAATCAAGGCTTTTGGACATCCAGGGCAAAGAATGAATTGGGCGACAGGGTTCCGGAAACACACAGAACGGCCCGCGCCGGCAGTAAAAAGCGGAAAAAATCGCTGGGCATTATAAGCACTTTTCCGCTGGGGGCGTCATTTGCGCTTCTGTCAAGACGGGGCGAGGGAACGCAATGCGCATTACAGAGTCCGTAACTCACGGATAGTCATAGGGAATTGGTAGTGCTAGGACTCTTCAACAAAAAGACCAACACGTTACTGGGGATCGACATCAGCTCCACTTCGGTGAAGCTGCTGGAGCTGAGCCGTCAGGGTGAGCGCTACCGGGTCGAGGCGTACGCGGTGGAGCCGTTGCCGGCCAACGCCGTGGTCGAGAAGAATATCGCCGAACTCGAAGGCGTCGGGCACGCCTTGTCCCGGGTGCTGGTCAAGGCGCGTACCGGGCTCAAGAGCGTGGCGGTGGCGGTGGCCGGCTCGGCGGTGATCACCAAGGTCATCGAAATGGACGCCGGGCTGTCCGACGACGAGCTGGAAAACCAGCTCAGGATCGAGGCCGATCAATACATCCCCTATCCGCTGGACGAAGTCGCCATCGACTTCGAAGTCCAGGGCGTTTCACCGCGCAACCCCGAACGGGTCAATGTGTTGCTGGCCGCCTGTCGCAAGGAAAACGTCGAAGTCCGCGAGGCGGCACTGGCCCTCGCCGGCCTCACTGCGCGGGTGGTGGATGTCGAGGCGTATGCGCTCGAGCGCTCGTTCGGCTTGCTGGCCATGCAGCTGGCGGCTTCCCAGGAGCGCCTGACCGTTGCGGTGGTCGATATCGGCGCCACCATGACCACCCTCAGCGTCCTGCACAACGGCCGGATCATCTACACCCGCGAGCAACTGTTTGGCGGGCGCCAACTGACCGAGGAAATCCAGCGCCGTTATGGCCTGACCATTGAACAGGCCGGGCTGGCCAAAAAGCAGGGCGGTCTGCCGGACGATTATGTCAGCGAAGTCCTGCAGCCCTTTCGCGAGGCGCTGGTGCAGCAGGTCTCGCGTTCCCTGCAATTCTTCTTCGCCTCCGGCCAGTACAACGCGGTCGACCACATTCTGCTGGCCGGCGGTACGGCGTCGGTGCCCGGGCTGGATCGGCTGATCGAAGAGCGCCTGGGCACGCCGACCCAGGTCGCCAACCCGTTTTCCGACATGGCCTTGAGCAGCAAGGTCAACGCCGGGGCCCTGGCCAGTGATGCGCCGGCCCTGATGATTGCCTGCGGGCTCGCGCTCAGGAGTTTCGACTGATGGCGCGGATCAACCTTTTACCCTGGCGTGAGGAGCGCCGCGAAGAACGACGCAAACGCTTCCTGCTGGCCCTGACGGGCGTGGTGGTCGGTTCGGTCGGCGCGGTCTTCATTGCTGCGCAGATCTTCAGCACCGCCATTGAGCGGCAGCAGACGCGCAACGATTACATCGGCAAACAGATCGCCGTGGTCGATGAGCGGATCAAGCAGATCAGCGAGCTCAAGGCACGTCGCCAGCAATTGGTGGAGCGGATGCGCATCATCCAGGACCTGCAGGCCAACCGGCAGGTCAGCGGGCGGATTTTCGATCAATTGGCGCGCACCCTGCCTGACGGGGTGTATTTCACCAGCGTGAAAATGGTCGGCAAAACCCTGTCGATCAGCGGTGCGGCGGAGTCGAACAATCGGGTGTCCGACCTGATGCGCAATCTCGATGCATCCGACTGGTTCGATGCGCCGAGCCTGAACGAGGTCAAGGCGACCACGGCCGGGCAACTGGATCAGGCCAACGTCTTTCAACTGACCGTCCGTCAAACCCGGCCCAAGAACCTGGAGGACGATCAATGAAACCGTCCGAATGGTTCGCAAGCCTGCGCAATATCGATTTCAACGACCTGGATACCAGCAACATCGGCTCCTGGCCGCAGGCCGTCAAAGGCCTGGCCGGGGCGCTGTTGATGATCCTGGTCCTGGCGCTGGGCTACAACTTTTTCGTCAGTGACATGGAAAACCAGCTTGAGCTCAAGCGTACGGAGGAAGCCACGCTCAAGGAACAGTTCACCAGCAAGGCACACCTGGCGGCCAATCTCGAGCTGTACACCCAGCAGATGAAGGAAATGGAGAACTCGTTCGGCGTCCTGCTGCGGCAATTGCCCAGCGACACCGAAGTGCCGGGGCTGCTGGAAGACATCACGCGCACCGGTCTGGGCAGCGGTCTTGAATTCGAGGAGATCAAGCTGTTGCCGGAGGTGACGCAGCAGTTCTACATCGAATTGCCGATCCAGATCACCGTCACAGGCGCGTATCACGACCTCGCCACCTTCGTCAGCGGTGTGGCCGGATTGCCACGGATCGTGACCCTGCACGACTTCGAGCTGGCGCCGGCCAACCCGGAAGGCGGGACGAAGTTGCGCATGAGCATCCTCGCCAAGACGTACCGCTACAACGACAAGGGGCTGCAAAAATGAGCCCGATCCGTTTCCTTCTATTGTCGACCTTGACGCTGGGCTTGAGCGGTTGCGGCGGCAACGACTTCAGCGATCTCGACGCCTACATGAATGAAGTGCGCCTGCGACCGCCGGGCAAGATCGAGCCGACGCCGACCTTCCGTTCCTACCCGACGTTCACCTACAGCGCCGCCAGCCTGCGCAGCCCGTTCTCGCGTCAGGTGCGGGTCGATCTGGCCGGGCAGCAGCATGGTTCGCGCAACGTCAAGCCGGACCCGAACCGGGTCAAGCAGTACCTCGAAGGTTTCAACATCGAGCAATTCGAGATGGTCGGCACGATTGCCAATGCCTCCGGCTCCTTTGCGCTGCTGCGCGGGGCGGGCGGGGTGCATCGGCTGAAAGTCGGCGATTACCTGGGGCGCAACGACGGGCGCATCGTCGCGATCAGCGCCTCCCAGGTCGATGTGGTCGAAATCGTTCCCGATGGCGAAGGGGCCTGGCTGGAGCGGCCGCGCACCATTCCTTTGAAAGAGCACTCATAGTGGAAGTCGAACAATGAACAGGATTTTCTCCACCCTCGGTTTTTCGCTATGGATAGCGCTGCTGTCGCCGATGGTTCAAGCGGCCAATCTGAAGACGCTGGACGTTGCGGCGCTGCCGGGCGATCGCGTCGAGTTGAAGCTGTCGTTCGACGGCCCACCGCCACAGCCCAAGGGCTACACCACCGATTCGCCTGCGCGGATTGCTCTGGATCTGCCGGGAGTGGCCAGCCAGCTCGCGAGCAAGACTCGCGACCTCGGTAGCGGAAATGCGCGCACTGCCACAGTGGTCGAGGCCAACGACCGTACCCGGTTGATCATCAACCTGACGCAGTTGGCGCCGTATGACGCCCGGGTCGAGGGGAACACGCTGTTCGTGGTGGTCGGGCAGGGCAGCAAAGTTACTGCGCCGCGACCTGCTACCAAGGCTCCGCGCGCCACGCCGGTGGCCGCCCCGGCCCGGACGTTTGCGCCTACCGCCAAGGCCATCCGTGGCGTGGACTTCCAGCGTGGCACGGCGGGTGAGGGCAATGTCGTCATCGACCTGTCCGACCCGACCATTGCGCCGGACATCCAGGAACATGACGGCAAGATCATCCTCAATTTTTCCCGCACCCAATTGCCCGAGCCGTTGCGGGTGCGCCTCGACGTCAAGGATTTCGCCACCCCGGTGCAGTTCGTCAATGCTGGCGTCAGCGGGGATCGCGCGACCATCACCGTCGAGCCCAGCGGCACCTTCGACTATTCCACTTACCAGACCGACAACAAGCTGACCGTGAGCATCCGGCCGTTGACCGTCGATGACCTGCAAAAGCGCAACGCCGACCGCAACAGCTACAGCGGCGAAAAGCTTTCGCTGAATTTCCAGGACATCGATGTGCGTTCGGTGCTGCAACTGATCGCCGATTTCACCAACCTCAATCTGGTGGCCAGCGACACGGTGCAGGGCGGGATCACCTTGCGCCTGCAAAACGTGCCGTGGGATCAGGCGCTGGATCTGGTGCTCAAGACCAAAGGGCTGGACAAGCGCAAGGTCGGCAACGTGTTGCTGGTGGCGCCGGCGGATGAAATCGCTGCCCGCGAACGGCAGGAACTGGAATCGCAGAAACAGATCGCCGAGCTGGCACCGCTGCGCCGCGAGCTGCTGCAAGTGAATTACGCCAAGGCTGCGGACATCGCCAAGCTGTTCCAGTCGGTCACCAGCGCCGAGGCCAAAGTCGACGAACGGGGTTCGATCACCGTCGATGAGCGCACCAACAACATCATCGCCTACCAGACCCAGGATCGCCTCGACGAGCTGCGGCGGATCGTGGCGCAACTGGATATCCCGGTGCGTCAGGTGATGATCGAGGCGCGGATCGTCGAAGCCAACGTCGATTACGACAAAAGCCTGGGCGTGCGCTGGGGCGGATCGATCCAGAACAAGGGCAACTGGAATACTTCCGGGGTCAGCAACGGCTCGTCGACCACCATCGGTACACCGGGGAGCACCAGCACCAACTCACCGTTCGTCGACATGGGCACGGTCAACAACACGTCCGGGATCGGCATTGCGTTCATCACCGACAACGTCTTGCTGGACCTTGAGCTGACGGCGATGGAGAAGACCGGCAACGGTGAAATCGTCTCGCAGCCCAAGGTCGTCACCTCCGACAAGGAGACCGCGAAGATCCTCAAGGGCACCGAAATTCCGTATCAGGAAGCCAGCTCCAGCGGCGCTACGTCGGTGTCTTTCAAGGAGGCCTCGCTGTCGCTGGAGGTCACGCCGCAGATCACTCCGGACAACCGCATCATCATGGAGGTGAAGGTCACCAAGGACGAACCGGACTACCTGAACAAAGTGCAGGATGTACCGCCGATCAAGAAAAACGAGGTCAATGCCAAGGTGCTGGTGAACGACGGCGAGACCATCGTGATTGGCGGGGTTTTCTCAAATACTCAAAGCAAGGTCGTAGATAAGGTGCCATTTCTTGGCGATGTGCCGTATCTTGGCCGCCTTTTCCGGCGTGATGTGGTTTCGGAGAAAAAATCCGAGCTGCTGGTATTCCTCACTCCGCGTATCATGAATAACCAGGCGATTGCTGTGAGTCGTTGATTCTGTGCGAAATTTGATTCTTGTAGGACCGATGGGGGCTGGAAAAAGCACCATCGGCCGATTACTGGCCAAAGAGCTGCGCCTGCCGTTCAAGGATTCCGACAAGGAAATTGAACTGCGTACGGGCGCCAATATCCCGTGGATCTTCGACAAGGAAGGCGAGCCCGGTTTTCGTGATCGTGAGCAGGCGATGATCGCCGAGCTGTGCGCGTTCGACGGCGTGGTGCTGGCGACGGGCGGCGGCGCGGTGATGCGCGATGCCAACCGCAAGGCCCTGCATGAGGGCGGACGGGTGGTGTATCTGCACGCCTCCGTCGAGCAGCAGGTCGGCCGCACCTCCCGCGACCGCAACCGGCCGCTGCTGCGCACGGCCAATCCCGAGAAAACCTTGCGCGACCTGCTGGCGATCCGTGATCCGCTTTATCGGGAAATCGCCGATCTGGTGGTGGAAACCGACGAGCGGCCACCACGCATGGTCGTGCTCGATATTCTCGACCGCCTGCAGCAGCTTCCGCCCCGTTAAAGCGCCGCCCGAAATGCGCTATCCTCGGCGTCCTGTCGAGGGTTGTGGCCGATCGCATGCAAGCGGCGTCACATCACTCAAGACCGGGGACATCCGATAATTCAAGGCAGGACGCCTGCTTCCATCTTCACTGTGGGGACACATGCAGACACTCAAGGTCGATCTAGGCGAGCGCAGCTACCCGATTCATATTGGCGAAGGACTGTTGGATCAGCCTGAATTGCTGGCTCCGCACATCCACGGGCGGCAAGTGGCAATCATCTCCAACGAGACTGTTGCGCCGCTCTATCTCGAGCGTCTGACCCGCAGCCTGGCGCAATTCTCGGTGGTTTCCGTGGTGCTGCCGGACGGCGAAGCCTTCAAGAACTGGGAAACCCTGCAACTGATCTTCGACGGCCTGCTGACTGCTCGGCACGATCGTCGTACCACCGTCATCGCCCTTGGTGGCGGTGTGATCGGCGACATGGCCGGTTTTGCAGCCGCCTGCTACCAGCGCGGCGTCGATTTCATCCAGATTCCTACCACGCTGCTGTCCCAGGTCGATTCGTCGGTGGGCGGCAAGACCGGGATCAACCACCCGCTGGGCAAGAACATGGTCGGCGCCTTCTATCAGCCGAACGTGGTGCTGATCGATACGGCGTCCCTGAAAACCCTGCCAGCGCGCGAGCTGTCGGCAGGTCTGGCGGAAGTCATCAAGTACGGCCTGATCTGCGACGAGCCGTTCCTGACCTGGCTCGAAGACAATGTCGACGCCCTGCGCGCACTGGATCAGAAAGCCCTGACCTATGCCATCGAGCGCTCCTGCGCGGCCAAGGCGGCGGTGGTCGGCGCCGATGAGAAAGAAACCGGCGTACGCGCCACGCTCAACCTCGGCCACACCTTCGGCCACGCCATCGAAACCCACATGGGCTATGGTGTCTGGTTGCACGGTGAAGCGGTCGCTGCTGGCACGGTAATGGCGATGGAGATGTCCGCGCGCCTCGGCTGGATCAGCGAGCAGGAGCGCGATCGCGGGATTCGTCTGTTCCAGCGTGCCGGCCTGCCGGTGGTGCCGCCTGAAGAGATGAGCGAAGCCGATTTTCTCGAACACATGGCAATTGACAAAAAAGTGATCGACGGTCGTTTGCGCCTGGTGCTGCTGCGCCGGATGGGCGAAGCGGTAGTGACCGACGATTATCCGAAAGAGGTTCTACAGGCCACGCTGGGAGCGGATTACCGCGCTCTGGCTCAGCTTAAAGGTTAATAAGATTCCGATGACTAGTTTGCATGCCGACGAGGCGTTCCTCGGCCATTTCCAGTTAAGTCATGACCCTTTCGCTCCACGGGTCCCGGGCTTCAAATTCTTCCCGGCCCAGCGCAAACCGGTGCTGGGTCAACTGCACCACCTGGCGCGTTACAGCCAGTTGCTGCTGGTGGTCACCGGCCCTCAGGGCAGCGGCAAGACGTTGCTGCGCCAGGCGCTGGTTGCCAGCACCAACAAGCAGTCGGTTCAGAGTGTTGTCGTCTCCGCCCGTGGCGCCGGCGATGCGGCCGGTGTGCTGCGTCAGGTCGCCCAGGCGCTGGACGTGGCCCAGGCCGATGTCGGAGCGATCCTCGATCAGGTCGTACAGTTGGCGCTGACCGGCCAGGAAGTCTATCTGCTGGTGGACGATGCCGAGCAGCTCGACGAGTCTGCGCTTGAAGCCCTGATGGCGCTGGGCGCCGGCGCGCCGGAAGGCCGTCCGCATGTGTTCCTGTTCGGCGAGTCGTCGCTGATCGCTCAGCTTGAGGCGCTGCACCTTGAGGAAGAGCGTTTCCACGTCATCGAATTGCAGCCGTACACCGAAGAAGAAACCCGCGAATATCTCGACCAGCGGCTCGAAGGCGCGGGCCGTGGCGTCGAACTTTTCACCGCGGATCAGATCTCTGATATTCACGAAAGCTCCGAGGGTTGGCCGGGCAACATCAACCAGGTCGCTCGCGATGCTCTGATCGAAGTCATGATTGCCAGCCGCTCTGCGGTCAAGCGTCCAAGTATGGGGTTCAACATGCCGAAGAAACACGTATTGGCGATTTCCGCCGTCGTCGTGGTGGCGGTCGCTGCCGCCTGGCTGATGCCTGGTCGCAACAAGGCGCCAACCACCGGCGCACCGGCCAATGAACAGGCACAGCTGCCATTGGGCCAGGGTGGCGCACCGAACGTGGAGTTCGCCGGTAACACCCAGCCGATGCCGTTGCCGCTGGTCGGCAATTCGCAACCGGTCATGCGCAAGCCATTGGCCGAAGCGGCGGGCGGGATTACCGAGGGTGACGACGGTGTGCCGCTGGAAGGTTCCAGCAATACGCCGCCAACCGTGACCACCACCGCGCCACCGGCCGGTGTGCCGGCCGGTCCAGCACCGACGCCGGTTCCGGTCCCTGCGGCCAAACCGACACCGGCACCGACTCAGGTTGCCACGGCCAAGCCAGTGCCTGCTCCGGCCGCGCCAGTCGCCAAGCCTGCTCCGGTGCCGGCCAAGCCTGTAGCAGCGGCCAAACCGGCCGAGAAAGCCGCCGAGAAGCCGGTCACCGTCGCCAAGGCCGCTGGCGGCAGCTGGTACGCCGGCCAGGCGCCGGGCAACTACGTGGTGCAGATCCTCGGCACCAGCTCTGAAGCCGCCGCACAAAGCTTCGTCAAGGAGCAGGGCGGCGAGTACCGTTATTTCAAGAAAGTCCTCAACGGCAAGCCGCTCTACGTGATCACCTATGGCAGCTTTGCCAATCGTGATGCGGCCGTTTCTGCCATCAAGGCCTTGCCAGCGAAGGTTCAGGCTGGTAAACCTTGGCCTCGCACTGTCGCCAGCGTCCAACAGGAACTGGCAACAACTCGCTGAAGATTCGGCGGCCTTACCCAGGCCGCCTCTCCAAGCACCTCAAAATTTCTACAAGTGCGCGCCGCCCTTACGGGCCGCGTGCCTTGTGGTGTCTGCGTCACAGTAGTCTTTGAGTCGTTGCGGTCAAAATTAAAAAAGTTTTGACTAGCACAGCAGATCGCTTTAAACCTTTCACAAATGCGACATGAATTTGCGACATTTCGTCGTCAAATTTGTGAGCCTCTGTGTCGCTGTGTACAATGACCACCCTTTTGCCCCCGCTAAGCCGGCGTACGTTCGGCGCGAGATGCAAGTGGTTGAATTGAAAAGAAATTTGCCTCGAAAAGAGGCAGCCTGGTGAGAAAGTGTCTATGAAAGCAGGTCTGTACCAACCAGATGAATTCAAGGATAACTGCGGTTTCGGCCTGATAGCCCATATGCAGGGCGAACCCAGTCATACCCTATTGCAAACGGCCATTGAGGCCCTGACCTGCATGACCCACCGCGGTGGGATTAATGCCGACGGCAAGACCGGTGACGGTTGCGGTCTGCTGATTCAAAAGCCTGACGCCTTCCTGCGCGCGATTGCCCAGGAAGCCTTCAGCGTCGAGCTGCCCAAGCAATATGCCGTGGGCATGGTCTTCTTCAACCAGGATCCGGCCAAGGCCGAAGCCGCTCGCGAGAACATGAACCGCGAGATTCTGGCCGAAGGCCTGCAATTGATCGGCTGGCGCAAAGTGCCCATCGACACCAGCGTCCTCGGCCGCCTCGCCCTTGAGCGCCTGCCGCAGATCGAGCAGGTGTACATCGGCGGCGAAGGCCTGAGCGATCAGGACATGGCGGTCAAGCTGTTCAGCGCACGTCGTCGTTCGTCCGTGGCCAACGCCGCTGACACCGACCACTACATCTGCAGCTTTTCCCACAAGACCATCATCTATAAAGGCCTGATGATGCCGGCCGACCTGGCCGCGTTCTATCCGGATCTGGGTGACCAGCGCCTGCAAACCGCGATCTGCGTGTTCCACCAGCGCTTCTCCACCAACACCCTGCCGAAATGGCCGCTGGCTCAGCCATTCCGCTTCCTCGCCCACAACGGCGAGATCAACACCATCACCGGCAACCGCAACTGGGCCCAGGCCCGTCGCACCAAGTTCAGCAACGATCTGATGGATCTGGAAGAACTCGGCCCGCTGGTGAACCGTGTTGGCTCCGACTCTTCGAGCATGGACAACATGCTCGAACTGATGGTCACCGGCGGCATCGACCTGTTCCGTGGCGTGCGGATGATCATTCCGCCTGCGTGGCAGAACGTCGAAACCATGGACCCGGATCTGCGTGCGTTCTACGAGTACAACTCGATGCACATGGAGCCGTGGGATGGCCCGGCCGGCGTGGTGATGACCGATGGTCGCTACGCGGTGTGCCTGCTCGACCGTAACGGTCTGCGTCCGGCGCGTTGGGTTACCACCACCAACGGTTTCATCACTGTCGCTTCGGAAATCGGCGTCTGGAACTACCAGCCGCAGGATGTCATCGCCAAGGGCCGTGTCGGTCCTGGGCAGATCCTCGCCGTGGACACCGAAACCGGTCAGATCCTCGACACCGACGCGATCGACAACCGTCTGAAATCCCGTCATCCGTACAAGCAATGGCTGCGCAAGAATGCCCTGCGCATCCAGGCGACCATGGAAGACAACGATCACGGTTCGGCTTTCTACGACGTCGATCAGCTCAAGCAATATATGAAGATGTATCAGGTCACGTTCGAAGAGCGCGATCAGGTACTGCGTCCGCTCGGCGAACAAGGCTACGAAGCCGTTGGCTCGATGGGCGACGACACGCCGATGGCCGTACTGTCCCAGCGTGTGCGCACGCCGTACGACTATTTCCGCCAGCAATTCGCGCAGGTGACCAACCCGCCGATCGACCCGCTGCGTGAAGCGATCGTGATGTCGCTGGAAATCTGCCTTGGTGCCGAGCGCAACATCTTCCAGGAATCGCCGGAGCACGCCTCGCGCGTGATCCTCAGCTCGCCGGTCATTTCCCCGGCCAAGTGGCGTTCGCTGATGAACCTCGACCGCCCGGGTTTCGAGCGGCAGATCATCGACCTCAACTACGACGAAAGCGTCGGCCTCGAAGCGGCGATCCGCAACGTCGCCGATCAGGCTGAAGAAGCCGTGCGCGCCGGTCGTACCCAGATCGTTCTGAGCGACCGCCATATCGCTCCGGGCAAACTGCCTATCCACGCCTCGATGGCCACTGGCGCGGTACACCACCGCCTGACCGAAAAGGGCCTGCGTTGCGACTCCAACATCCTCGTTGAAACCGCGACTGCCCGCGATCCGCACCACTTCGCGGTGCTGATCGGTTTCGGCGCCTCGGCGGTCTATCCGTTCCTGGCCTACGAAGTGCTGGGCGACCTGATCCGTACCGGTGAAGTCCTGGGCGACCTCTACGAGGTGTTCAAGAACTACCGCAAAGGCATCACCAAAGGTCTGTTGAAGATCCTGTCGAAGATGGGCATCTCGACCATCGCGTCCTATCGCGGTGCGCAGCTGTTCGAAGCCATTGGTTTGTCCGAAGAAGTTTGCGAGCTGAGCTTCCGTGGTGTGCCGAGCCGCATCAAGGGCGCGCGTTTCGTCGACATCGAAGCCGAGCAGAAAGCATTGGCCACCGAAGCCTGGAGTCCGCGCAAGCCGATCCAGCAGGGCGGTCTGCTGAAGTTCGTCCACGGTGGCGAATACCACGCGTACAACCCGGACGTGGTCAACACCCTGCAAGCCGCCGTGCAGCAGGGCGACTACGCCAAATTCAAGGAATACACCTCGCTGGTGGACAACCGTCCGGTGTCGATGATCCGCGACCTGTTCAAGGTCAAGACCCTCGACACGCCGCTGGACATCAGTGAAGTCGAACCGCTGGAATCGGTGCTCAAGCGCTTCGACTCCGCCGGTATCTCGCTGGGCGCCCTGTCGCCGGAAGCTCACGAAGCCCTGGCCGAAGCCATGAACCGCCTGGGTGCGCGTTCCAACTCCGGCGAAGGCGGCGAAGACCCGGCGCGTTACGGCACCATCAAGAGCTCGAAAATCAAGCAGGTTGCGACCGGCCGTTTCGGCGTGACCCCGGAATACCTGGTCAACGCCGAAGTGCTGCAGATCAAGGTCGCCCAGGGCGCCAAGCCGGGCGAGGGCGGGCAACTGCCGGGCGGTAAAGTGAACGGGCTGATCGCCAAACTGCGTTACGCAGTGCCGGGCGTGACCCTGATTTCGCCACCGCCGCACCACGACATCTATTCGATCGAAGACTTGTCGCAGCTGATTTTCGACCTGAAACAGGTCAACCCGAAGGCGCTGGTCTCGGTGAAACTCGTGGCTGAAGCGGGCGTCGGCACCATCGCCGCCGGTGTGGCCAAGGCCTATGCGGACTTGATCACCATCTCCGGCTACGACGGTGGCACCGGTGCTTCGCCGCTGACCTCGATCAAATACGCTGGCGCACCGTGGGAACTCGGCCTGGCCGAAACCCACCAGACCCTGCGCGGCAACGACCTGCGCGGCAAGGTCCGGGTGCAGACCGACGGCGGCCTGAAAACCGGCCTCGACGTGATCAAGGCGGCCATCCTCGGCGCCGAAAGCTTCGGTTTCGGTACCGCGCCGATGATCGCGCTGGGCTGCAAATACCTGCGCATCTGCCACCTGAACAACTGCGCCACTGGCGTCGCGACTCAGAACGAGAAGCTGCGCAAGGATCACTACATCGGCACCGTCGACATGGTGGTGAACTTCTTCACCTACGTCGCCGAAGAAACCCGTGAGTGGCTGGCCAAGCTCGGCGTGCGTTCCCTCGAAGAGCTGATCGGCCGCACCGATCTGCTGGAAGTCCTCGAAGGCCAGACCGCCAAGCAGCATCACCTGGATCTGACCCCGCTGCTGGGCAGCGATCACATCCCGGCGGACAAGCCTCAGTTCTGCGGCGTCGAGCGCAACCCGCCATTCGACCAGGGCCTGCTGGCCGAGAAAATGGTCGAGATGGCGACGTCGGCGATCAACGACCTCAGCGGCGCCGAGTTCGAACTGGACATCTGCAACTGCGACCGTTCGATCGGCGCGCGGATCTCCGGCGAAATCGCCCGCAAGCATGGCAATCAGGGCATGGCCAAGGCGCCAGTCACCTTCCGCTTCAAGGGCACTGCGGGTCAGAGCTTCGGCGTGTGGAACGCCGGCGGTCTGAACATGTACCTGGAAGGCGACGCCAACGACTACGTCGGCAAAGGCATGACCGGCGGCAAACTGGTCATCGTGCCGCCGAAGGGCAGCGCCTATCAGACTCAGAACAGCGCCATCATCGGCAACACCTGCCTGTACGGCGCCACTGGCGGCAAGCTGTTCGCCGCCGGCACCGCAGGCGAGCGTTTTGCCGTGCGCAACTCCGGTGCCCACACGGTCGTGGAAGGCACTGGCGATCACTGCTGCGAGTACATGACCGGTGGTTTCGTCTGCGTCCTGGGCAAGACCGGTTATAACTTCGGCTCTGGCATGACCGGCGGTTTCGCCTACGTGCTCGACCAGGACAACACCTTCGTTGACCGGGTCAACCACGAACTGGTGGAAATCCAGCGGATCAGCGGCGAGGCGATGGAAGCCTATCGCAGCCACCTGCAGAACGTGCTGAACGAGTACGTCGCGGAAACCGACAGCGAGTGGGGTCGTGAACTCGCCGAGAACCTCGATGACTACTTGCGTCGTTTCTGGCTGGTCAAGCCGAAGGCTGCCAACCTGAAGTCGTTGCTTTCCAGCACCCGTGCCAACCCGCAGTGATATGCGCCTGAAGAGTTTGATGAGGTTTTAACAATGGCTGAACGTCTGAATAACGACTTCCAGTTCATCGACGTCGGGCGCAAAGATCCGAAGAAGAAACTGTTGCGTCAACGCAAGAAAGAGTTCGTGGAAATCTACGAACCGTTCAAACCCCAGCAGTCGGCCGACCAGGCCCACCGCTGCCTGGGTTGCGGCAACCCGTATTGCGAATGGAAGTGCCCGGTGCACAACTTCATTCCGAACTGGCTGAAACTGGTGGCCGAGGGCAACATCCTTCAGGCCGCCGAGCTGTCGCACCAGACCAACACCCTGCCGGAAGTCTGCGGCCGGGTGTGCCCGCAGGATCGTCTGTGCGAGGGTGCCTGCACCCTCAACGACGGCTTCGGCGCGGTGACCATCGGTTCGGTCGAGAAGTACATCACCGACACCGCGTTCGCCATGGGCTGGCGCCCGGACATGTCCAAGGTCAAGCCGACCGGCAAACGTGTTGCGATCATCGGTGCAGGCCCGGCGGGCCTCGGTTGTGCCGACGTGCTGGTGCGTGGCGGCGTGACTCCGGTGGTGTTCGACAAGAACCCGGAAATCGGCGGTCTGCTGACCTTCGGCATCCCCGAGTTCAAGCTTGAGAAGACCGTGCTGAGCAATCGCCGCGAAGTCTTCACCGGCATGGGCATCGAATTTCGCCTCAACACCGAGGTCGGCAAGGACGTGACCATGGAGCAACTGCTCGCCGAATACGATGCCGTGTTCATGGGCATGGGCACCTACACCTACATGAAGGGCGGTTTTGCCGGTGAGGATCTGCCGGGCGTTTATGACGCGCTGGATTTCCTGATTGCCAACGTCAATCGCAACCTGGGCTTTGAAAAGTCGCCGGAAGATTTCGTCGACATGAAAGGCAAGAAGGTTGTGGTGCTGGGCGGCGGCGACACGGCGATGGACTGCAACCGCACGTCGATCCGCCAGGGCGCCAAGTCGGTGACCTGCGCTTATCGTCGTGACGAAGCGAACATGCCCGGCTCGCGCAAAGAGGTGAAGAACGCCAAGGAAGAAGGCGTGAAATTCCTCTACAACCGCCAGCCGATCGCTATCGTTGGTGAAGACAAGGTCGAAGGCGTGAAAGTGGTCGAGACCCGTCTCGGCGAACCGGACGCCCGTGGCCGTCGCAGCCCCGAGCCGATCCCGGGCTCCGAAGAGATCATCCCGGCTGACGCCGTGGTCATCGCTTTCGGTTTCCGTCCGAGCCCGGCGCCATGGTTCGAGCAGTTCGAGATCCAGACCGACAGCCAGGGCCGCGTCGTTGCGCCTGAGCAAGGTCAGTACAAGCACCAGACCAGCAACCCGAAAATCTTTGCCGGTGGCGATATGGTGCGCGGTTCCGACCTGGTGGTGACGGCGATCTTCGAAGGCCGCAATGCGGCGGAAGGGATCCTCGACTACCTGGGCGTCTAAACCCGGTTCGAAACTGCACCGCAATACCTGTGGGAGCTGGCTTGCCAGCTCCCACATTGTTTTCAGGGTGTTGCTGAAATCCGCGAAATCATTGCGACAAATTGACCCGATAGACAAAAGGCTGACCTGCAACCGTGCCTTTTGCGTCGCGCTCTGAGAAAATGCCCGCACTTTTTTTCCGGATGCCGACATGACTGCCCTGAAGAACGACCGTTTCCTCCGCGCCCTGCTCAAGCAACCCGTAGACGTCACCCCTGTGTGGATGATGCGCCAGGCCGGCCGCTACCTGCCGGAATACCGCGCCAGCCGCGCCCAGGCCGGTGATTTCATGAGCCTGTGCATGAATCCGGAATTCGCCTGCGAAGTCACGCTGCAACCTCTCGACCGCTATCCGCAACTGGACGCGGCGATCCTGTTCTCCGACATCCTCACCATTCCCGATGCCATGGGCCAGGGCCTGTACTTCGAGACCGGTGAAGGTCCGCGCTTCAAGAAGGTCGTCAGCACCCTGGCCGACATCGAAGCCCTGCCGATCCCGGATCCGCACAAAGACCTCGGCTACGTGATGGACGCGGTCAGCACCATCCGCCGCGAACTGAACGGCCGCGTGCCGCTGATCGGTTTCTCCGGCAGCCCATGGACCCTTGCCACTTACATGGTCGAAGGCGGCTCGTCGAAAGACTTCCGCAAGACCAAGGCGATGCTCTACGACAACCCGCAAGCCATGCACCTGTTGCTGGACAAGCTGGCGCAGTCGGTGACCTCGTACCTGAACGGCCAGATCCAGGCCGGTGCGCAAGCGGTGCAGATCTTCGATACCTGGGGCGGCAACCTGTCGGCGGCGGCGTATCAGGAATTCTCCCTGGCCTACATGAAGAAAATCGTCAGCGGCCTGATCCGCGAGCACGACGGTCGCAAGGTGCCGGTGATCCTCTTCACCAAGAACGGCGGCCTGTGGCTGGAAAGCATCGCCGACGCTGGCGCCGACGCACTGGGCCTGGACTGGACCTGCGACATCGGCAACGCCCGCGCCCGCGTTGGCGACAAGGTCGCACTGCAAGGCAACATGGACCCGACCGTGCTGTACGCCAAGCCGGAAGCGATACGTACCGAAGTCGGGCGCATCCTCGCCAGCTACGGCAAGGGCAGCGGCCACGTGTTCAACCTCGGCCACGGCATCACGCCTGAAGTCGATCCGGAACACGCTGGCGCGTTCCTGCGTGCGGTGCACGAGTTGTCGGCGCAGTACCACGAGTGATTGTGCCTCAATAAAAAACGCCCGGCTTATGCCGGGCGTTTTTTTGTGGGCGTGGATCAGGCTTTGACGCCACCTAACGGCGGCAACTTCGCCAGCTTCAACGCCACCAACAGCGCCACCAGCAACAACGCGCCGATAAACAACCCAATCCCGTTCCACCCGGCCATGTGCCAGAACACCCCGCCCGCTGTCCCGGCGATGCTCGAGCCGGCGTAATAGCTGAACAGGTACAGCGACGACGCCTGCCCCTTGGCCTTGAGCGCCCGACGGCCGATCCAGCTGCTGGCCACCGAGTGTGCGGCGAAGAAGCCGAAGGTGAAGATCAGCATGCCGATGATCACCAGAGGCAGCGGTGTAAACATCGTCAGGGCGAGGCCGGCGAACATCAGGGCGATGGTCGCCCACAGCACTTTGCGGCGGCCCAGTTTGTCGGCCAGCGAGCCGATTTTCGCCGAACTGTAGATACCTGACAGATAGACCACCGACAACAACCCCACAAACACCTGATCCAGGTGATACGGCTCGGCCAGCAGGCGGTAGCCGATGTAGTTGAACAACGTGACGAACGCGCCCATCAGCACGAACGCCTCAAGGAACAGCAGCGGCAGGCCGGCATCGCGAAAGTGCATGGTGAAGCCGTCGAGCAGGCTGCGCGGATGCAGCGAGCGGGAGCGGAAGTTGCGCGACTCCGGCAGGATCTTCCAGAACACCGCTGCCGCGATCAGCGCCAGACCGCCGATCACCAGCATCGCCGTGTGCCAGCTGACGAAGTCGATCAGTACGCCGGTGATCAAGCGCCCGCTCATCCCGCCAATCGCGTTGCCGCCGATGTACAGGCCCATCGCCAGACCGATGTGCTGCGGATGGATTTCCTCGCTGAGGTAAGTCATTGCAACCGCCGCCAGACCACTCAACGACAACCCGATCAGCGCCCGCATGATCAGCACGCCGTGCCAGCTCGGCATCATCGAACTGGCGATGGTGCACAGGGCTGCGGCAAACAGTGCGGCGACCATCACCAGTTTGCGCCCGACCCGATCGGAAATCGGGCCGGTGATCAGCAGACCGAAGGCCAGCATGCCGGTGGCCACCGACAGGATCAGGCTGCTCTGCGCCGCGTTGATCGAATATTCCTGGGACAGCAGCGGCATCATCGGCTGCACGCAGTACAGCAGGGCAAACGTCGCGAAGCCGCCGCTGAACAGCGCGAGCACCGTGCGCATGAACGCGGGCGTGCCTTTCTCGATGTAGATCTCTTGCAGTTCGGTCAGCACATCGTCCGCCGCAGCGGGCGGGACTTCATGGGCCAGTGGAGCGACGGCGGTTTTCACATCAGACCTCGGAGGGCGCGGGCAGGCAGGCAATGAAAAAATCATATAGCTGGCTAATGTTTCTATCCAATATATTGTTCGACCTGTTTGATAGCTTTCACGACCTAATGGGGTTTTCATGGAATTGCGTCACTTGCGCTACTTCATCGCCGTCGCCGAAGAACTGCACTTCGGCCGCGCCGCACAGGTGCTGGGCATCTCCCAGCCACCGCTGAGCCAGCAGATTCAGGCGCTGGAGCAGGAAGTCGGCGCACGGCTGTTCGAGCGTACCAATCGTCGGGTCGAGCTCAGCGAGGCCGGACGACTGTTTCTGGAAGAGGCGCGGTTGGTGCTGGCCCAGGTCGATAAAGCGGCGGACGTGGCGCGGCGGGCGCAGCTCGGAGAGCTGGGGGAACTGAAGATCGGCTTCACTTCGTCGGCGCCGTTCAACTCGACGATTCCCCAGGCGATTTTTTCCTTCCGCCAGCGTTTCCCGGCCGTGCACCTGAATCTGCGGGAGATGAGTAGCACCATGGTGGCCGACGCACTGGTGGACGAGTCGATCGAGGTCGGCATCATGCGCCCGCTGGGCCTGCCGGATTCGCTGAGCGTGGTCGAACTGATGCGCGAGCCTTTGGTAGCGGTGCTCAGCTCCAAACATCCGCTGGCCCAGGGCAGTGAGGAAGGCCTGTTCCTCTCGGCGCTGGCTCTGGAGCCGTTCGTGTTCTTCCCGCGCAGCTACGGCAGCGGTCTTTACTCGCAACTGATCAGCCTGGCCCGTGACGCCGGTTTCAGCCCGCACTTTGCACAGGAGGCGGGGGAGGCGATGACGATCATCGGCCTGGTGGCGGCGGGCCTGGGCGTGTCGGTCATGCCGGCCTCGTATCAGCGGATGCGCATCGATGGCGTGGTCTATCGGCCGCTGCTGGATCCCGAGGCGGTGACGGCGGTGTGGCTGGTGCAGCGCAAGGATCAGAAATCACCGATGGCCAAGGCGTTCGTCGAGCTGCTCACGCGCAAGGTCGAAGCCGGTTGATCAGGGCAGCCGCACCAGATCCCCCTTCAACGCCACCCGCGTCACAAACACCCCGGCCCGACATTCGTAAGTGTTCAGATCCTTGCGCACATGCTGGTCGTAGTAGCTGACGATATTGGTCACCGCGTTGGCCCCGACGCGCTTGGCCTGGGCCTGCAGCGCAATCAGATTCGACTGCAACACCCACTCGCAGGAGTCGTGATCGCTCTTGTTGAAGCCATTGGTCTTCAGATCGCTGACCACCCCGCGCTGCAACATCCGCTGAGTCCCCAGTGGTCCATTGCCGATCAGGTAGAACTTCACACTGCCATCCAGCCGCCCGGCACGAATCGCATCCGACAGCACGGTTTCGAACGGCATGTACATCAGGTTGGTGGCGTGGCTGGCGCTGGGGAGCAGGCTGAAAAGGGCGGCGGCGATCAGGGCTTTCGCTTGCATGGTCATCTCCTTGACGTAACGCGCAGCAAATTACGGGTATGACGAGTGTAGACGCCGTATATCGGACAGAGAGAAGTCCATGTAGAGTGCGTGTAGCTCAACGGCTACACTTGCAGCCATGACTGAGATACTTCGAAGCTCCACATTCTCGAGCTGGCTTGTGAAGCTGGCTGATAGTCGCGCCAGGATGCGTATTCAGGTGCGAATTGATCGCATGGCTGATGGGAATTTCGGTGATGTCAAAGCCATTGGCGAAGGGATCAGCGAAGCCCGAATTGACTATGGCCCGGGATATCGGGTCTATTTCATGCTGCAAGGTCGTCAGCTGGTCATCCTCCTTTGTGGTGGAGACAAGAGCAGTCAATCTCGAGACATCAAGCAAGCCAGGCTCATAGCGGAATCCTGGCAGGAGCAAAACCCATGACCGAACAATTCACTCGTTGGGACTCAGCCGAGTACCTCAAGACAGAAGAGGACATGGCCAACTATCTGGACGCCTGTATGGAAGAGGCGGGTGACGACCCGGCTTTTATTGCCAAGGCACTTGGCACTATCGCTCGGGCGCGTGGCATGACGCAGGTTGCGCGCGATGCTGGGCTATCAAGGGAAAGTCTTTATCGCGCACTGTCAGGCGAGGTAAATCCTGAGTTTGGGACGATCCTCAAAGTCATGAAGGCGCTGGGGCTGAAGTTGCATGCCAGCACATGATCTGAACTGAAAAGGGCGCCGAAAGGCGCCCTTTGTCGTTTCTGGTGATTACTGAACCGTCGCCAGATCACCCTTCAAGGCAACGCCGGCCATGATCGCGCCCGCGTGGCACTCGTAGTTCTTCGCATCCTTGCGCTCGTTGCTCTTGTAGAAGCTGACGATGTTGGTCACGGCGTTGGCGCCGGCGTTTTTCGCGGCCTGGTGCAGGCTGATGATCGCCGATTGCACGACCCATTCGCAGGCCACTTCATCGGACTTGTTGAAGGCGTTGGTCTTCTTGTTGGTCACCGCGCCGCTGCTGACCACGGTGACTTTGCCGGCCGGGGCGTTGCCCGCCAGATAGAACTTCACGCTGCCGTCGATCTTGCCGGTGCGGGTTGCCTCGGCGACCGCCTTGTCGAACGGCAGGTACACCGCCGTGTCACGGGCCTGGCTGACGGCGGGCAAGGCGCAGAGTAGCAGGGTGGCGGCCGCGAGTTTGTTCAAACGCATGGAGGTCTCCTTGACCTGGATTAATTCGGTTGCGTCCAGCGGCGGAAGATCAGCGAGGTGTTGACCCCGCCAAACGCGAAGTTGTTGTTCATCACGTAATCGTGGTGCATCTGGCGGAATTCGCCGCGCAGGTAATCGAGCTTGCCGCAGTGCGGGTCGACTTCGTCGAGGTTGAGCGTGTGCACGTACAAGTCGCGGTTGAGCATTTCGATGCTGAACCAGGACTCCAGCGCACCGCAGGCACCCAGGGTGTGGCCGAGGAAACTCTTCTGCGAACTGATCGGCATACGCTCGCCAAACAGGCTGCTGGTGGCCAGGGTTTCGGCGATGTCGCCCTGCTCGGTGGCCGTGCCGTGACCGTTCACGTAACCGATGGCGTCAGGCGTCAGGCCCGCGTCTTCCAGTGCCAGCTCCATCGCACGACGCATGGTGACTTGCTCGGGACGAGTGGTGTGCTGGCCGTCGGCGTTGCTGCCGAAACCGACGATTTCGGCGTGAATGCGCGCACCGCGAGCCAGGGCGTGTTCCAGTTCTTCAAGCACCAGCATGCCGCCGCCTTCGCCGATCACCAGACCGTCGCGGCCCTTGTCATACGGACGTGGCGAGGTTTGCGGCGCATCGTTTTTCAGGCTGGTGGCGTACAGCGCGTCGAACACCATGGCCTCGGTCGGACACAGCTCTTCGGCGCCACCGGCGAGCATCAGCGGCAAACGACCGAACTTGATCGCCTCGTAGGCATAACCGACGCCCTGACTGCCACTGGTGCAGGCGCTGGACGTCGGGATCAGGCGACCGGTGAGGCCGAAGAAGATGCTGATGTTCGCCGCCGTGGTGTGCGGCATCATCCGCACGTAGGAGTTGGCGTTGAGGCCTTCGGCCACCGAATTCAGCAGCATGTTGCCGAACGCCTTGATCTCGTCGGTGCTGCCGGTGGACGAACCGCAGGCCACGCCCATGCGGCCGTCCTTGATTGATTCGTCGCCGAGCAGGCCGGCATCGGCCAACGCTTTTTCGGCCGCGCCGACTGCCAGCCGTGAGACCCGGCCCATGCTGCGCAGTTGTTTGCGGGTCCAGTGCGCCGGCACCACAAAATCGTCGATTGGCCCGGCCAGTCGGGTGTTGAGTTCGCTGAAACGATCCCACTCGTCCATCCGGCGGATGCCGCTGCGGTTGGCGGCGAAGTTGCCGGCGATGGTGTCCCAGTCGCTGCCCAGCGAGGTGATGCCGGCCATGCCGGTGACGACAACGCGCTTCATCAGCACAAGCCTCCGTTGACTGCCAGCACCTGGCGGGTGATGTACGACGCTTCCGCCGACATCAGGAAATTCACTGCACCGGCCACTTCTTCCGGCGTGCCCATGCGTTGTGCCGGGATCATTTTCATCAATTCTTCCACCGGCACGTTTTCATCGAGCATGGCCGTATCGATCAGGCCGGGAGCAACACAGTTCACCGTGATTTTGCGCTTGGCCAGTTCGATCGCCAACGCCTTTGCGGCACCGATCACACCCGCTTTCGAGGCGCTGTAGTTGACCTGGCCACGGTTGCCGATCAGCCCCGAGACCGAGGTGATGCAAACGATGCGACCGGCGGCGCGGCGGCGGATCATCGGCATCATCACCGGGTGCAGGACGTTGTAGAAGCCGTCGAGGTTGGTGCGCAGCACCACGTCCCAGTCGTCATCGCTGAGGGCCGGAAACGCGCCATCGCGGGTCAGCCCGGCATTGAGCACCACGCCGTAATAGGCGCCGTGGGCTTCGACATCGGCTTCGAGGATGGCTTTGCAGGTTTCGCGGTCGGCGACGTCGAATTGCAGGATGCGCGCATGGCGACCGAGCGCTTCGACTTCGGATTTCACCGCTTGCGCCTCGGCCACGCCGCTGCGGCAATGCAGGACGATATCGTGGCCAGCCTGGGCCAGACGCAGGGCAATCGCGCGGCCGATACCGCGACTGGAGCCGGTGACCAGTACGAATTCAGTCATCGTTCGACTCCTTCAATTGTTCAAGATATTGCGCCGCGTGCGGCGGGCGGAACACGTTCAGCCGGGCGCTGGCTTCGATGCCGGGCGCATTGATGTGGCATTCGAACACACCCATGCCGTTGTCGTCTTCCAGCGAGCGGATGCCGTGGATGATCAGTTCACAGCCGACGGGGAATGCCTCGACATTGCATTCGAACTTGCGGGTGCCAAGCAAAAAGCCCAGTTCCACCGCATTGCCTTTCTGCCGTGCATGGCAGCCAGCGAATGCAGCGACGCTCTGCGCCATCAACTCGACGCCGACCCACGCCGGCAGGCTGCCGTCGGGCAGGTTGAACAAACCATCGGGTTTGACCGTCAGGGTGGTGTGGATCTGCTCGTCGTCGAAGCTCAAGATCCGGTCGATCAGAATCATGTCGCCAGCGTGGGGCAGCAATTCGGCGAGCGGCCAGTCATTCATGGGGCGTCTCCGATAATCAGGCTGACGTTATTGCCACCGAAGGCAAACGAGTTGCTCATCAGGTAGCGGGGTGCAATGGACGCCAGGCGCTCGCTCGCGGTCACCCACTTCAGCGCTGGCAGGTCCGGATCGGCCTGGCCGTCCCAGACGTGCGGCGGCAAGGCGTGGTCGGGGTTGTCGGCGTTCAGGCTCAGCCAGCAGAACGCGGCTTCCAGTGCGCCGGCAGCACCGAGGGTGTGGCCGGTCATCGGCTTGGTCGAGGAACACGCCACACCCTGCGGGAACAGCGTGGAAACGGCCAGGCTTTCCATGGCGTCGTTGTGCTGGGTGGCGGTGCCGTGCAGGTTCAGATAACTGATTTGCGTGGCTTGCAGCTGCGCGCGATCCAGCGCCTGTTGCATGGCTTGCAACGCGCCACGGCCGGACGGCTCCGGCGCGGAAATATGGTGCGCATCGGAGCTGGCGCCAGCGCCCAGCAGGGCAATGGCCGGGCCGTCGCCGCGCTGTTTGCTCATCACGAACAGCACCGCTGCCTCGCCGATGTTGATGCCGTTGCGGTTGGCCGAGAACGGGTTGCAGCGCTCCCCGGACACCGCTTCCAGCGACGAGAAACCGTTGAGGGTCAGTTTGCACAGGCTGTCGACACCGCCGCACAGCACCGCGTCGCACAGCCCCAGATCCAGCAGACGCCGGGCGCTCATCAAGGCCCGGGCGCTGGAGGTGCACGCGGTGGAAATCACGTAGGTCGGGCCGCTCAGTTGCAGCCAGTCGGCGAGGAACGTCGCCGGGGCGCCGAGTTCCTGTTGCCGATAGTCGTAATCGGCCGGGAACTGTTGTTCGCGAATGTAATGCGCCAGACCCTGGCTGGCCTCGTCGATGCCCGAAGTGCTGGTGCCGAGCACCACGCCGACGCGGTCGGGGCCATAGGTCTGAATGGCGGCGTCGATGTCGTCGCGAATCTGCAACGCGGCTTCCAGCAGCAACTGATTGTTGCGGCTCTTGTGCGCCGCCATCTGCGGCGGAACAGGCGCTAGGTCACCGTGCACTGCGGCCACCGGCAACTCGCGTTCCGGCACCCAGCCCGACTCGTGGCGCATGCCCGAGCAATCGCCGGCGAACAGGTTGCGTGCGATCTCTTGCTTGTCACGGCCCAGGGCGCAGATCACGCCGAGGGCGTTGAGGTAGGCGGTCATGGCGTCGATTCACCTAAGGGAGAAACCCGATACTGCGGGCCTTGGGGCAGGTTCAATTCGAAGCTCAACGGTTGTGCATAACGGATGTCCCAGCGTGCCGGCAAGGAACGTTGCCCGCCGTGTTGCTGCGCGGTTGGGTAATTGCGCGACAGTTCGCCGGCAGGCGTCAGGGCGAACAGCAGCGCAGCGAACAACTCCCGGGCCTCCGGATTCGGCGGCAGCAGGCCGTCAGCCTGCCAGCGTCCGTCGATCAGTTGCTGACGCGCCTGAGGGATGCCCAACGGATCCATCATCGACCAGCGAATTCCCGGCCCCTCGCGCTGGATCACCAGCAACCAGTCCTGGCGCTGCTCGGCTTGCTGGCGCTCGATGTGCAGTTGCAGCGGCAAGGGCAGCGTAGGGTTACCCACAGGCAACGGCGCCTGGCTGGCGCACGCGGTCAGCAGCAGGACGCAGGCGAGCAGCAGAACACGCAGCATCAGACGGCCTCTTCCAGCGGTTTGCGCGCCACGACGTTGACCAGGGTTTCTTCACGCTGGCCAAACGGCTTCGGTTTGCGCAGGCCAAAACGTTCCAGCAGACCAAAATCCTTTGAGCGGCTCCACCACAGGTACGGGTAGGAAACATTCCGCTCGCCGAACTCGAAACCCTGCTGGCGAATCATCTCCAGATACTGCGCCGCACTCTTCTGCACGTGCATCGGATGGCGGAACAACCAACGGATGACCCAAGTATCAATGTAAGCCTCGGTGGACTCGGCGAACAGCAGATAACCGCCCGGCTTGAGCACCCGGTAGAACTCGGCCAGGACTTTTTCCTGTTCCACCAGATGATGGAAGGTCTGGTGACAGAACAGCAGATCGACGCTCGCATCCGGGACATTCAATGTCGCGCAGTCGCTGCCGATCAGCTCGACGGCGAAGCCCTGACGCGCGGCTTCTGCGGCGCTCAATTCCAGGCTGTGCGGATCGGCATCGACGCCGATCAAACGCTGTGGCGCGAAGGTCTGGCGCAGATGGCCGAAGGATTTGCCCTGGCCGCAGCCCGCATCCAGCAGCACCGGATTGGCCGGCAGCGACTCGCTGAACAGTCCGCGCAAATCGTTGATCGCCACGCGCAACACATGGTGCTGCCAGGTGTGGCTGCGCAGGAACCAGAAGCCGAAACGGGTTTCCTCGACGTAGCTGTCGCTCAAGTAATTCATGTGTCGTCCCTTGCACAGAGTTCGGAGATCGTCTTCAGCCGACGGCGCGCTTCGCTGACGAACGGGTTGCGTTCATCCCAGGCGTAACCGGCGAGGATCGAGCAGATCATGCGACGGATTTCGGGGGAGCCTTGCTCGTGGAAAATCACGTCCTGGAAGGTGCCGGCGTACCAGCCCTCGACATAGCAGCGGAAGGTATCGACGCCGCGCTTGAGCGGTTCGGCGAACTCGCTTTGCCAGTCCACCGTTTCGCCCTGCAACTGTCGATGCAGCACACCGGCGGCCATGCTCGCCGAGCGCATGGCAATGGTCACGCCGGAAGAGAACACCGGGTCGAGAAATTCCGCCGCGTTGCCCAGCAAGGCAAAACCGGGGCCGTGCAGGGTTTTGACGTTGGCCGCATAACCGCCGAGGGTACGCGCCGGAGTGTCCCACACCGCATTGTTCAGCACCTTGGCCAGGCTCGGGGTTTCGGCGATGAAACCGCGCAGGCAGGCGTCGAGGTCGGCATCGCGCCCTGCGAAATGTTCGGCTGCCGCGACCACGCCGACCGAGCAGCGACCGTTGCTGAACGGGATCGTCCAGAACCAGATGTCACGATGCTGCGGGTGGGTGGTGACGAGGATTTTCTCGCGGTCGAAGGCCGGGTGGTCGATGTGATCTTCGACGTGGGTGAACACGGCCTGGCGCACCGGGAAATTCGACGGCGCCTCCAGGTCCAGCAAGCGCGACAGCACGCGGCCGTAGCCGCTGGCATCGAGGACGAAACCGGCCTCGACACGGTACTCGCTGCCGTCTTCGCGACGCACATCGAGTTGCGGACGCGGTCGGTCGAAATCGACGCTGACAATCGCGTCGCCGTAGCGGATTTCCGCACCCTGCAACGCCGCCTGATCGGCCAGCAATTTGTCGAAGTCGGCGCGTTGTACCTGGAAGGTAGTCGGTTTGCCGCCGCTGAACGTATCGCCGAAATCAAACGCGCTGTAGCGCTCGCCCCAGGCGAATGCCGCGCCGGTCTTGCGCTGGAATCCGGCCGCGTTCACCGCTTCGAGCATCCCCGCTTCTTCGACGAAATCCAGGCAATGGCTGAGCAGGCTTTCGCCGATGGAGAACCGTGGGAAATGCTGGCGCTCGATAACCAGCACGTCGTGGCCCTTACGCTTGAGCAACGCGGCGGCGATGGCGCCGGACGGGCCGGCGCCGATGATCACGACCTGACGGGATTCCATTTCAACGATTGGCACGCGAGCTCCTGGGTACGGCAATAGGGTTCAGTGACGCCCGGTGCAGGCCGATGAAGGCCGGCAGCAGCGTCGCGATCAGACCCATCAACATCAGCGCAAAGTACAGCGCCGGGCTGATGAGTTGTTGTTGCAACAGCAAGTTGAGAAAGACGATTTCGCTCAAGCCGCGAATGTTCAGCAGCACGCTTTCGCGCCAGCGGCTGGCGCCTTCGAACGATGCGCCGGCCCAGCCGAGGCCGAGCCAGTTGCCCACGATTTTGCTGGCGACCGGCAACAGCAGCAGTGCTGCCCATTGCGCAGCGCCGAGGCTGGCGAGGGCGCTGTGCACATCGATCTGCACGATGCCAAACGTCAGGATCAGCGGAATCGCGATCCACGTCTGCAAACGGTTCATCCAGCGTGCGGGCAACGGCAGCACCAATGGCACCTTCAACGCGGCCATGCACAGCAGATAGCCGATGCCGAAAATCAGCGCATTGAGTTTGTAGTGTTCGGCCAGCACCAACAGCGCAAAAAAGCCAAGGCTGTAGGTCAATGGCCGGCGGACGCCGAACACACGCAGCAGCACTGGCACGCAGGCCAGCCCCAGCGGCAGCAACAGGCTGCTCAGGTGCAGACTGCCCTGGGCGAGGCCGAACAGGGTCCAGCAAGTCAGGTCGATCAGGATCGCAGTCTGCACCAGACGCCGGGTGGCGGCGGGCGGATAGTCGATGTGGCGCAGGTACAGATACAGCACCGGGATCGCGGTGATGGCGAACACCAGACCGATCGCCAGCGAGTTGATCCACGGTTGCGCCGGCAGCAGCCAGTACGCCGTCGCCAACCCGCAGGCGAACGGCACGGCAAAACTCGGCAGGGCAATTTTCACGCTCTGGCGATCCAGGCGCAGGTCGATCACGTCGCTGAGAATGTGCCCGAGCAACAGCGCGAAGCTCAGGCTGTAGAGGTTTTTCAGCCAGGCCGGCGCAATCAGTTCGGCACCGCTGAGCTGCCAGCCCGGTTCGATCCAGACGTACATCAACAGCGGCAGCACGAAACTGGCCAGCAGCAACTGGCTGACGATCGGAATCAATCCGAAATATCGACCGACACGGGTGGCCACGGCGAACAACGCCAGCGCCATCAGCCAGAAAATCACGATCATCATGCTGCCGGCTCCGCGACTGTCACCGCATGGGCATGACGCCCGGCCCACGGCGCCAGCATGAAACTGAACGCCAGCCCCAGGCTCACCGACAACCCGAAGTTGCTCACCGCCGGCGTACTCGACACCGCCAGCAGGCCGAACGACAGCCAGGTCGTCAGCGCCGCCAACAAAGTGCCGAGCAGACTGACGGCTGCGCCGCCGACCTGCTCACGCATGAGGATCGCGTAGTCGACGCTGATCGCCGTCACCAGCAGCAGGCCGAACAGGCTGAACAGGGTCAGCGGCTGACCGAGCCAGCCGAGGCTGGCCAGGCTGCACAGCGCTGCGAGCAGTGGCAGGGAAACGATGCGCAACGCGCCACCGAGACCGAACGGCAGGATCAGCACCAGCACGATCAGCACGCAGGAGGCGAGTTTCAGCTCGGCGGCGCTGATCTGGGTTTCGGCAAACACCCGGTTCAGGTCACCGAGGCGATCTACCAGTTCCACGCCGGGCAAATCCAGTGCCTGTACCCGCAGCAGCGCCGGGTTGTTCAGGCCTTGCAGGCTGACCATCGCCGCCACGCCTTCTTCGGTCGGACCGAGCCACAAGGTGCGGTAAGGCTCACCGAGCGGGCCGACCAGTGCGGCGTCGATGTCTTCGGCGGGCAGGGCCTGCAATTGCGTCAGTTCGGTTTGCAGGGCTGCCAGCGGTACGCCGACTTCAAGCAGGGGCTGCCAGAACTGCGGCAATTTGTTCAGCGCTTCGCGAACCTGTTGCTGCTGGCTCGGCGGGCTGACCAATTGGTTGAGCGCCAGATAACCCTGCAACTTGTCGAGGTTGACCAGTTGATCCAGCCGCTCGCTCAGGGCTGCCTGGCGCTCCAGCAGTTGCTCCTGGTTTTCTGCACGCACCAGGAAAAACTGGCTGGTCGGCTGATAACCGGTGATGCGGGCGATGGTCTGCGCCTCATCGGTCAGGTGCTGCGGCGCGCCGACCCATTGGCGGATGTCGTTCTTGCTTTGCAGCTGTACCAGGCCACCGGCGCAGAACGCGATCAGCAGTGCCGCCAGAATCGGTGTGCGCACGTGTTCCAGCAGCATTTCCCGAAGACTGACCATGCGCTCGGCCAGACGCAGCGGCCACTGCGCCGGGCGCAACTCGACGTTGCTCAACAGCGCCGGCAGCAGGCACACCGCGGACAGGTAAGCGCCGAGCAGGCCAGCAGCGGAGAACACGGCGATCTGGGTCAGGGCCGGGAACGGTGTCCAGGCCAGCGCCAGATAGCCGATGGCGCTGGTGATCAGGCTCAGGGTCAGGCCCGACACGGTCAGGCGCAGCGCCGGCCAGCTGCGCCACGGCTTGAGGCTCCAGCTCTTGGACAGATAGTGCAGCGGGTAATCCACAGCCACGCCGATCAGGCTCGAACCGAGCACCAAGGTCATGACATGCAGGTGCCCGAACAGTGCCACGCAGGCCACCGCGCCGAACAGCATGCCCACCAGCACCGGAATGAACGCCAGCAACACCCGCCAGCGGCGGAAGGCGAGCAACAGCAGCAACAGAATGCCGAGGGTAGCGCCGCCGCCAACCCAGGAAATTTCCCGCGAGGCTTGTTGTTGACCATTGGCCGCGTAGAGCAATCCGCTGGCGGCCAGCAGTTGCACATCGGATTTCGCCGCTTGCTCGCGGCTGTGTTGCAGCAGCGCGGCGACTTGCAGCGGCAGGTTCATGTCGAAGGCGTTGCCGGTGGTGCGCGCGCGCAACAGTACCCAGCTCTTGCCGTCGGCATCGGCAATCAGCGCGCCGCTGCCGATGTCCAGTTGTACCGCGCCGTGCTGCGGCTGGTTGTTCTGGATGCGTCCGGTCAGGCCCAGCCAGTCGTCCTGGCTCGGCACCAGACTGAAACCGGTGAACGGATCGAACAGCGCCTGCACCCGTTGCTGGATGAAGGCGTCCGGGTGTTCGATCAGCAACTGTCGATCATCGGCCGAGAGCATCGCCAGTCGCCCTTGCAGCAATTGCGTGCGCAATGCGGGCAGATCGGCTTGCAGGTTCCACTGCACTTTTTCGAACAGTCCGCTGGCCTGCCATTGCTCGCCCAAAGTCTGGGCCATGGCCACGGCTTGCTGGCGATCGGTGTGCCCGACCAGCACCAGCATTTCCCGGTTGAGCGGTTCCTGCATGCGTTGTTCGGCACGCTGCTCGACGGCGTCCGGATGGGTGCCGGGCACCAGCTCCATCAGGTTCGCCGACAGCGGTGCGCCGTTGCGCCACTGCCAGGCGCCCAGTGCAACGACGGCCAGCAGCAGGATCAGGAACAGCCAGGGCAGCCTGCGTTCACTCGGCAAAGTCATGTTGCTCCGCGTCGCTCAACGGTTGGCCGGCGGTGCTGTCCTGCATGCGCAGCACAGTGCTGTCGCCCTGGGTTTCCAGCAGTTCGATGGTACTCACCAGCGTGCCGCCGGTGATGTTGATCTGGTTGAACACTTGCTTGAGCAGCACCGAACGCGGGGTGAGCGTCAGTTGCCACTTTTGTGCGTCGCCGCTCAGGGCCAGTTCGAAATCCCGTTGCAGGCCGCTGCTGTCGCCTTGCAGGACGGCAAGGAACAGACGGTTCTGTTCGGCACCGGCGCTCTTGCCGGGCAACAGTTGCCAACCGTTGAGGTCACGACGGGCAATGCCTTTGGCGCTGATGCGGTAGTCCTGCTGTAGCGGGGTCTTCAGCAGCCAGAGCAGGCCGTGGTTTTTGGCGAGGACAAAGCTGCCCTTGCTGATCAGCGGCTGTGGCAGGGCGCGCAGGTGCTTTTCCTGGATGAACTGGCCGTGGATCACGTCCGGTTTCGCCAGTTGATCGCTCAACTGTTGCAGGTCGAAGGCGTTGGCCAGCGTCGACAGACCCAGCAGCGCCAAGGCCCCGAGGGATTTCAGAAACACATTCATCGCAGCATCCTTTCCACGGCATCGGTGAAGACTTTCGGCGACGCCAGTTGCATCTCGCGGCTGCTCACCTCGACGGCGACCTGCACCGAGCTGGCGCGGGTGAGGCGTTCGCCGGTCTGGGCGTCGGTGATCAGGTAGTGAATCTTCAGGCGGTTTTCCCATTCCACCAGGCTGGCGCGCACGTTCAGCCGCTGACCAAACACCGCGCCGCGCACGTAGCGCAATTGCAGGTCGATCACCGGCCAGGCATAGCCCGAGTCGACCATCTGGTTGTAGTTGTGGCCGATCTTGTCGAGCAACGCGCAGCGCGCCACTTCCAGGTATTTCACGTAATGGCCGTGCCAGACGACGTGCATGGTGTCGACGTCAAAGAACGGCACGAGGATTTCCGTATCGGCGTGAAGCACTCCGGCGCTACGCATGCAGCCTCCAGTGTTGCTCAGCGATGCGTTGCAGACACAGGCGCAGTTCGCCTTCCAGGGCACGGTCTTCGATCACCGGCGGGAAGTCCTGGGCCAGTTGCTCGTGCATGGCGGCCAGCGATGGCGGCAGTGGTCGTGCGTCGTCATCACGGCTGCGCAGCCACACGCCCTGATTGGCCGCGAGCAAGGTGGCGGCGGCGACCTGTTCGGTCAGCTCCAGCACGCGAATGGCATCGCGGGCGGCGATGGTGCCCATGCTCACCTTGTCCTGGTTGTGGCATTCGGTGGAGCGCGAGAAGACGCTGGCCGGCATGGTGTTTTTCAACGCTTCGGCAGTCCAGGCGCTGGCGCCGATCTGCACAGCCTTGAAGCCGTGGTTGAGCATCGCCCGATCCGCGCTGGCGCCGGACAGGTTGCTCGGCAAACCGTGGTTGTAGCGCTCATCCACCAGCAGCGCGAGTTGCCGGTCGAGCAGGTCGGCGACGTTGGCCACGAGATTTTTCAGGCTGTCCATGGCGAACGCGATATGCCCGCCGTAGAAGTGCCCGCCGTGCAGCACGCGCTCGGCTTCGGCGTCGATGATCGGGTTGTCGTTGGCGCTGTTGAGTTCGGTCTCGATGAACGAACGCAGCCAGTTCAGGCTGTCGGCCAATACGCCGAGCACGTGCGGAGCGCAGCGCAGCGAGTAGCGGTCCTGCAAGCGGTGCAGCGGCGCGGTCGGCGCGTCGATCGCCAGATCCTTGCGCAGCCACGCGGCAACCTGCATCTGCCCCGGATGCGGCTTGGCTGCGAACAGGCGCTCGTCGAAGTGCTCCGGATTGCCTTGCAGCGCCACCACGTTCAACGCGGTGATGCGGGTGGCCAGTTGCAGCAGGTAATCGGCGCGGGCGTAGGCGAGGCAGGCGAGGCCGGTCATCACGGCGGTGCCGTTCATTAGTGCCAGCGCTTCCTTGGGACGCAGCACCAGCGGCGTCCAGCCCAACTCGCGATGCACATCGGCAGCCTGGCGGCGTTCGCCACGGAACATCACTTCGCGCTCGCCGGACAGGGTTGCGGCGACATAGGACAGCGGCGTCAGATCGCCGCTGGCACCCACCGAACCTTCTTCGGGGATCAGCGGCAGGATGTCGTGTTCGAGGAAGGCATGCAGACGTTCCAGCAGTTCGATGCGCACCCCGGACACGCCGTGGCACAGCGACTGCAAACGCGCCGCCAGCACCGCGCGGGTGGCCTGGGCGTCGAGCAGTTTGCCCAGTCCGCAACCGTGGAAGGTGTAGAGATGACGCGGCAGCGCCTCGACGTGATGCAGTGGCACCGCGACCACGCAGGAGTCGCCGTAACCGGTGGTCACACCGTAGATCACGCCTTCCTTGTCCAGCAGCGAATCGAGGAACCGCGCGCCTTTGGCGATGCGTTCGCGGTAGTCGGCGTCGCTCTGCAACTGCACGGGCGCCTGACGGTTGGCCAGGGCCAGCACGTCTTCGATGCGCAAAGGGCGTTCGCCGAAGGTTACCGGCTCATGGGTTGGCGTCGTCATCGGTCTTCCAGAAAGGGTAAAAGTTGAACCATTGCTTGGGGGCTTCGAGGCAATAGTGACTCAGGCGTTCGGCATAGCGGGTCGCCCACTGATGAATGACCTGTTCGCGCTCGCGGCGTGTCCACGTCACGGCATCGGCGAACGGTTCGAGGGTCAGGCGATAGTGGCCGTCAGGTTGCTTGAGGCACATCAGCAGATTGACCGGGCACTTCAGCAGGCCGGCCAGCAGCCACGGGCCTTGCGGAAACCGCGCCGGATGGCCGAGGAAGTCCACGGTTACGCTGCGCCCGCCGTGCAGCGGCACACGGTCGCCGGCAATCGCCAGCCATTCGCCGCGCTCCAGGCGTTCATGCAGTTGCAGCATGATCACCGGGTCCAGCTCGCTGACCTGGATCAGTCGCAGATTGGTCGCCCCGGCCTCGCCCAGCAAGCGATTGAATTGTTCGGCGTGCTTGGTGTGCACCAGAACGTTCATGGTGACCTTTTCACCGATCTCCGCCAGCGCCCGGCACACTTCGAGGTTGCCCAGATGCGCGCCCACCAGCATTTGCCCGCGACTGCCGCGCAACTGATCGCGCAACAGCGCCGGGTCGATGATTTCGATCTGCTCGATGCGCAGCTTGCGGTTCCACACGTCGAGCTTGTCGAGCAGCGAATCGGCGAACGCCATGAACTGGCCGAACACCCGCCACAGGCTTGGGCGCAATTCGTGGCGGCCGCTCCAGTCGGCGAGGCGTTGCTGATACTGCCAGGCACTGCGCCGGGCTGTGCGGCCGAACAGGAAAAAGTACAGGACGATGCTGTACAGCAACGGGCTCAACAGGCGTCGGCCAAGAACCTTGGCGGCGAACGCGGTGAATTTCATCAGCAGGAAACTGCCGCGCTCTTCGCGGTCGGCCCAGTGCTTCTTGTCGGTCTCGACCGTCATGCGCGCCACCGTCGCCAGAGGATGGCGGGCGAGCGCAGCAACATGCCGAAGAACAGGCGCGTGTGCATGCTCGAAATCAACACGTTGTCGTGGAACATCCGAAAGTGCGACACGCCGTCCAGCGGGTAGTGCACGCTGGTTTGCAGCCAGCGCATCGGCTGGTTGCGCCATGACAGGCGCACGAGGATGTCCGAGTCGAAATCCATGCGCTTGCCGATCCGCGCCGAGTCGATCAGTGCCAGTGTCGGCTCCAGCGGATAGACACGGAAACCACACATCGAATCGCGAATCTGCAGTGACAGGCTGTTGATCCACACCATCACGTGAGTGAGGTAACGGGCGTACAGGCGCCCCTTGGGCACGCTGGCGTCGTAGAGCGGATAACCGCAGATCAGCGCACGCGGATGGGCGCGGGATTCTTCGACGAAGCGGCTGACGTCCTGCAAGTCGTGCTGACCGTCGGCATCGACCTGCAAGGCATGAGTGAAACCCAGTCGCGCGGCTTCACGCAGTCCGGTCATCACTGCGCCGCCCTTGCCCTGATTGGTGGTGAGTCGCACCAGATACACCCGCTCGCGTTCGGCCAGAACATCCAGCACGGCTGCGCAGGATTTGCTGCTGGCGTCGTCCACCAGAATGCACGGCAAGCCTTGGGCGAGCAGGGCCTCGACCACCGTGGTGATCGCGGTTTCGTGGTTGTAGACCGGGATGACCGCACAAGGATTATGCATCGCCAGCCCCCAGCAGAATCCGGCCGCTGGAGCAGGTCGCGGTGTCGTTGCGGTAGGCGAAATACAGCTTGCCGCGTTCGGCGTCGAAGCGCAGGTGCAACTGGATTTCATCGCCGGGGCGCACCAGTTGCTGGAACTTCAGCACTTCCATCCCGGCGAATGCACCAGACAGGTTCAGCAGGTGCCGGCCGAGGTTCAGCGCCCATTCGACCTGCACCACGCCGGGCAACACCGGGGCCTTGGGGAAGTGACCGCTGAAGTAGGCCAGATCCGGCGGCACGCTCAGTTGCAGGCTCCATTCGCCCTCGGTTTCGGTCTGCTCCAGAACTTCCGGTGCCTTCGGACGCGGTGCCAGCAGCAAGGCTTCGACGTCAGCCTGAGGCAATTTGCCTTGAGTGTTCAGCGGCAGTTGTCGCAGCAAGCGCCAGCGCCGAGGCAGGGCGAGGGCTTCGCAATGCTCGCCGAGGTGACGGCGCAGGGTTTCGGTGAGGCTGCGCCGGCCGTGTTCGCGCAGGGCAAACAGACCGGATTCGCTGAGCACCAGCAAGGCACCGAGAGACGCACGGTTTTCCTGCACCACACCGAGTCGCGCTTCGGCGACCCAGTCGTGGGCGACCAAGGCCTGTTCCAGCATCGGCAGGGAGATACGCTTTTCTTCCAGTTTGACGATCCGGTCCAGTCGCCCGAGCAGTTCGAAACGACCATCGGCCTCGATGCGCGCGGCATCGGCGGTGTGTTCGACATGTCCGAAGGGCAAGTACGGTGAGGCGATCAGCAACGCGCCGTCGCTGTCCTGGCTCAGTTCGACCCCGGCGAACGGCTGCCACAGCGACTCGCCCTGACGCCAGGCGATACCGCCGGTCTCCGAGCTGCCGAGGATTTCCGTCGGCCACTGTTGCAAACGCTGGTGCAGGCTTTGTGCGGCATCCACAGGCAACGCACCACCGGAGGAAAACACCCGGCGCACGGCGCTCAGGGCCGGCCAGTCGGGGTTGTCGCCCATGCGCTTGAGCAGCGCCGGGCTGGCGACCCAGGCGAAGGCCGGGTGCTCGCGACTGGCGCGCTGCATGTCTTCGGGAAAGGCCAGTTGCTTGCGCAGAAACGGGCGTCCGGCACACAGCGGCCACAGCACACGGAACAGCAGACCGTAAATGTGTTGGGTGGCGACGCTGCCGATGATGCAGGCCTCACCGAGATCCATGCCCCACAGTTGCTCGAGGGCTTCGACTTCGTTGGCCAGTTGCCGCAGGGATTTGTCGATGCGCTTGGGTTCGCCGCTGGAACCGGAGGTGCACAGGCTCAGGCGGCACTGGTCGAGATCCAGTTCGGCGCCGGTCAGTGCGGTGTGCTGCCAATCGCTCAGGTGCGCGTCGTCCGCGTGATCGGTCAGCCACAGGTCGACTTCATGCGACCAGCGCTGGCGAGTCTGTGCTTGTAGATCCGAAGGCAGCAATACGCTGACGCCGGCGCGCCAGGCACCGAGCAGGGCGACGGCCAGTTCTGCGGCATCTTCCAGGTGCACGGCCATTCGCTGCACACCTTTGGCTTGCAGGCCCGCAGCCAGGCTCAGGGCCTGTTCGCGCAGGTGTGCGTGATCGAGTGCCGGCGCGACGGTGATGGCGCGCTGCGGCAGATCCTTGAGCAACAGTTGCTCAAGTTTTATCCAGTTCATGGGCGACCTCTTACCCGTTGTCGTATCAGCCATTCAATGGCAAACATCAGGCCGATCAATCCGTAGGAGATCAGGCCGGTGTACAACATCCACCAGTGCAGCGGCGCCCAAAGGGTCAGCAGGGCCGCGCACAAGCCGTTACAGAAAAAGAACACGCTCCAGGCCACGGTGACCTGGCGGGTGTAGCGGATCGCTTCGGGTGGCAGCTGCGGTTCACGCAAGCGCGCCAGGCGCTCGACCATCGGCGGGCCGTATTTCAGGCTCAGGCTGAACAGCATCAACATGAAGCCGCTGATCAGCACCGGGTACCAGCGCAGTAACAGCGGGCTGTCGAACAGCGCCAGCAGCAGGCAGAACACGATCGCGACGCAGGCCATCCACAGGCTGCCGGGCTTGCGCTCGCCGGTCAGCGCACGGGCCAGCCACAGGCTGCCCAGCAGCAGGCCGAACTGCCACGGCGCAAAGTGCTCCATGCCGAAATACACCGCAAAGGGGTACAACAGGCCCGCCAACAGCAGGCCGAGGCCGATCAGTCGGCTCATGCGGCCGGTTGAACCAGACGGTAGACCGCCTCGACCACGTCGCCGACGGTGCGCACCGACTTGAATTCCTCGGCGGCGATTTTCTTGCCGGTCTGACGCTTGATGTGGTCGATCAGGTCGACCGCGTCGATGCTGTCGATTTCCAGGTCCTGATACAGGTTCGATTCCAGGCTCACACGGGCCGGGTCCAGTTCGAACAGCTCGACCAGGGCATCGCGCAGGGTGTTGAAAATGTCGTCACGAGTTTGCATGGTCCGGTCTCAAGCTGCCTGTTTTGCCGTGACGAACGCCGCAAGGCTCGCCACGTTGGTGAAATGGTTGCGGGTGTCCTTGGCGTCGGCATCGATCTTGATGCCGTACTTTTTCTGGATGGCCAGGCCAAGTTCCAGGGCGTCGACCGAATCCAGGCCCAGGCCTTCGCCAAACAGCGTCTGGTCGTCGCCAATATCGTCGACGCTGATGTCTTCGAGGCCCAGGGCGTCGATGATCAGCAGTTTTATCTCACGGTGCAGATCGCTCATCTTCGGCGAGCTCCTTGATAAAAAAATGGTGCAGAAAGTCGTTTAGCTTGCGCGAGGCCTGCGGTGCAGGGCCTTGTGCGGCAAAGGTCTGTGGGTCTATATCGGCCCCGACGCGAAAACTGAAGTGAACACGGCGGCAGGGGATGCGATACCACGGCTCGGCCTTGGTCAGCGTAGTCGGGCTGACCTTGATGATCACCGGGGTGAGAATTTTCGCACCCCGCAGTGCGATGGCCGCCGCGCCCCGATGGAAGGCCGGTGCCTGTCCGGGCTGGGTGCGGGTGCCCTCCGGGAAAATGATCAGGGTCTGCCCGTCTCGCAGCGCATCGGCGGCGGCATCGAGCATGTCCATGCTGCCGTCGTTGCTGATGTATTCGGTGCTGCGCAGCGGGCCGCGGGTGAAAGGGTTTTCCCACAGGCTTTTCTTCACCACGCAATTGGCGTGGCGCACCAGACCGATCAGGAACACCACGTCGATCAGCGACGGGTGGTTGGCGATGATCATCTGCCCCGGACGGCCAAGGCGTTCGGCGCCCTGGATGTCGTAGGTCAGCACCCCGGTGCGGGCCATGAACCGGACGAAAAACCAGAACAGCCGACTGACGGTCTGCCGCGCCCGCTCCCGATGGGTCTTCGCATCGCCCGGCAGGCAGCCCAGCAGCGGAAACACCAGCAGTCGCAGGCACAGCCCGCCCAGCCCGAACAGGGCGAAGCTGATGGCGGTGGCCAGCAGACGCCAGTAGTAGGCGTCGCGGTTTTTTTCGGTTACGGGTTGCGTTGCCAGGTCCATACACGATTTTTCCAGGCATGTTGGCAAAGGGTTTGCTGGCCGAGCAGGGTTTGCAGCAGATTCAGCGCGTGGGGCCATTGCGCTTTGGACAGTGCTTCGGGGGCGCTGTTCAGGGTCAGCCGCCAGTCGGTACCGGGGGTCAGCAGCAAGCCCACCGCATACGGAAACGGCACGTCATCGATCCATGCCGAATAGGCGGCGGGCGGTTGTTCTTCGGTGATCACCAACAGTACCGCTGGAGCACCTTCGTCCAGCAGGGCGGCGGCTTCCAGCACGCCGTGCTCGAGGCCGTCGCCCGCTGCTGCGAGGGCGGTCATCTCACTGGTTTCGCCGCGCATGATCGACCACAGGCCGATGATCGCGTTGTGCACGGAGAGGCTGAACTGGGTCGGTGACAGCGGTTGTTCGTTGGCCAGGTCGCTGAGGATGTCGAACGTACGCGGGGTTTCACCGTGGCGGGAGACGAAGACCAGCGGCAGGTTTTCCCGACCGTCGGCCAGTGGCCAGCCGACACTGAAGGCCATCCGTGCCAGACGACTGAGACGGCGGCGCTGCATGGCGGGAAGGAACGACACATCGGGCGCGGCATCGCTGCTCGGGAGCACGACCGGCTGTCGGCTCCAGGCTTGCCAGGCGTCCACACTGTCGAGCCCGGGAGCCCAGGCGCGCCATTGGGCGATGTTGAAGTTGATCACGGACATTCATCCCGCCCCTGCGGGCTGTTTTTGACGCGGTTCTGCCAAAGCCACAGAGGTGCTGACCTTGCCGAAAGTGGCGTGGCGCTTGGCGCCGGGTGGCGCGCATTATCCCGGTGCGACGAGTGTGTAGCAAATGCTGGTTACATTTTGCGCGCTGAAATGGACCGAAGGGTACATGGCAAAAACTGTCACTTGGCCATTATCCGGATTGCGACGGGATTGTCTGTCGGGCATATCGGCGGCCAATGGCGGCATTTGCGCCGTGTCCATTGAGATATTTGCGCCTGACCCTGTAGTCCGTGTCCGTGAAGGTAGCGAAGCGGGGCCGGGCACCACTACACTCGGTCATTCTTTGATACACGGAGGTTTTGTCATGCGGCGCGTGGTGTTCAATCAGAAAGGTGGCGTGGGCAAATCCAGCATCGCCTGCAATCTGGCGGCGGTCAGCGCCAGCGAGGGTTATCGCACGCTGTTGGTGGACCTCGATGCCCAGGCCAACTCCACTCAGTATCTGACCGGGCTCACCGGTGACGACATTCCGATGGGCATCGCCGACTTCTTCAAACAGACCCTGTCTTCGGGTCCGTTCTCCAAGAAGAACAAAGCGGATATCTACGAAACCCCGTTCGACAACCTGCACATCATCACCGCCACGGCAGAACTGGCCGACTTGCAGCCCAAGCTCGAGGCCAAGCACAAGATCAACAAACTGCGGAAGTTGCTCGATGAGTTGAGCGAGGACTACGACCGTATCTACCTTGATACGCCGCCGGCCCTGAATTTTTATGCGGTTTCGGCACTGATTGCTGCTGATCGGGTGTTGATTCCCTTCGATTGCGACAGCTTTTCCCGTCAGGCCCTGTACGGGCTGATGTCGGAGATCGAAGAGTTGAAGGACGACCACAACGAAGGCCTGGAAGTCGAAGGCATCGTGGTCAACCAGTTCCAGGCCCGGGCCAGCCTGCCGCAGCAGATTCTCGACGAATTGATCGCTGAAGGTTTGCCGGTGCTGCCGGTTTATCTCGCCAGCTCAGTGCGCATGCGCGAATCGCATCAGGCCAGCACGCCGCTGATCCATCTCGACCCGCGACACAAGTTGACCCAGCAGTTCGTCGAACTGCACAACCTGCTCGAAGACGCCTGAAAAAACAATGTGGGAGCAAGCTCCCACATTGGAGGGTGTCGTTTTAGATGCCCTGGCTGCGCAGCCACGCCATCAGTTGCGGCAGCGGAAACGCCCCGCTTTGCCGCGCCACCTCACGACCGTTCCTGAACAGAATCAGGCTCGGAATCGAGCGGATCCCCAACTGCGCCGACAACTGCTGATTGGCCTCGCTGTCCAGCTTGGCCAGCCGGCACTTGCCTGCCAATTGCGCAGCGGCTTGCTCGAACACCGGTGCAAACGACTTGCACGGCCCGCACCAGTCCGCCCACACGTCCACCAGTAACGGCAGATCGCCCTTGATCTGGCTGGCGTAGTCGCCTTGCTTGAGTTCGAACGGCTTGTTCAACAGCACCTCTGACTTGCAGCGTCCGCATTTCGGGTGGTCGTTGAGGCGCTCGGCGGGAATGCGGTTGAGGCCGTTGCAGGAGGGGCAGGGGATGAGGAGTGGGTCGATCATGATTGGCTCAATGAACAAAACGGGATCGTACGACTGATCTGGAGCCGTACGGATCGATTATCAAGGTTCAGTCGTTCCCGCTCACGACGAACAACTGATCTCCAAATGCTTGCCCCACTCCGGCGGTCGCTCGGCATAGCTCTCCATTCCAGGCTGTTCCTCGAATGGATTGCTCAACACGGCATGTAAGCGTCGCACTTCTGAATAATCACCCTGTTCCGCCGCATCAATCGCCTTCTGCGCCAGGTAATTGCGCAGGATGTACAGCGGATTCACCGCGTGCATCCGCGCGCGGCGCTGTTCCTGGTCAGTAGCACCATCGCGCGCGACACGGTCGACGTAACGCTCGCCCCAGGCATCGAAGCCTCGGATATCGACGAAGTCATCGCGTAAACGAGCGACAGCCTGATCCGCAGACTCCTCACCCAGACGACGGAAGAACAAGGTGTAGTCGACACCGCTGTTCTGCATCAATTGCAGCAGTTGTTCCAGCAGTTGCTGGTCCTCGTCCTCGGCCGTGGTGAAGCCCAGACGGCGGCGCATCAGGTCGAGGTAATGGGCCTGGAACAGTGGCAGGTACAGGCCAAGGGTTTCGCGCAGGGCTTCGACGCTGATGAACGGCGTCAGGGCCTGGGCCAGGGCGCTGAGGTTCCACTGGCCGACGGGCACCTGATTGCTGAACGAGTAGCGGCCCTGATCATCGGAGTGGTTGCAGATGAAGTTCGCGTCGAAGTCGTCGAGGAAGGCGAACGGGCCGAAGTCGAAGGTGATGCCGAGGATCGACATGTTGTCGGTGTTCATCACCCCGTGGCAGAAACCGTAGGCCTGCCACTTGGCGATCAGTTCGGCGTTGCGCTCGACGATTTCGCGGAACATCGCCAGGTACGGTTCCGGCTGTTCCAGGCATTCGGGGAAGTGCATCGCCAGCACGTGTTCGCCGAGCAGTTTCTGCTGCTCGGGACGCTTGGTGTAATAGAAATATTCGAAGTGGCCGAAACGCACGTGGCTCGGCGCTAGGCGCAGGACCATCGCGGCGCGTTCCTGTTTCTCGCGCCACACCGGGGTGTCGGAACCGATCACGCACGCGGCGCGTGAGGACGGGATGTTCAGCGCATACAGCGCTTCGGAGGCGAGAAACTCACGAATCGACGAACGCAGCACCGCACGACCATCGCCCATGCGCGAAAACGGTGTCTGGCCGGCGCCCTTGAGGTGCAAGTCCCAATGCTCGCCGGCCGCGTTGTAGACCTCGCCCAGCAGCAGACCGCGACCATCGCCCAGTTGCGGGGTATAGCCGCCGAATTGATGCCCGGAATAGACCATCGCCCGCGGCTCGGCATCGGCCCACAACTTGTGGCCGCCGAACAGTTCAGCGAATTCCTGAGTGTCGGCCGTCGCCGGATCCAGATCCAGCAGCGCCAGGGCCGCCGGGCTGGCGACCACCAGTCGCGGGTTGTCGATCGGTTCAGGCAGCACATGGGCCGAGAACGCGTCGCCCAGGCGGGCGAAGCGGTTGTCGAAGGTCAGTTCGTCGAGGGCTTTCAAGGGCCGGCTCCAGCAGAATGTCCGAGCATTCTGCTGGGATTAGTCGGGTTAGTCGAGTTTGGCGGGCGGCGGCTCTTGCAGCGGTTTTTGCTCGCCGCTGACGGGCACGATGGTTTTGCTGTCGTCTTCGACCGGCACCAGTTTGTACTCCTGGCCGTGGAGGTTCTTCAGGTAAACCTCCATCTGCCGGAACGAGATGTTGATGTGCTGCTTCTTGAACTCGCGGTTGATGAAGCGGTTGACCTCGTCGATCACCGGGTTGCGGTCACCGAGGTCGCGCACGTGCATGCGCAGTTCGTGGTCGAGGGTGCTTTCGCCGAAGTTGAGGAAGTACACGTGCGGCTCGGGTTCTTTCAGCACGCGCGGGTTTTCCCGGGCGGCCTTGAGCAGCAGTTCCTTGACCAGATCCAGATCGGAGCCGTAATCGACGCCAAGTTTCAGCGTCACCCGGGTGATGGTGTCGGTCAGCGACCAGTTGATCAGTTGCCCGGTGATGAACGTCTTGTTCGGGACAATGATGTCCTTGCGGTCGAAGTCGGTGATGGTCGTGGCGCGGATGCGGATCTTGCTCACCGTGCCCGACAGGTTGCCGATGGTGATGGTGTCACCGATCCGCACCGGGCGTTCGAACAGGATCATGATGCCGGAGATGAAGTTCGCGAAGATCTCCTGCATACCGAAACCGAGGCCGACCGACAGCGCCGCCACCAGCCATTGCAACTTGTCCCAGCTCACCCCGAGGGTCGACAGGGTCGAGACGAAACCGACCCCGGCGATCACGTACGACAGCAGCGTCGTGGTCGCGTAGGCACTGCCCTGGGCCAGATTGAGTTTCGACAGCACGAACACTTCAAGCAGACCCGGCAAGTTGCGGGCGAGCGCAAAGGTGATGCCGATGATGATCAGCGCGCCCAGCATGTCGCCGATGCTGATTGGCACCATGCTCATGTTGGCGCCGGTGCCACTGGTGTATTCGTAGAGGGTGATGTTGTCGAGGTACGAGAACACCGTGATCAGGTCGGCCCAGACCCAGTACAGCGCGGCGATGAAACCGCCGAGCAGTGCCAGGCGAATCAGGCGCAGGGACTGTTCGTTGACCTTCTCGATGTCCAGGGTCGGTTCTTCGATCACCGCTTCGCCGTCGCCGGCTTCTTTCGCTGCCTGACGTTTGGCCAGGGCCCGCTGGTAGGCGAGACGCCGTGCCGCGACCGCCAGACCACGGACGAAGGTGGCTTCGATCACCAGCCAGAACATCAGCAAGTACAGGGTGTTGATCAAGCGGTCGCTGAGTTTCAGCGCGGTGTAGTAGTAGCCGAAGCACACCGCGACGAACAGGGCGATCGGCAGAAGGGTGAACATCACACCCACGGCCTTGCGGAACAGCGAGGCGTTTTCGTGGGCCGGGCTGCTGATCAGCAGTCGACTGAGCAGCCACCCCATCAGGGCGTAGCAGGTCAGCACCACCGGCATGCCGATGACGTCATCGGCCAGCGCCGCCGGTTGCAGCTCGGCAACCGCCACCACCGCCACAAGTGCCATCACCACCAGACCGAGGCGACGCACCCAGCCCTGAAGGAATTCGACCTGCGGCTTCTCCCAGCGGAAATGCAGCTCGGCCACACCGCCCGGCGCGAGGATCCGGTAAGCGGTGTAGAACACCAGCCACGCCTGGCCCATTTGCAGCAGGGCCGCACCCATGTTGGCGTTCTGGCCCCGGGCGTCGATCTGTAGCGCCAGCCCGCACAACGCCAGGCCCAGCGCCACCGGCATCGCCAGCAGGATGTTGATCAGAATTGCCTGCGGGGTGTGCCACTGGCTGTCACGTTTGAAGTGACCGATATCCTGGTGAACCTTGTTCAGTCGTGAATACAACTGTTTGCGGCGCCACAGCAGCGCGCCGATCAGCAGCGCCAGCGGCAGGAACAGCAGCGGGCGCTGAGTGAGGCCGTCGGTCAGTTCGCTCAGGCTCGAGGCCAGCGGCAGGGTGTCGATCTGGCGTTTCAGGCGTTCCGGCACGCCGCGAATCCACTCGTTGTCCAGCGGCTTGTTGCTGGGGATCCAGAACATCTGCTCGTCGAGGGTCGCGCGCAGGCTTTGCGCGGTGCTCAGCAGCTGCTTCTGGTTCAGTTGCAGGGTGATCGACTCGTTGAGCATCGCGCTCAGTTCGCGACTCAGTCGCTCCAGCAGATCGACACGGGTGTTGGCCAGCTCCAGCAGGCTCTTGCGCAGCTGTGGCGTGACTTGCTCCGGCGGCTGGGTGGACAGCAGGTTGTCGACGTAAGTCGCCGGATTGCTCAACTGTTCGCGCTGTTGGTTGATTTCGAACTGGTACAGGCGAATGTCGGCGATCTGATCCGCCAGGTCGCGGTCGACCTTGAGGCGTGGCAGTGCCTGTTTCTGTTTATAGAGAATCTTCGACAGCAGCAGGCTGCCCTTGAGCACGTTGATCTGCTCGTCGAGGGCCGAATCGCTCTGGGTCACGCTGTCCAGTTGCTGCTTGGTCTGCAGGTTCTGCTGGGTGAGCTCGTTGAGGCGGTCGGTGCTTTTGAGCAGATAGTCGGAGAGCTTGAGGTTGGCCGCGCTTTCAGTGGCGAGCAGGGTGCTGCTGCCCGACTTCTGAGCCTCGATCGACTGCTGCGTCACGGTTTCCTGAGACAGGGTCAGACGTTTCTGGTTGATCAGGGTTTGCAGTTCCTGGATCTCATGGTCCAGGCGGTCGGACTTTTCCGTGAGCAGGTCATGCTGGCTGTTGCCCAGGTCCTGCAACTGGTTGTTGCCGGCCAGTTCCTGACGGCGCAGCGGGATCAGTGCATTGAGCGCCGACAGCTCGGCGTTGAGCAGGTCGCGTTGCTCGGCGCTCAGGGTCTTGCCGCTGTCCTTGCCGGTCTTGAGGATGTTGTTGATCTGCTGGATGCGCGTCTGGCTGCTGGCGATTTCTGCCTGGGCGCGCTCCGGGCGAGTCTGCGCAGTGATGATCAGGCTGTTGGCATCGGCCAAGGCTTTTTGCAGATCGCTTTGCTGGGTCGAGCGCTCGGTGAGTATCTGCTCCAGCTGCTGGATGTTCTCTTTGGTGAAGCGCTGCGCCACAGGCACCACAGGGGTGGCCTTGAGTCGCGTCAGTTCGCGCGCGTTCTCGATGGTCTGCTTCGGCGCGGTGGCCAATTGCTGCTTGAGGTCGCTCAGCTTCTGCTCGTAGTCACGCCGGTTGTTGAGCTGGTTCAGCGTGTTTTGCAGGAGCGTTTGCAGGGCCTTTTTGTCGACCTCGGGCAGTTTGCTGTCGGTGAGCTTGTCCAGGTTGGCCTGCACGGCGTCGCTGGATGGCGGTTCTGCGGCGTGCAGCGGGCCGACAGTAAGACTCAGGCCCAGCAGGGCCGCGAGGAAAAAGGAGCGCAGGGTAGGCATAGAGACCGGTCAAGCAAGTGAGAGTGGAGGCAGTTTAGAGGAAGAGCCCGGGGCCCGGGCGACTTCCTTCGGGGAATCTGACGCCCACTTTGGCGATCTTGTTCCCGTCCATGACCGCAACCGTCCAGTGGGTGTTGTTCCATTCCACCTGGTCGCCCACGATCGGCGCACCGCCGACTTTCTGGGCAATGAAGTGGCCCAGGGTCATGTCCGGATCGATGCCTTCGGCCGGTAGGCCGTACAGGGCCGCAACCGCTTTGAGCTGGGCGTCTCCTTCGAGTACGAAGTCGCCGAAGAAACGCAGATCGAGGCCCCGTTGCGGTGCCTGGCTGAACAGTTTTCCGAGGGCCGGCAAGTTGTGTTCATGGCCGATAACGCACAGCAAATCATCGACTTCCAGCACCGTACTACCCGACGGATGGAGCAGTTGCTGGCCGCGAAACAGGGCGGCGATACGGGTGCCTTCGGGCATTTTCAGCTCCCGCAGGGGCGAACCGATGCACCATTTCTCCGCGCCGAGCTTGTAAACGAACAGCTCCCACTCGCTGGTGATGTGCACTTCCAGGGCCGAACGGGAGATCGGCGCAGGCTCCGGCGGCACCGTCACCTTGAGCAGTCTGGCCACCCACGGCAGGCTCGTGCCCTGCACCAGCAGCGACACCAGCACGATGAAGAACGCGAGGTTGAAGTACAGCTGCGCATTCGGCAGCCCGGCCATCAGCGGGAACACCGCCAGAATGATCGGTACCGCGCCGCGCAGGCCGACCCAGGAAATGAACGCCTTTTCGCGACCGTGGAAAGCCTTGAACGGCAGTAACCCGACCACCACCGACAGCGGCCGTGCGAACAGAATCATCCATAGCGCCAGACCCAGAGCGGGCAGGGCGATCGGCAGCAGATCGTGCGGAGTGACCAGCAAGCCCAGCACCAGGAACATGCCGATCTGCGCCAGCCACGCCATGCCGTCGAGCATGTGCAGAATGCCGTGGCGGCTGCGCACCGGACGGTTGCCGATCACCAGGCCGCACAGGTAAACGGCAAGGAAGCCGCTGCCGTGCAGGGCGTTGGTCAGGGCGAACACCACCAGACCACCGGCGATTACCAGGATCGGATAGAGGCCGGTGGCGAGGTTGATCCGGTTGACCAGTTGCAGCATCAGCCAGCCGCCGCCGAGGCCGATCACGCCACCGATGCCGAACTCGCGGATCAGGTGGGTCAACAGGCTCCAGTGCAGGCCGGTCTGGCCGCTGGCGAGCATGTCGATCAGGGTCACGGTGAGGAACACCGCCATCGGGTCGTTGCTGCCGGATTCGATTTCCAGGCTGGCGGTCACCCGTTCGTTCAGGCCCTTGCCGCCGAGCAGCGAGAACACCGCTGCGGCGTCCGTTGAACCGACGATGGCGCCGATCAGCAGGCCCTGGATCAGATTGAGGTCGAACAGCCAGGCTGCGGCCATCCCGGTGAGGCCGGTGGTTATCAGAACGCCGACGGTGGCCAGCGACAAGGCCGGCCACAAGGCCACGCGGAAACTGGACACCCGGGTGCGCAAACCGCCGTCGAGGAGGATCACCGCCAGAGCGAGGTTGCCGACCAGATAGGCCGTCGGGTAGTTATCGAAAATGATGCCGCCGCCATCGACCCCGGCAGTCATGCCGACCGCGAGGATGATCACCAGAATCGGGATGCCGAGACGCGACGAAAGGGAACTGACAAGAATGCTCGCACCTACCAGCAACGCGCCGATCAAGAACAGGCTGTTGATGGTCGTCGCATTCAAAGGCAGTACTCCAGAAGCGGAAAGACGGGCACAAACTGACCATGCAGTCTGCGTGCCAGCGATTCTAACCTGTTGAAATGTGATGCTGTCAAAAAGCTTTTTGCGCGGAGTGCAAGATCGTTCCCACGGGCGTGGGAACGATCAGTCATGCGGAAGGTTACAGGCTGAACCGCCCAACCATATTGTTCAGATCCAGCGCCAGGCGCGACAGCTCGTTGCTCGCCGCACTGGTCTGATTCGCGCCGGTCGCCGATTGCACCGACAGATCGCGAATGTTCACCAGGTTGCGATCCACTTCACGTGCAACCTGTGCCTGTTCTTCGGCAGCGCTGGCGATTACCAGGTTGCGCTCGTTGATTTCGACGATGGCCGTGTTGATGGTGTCCAGCGACAGACCAGCGCCACGGGCGATGTTCAGGGTCGATTCGGCGCGCTCGGTGCTGTTGCGCATCGAATCCACGGCGTGCTCGGTGCCGCTCTGGATGCTGCCGATCATGCGCTCGATTTCGCTGGTCGACTGCTGAGTACGGTGCGCCAGGGCACGGACTTCGTCCGCCACCACGGCAAAACCGCGACCGGCTTCACCGGCACGGGCCGCTTCGATGGCGGCGTTGAGTGCCAGCAGGTTGGTCTGGTCGGCCAGGCCGCGAATCACGTCCAGCACCTTGCCGATGTCACGGGATTCGTTGGCCAGATCACCGATCAGGGTCGCGGTGCTCTGCACGTCGGCGCTCATGCGCTCGATGGCGCTGACGGTTTCCTGCACCAGGTCACGGCCGTCGCCGGCGGAAGTGGTGGCGTTCTTCGAGGCTTCCGAGGTGCTGACGGCGTTGCGTGCGACTTCTTCAACCGCGCTGGTCATCTCGTTGACTGCGGTGGCAGCCTGTTCGATTTCGTTGTTTTGCTGGGTCAGGCCACGGGCGCTTTCGTCGGTGACGCTGTTCAGCTCTTCGGCGGCGGAGGCCAGTTGGGTGGCCGAGCCGGAAATCCGTTGCAGCGTGTCGCGCAGTTTCGATTGCATCTTGGCCATGGCTGCCAGCAGGCGACCGGCTTCGTCGGTGCCGTCAACGTGGATCGGCTGGGTCAGGTTGCCTTCGGCGATGGTTTCCGCCGCATCCAGCGCTTTGGAGATCGGCTTGGTGATGCTCAGGGTCAGCAGCCAGGCGAAGAGGAAGGTCAGGCCGGTCGCGATCACCAGCAGCGTCACCACCAGACTGAAAGCCGAAGAAAACTGCTCGGCGGCTTGCTGGTTGGTGGTGCTGATCTGCTCGCCGTTGATTTGCATCAGACGGTTGAGCACCGAGTTCATCGCTTCGGAGTTGTCGAGCAACTGGGTGTTCAGCAGGTTGCGCAGTTCATCCACCTGATTGTTGCGCGACAGGGTTTTCATCCGGTCTTCGATCTGGCGGTACTGACCCAGCAACTGCACGTATTGGTCATAGGCCGCACGCTCGGCCGGGCTGCCGATCAACGGCTCGTAATCGGTCTGGGCCTTGCGGATCTGCTGGTTGCGCATCTCCAGCAGTTCGATGGTTTTCTGCTGGATGTCCGGCTCGCGGTTCACCAGCAAACGGTACGACAGCACTCGCAGACGCAGGGTCAGCTGAGTGAACTCGTCGAGGTTCTTGATGCTCGGCACGCTGGTGGTGGTGATGTTTTCGGCGGCGCCGCGGATCTTGCTCATCTGGTTCAGGGCGAACACACCGAGAATGAGCATCAGGCCGCCGATCAGGGCAAAACCGGTGAACGCCCGGGGGGCGATATTCATATTGCGAAGGGACATGGGGCGTATACCAGGAAGGGCCGCATCCATGCGGGCTGAGACTGCTGTTGGATGACTTATCGGTCATACGACTAAAGTCTTGAGCCGGTGCGCGTATTTGTCGCACTGAAGGCCGGGCGACGAAGTGCAGGAACCAGATCGGCAGATCACAGTCTCTAACACTCGCAGGAACGGTCGGCCACCAGGAAAATCAAGGCCTTGCGCCGGTTTAACCCTGGCATCCACGACGACTTTTCTTTATCGTACGCGCCCTTTGAAAATGCCCTGGAAGATCAAAATGTTGGAAGCATCCCTCAGCCAATTGGAACAGCTCGTCAGCGACCTGGTGCAACAGAACCAGACCCTCTCGGAAACCAACCAGACCCTGTCCACGGAACTGGCCCAGGCCAAGGATGAAAACGAAAGCCTGCAACTGAGCCTGATGGAACAGGAAGAAAAGCACGGCGCCACCGCCGCACGCATCCAGGCCCTGGTTGATCGCGTCAACGCAGGTCCTGTCAGCGCATGAACCACGGCACAGCAGGGGTAAAAGTCGTCTCCATCATGGGGGAGGACTATTCGATCAAGGCACCGGCCGGGGAAGAACAGACCCTGCTGGACGCCGCATTGATGCTCAAGGCCGCACTGGCCGATACCAAACGCAAATACCCGACGCTGATCGGCGACCGCCTGCTGGTGCTGGCGGCGATGAATCTGTGCTCGCAGCAGATTGAAATGAAGAAGCAGCACCAGCAGGAACTCGAGCGTTACCAAGAGCAAGTCAGCGCCACGGTCGAGACCATCGCCAAGACCATCAATCAGGGTTGATGGGTTGCGCACAACCAAAGAGTAAGATTGTCGATTGCGCTGTATACAATCGGCACGGCTGTTGCAGTGTTTCAGCCTCTTATTCTTTGGGGGTGCTCCATGCAGTTCTGGCGTCGCAGTATTCAATGGCAGTTGATCCTCGGCATGGGCACCGCTCTGCTGGTCAGCATCCTGATCGTGGTTGGCATTTATACCCTGGTGGTCAACCGCCTCGCCCAGAGCTATCTGGTCGAGCAGGCGTTGCCGTCGAGCATCGAAGCGACGCGCAACGACATCGAGCGAATCCTCGTTCAACCCCTCACTGCCGCCAAAGACATCGCCAGCAACACCATGGTCCGCGACTGGCTGGCCACAGGTGAAGACTCCGCCAAAACGGCAGACTTCGCGCAATATCTGGAAGGCATCCGCGCCGAACACAAGGCGTTTACCGCGCTGATCATCGGCACCGAATCCAATCACTACATCACCGAAAAAGGCCTGGATCGCACCCTCAGCCGCGCCAAACCGGCCGATGCGTGGTTCTACTCATTCCTGGACAGCAATCAGCCCCGAACCCTGAACATCGACAACGACGGGGCCACCGGAGAGTTGGCGCTGTTCATCGACCTGAAGGTCGAGCAGGCCGGCAAAGTAGTCGGCGTTGCGGGGCTAGGTCTGAGCATGAAAGAGCTGTCCGAGCTGATCCACAACTTCAGCTTCGGTGAACGCGGGAAGGTCTATCTCGTGCGTTCCGACGGTTTGATCCAGGTCCATCCCGAGGCGCAATTCAGCGGCAAGCGCACGCTTACGGAGCAGATCGGCGCAAGCGCGGCACAAGCGGTCATGGGCCATAAAGTGGCGGCCAACAGCAGCTTCCAGCGTGACGGCGAAGACTTCCTCGCCTTCAGCCTGCCTTTGCGTGACCTCGGTTGGACTCTGGTGGCCGAAGTGCCGCAGTCACAGATCTACGCTGAAGCCCGCCGCGCGATGTGGATGAGCAGCGGCATCGGTCTGGCGGTGGCGCTGGTTTGCCTGGCGCTGGTGATCTGGCTGGCTCAGGGATTGGTGCGACCGATTCGTCAGGTAACAGCTGCGCTGGTAGCAATCGGTAGCGGTGGTGGAGATTTGACCCATCGGTTAGATTCCAGCCGCGCCGATGAGCTGGGCGACCTCGCTCGGGGCTTCAACCGCTTCCTCGACAGCCAGCGCGGGATGATCGCCGAGGTGTTGACCACCAGTGAGCGTTTGCGTGTCGCTGTGGGTCAGGTGGCCAGGGTTGTGGATAACACCGCCGAGCGCTCCGGCCGCCAGCAGGAAATGACCGACATGGTTGCCACCGCCGTCCACGAAATGGGCCTGACCGTGCAGGAAATCGCCCAGAACGCCGGCAACGCCGCGCTCGCCTCGCAAACCGCTCGCGATGAAGCGATGCAGGCGCGCGAAGTGGTCGGCGGCTCGATTCGCCATATAGAAAGCATGTCCGATGAAATCGGCGTCGCGGCCGGCGCGGTGGGTGAGCTGGCGCATCAGGTGGCGTCGATCGATCAAGTGCTGGCGGTGATTCGCGGCGTTTCCGAGCAGACCAATCTGTTGGCATTGAACGCGGCGATTGAAGCGGCGCGGGCCGGGGACATGGGGCGTGGTTTTGCGGTAGTGGCTGATGAGGTGCGGACGCTGGCGCGCCGCACCCAGGCATCCACTGACGAGATCCAGCAAATGATCGGCAGCCTCAAGCAGGGGGCGGAGAACGCGGTGTCTTCGATGCGTACCGGGCAGGCCGCAACGGGGACTGGCGTTGAATCGAGTCAGCGTACCGGTGCGTCGCTGACCGCGATTACCGGGCAGGTCGAGCGCATCAGCGACATGAACCATCAGGTGGCGACGGCGACAGAGGAACAGTCGGCGGTGACCGAGGAGATCAACCGCAACGTGCAGGGAATTTCCGATCTGGCCCGGGCGACGGCGGGGGAGGTTCGGGCTTGTCGTGAGGATTGTCAGATGCTGCAGCGGCTGGCGGATGATCTGGCGCGGCAGATGGGTGGGTTCAAACTTACCTGATTAGTTGATCGTTCCCGCGCAACGCGTGGGAACGATCATCAACGGGTCAGAACCACGCGTCCTGCATTGCAAGGCACGTATCATCCCGAGCCTCCAGCAACGCCAGCTCATGATGGCAGCCCGGCACTTCCCACGTCAGGAAATACCGCGCCGCCTGCAACTTGCCCTTATAGAAGTCGGCATCCGCCACATTCCCCTTGGTCAACCCTTCCTCGGCGCGAATCGCCTGCTCCAGCCAGCGCCAGCCAATCACCGTGTGCCCGAACACTTTCAGGTACAGCGCCGAATTCGCCAGGCTGCTGTTGACCTTGCCCTGGGCCAGATCCGTCAGCAGGCCGATGGTCACGCTCTGCAGGCGTGCGACCAGTTTCTCCAGCGGCTCACGCAATGCGGTCAACGATTCGTACGCCACCGCGCGTTCGGCCGTGTCGGCAATCAGGCGGATCAGTTGCTTGAGCCCGGCGCCACCGTTCTGCGCCAGTTTACGTCCCAGCAAGTCGAGCGACTGAATGCCGTGGGTGCCTTCATGGATCGGGTTAAGGCGGTTGTCGCGGTAATACTGCTCCACCGGGTATTCGCGGGTGTAACCGTGGCCGCCGAGAATCTGGATCGCCAGTTCGTTGGCCTTGAGGCAGAACTCCGATGGCCAGGATTTGACGATTGGCGTCAGCAAGTCCAACAGTTCATGCGCCTGTTTGCGCTCGGCTTCGGTTTCCAGCGTGGTGGTGTCATCAAACAGCCGCGCCGCGTACAGGCCGAGATCGAACGCACCTTCGACGTAGGATTTCTGCGTCAGCAGCATGCGTCTGACGTCCGCGTGCTGAATGATCGCCACCGGCGCCGTCGTCGGGTCCTTGCTGTCCGGCACTCGGCCCTGCGGACGTTCGCGAGCGTATTCCAGCGAGTACAAATAGCCGGCGTAACCGAGCATCACCGCGCCCATGCCGACGCCAATCCGCGCCTCGTTCATCATCTGGAACATGTAGCTCAAGCCGTGATGCGGCTTGCCCACCAGATAGCCGACACACTCGCCGTTATCGCCGAAATTCAGTGCCGTGGACGTGGTGCCGCGCCAGCCCATCTTGTGGAACAGCCCGGCCAGCAACACGTCGTTGCGTTTGCCGAGACTGCCGTCATCGTTGACCAGAAACTTGGGCACGATGAACAGCGAAATCCCCTTCACCCCGGCCGGCGCGTCCGGCAGTTTGGCCAGCACCATGTGCACGATGTTTTCCGAGAGCGGGTGATCGCCGCCGGAGATGAAGATCTTGTTGCCCTTCAGGCGATAAGTGCCGTCGGACGCTGGTTCGGCGCGGGTACGAATATCCGACAGCGACGAACCGGCATGGGGTTCGGTCAGGGCCATGGTGCCGAAGAAACGGCCATCGATCATCGGTTGCAGGAAGCGCTGCTTCTGCTCTTCGGTGCCGAAGCTTTCGATCAGGTTGGCCGCGCCCATGGTCAGGAACGGGTACGAGGTCGACGCCGCGTTGGCCGACTGAAAGTGAGCGAAGCAGGCCTGGGACAGCAGTGTAGGAAGTTGCATGCCGCCGGCGTCGAAACTGCGCGCCGCGTTGAGGAATCCGGCTTCGAGGAAGGCATCCACCGCCGGTTTCACTTCGGGAATCAGAATCGCCTGACCGTTCTCGTAGCGCGGCTCGTTCTCGTCGCCCTTGCGGTTGTGCGGTGCGAAGTACTTCTCGGCGATGTTACGCGCCGTGCCGATGGCGGCATCGAAGGTTTCGCGATTGTGCTCGGCAAACCGCTCGCGCCGGGTCAGGCCCTCGGCATCGAGGACTTCGTACAGCTCGAAAGCCAGATTGCGGGAACTGAGCAGCGTCTCGGACATGGCGGCCTACCTTTTTTTGGAATGGACCGAGTCTAGGCGTGCGAATAAAGGCTGAACAGGAAGATTGATAACGGTGATGGAGAGGCCAAAAAAATGGGCGCCGGTGAGGGCGCCCATTTTTATGTTGCTGACAGAGTCGGCGATTAACCGATGGTCATCAGGCTGGCGTTGCCGCCCGCCGCTGCGGTGTTGACGCTCAACGCGCGCTCGATCACCAGGCGCTCCAGCGCAATGTTGGTCTCGCCCTGGGACAGGCCCTGAACCCCGACGATGGCGCCGGCACGCTTGGCGATCTGCTGGCAGACCGCGCGCAACTGGTCGGAGTGGCCGTGATGCAGAACTGCATCGAACACCACGTCGTCCTTGTTCCAGTCGGAAACCAGTTTGATCCGCGCCTGAATCTCCTTCGGCAGGCGTGCGAACAATGCCTTGCTGGTGTCGGATTCCGGCCAGACCGCCGAACCGCCCACTGCCAGTACTGCCGCGAGTTGAGTCAGCAGGTCACCTTCGATGTCCGCCAGGCACAGCACGTGCTCGCGCGGCAGGATCGCGTAGCTGTTCTTCTCGCCGGTCGGGCCGGCCAGTACGCGGGTGATACCGCTTTGCGACTGGGCTGCGTATTGCACGCACAGAGTGCTCAGGTCGGCGAACTTGTTGCTGTCGGCCCAGGCTTTCAGGGCGACCAGCGGTTTGCTCAGGGCATCGCGCAGACGAACGTCCGGTGCCACGGCAGCATCTCCGCGAGCGAAGGATTGTTCGATGGCATCGGTAGGACGCGTCGACAGCAAGCGGTACAGGTACAGCGGGCCACCGGCCTTCGGACCGGTACCCGACAGGCCTTCGCCACCGAACGGCTGGACGCCGACCACGGCACCCACGATGTTGCGGTTGACGTAGACGTTACCGGCGTTGACGTTGTCGATCACCTTGGCGATGGTCTCGTCGATGCGGGTGTGCACGCCGAGGGTCAGGCCGTAACCGGAGGCGTTGATCTGGGCGATCAACTGGTCGATCTCTTTACGCTTGTAGCGCACCACGTGCAGCACCGGGCCGAAGATCTCGCGTTGCAGCTCGTCGAAGCTTTCCAGTTCGATCAGGGTCGGCATGACGAAGGTGCCGCGTTTGACTTCCTCGGCATCGGCGATGGCCACCTGGTACACGTTGCGACCTTTGTCGCGCATGCCCTGGATGTGCTTCTCGATGCCGGCCTTGGCTTCGGCGTCGATCACCGGGCCGATGTCCACGGACAGGCGCTCCGGGTTGCCGAGACGGCTTTCAGCCATCGCACCCTTGAGCATTTCGATGACGCGATCAGCGGAATCTTCCTGCAAGCACAGCACACGCAGAGCCGAGCAACGCTGACCAGCGCTGTCGAAGGCCGACGAAACTACGTCGATCACCACCTGTTCGGTCAGTGCCGAAGAGTCGACGATCATCGCGTTCTGGCCGCCGGTTTCGGCGATCAGCGGAATCGGACGGCCCTGGTTGTCGAGGCGACCGGCGATGTTGCGTTGCAGCAGACGCGCGACTTCGGTGGAACCGGTGAACATCACGCCTTTGACGCGCTCATCGCCCACCAGACCAGCGCCGACGGTTTCACCGCGCCCCGGCAGCAGTTGCAGCACGCCTTCCGGGATCCCGGCTTCGAGCAGCAGGCGTACGGCTTGTGCGGCGACCAGCGGCGTCTGTTCGGCCGGTTTGGCCAGAACCGGGTTACCGGCGGCCAGTGCTGCAGCGACCTGGCCGCTGAAGATCGCCAGCGGGAAGTTCCACGGGCTGATGCAGACCACTGGGCCCAGTGGGCGGTGGGCGTCGTTGCTGAAATCGTTGCGTGCCTGCACTGCGTAATAGCGCAGGAAGTCGACGGCTTCGCGGACTTCGGCGATGGCGTTGGCGAAGGTCTTGCCGGCTTCGCGAGCCAGCAGGCCCATCAGCGGCTGAATCTCGCCTTCCATCAAGTCGGCGGCGCGTTCCAGAATCGCGGCGCGTTCGGCCGGCGGGGTGGCCTGCCAGATCGGTGCAGCGTTCAGGGCGCATTGAATGGCGTTGTCGACGTCTTCGACAGTGGCTTCCTGCACGTGGCCGACCACGTCACGCAGATCGGAAGGGTTCAGGACTGGTGCCGGCGCTTCGTTGCTGGAGGCGCAACCGAGCATCGGTGCGGCTTTCCAGTGGTTGTGCGCGGTCGCCAGCAGGGCGCAGGACAGCGATGCCAGACGATGTTCGTTGGCCATGTCGATGCCGCTGGAGTTGGCGCGCTCGGAACCGTACAGGTCACGCGGCAGCGGAATGCGCGGGTGCGGCAGGCCGAAACCACCTTCCACGGTCGCCATTTGCTCGATCTGCGCAACTGGATCGGCCACCAGTTCCTGAATCGAAATCGACTGGTCGGCGATGCGGTTGACGAACGAAGTGTTGGCGCCGTTTTCCAGCAGACGACGTACGAGGTACGCCAGCAGGGTTTCATGGGTGCCGACCGGAGCGTACACGCGGCACGGACGGTTCAGCTTGCCTTCGGAAACTTTGCCTACAACTTGCTCGTAGAGCGGTTCGCCCATGCCGTGCAGGCACTGGAATTCGTACTGGCCCGGGTAATAGTTCTGACCGGCAATGTGATAAATCGCCGACAGGGTGTGGGCGTTGTGCGTGGCGAACTGCGGGTAGATGACTTCCGGCACCGACAGCAGTTTGCGTGCGCAAGCGATGTAGGAAACGTCGGTGTACACCTTGCGGGTGTAGACCGGATAGCCTTCCAGACCTTCGACCTGGGCGCGCTTGATTTCGCTGTCCCAGTACGCGCCTTTCACCAGACGGATCATCAGGCGATGACGGCTGCGGCGAGCCAGGTCGATCACGTAGTCGATCACATACGGGCAACGCTTCTGGTAGGCCTGGATCACGAAGCCGATGCCGTTCCAGCCCGTCAGTTGCGGCTCGAAGCACAGGCGCTCGAGCAGATCCAGCGACAGCTCCAGGCGGTCGGCTTCTTCGGCGTCGATGTTCAGGCCGATGTCGTATTGCTTGGCCAGCAGGGTCAGCGACAGCAGGCGCGGATACAGCTCATCCATCACGCGCTCGTACTGGGCGCGGCTGTAACGCGGGTGCAGGGCCGACAGTTTGATCGAGATGCCCGGGCCTTCATAAATCCCACGGCCGTGAGAGGCTTTGCCGATCGAGTGAATAGCTTGTTCGTACGAGGCCAGGTACTTCTGGGCGTCGTGTTCGGTCAGCGCTGCTTCACCAAGCATGTCGTAGGAATAGCGGAAACCCTTGGCTTCGAACTTGCTCGCGTTGGCCAGGGCTTCGGCGATGGTTTCGCCGGTCACGAACTGCTCGCCCATCAGGCGCATGGCCATGTCGACGCCCTTGCGGATCATCGGCTCGCCGCTCTTGCCGATGATGCGGCTCAGGGACGAAGTCAGGCCGGCTTCATTGTGGGTCGACACCAGTTTGCCGGTCAGCAGCAGACCCCAGGTCGCCGCGTTGACGAACAGCGACGGGCTGTTGCCCAGATGCGGCTGCCAGTTGCCGGTGCTGATCTTGTCGCGGATCAGTGCATCGCGAGTGCCTTTGTCCGGGATACGCAGCAGCGCTTCGGCCAGGCACATCAGCGCCACGCCTTCCTGGGACGACAGGGAAAATTCCTGCAGCAGACCCTGAACAATGCCTGCACGACCGCCGGCACTCTTCTGGTTACGCAGTTTTTCCGCGATGGAGGCGGCGAGCTTGTTGGTGGCTTCGGCCATCGGCGCCGGCAGGCGAGCCTGCTCGATCAGCATCGGTACCACTTCCGGCTCAGGGCGACGGTAAGCGGCGGTGATCGAGGCGCGCAGCACCGATTGCGGCAGGATGCTTTCGGCAAATTCGAGGAAGCATTGGTGAGCGTGATCGGTGTGGACTTCGCCTGCCTCATCGGCGTCCTTGGCGGTCAAACCGTTCAGCTCGGTCAGGGTTGCACCACCCTCGAGTTTTTCCAGGTAATTGAAAATTGCCTGCTTGATCAGCCAGTGCGGCGTGCGATCAATCGAGGTTGCGGCGGCCTTCAGGCGCTCGCGGGTCGGGTCATCGAGTTTGACCCCAAGGGTGGTGGTAGCCATATTTTTATCCTCATAGGTGCCGCAGTTGCGCGACAACAGCTGGCGGCAAGATTAGCCGTGAGCTTGCAGAGGTGCAACCGGGTGCAACCCTTTTTTTGTCGGAATATTCGGCAATTTGTCAGGAATAAATTTCAGCTTCGCGATGACCGCTCTAGATAGGTGCTTTCAAGGCAGATGGAGGGGTGTCACTGCGCCGGAACAGTGCAAAATAGGCGGTTTGCAGTCGAAAAAACGACGTAGGTGCAACTAATTCTCAAGAAACTGGTTGCACCTGTTTTGCTTTGTTGCATAGGATTCGCGCCAAAGGTGCAACCGGGGAACCCGGTGTACCGGCCAATGGCTTTCCTGGGGAAACATTGGTCATAAATGCGCGGCCGTGCGAATCGTCTGTCAGACGTCAGTCTGCAAACGGTGCAACCGCCGCCGCTACATAAAAACAAAGCCAGGGCACGTACGTAATGAGCGCAAGCAATCCAACCCTGATCACGTTCGTGATCTACATCGCAGCAATGGTGCTGATCGGCTTCATGGCCTATCGCTCCACCAACAACCTTTCCGACTACATTCTGGGCGGCCGCAGCCTGGGCAGCGTGGTGACCGCATTGTCCGCCGGCGCTTCCGACATGAGCGGCTGGTTGCTGATGGGCCTGCCGGGCGCCATCTACATGTCCGGCCTGTCCGAAAGCTGGATCGCCATCGGCCTGATCGTCGGTGCCTACCTGAACTGGCTGTTCGTCGCCGGTCGTCTGCGTGTTCAAACCGAACACAACGGTGATGCGCTGACCCTGCCGGACTACTTTGCCAGCCGTTTCGAAGACAAAAGCGGCCTGCTGCGGATCATTTCGGCGGTGGTGATTCTGGTGTTCTTCACCATCTACTGCGCTTCCGGCATCGTGGCCGGTGCCCGTCTGTTCGAAAGCACCTTCGGCATGTCCTACGAGACCGCGCTGTGGGCCGGTGCTGCGGCGACGATTGCCTACACCTTCGTCGGCGGTTTCCTCGCGGTAAGCTGGACCGACACCGTGCAAGCCACCCTGATGATCTTCGCGCTGATCCTGACGCCGATCATCGTGCTGCTGGCCACCGGCGGCGTGGACACCACGTTCCTGGCCATCGAAGCCAACGATCCTGGCAACTTCGACATGCTTAAAGGCACCACTTTCATCGGCATCATTTCGCTGATGGGCTGGGGCCTGGGTTACTTCGGTCAGCCGCACATCCTGGCGCGCTTCATGGCCGCTGACTCGGTGAAATCCATCGCCAACGCCCGCCGCATCTCCATGACCTGGATGATCCTGTGCCTGGGCGGCACCGTGGCTGTGGGCTTCTTCGGTATCGCTTACTTCTCGGCCAACCCGGACGTGGCAATGCCCGTGAGCGAGAACCACGAGCGTGTGTTCATCGAACTGGCGAAGATCCTCTTCAACCCGTGGATTGCCGGTGTCCTGCTGTCGGCCATTCTGGCGGCGGTGATGAGCACCCTGAGCTGCCAGTTGCTGGTGTGCTCCAGCGCCCTGACCGAAGACTTCTACAAAACCTTCCTGCGTAAATCCGCCTCGCAAGTCGAGCTGGTATGGGTCGGCCGCGCCATGGTGTTGCTGGTTGCACTGATCGCTATCGCGATGGCCGCCAACCCGGAAAACCGCGTGCTGGGCCTGGTGTCCTACGCCTGGGCCGGTTTCGGTGCAGCCTTCGGTCCGGTCGTGCTGATCTCGGTGATCTGGAAAAAGATGACCCGCAACGGCGCATTGGCCGGCATCCTGGTCGGCGCGATCACCGTGATCGTGTGGAAGCATTTCGAAGTGCTGGGCCTGTACGAAATCATCCCGGGCTTCATCTTCGCCAGCCTGGCGATCTACTTCGTCAGCCTGCTGGGCCAGCCGAGCAGCGGCATGGTTCAGCGCTTTGAAGCGGCCGAGAAGGATTTCCATCTGAACAAGTGATGGGAATGAGCTGAGGCTCACAAAAGAACGGCCCGATTCCTATAGGAAGCGGGCCGTTTTTTTTGCCTGCGTTTTCCCTGAAGGAAAAGTCTGTAGTCGAATACGCCGATTATTGAAGGGGAGATCGAAATTTGAAGTAGGGAAAATCTGATTTTCCGGTCACCCATCCTGCACCCCTTGCCCCTCATGCAGAATCGCCCGCCCTCATTCTGCAGAGAGACATCGGATGTTCGCGCCTGCCAATCAACCGCGTTTCACGTTGACCGTCGAAGGCGCCCAGTTTGATCTCAAAGTCCTTGAGTTCACGGGCAAGGAAGCCATCAGCCAACCCTTTCGCTTTGACCTGGAACTGGTCAGCGAGCGGCCGGACCTGGAGCTTGAAAACCTGCTGCACTGTCAGGCGTTTCTGAGTTTTGATGAAGACGGTTCCGGTATTCACGGTCAGATCTATCGGGTCGGGCAGGCGGATTCCGGCAAGCGTCTGACCCGCTACCACGTCAGCCTTGTTCCGCGTCTGGCCTATCTCGGCCACCGGATCAATCAGCGGATCTTCCAGCATCAAAGCGTGCCGCAGATCGTGACGCAGATCCTCAAGGATCACGCGATCCTGCGCGATGCCTTCGAATTTCGCCTCGGTAGCGATTACCCGCCCCGTGAATATTGTGTGCAGTACGCCGAAAGTGATCTGGTGTTCATTCAGCGCCTGTGTGCCGAAGTCGGCATTCATTTCCACTTTCAGCACAGTCCTGACGGGCATTTGTTGGTGTTCGGCGACGATCAAACGGTGTTCCCGCGTCTGGCCGAACCGACGCTGTACCTCCCGGGCAGCGGCATGGCTGCATCGGCCCCGGCGATCAAGCGTTTCACGGTACGTGTTGAAACCCGCACCAGCGTAGTCACCCGGCGTGATTACGACTTCACCAAACCCCGGCTGGCGCTGCAAAGTCGCGCCGAAAGCGAACAGCGCCCGGTGCTGGAGGATTATCACTTTCCCGGCCAGTTCACCGAGCGCGAAACCGGCAAGCAACTGGCCCAGCGCACGCTTGAGCGGCATGTCGCCGACTACCGTCAGGCTGAGGGTCGCAGCGATCAATCTGCCTTGGTCAGCGGACATTTCCTGCAACTGACCGAGCATCCACGCCAGGACTTGAATGACCTCTGGCTGCTGACTGCCGTCGAGCACCATGGACGACAGCCGCAAGTGCTGGAGGAGTCGGTCACCAGCGATGGCGATGAATTCCAGGGTTACCGTAATACCTTTCTCGCCACGCCGTGGGACGTGTTCTTCCGTCCACCGATGGGCCCGGAAAAGCCACGGATGCTTGGTTATCAACCGGCCGTGGTTACCGGCCCGAAAGACAGTGAAATCCATTGCGACGAGTACGGCCGGGTCAAGGTGCAACTGGCCTGGGATCGCGACGGCGAACTCAACGAGCATTCCAGTTGCTGGCTGCGGGTCGCCAGTGGTTGGGCTCATGACCGCTATGGCAGCGTGCTGATTCCACGGGTCGGCATGGAAGTGCTGGTGGGGTTCATCGATTCGGATGCCGATAAACCATTAGTCATGGGTTGCCTGCCGAACGCGGCGACGCCGGTACCGCTCGATTTGCCGGCCGACAAGACCCGCAGCATTTTCCGTAGCCAGAGTAGTCCCGGCGGCGGGGGCTACAACGAATTGCGCATCGAAGATCGCAAAGGCGCCGAGGAAATCTACCTGCGCGCCCAGCGAAACTGGACGCAGCATGTATTGAATGATCAGCAAGTTCAGGTCGACAACCAGCGCAGCGTCGTCGTCACTGGCCTTGCTAAACATGAACTGAAAGCCGATGAGCAGCGCATCACCCACGGCCAGCGCCAGACCGAAGTGAAGCAGGACGACCATCTTACGGTGACCGGTGACCGGCACATCCGCGTGAGCAATCAGGCGATCAACGCCAGTGCGCAATTCCACGTCAGCGCCGGTCAGCAAGTGGTGATCGACGGCGGGGCGAGCGCAACGATTCAGGCGGGCGGGCAGTGGATCAACATCGGCCCCGGCGGGATCTTCAGCAGCGTGCCGATTGTGGTGGGTGGTGCGCTGATGGCGGCGATGAGCGCCGCGCCGACCGTGCCGGGGTTGCCGGAGAAACTGGTGGCGGCACCGGCAGCGATTCTGACCGCTGCGCAAATCATGAGCCTTAAAGGTGACGCGCCGTTCTGCGAAGAATGTGAACGCTGCAAGGACGGTATTTGTGCAGCCTGATCAATGGTTGAAGAATGAGTCGCTGAAACCGTCGGAGCAGTTGTTCGCGATTTTCAGCAGCGCCAGTGAGGTAGAACCGCTGAAAGTCTGGCCTTCGAATGCGCAGATGCCGAAACCGGTCTGGGCGGAAACGATCTATGCCGAGTGGGATGCGGTGATGCCCTACGTGGGAATCGTCGACGCGGGCAGTGAGTTTCTGGATTGGGTCGCGACCACCGAGTCTCGCGACTGGGGTTGGCTGGCGGTCTCTTCGGCGGGGCTTGAGGCGGTGGTCGAGCATTTTCGCAGTTTGACTCAGGTACTGATGCCGGACGGGGAAGCGGTGTTCTTTCGGTTTTGGGATGGGCGGTATTTGTTGCCGATCCTTGAGTCGCCTGAGGTGGAGGTCGGGCAACTTCTACCGGTCCTCTCGCGAGGGTTGATCAACGGTCAGGCCGTCGAGATCGGGGGCAGGGCGCAGGCCTCGGGTCAGAAGTTTCCTTGGTGGTCGGTGCCGGAAAAACTGCTGGCGCAATTCGGTGGTGATGCCCGGATCAACAATGCCTTGCAGTGGTTGAGCGAGGAACAGACGGCGTTGTTCGAGGCGTTTCCCGCCGATGTCCTGCGCTGCAAGGTTGTCAGGTTTTTTGCGGTTTCGGCGTCGGACGAATCGTCGGCTTCGGCATTGCTGGACTACTTGCGGGACGAATCAGAGTGAAATTTCCGGGCAAGGGCTTCGGACGTTTCCTGCGAGTTGTGGCGGTTTGCGTGAACTGGTGGGGGCGGTGGTGCGGGGATAGTCTTTTGGCTGTCACTGCGAGAGTGGTGACAGGGTGTAGGAACCCTTGGAAAACTCACCGTGCATTAGCTCTGTCCTTTGATTGCGGCACTTAAGTGTGTCCATAACATCGTTCGCGGCGGCTGTGCGCGGGAACGCTTCGGCGTAGCTGAGTTTGGTGGGTTCCTCAGTTTCCTACTCTCGTGTACAGCTGCCACCCAAACCTGTAGGAAGGTCGTTGGCAGCCTCACTTAACCTGCCGAGGTGCAAACAATATGTCGACGTTAAAACCCGATCCACCGTACGAACCCTTAATCCCCCACCCCAACAACCGCCTCATGGCGCTGACCAGCAACTGCAACGACATGCCCACCCTGTTCATCGACACCCACGCCCCGCTCGACATCCTGATGGACGCCGCCAACTACCGCATCCGCGCGGTCATCCAGGTCCTGGAAAACATGTGCATGCGCGGCTCGGTCGAGTGCGACTCGGTCATCCTCAGCGACTTCGCCCAGCTCTGCGTGATTCCGCTGCGTGATGGCTGCGATGTGTTGGATGTGATTGGCAAGCGCCTACGCGCCATACCGTCCTGACTCGATCGTTCCCACGCTCTGCGTGGGAACAAACGCCCACTCAGCCCCCAACCCCTGACTTGCCGCCCGGTAAAAGGTAAACTTCACGGCCCTCGCAGGAGCAGCCATGAATTATCGTCACGCCTTCCATGCCGGCAATCACGCCGATGTGTTCAAACACCTGACCTTGACCCGCCTCATCGCCCTGATGTCGCGCAAGGAGCAGCCGTTTGCCTATCTCGACAGCCACGCCGGCATCGGTCTGTATGACTTGCAGGGCGATCAGGCCAACCGTACCGGCGAGTACCTGGAAGGCATCGCGCGCTTGTGGGACCAGCCGGATCTGCCGGCGCTGACCGCCGATTACATGAAAGTGCTGCACGAGATGAACCCGGACGGCCAGTTGCGCTATTACCCGGGGTCGCCGGAGCTGGCGCGGCGTCTGACCCGGCCGCAGGATCGGGTGATGCTCAATGAGAAGCACCCCGAAGACGGCGTCCTGCTCAAGGACAACATGGCCGGCGATCGTCGGGTCAAAGTGCATCTGGGCGAGGGCTGGCATGTCGCCCGCGCGATGTTGCCGGTGCAGGAGAAGCGCGCGGTGATGCTGATTGATCCGCCGTTCGAACAGCTCGATGAAATGCAGCGCTGTGCAGCCTCGATGAAAGAGGCCATTGGCCGGATGCGCCAAACCGTGGCGGCGATCTGGTATCCGGTGAAGGACCAGCGCGCACTGCGTCGTTTCTATCAGGATCTGGCCGGCACCGGTGCGCCGAAGTTGCTGCGGGTCGAGCTGCTGGTGCATCCGCTGGACACGCCGAACAGCCTGAACGGTTCCGGGCTGGCGATCGCCAATCCGCCGTGGGGGCTGGAGGAAGAATTGCGTGAGCTGCTGCCGTGGCTGTCCAAGAAACTGGGCCAGACCCAGGGTGGGTGGCAGATGGATTGGTTGATCGCCGAGAGCTGATCAACCGTCAATCGCTCCCACGCCAAGCGCGGGAGCGATCAGGGCGGGCTTAGTTACCTGCCAGGCTCGGTGGCATGCAAACGCCCGTGCCGCCAATCCCGCAGTAGCCTTCCGGATTTTTCGCCAGATACTGCTGGTGATAGGTCTCGGCAAAGTAAACGGTCGGCGCCTGTTCAATCTCGGTGCTGATTTCACCCAGACCTGCCTTCGACAGCTCAGCCTGATAAACGGCTTTGCTCTTCAACGCCGCATCCAGTTGCTCCGGATGGGTCGCATAGATTACCGAACGGTACTGGGTGCCGATGTCATTGCCCTGACGCATGCCCTGCGTCGGGTTGTGTAATTCCCAGAACATTGCCAGCAGCTCTTCGTAGCTGACTTTGTCTTTGTCGAAAACCACCAGCACCACTTCCGAATGACCGGTCAGGCCCGAGCAGACTTCTTCGTAGGTCGGGTTCGGCGTGAAACCGCCGGCGTAACCGACCACGGTGCTGACCACGCCTTCACGCTGCCAGAAGCGGCGTTCCGCACCCCAGAAACAGCCCAGTCCGAAAATCGCGAAATCGACGTCCTGAAAGAACGGGCCAAGCAGCGGCGTGTCTTTGAAGACGAAATGGTTTTCAGGCAGGGTCATTGCCGTTTCGCGGCCAGGCAGAGCTTGTTCTTTAGTCGGTAGCACGTTTTTGTTCACCAGAATTTCCGAGCGCAGAACCATGATCGTTCCTCTCAGTCAGGATGGGATGTCAATACACAGACCACCAGTGTGCCCAATGATGCCCAGTTAATCACTAGTCAAAATGTGCGGGTACTTTGGTTGTGGTTTACAGAGGGAGAGGGCCGCGCGGGTAGCGCTTGAGCGCCTGAATCAGCTCGCCGCCCGGAATCGGCCGGTCGAACAGGTAACCCTGGCCGACGTCGCAGCGGTGACGGCGCAGGAACGCCAGCTGCTCGGCGGTCTCGATGCCTTCGGCCACGACCTTGAGTTTCAGGTTGTGGGCCATGGCGATCACGGCGGAGGTGATTTCCATGTCGTCCTGGTTGTCCGGGATTTCGTGGATGAAGCTGCGATCGATCTTGATGATGTCGATCGGGAATTTTTTCAGGTAGCTGAGCGACGAGTAACCGGTGCCGAAGTCGTCCATGGCCAGGGTCAGGCCCAGGCGCTTGAGCTGGTCGAGCTGCAAGTGGGTGTCTTCGGTGGCTTCCAGCAGCAGGCCTTCGGTCAGCTCCAGCTCCAGCAGATTGGCCGGCAGCGCTTCTTCCTTGAGGATGTTGGCGATGGAAGCCACCAGATCCGGGTCGGAAAACTGTTTGGGCGACAGGTTGATCGCCACTTGCAGGTTGCCCATGCCCGCAGCGGTCAGCGCTTTGCTCATGCGGCAGGCCTGGCGGGCGATCCACTTGCCGATCGGAATGATCAGGCCGGTTTCCTCGGCCACGCTGATGAACTGGTCCGGGCGGATCATGCCGCGTTCCGGGTGGTTCCAGCGCAGCAGCGCTTCCATGCCCAGCAACCGGCCGCTGCGCAGGCACAGCTTCGGCTGGTAGAACACGTCCAGCTCGTTCTGGGTCAGGGCGCGGCGCAGGTTGTTCTCGACGAACAGCTTGTAGCTGGCCTCGGCGTTCAGCGCCTCGGTGAACACCTGCACCTGATGTTTGCCGTTGGCCTTGGCCTTGTGCAGGGCGAGGCCGGCGTTGCGCATCAGGGTCTGCGGGTCGCGGCCGTGCAGCGGCGCGCAGGCCAGGCCCACGGAACCGGTGACGCTGATCAACTGGTTGTCGACGAACATCGGTTTGTCGAGGGTCAGCAGCAACTGGCTGGCGATCTGTTGGCCGGCCTCAAGGTCGGTGTTGTCGAGCAACACCGCGAATTCGTTACTGGCGAACCGCGCCAGACTACCGCTCGGGCTCAGGCTGTTGCGCAGACGCCGGGCCAGGCTGATCAACAGTTTGTCGCCGGTCTGGTGGCCGAGGCTGTCGTTGATCCGCTTGAAGTTGTCGATGTCCACCAGCAGCAGGCTGATCGGGGTATCGCTGTCTCGGGCGAAGCGCTCATCCAGATTGCGGATAAATGCAGGCCGGTTGCCGAGGTTGGTCAGGTTGTCGGTGTAGGCCAGACGCTCGATGCGCTGCTGCGCCAGTTTGGTCTGGGTGATGTCTTCGTAGATGCCGATGTAGTGCGTCAGCTCACGGTTGTCGCCGTAGACCTTGGAAATCGACAACTGGCCCCAGTAGGGTTCGAGGTTTTTGCGGCGGCTCTTGAATTCGCCCTGCCAGCTGTTGCTCTTGGCCAGCGCCGAGGGTGCGTCGAACAACAGCTCGCTGAGGTTTTCCAGGGCCGGCAGCTCTGACAGGCGCTGGCCGTGGACTTCCTCGGTGGTGTACTGGGTGATGGCGGTGAAGCTCGGGTTGACGTATTCGACCACGCCGTCGCAATTGACCAGCAAAAAGGCGTTGGCACTTTGCTCGACCGCACGCTGGAACAGATGCAGGGCGCTGGTGGCGGTACGGCGGTTGTGATTGTTGATGACCTGGGCGAACTGGTCGGCCAGTTCACCGGCAAAGGCGATTTCGTCGGACTGCCAGGCGCGGGTGACGCCGGTCTGCTCCAGGCACAGCACGCCGACCACCTGGCCGTCGACACGGATGCTGGCGTCGAGCATGGCGTTGACGTCACGCGGACGCAGGGCTTCGGCCATTTCCCGGGTACGTGGGTCGCGCATCGCGTTGTGCGCGTCGATGGCGCGGCTGCCGTGCAGGGCGTCCATGTAATCGGGGAAGCCGCTGACGTCGATCACCTCCGGCAGAATGTATTCCTGGGTGGCGCGGTGGTAGGCGGAAATCGGTACCAGCTTCTGGCCTTCGAGGTTCCACAGGCTGGCGCAGTCGATTTCATAGATATCGCAGGCGCAGCGGGTAATCAGCTCGGCGGCTTCTTGCAGGGAGTTCTGGCTGCTGTAGCGCTGGCGGGCCAGCAACAGGATCAGGTCCTGCTGGGCGCGCACCCGCTCCAGATGCTGCAGTTGTTCCTGCTGGGCACGCTGATTGAGTTCAAGGGCGATTTGCAGGCGCGAGTTCTGGGTTTCCAGGTCGACGGACGGCAGCGTCGGCGCTTCGTCGAACACATCATCGACCGCCAGCAGGTAACCGCGCAGCAGGTGACGGTTGTGCTGTTTGTAGGCTTCACCCAGTTCAAGAATGCTCAGCGCCCCGGCGGCGGTGTGCAGGGTATAGCGCACCAGATAATGCGGGCTGTCGCGCAGTTGTTGCTGGATCGCATCGTGCAACTGATAGCGCGCTTCGGGCTCCATCAGGCTGGCGTAGGGTGAACCGACCAAAGCGCAGAGTTCGACGGCAGGCTGGCCGAACTGGCGTTCACAGTTGGGATCGAGAAACAGCATCGCCCAGCTGGCTTCATTCAGGCGCTCGAAACGCAGCATGCCGAGCCGCGAGGGCACAGGCAACTGCGTCACTACCTCGGCCACCATACGGCTGGCGGCATCGGGTTGGCTCTTCATGAAGGGAACTCGCTTGGAAATTTGCTGAACGCGCCGGGCTCTCGCCCTCTTTACTGTTGCCTGCGGCAAGGTTGCATCATTGCGGCACCGACTGACAAGAGACATGAAGGCCAAGTGCTATAAGAATATGTCGGCTGCGCTGAACATTTCTCCAGCGGGCGCTGGAAAGTAATGCAGCGGCGCGCTGAGAGCGCCGTTCCAGAGCCTTCTGGCATCCGGAGCGGCGGCATTTTTCCATTCAGCGCAGTGGAATGTCGATTGATTGCAAGTGTTTGCCATCCCGGTCGTGGTAGTTGACCCGGATGTGTTCGACCTCGACCACCATGTGGGCAAAATTGTCCTGGCTGACGACTTGGCTGGTTAGCGTGTGCCGGTATTCTCCCGCGTCTGTGCGAGCCAGCGGCTGATCGAGAATGAACGTCGATGCCCTGGCATAGGGCAGCAGTTTGCTGTTGCTCAGCGGCGAGGACACGACGGTGTGTACTTCAAAGTCCTGGTCTTCGCTGTGGGTCAGGCGACTGGTCAGCGAACCATGCACATCGCCGGAAATGAGCACGACGTTTTTGAGCCGATGCCGGCGGATGGTTTCCAGCAGGCGCAGTCGCTGTTCGGGGAAGCCCGCCCAGGCATCATCGCTGTTCATTTTGCGGTCGGGGTAGAACATGACGCTGGTGACCACGAACTTGACCCGCGCCGGGCTCTCGACCAACCACTTGCACAAGGCCTGTTCCTGTTCTTCATCGAGGATGCGGCGGTTCTCGCTCGACAAGTTGCGGCGAGTTCGACTGTCCGTCACAAACCATTCGATATCGCCGTCGCTGAATTGATACCAGTAGTGCTTCAGTGTCGTGCGATCAATTGTGCCGTTAGTTGTTGTCGCGCAGATCGGGCTATGACTTGCTTGATAAATATCGTAAGCCGCTATTGCATTGCGATACAGGGTTTTATCGGACTTGCTGGCATTCATTGGCCAGTTGTCTTCTATTTCGTGATCATCAAGGATCATGTAAGTCGAAGTGCCGGACATCAGTCGTCGGATATTGGGCAGGGAAAACGCTACACGATACTTTTCAATGAACTCGTCGTAGTCGCGATCCGGTGCGAACAGGTTCAGATCGTCCGCGTAGATCTGATCGCCACACATCATGATTGCACTGATCGCCGGTTGTGCCCCCTCGATCAACTGGCTGATGGACGCGAAGATCCGGTCGCCCAGATGCGGGAGCGACGGGATGCCGGCGGTCAGGCGCAGATAGCGGCAGGAACCGAGGATGTAGGCGCGAGGCTGCAAAGGCCGATGGCTGCGGGTGCGCAGGCGATACGTCTCCCGTGGCCATTGCAGCGGCAACTCCGCCACGCTGTGGATGGTGTGGACGGGACTCATCGGGCTGAACCAGCCGGTCTGGTATTCGTAGTCGGTGTCGGCTTGCAAGTGATCGAGTACCAGCACTTCAGTCATGTCGCGGGTTGAATCCAGTTTGACAAACTGGCCCGATTGCCATTGTTTCGAATCCAATATCCGATAGCGAATGCCGGCAAATACGGCCGTGTTATGTTGCAGTCCGCCGCGAATGAAGATCCGCGCCTGATTAGTTGTTGTGTGGCCAACGATCGGGCCGACAGTAGGTTTCAGCATGTTCGAATCCATTCGAATAAGTATTGGTAATGAATAAAGTTATCCAGCTTTATAGGCGTAACTTTAATGCGCAAAGGTTAGTTGTCTGTTGCTGAAAAATATCGACAGGAAGTGGACTCGAGTCGTGGCTTATATCAGCGCAAGTTGTGGGAAAAGTGCGGGCGGCAGTTATTTCAGGCAAAAAAAAGCCCCGCCAAACTGACGGGGTTGAGGTACGAGCGTGTGGCGCTCGAAAACGTGGAACCCGGTTGGCCCTCCGTTGCCGGAGGGCCAAGCGGTTTACAGCAGGATGGTGCGGATGTCCGCCAGCAGGCTGCTCAGACGCTGGGTGAAGCGTGCAGCAGCGGCGCCATTGATCACACGGTGATCGTAGGACAGCGACAGTGGCAGCATCAGTTTCGGCTGGAAGGCTTTGCCGTCCCAGACTGGCTGGATGGTTGCCTTGGAAACACCGAGGATCGCCACTTCCGGCGCGTTGACGATCGGCGTGAAGCCGGTGCCGCCAATGTGGCCGAGGCTGGAAATGGTGAAGCAGGCGCCCTGCATGTCGTCAGCGGTGAGCTTCTTGTCGCGGGCCTTGGCGGCCAGCGCAGCGGCTTCGGCTGCCAGTTGCAGCAGGCTCTTCTGGTCGACGTTCTTGATGACCGGTACCAGCAGGCCATCCGGGGTGTCGACGGCGAAGCCGATGTTCACGTACTTCTTGCGGATGATCGCCTTGCCGCTTGGAGCCAGCGAACTGTTGAAGTCCGGCAGTTCCTTGAGCATGTGCGCGCAGGACTTGAGCAGCAGCGGCAGGATGGTCAGCTTGACGCCAGCCTTCTCTGCAACGGCTTTCTGAGCGATACGGAACGCTTCCAGCTCGGTGATATCAGCCGAATCGAACTGAGTCACGTGCGGGATGTTCAGCCAGCTGCGGTGCAGGCTCGACGCGCCGATCTGCATCAGACGAGTCATCGGCACTTCTTCGATTTCGCCGAAACGGCTGAAGTCGACGACCGGAATCGGCGGGATGCCCGCGCCACCGGTTGCGCCAGCAGCAGCGGCCGGAGCTTCCTTGGCCTTCTGCATCATGGCTTTGACGTAAGTCTGCACGTCTTCTTTCAGGATGCGACCGTGCGGACCGCTGGCGCCGACAGCGCTCAGCTCGACACCGAATTCGCGAGCCAGTTGACGCACGGCAGGGCCGGCGTGAACTTTCGCACCAGGCTTGGCTGGAGCAGCAACTGGAGCGGCAGCAGGTGCAGGTGCAGCGGCAGCCGGAGCAGCAGCGGCCGGCGCCGGAGCACTCGGAGCGGCAGCGGCAGGTGCCGAGGCAGCAGCCGGAGCGGCGCCTTTGACTTTCAGCTTGAGGATCAGATCGCCAGTGCCGACTTCGTCGTCCAGCTTGATGGAAATGCTTTCCACCACGCCAGCGGCAGGCGACGGGATTTCCATGCTCGCCTTGTCGGATTCCAGAGTGATCAGCGACTGGTCGGCTTCAACGCTGTCGCCAGCCTTGACCAACACTTCGATGATCTTGGCTTTGCCGGCCGAACCGATGTCCGGAACGTGGATGTCCTGAACGCTGTCGGCAACCGGTGCGGCAGGTGCAGCGGCCGGAGCCGGCGCAGCGGCAGCGGCTGGAGCAGCAGCCTGGGCCGGAGCGGCCGCAGCAGGGGCCGCAGCACCCGCCACTTCCAGATCCAGGATCAGGTCGCCAGTGCCGACTTCGTCGTTCAACTTGACGCTGATGGCCTTGACCACGCCAGCGGCAGGCGACGGGATTTCCATGCTCGCCTTGTCGGATTCCAGGGTGATCAGCGACTGATCAGCCTCGACCTTGTCGCCGACCTTGACCTGGATCTCGATGATCTGGGCCTTGCCCGACGAACCGATGTCCGGCACGTGCACTTGCTGAACCGAAGCGGCAGCAGGCGCAGCGGCTGGCGCGGCAGCAGCAGGAGCGGCAGCCGGTTTGGCTTCAGCCTTGGCAGCAGGAGCAGCGGCAGGCGCCGGGGCCGCTTGCGCGGCGCCCTCGACTTCCAGTTCCAGCAGTTCGTCGCCTTCTTTCAGGCGATCGCCCAGCTTCACTTTCAGGCTCTTGATGACCCCGGCCTTCGGGGCCGGCACTTCCATGCTGGCCTTGTCCGATTCCAGAGTCAGGATGCTCTGGTCGGCTTCGATACGGTCGCCGACCTTCACAAACAGTTCGATTACTTCACCTTCACCGCTGCCGATGTCAGGTACGCGAATGAGTTCGCTCACAGAGTTTCTCCTCAGCAGTCCAGTGGGTTGCGTTTTTCCGGGTCGATACCGAACTTGGTGATGGCCTCGGCCACGACTTTAGGTTCGATATCACCACGGTCAGCCAGTGCTTCCAGGGCTGCCAACACCACGAAATGACGGTCGACTTCGAAGAAATGACGCAGTTTCTTGCGGCTGTCGCTGCGGCCGAAACCGTCGGTGCCCAGGACTTTGAATTCCTTGGACGGTACCCACTGACGGATCTGCTCGGCGAACAGTTTCATGTAGTCGGTAGAGGCGATGACCGGACCCTTACGGCCGCTCAGGCACTCTTCGACGTAGCTGCGCTTAGGCTTCTGGCCTGGTTTCAGACGGTTGCTGCGCTCTACGGCCAGGCCGTCGCGACGCAGTTCGTTGAAGCTGGTGACGCTCCACACGTCGGCACCGACGTTGAACTCTTCACGCAGGATCTTCGCCGCTTCACGGACTTCACGCAGGATGGTGCCGGAGCCCATCAGCTGTACGTGGTGCGCCGCTTCGCGGGTGTCTTCTTCCAGCAGGTACATGCCTTTCTTGATGCCTTCTTCGGCACCGGCCGGCATGGCTGGCTGCTGGTAGGACTCGTTCATCACGGTGATGTAATAGAAGATGTCCTGTTGCTCTTCGGTCATCTTCTTCATGCCGTCCTGAATGATCACCGCCAGCTCGTAGCCGTAGGTCGGATCGTAGGTGCGGCAGTTCGGGATGGTGGCAGCCAGCAGGTGGCTGTGACCGTCTTCGTGCTGCAGGCCTTCACCGTTCAGGGTGGTACGGCCGGCGGTGCCGCCGATCAGGAAGCCACGGGTACGGCTGTCGCCGGCAGCCCAGGCCAGATCGCCGATACGCTGGAAGCCGAACATCGAGTAGAAGATGTAGAACGGCAGCATTGGCTGGTTGTGGCTGGAGTACGAAGTGCCGGCCGCGATGAAGGAGCTCATGGCGCCCGCTTCGTTGATGCCTTCTTCAAGGATCTGACCTTTCTGGTCTTCCTTGTAGAACATCACCTGGTCTTTATCGACTGGCTCGTAGAGCTGGCCGACGGACGAGTAGATGCCCAGCTGACGGAACATGCCTTCCATACCGAAGGTACGGGCTTCGTCCGGGATGATCGGAACGATGCGCGGGCCGATTTCCTTGTCCTTGACCAGTTGCGCGAGGATCCGCACGAACGCCATGGTGGTGGAAATTTCACGGTCGCCGGAACCGTCGAGGATTGCCTTGAGGGTATCCAGATCCGGGGTCGGTACGCTGAAGCTCTGTGCGCGACGCTGAGGGACGAAACCGCCCAGTGCAGTGCGACGCTCGGCCAGGTAACGGGCTTCGGCGCTGTTTGGCTCCGGCTTGAAGAACGGCAGGTTTTCCAGCTCTTCGTCTTTCACCGGGATGTCGAAGCGGTCGCGGAACAGCTTCAGGCTGTCGACGTCGACTTTCTTGGTGTTGTGCGCGGTGTTCTTCGCTTCGCCCGCACCGGTACCGTAACCCTTGATGGTCTTGGCCAGGATGACGGTCGGTTGTTCTTTGTGGTTGACCGCTTCGTGGTACGCCGCGTAGACCTTGTACGGGTCGTGGCCGCCACGGTTGAGTTTCCAGATCTCGTCGTCGGACAGGTCTGCAACCATCGCCTTGAGTTCAGGCGTGTTGAAGAAGTGTTCGCGAACGAACGCGCCGTCTTTGGCCTTGTAGTTCTGGTACTCGCCGTCGATGACTTCGTCCATGCGACGTTGCAGGATGCCGTCGACGTCCTTGGCCAGCAGTGGGTCCCAGAAACGGCCCCAGATGACTTTGGTCACGTTCCACTGAGCACCGCGGAACACACCTTCGAGTTCCTGGATGATCTTGCCGTTGCCGCGAACCGGGCCGTCGAGGCGCTGCAGGTTGCAGTTGATGACGAAGATCAGGTTGTCCAGCTTCTCGCGGCCGGCCAGGGAGATTGCACCCAGCGATTCCGGCTCGTCGCACTCGCCGTCGCCCAGGAAGCACCAGACTTTCTGTTTGCCTGGCTGGATGAAACCGCGGTGTTCCAGGTACTTCATGAAGCGAGCCTGGTAGATCGCCTGGATCGGGCCCAGACCCATCGATACAGTCGGGAACTGCCAGAAGTCAGGCATCAGCCAAGGGTGCGGATAGGACGACAGGCCCTGACCGTCGACTTCCTGGCGGAAGTTGTTCATCTGGTCTTCGGTGATGCGGCCTTCCATGAACGCACGGGCGTAGACGCCTGGCGAGGTGTGGCCCTGGAAGTAGATCAGGTCGCCGCCGTGTTCGTCGGTCGGGGCCTGGAAGAAGTAGTTGAAGCCGATGTCGTACAGGGTCGCGCTGGAGGCGAAGCTGGAGATGTGACCGCCCAGGTCAGAATCTTTCAGGTTCGTACGCATTACCATGGCCATCGCGTTCCAGCGTACCAGCGAGCGAATGCGGCGTTCCATGAACAGGTCGCCAGGCATGCGTGCTTCGTGGGTAACGGGAATCGTGTTGCGGTAAGGCGTGGTGATGGCGTAAGGCAGTTGCGAGCCGCTGCGGGTCGCGAGTTCGCCCATACGGGTCATCAGATAGTGAGCACGGTCTTCGCCTTCTTTGTCGAGAACCGATTCCAGGGCGTCCAGCCATTCCTGGGTTTCGACGGGATCGAGGTCTTGCATGGCTTGCTCCAGGGCGGAAAGGCTTCCAGAATCGGTTGCCTGAGTTTGCGACTGGCCTTGTGGGCAGACGATTTAAAATTCTTGGATTGCCGACAGGTTGTTCCGGCGGCGTGTAGTTTTACTACAAATCATCCGGCATTTCAGCCTTTCGAATGTATAGACGAGTAGTAAAACTACAGATGAAAGGCTTGTGGCCTCCGACTGCGTTGTGAGAATAATCGTTAAGGTTGCTCTTTAGCCATCCGAAAAAGGTGAAAGTTTGATGCTGGCTGCCAAAGAAAAAGAAATTTCAGCTATTTCTCACTTTTGTTCGACAGTCCTTCGCGTAGCGGTTTTTCAATCATCACTACAAGCGGCCATTTACACGCCGATCAAGGATAGACCATGACCCTGCCCGCGCTTGCCGAACTGCCCGCCATTCTCCTGCCGTTGGTCAGCCGATCCGAGCAGTCGTTCCGTACGGCCGTCGCCGGACTTGAGGATGATCAAGGCTTCTCCACCTGGACTCCGGAGCGCTGGGCGCAGTTCGCCCGCGTCACCGCCGCCAGCGATTTCGTGATTGAACAGAGCGTTCGTGACCCTTTGATGTTGCTGTCGCTGGCGCAGTCCGGTGAGCTCGATCGGCCGTTCGCCCCCGGCGAGTTGTGCGGGCAGATTGCGGCGGCGGTCAGCACCGCGCAGACCGAGGATGAACTGGGTCGCGTCCTGCGTCGTCAGCGCGCCCGGCATCAGGTGCGGATCATCTGGCGCGACCTGACTCGCCAGGCCGATCTGGTGCAAACCTGCCGCGACCTCTCGGACATGGCCGACGCCAGCATCGACCAGGCTTATCAATGGCTGTACAGCCGCCATTGCGAACAGTTCGGCACACCGACCGGCCGGCGCAGCGGCGAACCGCAGCAAATGGTCATCCTCGGCATGGGCAAGCTCGGTGCGGTCGAGCTGAACCTGTCGTCGGACATCGACCTGATCTTTGCCTACCCCGAGGGCGGCGAAACGGTCGGCGTGAAGCGCGCACTGGATAACCAGGAATTCTTCATTCGTCTCGGTCAGCGCCTGATCAAGGCCCTCGACCCGATGACCGTCGACGGCTTTGTGTTCCGCGTCGACATGCGCCTGCGCCCGTACGGCTCGTCCGGCGCGCTGGTGCTGAGCTTCAATGCGCTGGAGCAGTATTACCAGGATCAGGGCCGTGACTGGGAACGCTACGCGATGATCAAGTCGCGGGTGGTGGCTGGCGATCAAGTGGCCGGTGCGCAGTTGCAGGAAATGCTGCGGCCGTTCGTTTACCGGCGCTATCTGGACTTCTCCGCGATCGAAGCGCTGCGCACCATGAAGCAACTGATCCAGCAGGAAGTCCGGCGCAAGGGCATGGCCGACAACATCAAGCTCGGCTCCGGTGGCATTCGCGAGGTCGAGTTTATCGCTCAGGCCTTTCAGTTGATCCACGGCGGTCGTGATCTGAGCCTGCAACAGCGGCCTCTATTAAAGGTGTTGAGCACGCTGGAAGGGCAGGGTTATCTGCCGCCGGCAGTGATCAGCGAATTGCGTGAAGGTTATGAATTCCTGCGCTACACCGAACACGCGATCCAAGCGATTGCCGATCGGCAGACCCAGATGCTGCCGGACAGCCCGCAGGATCAGGCGCGCATTGCGTTCATGCTCGGTTTCGCCGACTGGGACGCCTTCCATGAAAAGCTGATGTTCTGGCGAGGCCGGGTGGCCTGGCATTTTGCTCAGGTCATCGCCGATCCCGATGAGGAAGAAGGCGCCGACTGCGAAGTGGTGGTCGGCGGTGAATGGCTGCCACTGTGGGAAGAGGCGCAGGACGAAGAAGCCGCTTGCCGCCAACTGGAAGAGGGCGGTTTCGCCGACGCCACCAAAGCCTTGAAAGCGCTGGCCGGTCTGCGCAGCAGTCCACAACTGCGGGCGATGCAGCGTCTGGGGCGCGAACGTCTCGACGCCTTTATTCCGCGCCTGCTCGCCCAGGCGGTGGAGCATGACAATCCGGATCTGGTGCTCGAACGGGTTCTGCCGCTGGTCGAGGCGGTGGCCCGGCGTTCGGCTTATTTAGTGTTGCTGACGGAAAACCCCGGCGCGCTGCGTCGCTTGCTGACTCTGTGTGCCGCGAGTCCGTGGATCGCCGAGCAGATCACCCGATTCCCGTTACTGCTGGATGAGTTGCTCAACGAAGGTCGCCTGTTCAAGCCGCCCTTGGCGCCGGAACTGGCCGCCGAATTGCGCGAGCGCCTGACCCGGATCCCCGAGGACGACCTCGAACAGCAGATGGAAGCCCTGCGCCATTTCAAACTGGCGCATCGCTTGCGCGTCGCCGCGTCGGAAATCGCCGGCAGCCTGCCGTTGATGAAAGTCAGCGATTACCTGACCTGGCTCGCCGAGGCGATTCTGGAACAAGTGCTGGCCCTGGCCTGGCGCCAGACCGTGGCCAAGTACGGCACGCCGCTGCGCACCGACGGCACGTTGTGCGATCCCGGCTTCATCATTGTCGGTTATGGGAAAGTCGGCGGGATCGAATTGGGGCATGGTTCGGACCTGGATCTGGTGTTCATCCATGACGGCGATCCGCAGGCGGAAACCGACGGAGCGAAGCCTATTGATGGCGCGCAGTTCTTTACCCGGCTCGGCCAGCGGATCATTCACTTGCTGACGGCCCAGACCAACTCCGGCCAGCTGTATGAAGTGGACATGCGCCTGCGGCCGTCCGGTGCGTCGGGGCTGTTGGTCAGTTCGCTGGGGGCATTTGCCCGCTATCAAGAAAATGAAGCCTGGACGTGGGAGCATCAGGCTCTGGTGCGGGCGCGGGTGCTGGTGGGCAGTCAGGATGTCGGCCAGGCGTTCGAGAAAGTACGGGCTCAGGTGCTGGGCAAGGCGCGGGATCTGGCGAAACTTCAACAGGAAGTGAGCGAGATGCGCGCCAAGATGCGCGATAACCTCGGCAGCAAGAGCACCGCCGCCGGTACCGCGGCGAATGCCTTCGACGCCACGGCGCCGTTCGACCTCAAGCAGGACGCCGGAGGTATCGTCGATATTGAATTTATGGTGCAATACGCGGCCCTGGCGTGGTCGCAGACCCACCCGCCGTTGCTGCGCTGGACGGACAATATCCGCATTCTGGAAGAGCTGGAACACGAGGGGCTGATGCCCGTCGAAGACGCCAGCCTGTTGCGCGAGGCCTATAAGGCCTATCGTTCCGCCGCCCACCGGCAGGCCTTGCAGAAGGATGCCGGGGTGATACCGGGCGATCAGTTCGCGGACGAACGGCGGCAGGTGATGCGGATCTGGCGCGAGCTGGGGCTAAGCTGATTCTCGAGACGGGGAGGCGTAAAGCCTCCCCGGTTCGTTTTTGGAAACCACATGAATATTCTGATCGTTGGGCCCAGTTGGGTCGGTGACATGGTGATGGCGCAGACACTGTTTCAGTGTCTCAAGCAACGCCACCCGCAGTGCGAAATCGACGTGCTGGCCCCCGAGTGGAGCCGGCCGATCCTTGAGCGCATGCCTGAAGTGCGCAAGGCCTTGAGCTTTCCGCTCGGCCACGGCGCGCTGGAGCTGGCGACCCGTCGGCGGATCGGCAAATCCCTGGCCGGCCAGTACGACCAGGCGATCCTGCTGCCGAACTCGCTGAAGTCGGCGCTGGTGCCGTTCTTCGCCGGCATCCCGAAGCGCACCGGCTGGCGCGGCGAATTCCGCTACGGCCTGCTCAATGACGTGCGCACACTGGATAAAGAACGTTATCCGCTGATGATCGAACGTTTCATGGCGCTGGCCTACGAGCCGAACGCCGAGCTGCCGAAACCGTATCCGCGCCCGAGCCTGCAAATCGACCCGGTGACCCGCGAGGCGGCGCTGGCCAAGTTCGGCCTGACCCTCGATCGCCCGGTGCTGGTGCTGTGCCCCGGTGCCGAGTTCGGTGAAGCCAAACGCTGGCCGTCCGAGCATTACGCCAAGGTCGCCGAGGCGCGCATCCGCGAAGGCTGGCAGGTCTGGCTGTTCGGCTCGAAGAACGATCACGCGGTGGGCGAAGATATCCGCGCGCGGCTGATTCCGGGCCTGCGTGAAGAGTCCGTGAACCTCAGTGGCGGTACTTCGCTGGCCGAAGCCATCGACCTGATGTCCTGCGCTGACTCTGTGGTTTCCAACGATTCCGGTCTGATGCACGTTGCTGCAGCGCTGAACCGTCCGTTGGTGGCGGTCTACGGTTCGACTTCGCCGGGTTTCACCCCGCCGTTGGCCGAGCATGTGGAAATCGTCCGTCTGGGCCTCGATTGCAGCCCTTGCTTTGATCGCACTTGCCGTTTCGGCCATTACAACTGCCTGCGCCAGCTGATGCCGGACGCGGTCAACGATGCCTTGCAGCGTTTGCAGGGTTCTGTGGTCGAGGTCCATTAAGTTGCGGGTATTGCTGATCAAGACTTCATCGCTGGGCGACGTGATTCACGCGTTGCCGGCGTTGACCGACGCTGCCCGGGCGATTCCCGGGATCAAATTCGACTGGGTGGTGGAAGAAGGCTTTGCCGAAATCCCGACCTGGCACCCGGCCGTGGGCAAGGTCATTCCCGTGGCGATCCGCCGCTGGCGCAAGAACCTCTGGAAAACCATCACCAGCGGCGAGTGGAAGCGCTTCAAGCAATCCGTTCGGGCGAACAAATATGACTTGGTGATCGACGCTCAAGGCTTGCTGAAAAGCGCCTGGCTGACTCGTTACGTCAAAGCCCCGGTGGCCGGTCTCGACAAGGGCTCGGCCCGTGAGCCGATCGCCGCGCGTTTTTATGATCGCAAACTGGCGGTGGCCCGTGGGCAGCACGCCGTTGAGCGTGTGCGTCAGTTGTTCGCGATTGCATTGGGTTACGACTTGCCCAAAGGCCTGGGTGATTACGGCCTCAACGTCGAGCGTCTGGTGGAACTGCCACGCAAGAATGCTTACGTGGTGTTTTTGCACGGCACCACCTGGGACACCAAACACTGGCCGGAAAGCTATTGGCGTGAGCTGACCGAGCGGGTCGGCTACCTCGGCGTCGGGATCAAGCTGCCGTGGGGCAACCCGCTGGAGAAGGCCCGGGCCGAGCGCATCGCTGCCGGCTTCAAGCATGCCGAAGTGCTGCCGAAGCTGAACCTGGCCGGGGTCGGCAAGGTGCTGGCCGGTGCTCAGGCCTGTGTCGCGGTGGACACCGGTCTCGGCCATCTCGCTGCGGCACTGGACGTGCCGACGATTTCGCTGTTCGGCCCGACCAATCCGGGCCTGACCGGTGCCTACGGCAAGCTGCAGATTCACCTCGGCAGCGATTTCCCGTGCGCGCCGTGCCTGCAAAAGAAATGTACGTATCAACCGACCGCGCAGGATGCCCGTCAGTTTGACCTGAAACGCGAGTTGCCTTTGTGCTTCACGCGTCTGAATCCCGAGCGTGTCGCCAGCCGACTGAGCACGTTGTTGATGGCTGAGGAGCTGCGTTGATGCAATTGGCATTTGTCCTTTACAAGTATTTCCCGTTCGGTGGTTTGCAGCGCGACTTCATGCGCATCGCCCTCGAATGCCAGAAGCGTGGCCACAAGATCCGCGTCTACACCCTGATCTGGGAAGGTGACGTGCCGCCCGGTTTCGAAGTGCTGGTGGCGCCGGTCAAGGCGTTCTTCAACCATCGCCGCAACGAGAAACTCAGCGCGTGGATGGAAGCGGACCTGGCCAGGCGCCCGGTGGATCGCCTGATCGGCTTCAACAAGATGCCGGGGCTGGACGTCTACTACGCCGCCGACGGCTGCTTCGAGGACAAGGCGCAGAACCTGCGCCATTCGCTGTATCGCCGTTGGGGGCGCTATCGCCACTTCGCCGAGTACGAGCGCGCGGTGTTCGCCAAAGACGCGAAGACTGAAGTGTTGATGATCTCCGAAGTGCAGCAGCCGCTGTTCATCAAGCATTACGACACGCCGCTCGAGCGCTTCCACCTGCTGCCGCCGGGCATCGCCCAGGATCGTCGGCGTCCGGCGGATGCCGACGAAATTCGCGCCGGTTTCCGCGCCGAATTCAACCTCAAGGACGACGAACTGTTGCTGGTGCAGATCGGCTCCGGGTTCAAGACCAAGGGCGTCGATCGCAGCCTGAAGGCGCTGGCCGCATTGCCCGCCGAACTGAAGAAACGCACCCGGCTGTTTGTAATCGGCCAGGATGACCCCAAATTGTTCCAGATGCAGAGTGCAACATTGGGTCTGGGCGACAACGTGACGTTCCTCAAGGGGCGCAGCGATATCCCGCGTTTCCTGCTCGGCGCCGATCTGTTGATCCACCCGGCGTACAACGAGAACACCGGTACGGTATTGCTTGAAGCGCTGGTCGCCGGGTTGCCGGTGCTGGTCAGCGCGGTCTGCGGCTACGCCCATTACATTGCCGAGGCCGATGCCGGGCGCGTACTGGACGAGCCGTTCGATCAGGCGCAACTGACGCAATACCTGACTGACATGTTGAACGACGACGCTGCACGGGCGGCCTGGAGCCGCAACGGTCTGGCTTTCGCCGAGACGGCCGACCTCTACAGCATGCCGCAGCACGCGGCCGATGTGATTCTGGCGGAGCACGCATAAATGAAGTTGATGCTGGCTGAACCGTTCAAGAGCCTCTGGGCCGGCCGCGATGCGTTCGCGGAAGTCGAGGGCTTGCAGGGCGAGGTGTACCGCGAGCTGGAAGCCCGCAGGACTTTGCGCACGGAAGTCGACGGCAACGGATTTTTCGTCAAGATCCACCGTGGCATTGGCTGGGGCGAGATTTTCAAGAACCTGCTGACTGCCAAGCTGCCGGTGCTTGGCGCGGGCCAGGAATGGAAGGCTATCCAGCGTCTGCAGGAAGTCGGTGTGCCGACCATGACCGCCGTCGCGTACGGCGAGAAGGGCAGCAACCCGGCGGACCAGCATTCGTTCATCGTCACCGAAGAACTGGCGCCGACCATCAGCCTCGAAGATTTCAGCATCGACTGGGTCAAGCAGCCGCCGCAGCCAAAGCTCAAGCGCGCGCTGATCGCCGAAGTTGCACGCATGACGGGGATGATGCACCGCGCGGGGGTCAACCACCGCGACTGCTACATCTGCCACTTCCTGCTGCACACCGACAAACCGGTCACCCCGGAAGATTTCAAACTCTCGGTGATCGACCTGCACCGCGCCCAGACCCGCCCGGCCATCACTCAGCGCTGGCGCAACAAGGATCTGGCGGCGCTGTATTTCTCCGCGCTGGACATCGGCCTGACCCGTCGCGACAAGCTGCGCTTTCTCAAGGGTTACTTCCAGCAACCGCTGCGCCAGATCCTGGCTGAAGAAGCGCCGTTGCTGAGCTGGCTCGAAGGCAAGGCCAACAAACTCTACGAGCGCAAGTTGCGCTACGGGGATGCGCTCTGATGGCGGGTTGGAATCTTGAACCCGGGTACAGCGACCTCGCAGCGGATTTTGGCAGCCTTGAAGCGGTATTCGCGCTTGAAGGCGAGCGTCTGACCCGCGACCCGCTGTCCGAAGTCATCCGCGTGCAGCGCAACGGTGTCAATTACTACGTCAAACGCTACGTCGGCGCCGGCAAGGGCTTGCGCCGTTACCTCGGCAAGCCGCGGGTGAAGATGGAGTGGCAGAACCTCAAGCGTTTCGCCAAGTGGGGCATTCCCACCGCCGAAGTGGTGGCCTGGGGCCTGGAGCGCAATGGCATGGCCTACGATCGCGGGGCGATGATCACCCGCGAACTGCCGCGTACCGAGGACCTCTCGGCGCTGGCCGAGCGCAATGACCCCAAACTGAAGAGTCACAGCTGGGTTGACGGCATCAGTCGGCAATTGGCCGTTTACACCCGGACAATGCACGACCATCGCTTCACTCATAACGATCTGAAGTGGCGCAACCTGCTGATCGACGATCAGGCGCGACTGTTTCTGATCGACTGCCCGAACGGCGATTTCTGGCGCGGTTTCTGGCTCAAATACCGGATTACCAAGGACCTGGCCTGTCTCGACAAGGTTGCCAAATATCACCTGTCGAACACCCAGCGCCTGCGCTTCTACCTGCAATACCGCCAGCGTGACCGGCTCAATGCCGCCGACAAGAAACGGATTCGCCACGTGGTGAGATTTTTCGAGGGACGCGAATGACTGATTTTCTCGCCGCTGAAGACCGTGCGCTGCTGGAGCGCCACGGCCTCGGCACGTTCGACGCGTTGTGGGACAAGCAACTCGATGCGGTGGATGAACCGAACACCGACGGCGGCGGCTGGAGCAGTGTGTTCCGGCTCGAACTCGAAGGCCACGGTTATTACCTCAAGCGTCAGAGCAATTACCTGACCCGCACCCTGCACGCGCCGTTTGGCGAGCCGACGTTCGCCCGGGAGTTTCGCAACATCAGCCGTTACAACCAGCTCGGCATTCCGGCGCTACAAGCGGCGTTTTTCGGCCAGCGCAAAATCAACGGCGAAGTGCGCGCGATCCTGCTGACCCGCGCCCTCGACGGTTGGGATGATCTGGATTCGTTGCTGCAGCGCTGGTCCAGCCTGGAAGTCACGCAGCATTCGGCGATTCTCAAGGCCTGCGGCCAGCTGGCGCGGCGCCTGCACGGTGTACGTCAGGTGCACGGCTGCTTCTATCCCAAGCACATTTTTCTGCGTGCCGAGGGTACCGGGTATCAGGCGCAACTGATCGACCTGGAAAAGACCCGACCCCTGCTGTTCGGCCAGCGTGATCGGGTCAAGGATCTTGAGCCGCTGCTGCGTCGTGCGCCGGAGTGGAACGAAGCTCAACTGCGCGAGTTGCTGGCGGCCTATCTCGATCAGTCGGTCGACAGTTCACTGGTCGATAGCTGGGTCACGCGGCTGACCGCGCGGCGCAGTCGCAAGGAGACGCGCTGATGCAGTTGTCCGATCTGAAACACGCCGGACGTACGCCGAGCCTGCCGCTGACGGTTTCGTTGGCTGATGCGGCGGGTGCCGCCGATTTGCAGTTGCTCAGCCTGTTGCGGGTGTTGCCGGGGCAGCGCTATGTCGGTGCCGGCGTGTGGCGCGGGCGTCCGGTGTTGGCCAAATTGCTGGTTGGCAGCAAGGCTGCACGGCATTTTCAGCGTGAACTGGAAGGGGTGAAACTGCTTGCCGCCCAAGGCATGACTACGCCGCTGCTGCTGGCCGATGGTCTGAAGGATGGCGAGGGTGGCTGGTTGTTGTTCGAGTTTCTCGAAGGCGCCGAAAGCCTGGGTGATGCCTGGAGCAAGGTTGAATCCTTGCCGGTGCTGGCCGACGAGCAATCGTCGGTACTGGCCGAGGCCCTCGGCGCCATTGGCCAATTGCACGGCAAAGGCCTGTGGCAGGAAGACCTGCATTTGGACAACCTGCTGCGCCACGACGGTCAGTTGTACCTGATCGATGGCGCCGGTATCTGCGCGGAAAACACCGGCCAGCCATTGTCCCGGCAGAAAGTGTTGGAAAACCTCGGGGTGTTTTTTGCCCAGTTGCCCAAGTCGCTTGAGCCTTTCACCGAAGAATTGTTGGTGTATTACCTGCTGAGCAACAGCGAGCACGCGCTGCCGCTGGAAGCCTTGCAGAAGCAGATCGACAAGGTGCGCGCCTGGCGGTTGAAGGATTTCCTGATCAAGGTCGGTCGTGAATGCACGTTGTTCAGCGTGCGACGCGGAGCCTTTGGCCTGCGTTCGATTCGTCGCGAAGAAGAACCCGCGATGCTGCCGGTGCTGGAGCAGGCCGATGCCTTGCTCGATCAGGGGCACCTGTACAAGACCGGCGGCGCGGCCAGCGTCGGCAAGGTCGAAGTCGCCGGGCGTCCGCTGGTGATCAAGCGTTACAACATCAAGAACTTTGCCCATTGGCTCAAGCGCTTCTGGCGCCCGAGCCGTGCCTGGCATTCGTGGCGCGAAGGCAATCGCCTGGCGTTTCTCGGCATTGCTACGCCGAAGCCGCTGGCGGTGCTGGAAACCCGGTTTTTCTGGTTGCGCAGCAAGGCGTACCTGATCACCGAGTACCTGGCAGGACCGGACATCATCGAGCGTTTTGCACCGTATGTTGAAAGCGGCGAAGCGCCGGAAGCCGAGTTGCAGGCGCTGGATCAGTTGTTTGCGCGGTTGATTGCAGAGCGCATCAGTCATGGTGATTTCAAGGGCCACAACCTGTTCTGGCGTGAGGATCGCTGGGCGCTGATCGATCTGGATTCGATGTGCCAGCACGGCTCGGCGGGCAGCTTTGCTCCGGCTTATGCCAAGGATCGTGCGCGGTTCATGCGCAACTGGCCTGAGAGCAGTGCGCTGTATCAGGTGATTGATCAGCGTTTGCCCAAGGATGCATCGGGCGCTGCGTGATTTCTTTCGCAAGCCGGTAAGACGTTTCTGCAATAAAAATCGGGTAAGGCATGTGGCGACAAATCCTTGTAACTTGTCCTACGGCCTTCCCGGAACCCATGAACTGCCCCGCATAGAGCCCCGATGCTAGTTTGCCCCGACGTTCCCGGAGGGCAAACCTTGACCATCAAAACGGCTATCACCATCGGCGCATTTTCCCTGGCGCTATCCGGCTGCGGCACCGCCGTCACCGTGTTGCAGGACGACGAGGACGCCACGCGCGGCCTGCGCAAACAGAAAACCTACTGCCAGTCCATTCCGCGCATCTACAGCGGACTCGCCCACGACTTCTGCCTGCTGCACGCGCCGCCCGATCCCTCCGGCATTCTGGTGCCGGTCGTCCTGCTCGACCTGACCCTGTCCGGCGTCTTCGACACGGCTTGCCTGCCTTATACGATCTATCGTCAGGCGGTGGACGGGAATATCAGTGTTTATTGGCGGCCAGGTCGGGGGTAATTACCTTGCCCCCAACCAGTGAATACAGCGATGTCATCGTTTATGTCGATGAGAGCGGTGATCATGGAATGCAAACACTGGATCCCAACTATCCAGTTTTCGTGCTCGCGTTTTGTGCGTTTCATAAAAGGCATTATTGCGAGAAGGTCATTCCGGCCCTGCAGAAATTCAAGTTCACCCATATGGGACACGATCTGATCGGTCTGCATGAGCTCGAAATTCGTAAAGAAAAAGGAGCGTTTTCTGGCCTCTTCATGTCGAGAGAGCACAAGAATGCTTTTCTTGAGGAGCTGACTTGCATCATTGAAGCCAGCAACTTCGTTCTGATCAGTTGCGTCGTAGACAAGGCTTCCCTTCGCGAGAAACAAGGCACGGGACACAATCCTTATCACCTCGCGCTCGGCTTTTGTCTGGAAACGCTCTATGAGTTTTTGCAGGAGAAGAATCAACAAGGGGCACTGACGCACGTGATTTTCGAGCGCCGAGGAAAGCGAGAGGATAACGAGCTTGAATTGGAGTTTCGCAGGATGTGTGGTGGGGTGAATCGATGGGGTATTCAACTGCCGTTTGACATCGTTTTTGCAACTAAACAGGTGAACTCCACCGGCCTGCAGCTAGCCGATCTTGTTGCGAGGCCCATTGGCATGAGCGTGTTGAGGGCGGGTCAGGGAAACCGTGCTTTTGACGTGCTCAAGCGCAAGTTCTATTGCAGCGGGGGGCGGAGCAAAGTTGGAGAGGGTTTCGAGAATTGGGGTTTGAAAATTTTCCCATCCCCAGAAAGCGAAAAGCCCCGATGATCTCACCGAGGCATTAGCGCCGACCGGGATCTCCCAGTCCATTTGGGTTGGAGTCTATGTCGATGCTACTCGAGTGTCAACGCACCGGCCGGCCAGTTCCGCTAGAGGTTTGTCGGCGCTTTTAAGCTATAATCCCGCCCTTTAGCTGTCTCTCGCCCGGTGCGAGGGCACATCATTTTTCAAGGCGCATCGCGCCTGAATGCAGACTAAAGAGGCTAGACCCCTGTGGCATTGACGATTCTTGGCCTGTCCGGCGCCCTTAGCCATGATCCTTCAGCAGCCTTGTACATCGACGGCAAGCTGGTCGCGGCGGCTGAGGAAGAGCGCTTCGTACGCGATAAACATGCAAAGAACCGCATGCCCTACGAATCGGCGAAGTTCTGCCTGGAGCAGGCTGGCATCAAGCCGTCCGACGTTGACGTGGTCGCGATTCCGTTCGCCCCGATCAGCATTTTCGGCAAGGCCCGCTGGCAGTACGCCAAGCGTTACTGGTACGCCCCGGACCGTGCACTCGACGCGATCCTGATGGGTAACCGCCGCTACAAGCGCTATCGCAACAAGATCGTCTGGTGCCTGGAGCAACTGGGCTTCGATCCGAAGAAAATCAAGATCGAACCGGTCGAACACCACCTGGCTCACGCTTCCAGCGCTTACCACTGCTCGGGTTTCAAAGAGAAAACCGCGATCCTCGGCATCGACGGCAAGGGTGAGTACGCCACGACCTTCTTCGGTTATGGCGAAAACGGCAAGATCCACAAGATCAAGGAATTCTTCGATCCGGACTCCCTCGGCGGCCTGTACGGTGCGATCACCGAGTTCCTCGGTTTCGACATGCTGGACGGTGAGTTCAAGGTCATGGGCATGGCGCCGTACGGCGACGCCAGCAAATACGATTTCTCGCGCCTGGCCTCGTTCGAGAACGGCGAGTTGGTGATCAACACCGACTACGCCAACGTGATCGGCCTGCGTCGCTACAAAGAGAAGGGCAAGGGTTACTACTTCTCGCCGAAGCTGATCGAGTGGCTGGGTCCGAAGCGCGAAGGCGACATCGCCGACGAGCCTTACATCCACTACGCCGCCAGTATTCAAGCGCTGTTCGAAAAAATTGCGCTGCAGATGATCGACTACTACCTGGGCGATGTGCTTAAGGAAACCGGCAAACTGGCCTACGCCGGTGGCTGTGCGTTGAACGTCAAGCTGAACCAGAAAATCATCGCCCGCGATGACGTCAAGGAACTGTTCGTGCAGCCTGCATCCGGCGATGCCGGCACTGCGGTCGGCGCAGCGGCCTATGTGTCCAACGCCCGTGGCGTGCCGGTCGAGAAGATGGAACACGTCTACCTCGGCCCGTCGTACAGCAACGAAGACGTGATCGCAGCGTGCGCCCGTCATGAGAACAAGCCGACCTGGCGCAAGCTCGACAACATGCCGGAGCAGATCGCCAAGATCATGGTCGATGGCAACCCGGTGGCCTGGTTCCAGGGCCGTATGGAGTTCGGTCCGCGTGCACTGGGTGGTCGTTCGATCATCGGTTGCCCGAGCGTGGCTGGCGTGGCTGACCGCATCAACCACCAGATCAAGTTCCGCGAGCGCTGGAGGCCTTTCTGCCCGTCGATGCTCGACACCGTTGCGCCGCAGATGATCAAGATCGATCACCCGGCGCCGTTCATGACCTTCACCTTCGAAGTGGCGGAAGAGTGGAAGACCCGCGTGCCGGAAGTCGTCCACGAAGACGGTACTTCCCGGGCCCAGGTGCTCAAGCGCGAATACAACCCGCGCTACTACGACATGATGAAGGCGCTGGAAGTGCTGACCGGCAACGGCGTGTCCCTGAACACCTCGCTCAACCGCCGTGGTGAACCGATGATCTGCTCGCCGACCGACGCCCTGAACATGTTCTTCGGCTCCGATCTGCAGTACCTGATCATGGAAGACATCCTGGTGGTCAAAGAAGGCGCAAACGCTTATGACACGCTCGGCTGAACGCCATGTGCTGCAGTTCTGCCACGGCTATGACGGGCCGTTCCTGGACTGCGCGCGGCAGTACGCCAGCCTGTTCGCGGGCACCGGTTATCGGGTCACCACGGTCTTTCTGACCGGGGCGGCCGATAGCGAGGTGGCTGCGGCCTGCGCCTCCGACGAAGTGTTGTTCATGGAATACAGCTCCAAGGCCATTCGTGGCCTGAAGCTGGGCGCCATCGGCGATCTGCGCAAGATCGCCGCTTCACGCAATTTCAGTTTCTGCATCGCCCATCGCTTCAAGCCGATCTATATCGCCTTGCTCGGCACTTCGCTGCCGGTGATTGGCGTGCACCACGCGTTTGGCGATTACAAACGCGGCACGCGCAAGCTGTTCGCGCACATTTTCCGCAAGCGCCTGAGCCTGCTCGGCGTGTCCGACGCGGTGCGCGACGACATGCGCCGCTGCCTGCCGAAATGGCCGGCGACGCGCATCCAGACCCTCTACAACCGCATCGATGTTTCGGCATTGCAGATGAGTCAGGTGTCCGCCCGTGAAGCCCGCGAGACCCTCGGTCTTTCAGCGGATGCGTTCATTGTCGGCAACGTCGGTCGCCTGCACCCGGACAAGGATCAGGCCACGCTGCTGCACGGTTTTGCCGCGGCGCTGCCCGGTCTGCCGGCCAACAGCCAACTGGTGATTCTCGGCAAGGGGCGTCTTGAGGATGATCTGAAGGCGCTGGCCCGCGAACTGGGCGTCGGTGATCGCGTGCTGTTTCTCGGTCAGGTGCCGGACGCGCGCAATTATTTCCGTGCATTCGATGTGTTTGCCCTGAGTTCCGACCACGAACCGTTCGGCATGGTGCTGCTGGAGGCCATGGCCGCTGGCGTGCCGTTGTTGGCGACTGCGTGCGGCGGGGCGAAGGAAGTGGTCGAAGGCGTGGGCATTCTGTTCCCGCTGGGTGATGCCGAACATCTGGCCCAGGGCCTGAAACATCTGGCCGGCATGGACGAGCAGCAACGCCGTCAATGCGCCGAGATGATGTTCGATCGCCTGCGCGAGCGCTTCTCCGACCGCGCCGTACGCGACACCTTCTGGCATTTGCCGCAAGTTACCGATCTGGCACCGAGGGGCTGATGCTCAACCGATTTCAAGGCTGGCGCGAACGTGGCTGGTCGCCCGTTGACGCCTCAACTTATGCACAGGCCTGGCAGCGTTTTGGCGGCAGCGTCGCGACTCATCCGCTGGTCGTCGAGCGTCTGGCGGATCTGGCCGGCATCCCGGTGCGCTATCTGGCCTGGGAGCAGCAGGGCGAAGTCAAAGCGGCGATCCCGACCTGGGGCCGCGATCTGGCCTTGTCCAAGGACGTGCTCAAGCGCAACGGCAAGAAAGGCCTGTTCGACCTCGGTAACGCCGAGCTGATCCTGCCGGCCGCCGTCGATGCCCAGGCCCCGCTGCGCCATCGCGGGCGCTACCTGTCGGCGCTCAACGAAAACCGCTTCAGCGGCCTCAAGTTGCAGACCGAACAACTGGCCATGGCCCGCACTCCCGAAGAACTGTCGAAGAAGTTTCGCTACAACCAGCGCCGCGAACTGCGCCTGCTGGAAGAGGCGGGCGGGGTGGTGCGGCCGGTCAGCGAGTTCACGAGTGCGGAACTGGCGGCGATCTATTGCGACCTGTTCCAGCGCCGCTGGGGTTTCCCGGCCACTGGCGCGGCACGTATGGCCGAGGTCATCGAGTTGTTGCGCGAGTTGTTGATCGGTTCGGTGATCTTCCTCAACGATGCGCCGATCGCCATTCAACTGGTGTATCGCGTCGAAGCGCCGGAGTGGATCAGCGTCGAGTACATCAACGGCGGCGTCGACCCCGAAACCCGTGAATTCAGCCCCGGCAGTGTCTTGAGCTTCCTCAATACGCAATCGGCGTGGGAGCACGCCCGGGCGCTGAACAAGCCGCTACGCTTTTCTTTCGGTCGTGCCGACCGTGAATACAAGGATCGCTGGTGCAATCCTGTGCCGGTCTTCACCGTATGAGTCAGCCCATGAGCCGCAAACAGCAACTGCTCAAGCGTCACCGGCGCAATAAACGCATCGGCCTGTTGATCGCGCTGATCGTGTTGATCGCCCTCGGTGTGCTGGTGGCCTGGTGGTTGCCGCTGGTGCTGGCGGTGGTTGGCTGGATCGCTCACGAAGCGTGGTTCGCCGATCACTTGTTCTACTCGCCGAAAGACGACTACCAATACAGCTTTCCGCCGTTCACACCGCAGCCGAAAGTGCATTTGACCGGTGAGCAGTTGCGCCTCGACGAGGGCGTGATGCTGGTGGACGACGCCACGCTGATCCTCGCCGTGCGGGTGAAAAGCACCTGGCTGGGACGTTTCTTCGATCCACGCGTGGAGCTTGCGGGCGGAACGAATCCGGATGCACAGACCTTCGAACGTGGCGTCAACGGCCTGCGTTATCTGAACCTCAGCGGTCAGGCACAGACCTTGTCGCAAGGGTTGCTGCGCCTGCGCGGACGATTCTGCCGGGTGACCGGCGAGCCGGTGCTATGGGCGCTGGAACAACCGGATTACCGCCGTCAGCGGGTGATGGTGATCGCGCCGCACGCCGACGATGCCGAGTTGGCCGCTTACGGTTTGTACAGTCAGGCCGATGAGGCCTGGATCGTCACCCTGACCGCTGGTGAGATCGAAGCCGAACACTATCAGCAGATGGGCCTGAACAAGGTCGAGGCATCGCGGCTCAAGGGCCGCTTGCGGGCCTGGGACAGCCTCGCCGTGCCGCGTTGGGCCGGTGTGCCGCAGGAACATTGCGTGCAGCTCGGTTACTTCTGCCTGCAACTGGCGGCGATGCAGGCTGCGCCGAATCAACCGGTGGGCTCGCGGGAAGCCGATCTGAGCGATACGCGGATGTTTCGCCAGTTGAATCCGTTTGCCTTGCCCGGCGATGCCGACGGCGCGCCGACCTGGAACAATCTGCTGGCCGACCTGCGTGACGTCCTGTCTCGTGCGCGTCCGGATGTGATCGTGTCGCCACACCCGACGCTGGATCCGCATCCCGACCATATCTGCGCCCAGGAGGCCGTACTGGAAGCCTTGCGCGGTCTCGATTACCAACCGACCCTGCTCGGTTACGCCAACCACCTGCACGACAACGATCGCTGGCCGATGGGCGACAGCGGGCAGGGCATCGCCTTGCCACCGACGTTCGATGCAAACGTGGCGATGCAACCGCTGTGCCTGCCGCTGCCGATCGAGCTGCAACGTGACAAGGCCATGGCGCTGGGCATGATGCATGACCTGCAGCCGCCGGCACCGTTCAAGCGGCGCCTGCGCCGGCTGTTTCAGCGACTGCTGGCCGGTCGTATGCCGTCGGTCTACGGCGAGAACGAATTTTTCCGCAAAGCGGTCAGGCGCCAGGAGTTGTTCTGGGTGCTGAAGCAGAGCGAAACAGGCGCGACGGGTTCGCAACGGGGAGAGTCATGAGTCAACGCGCAAAGGTTCTGCAGCTGCAGCCCGACTACAACGTCAAATCCCATGATTTCGCCGACCTCGCCGAACAGATCGTCAAGGCTTTGCCGACGGATCGTTATGAGGTGACAGCAGCATTCCTGCGCGGCAAGCCCGGGCCGGGTGAGGCCGTCAGCCGGGCCGACCGTTCGGTGTATTTCGAGTTTTCCGACAAGTCCCTCAAAGGCATGCGCCTGCGGGCGATGTGGCAGCTGTACAAGTTCTGCCGGCGGGAAAAGTTCGACGTGGTGATCTGCAACCGGTTCAAACCGGTGAACATGATGCTGACGCTCAACCGCTGGTTGAAAGTGCCGTTGTGCATCGGCATTTCCCACGGTTTTGGCGAGTACGACCGCTTCTATCGCCGTCGTCAGACCCAGCGTCTGATCGATCGCCACTGGCGCTTTGTCGGTGTGTCGCCGGCGGTCAAGCAGTACCTGCTGGACTGCGATTGCGGTTTCACCGATCAGAATACGTACGCGATCACCAACGCTATCGACATCGAACAGGCCGAAGGTTTGCAACACAGCCGCGAGCGTGCTCGTGAGCTGCTCGGTATCGACCCGAAGGTGCGCCTGATCGGTGCGCTGGGCCGGCTGGTGTCGGTCAAGGGCCACACTTACCTGTTGCAGGCTTTCGCCCAACTGAAAGACAAATACCCGAACACCCAACTGGCAATCATCGGTGCCGGGCGCCTGCAAGCGCCGCTGGCGGCCGAGATCGAACAGTTGGGTCTGAGCGGTCGCGCGCACCTGCTGGGCTTCAAGGAAAACGCCCTGCAATACGTACGAGCGTTCGATATCTGGACCATGCCGTCGCTGGCCGAAGGCCTGGGCCTGGCCTTGCTGGAAGGCATGAGCGGGCATCTGCCGGTGATCGCGTCGAACGTGCCGGCCATGTTGCCGCTGATCGAAGGTGCCGGTGGCCTGTCGATCACCCCCAAGGACGTGACGAGCCTGGTCACTGCACTGGATGCTTACCTCGGGCTGTCGGATGACGAGCTCAAGGCCAAGGGCGAGCAGGCCTATCGCTATTTGCAGGAACAACACGACATCGAGGTCTTCCGTCAGGAATACCTGACCCTGATCGACTCCGGCCTGGCGCAGGCCCGCAAGGAACAGCCATGAGTGAGGTCACCGCCCTGAGCGATGCACAACCCATCGTCACCGTGATCATCGCGTCCTACAACCACGGACCGTACATCGAGGAAAGCATCCTCAGCGTCATCAACCAGAGCTACAAGAACATTGAGCTGCTGGTGGTCGACGACGGCTCGAAGGATGACAGCGTCGAGCGCATCAAAGCCTTGCAGGAAAAGCACGGATTCGACTTCCGTGTGCAGCAGAACCAGGGCCTGACCAATACGCTGAACGGCGCGATTGCGCGGGCCAGGGGCAGCCTGATCGTGCCGTTCGGCTCCGACGACATCATGTACCCGGACCGGATCGCCACCCAGGTCGCGTACATGGACGGCAAGCCGGAAGTGGGTATCTGCGCCGGCAACATCGAGTTGATGGACGCCGACGGCAACCTCTACCCGGAAAAGCGCCAGCGCCGGGACGTGCCGTTCCGTCGCCTGGATTTCGATGACATGTTCCTGGAGCGCAAGCCGTATCCGCCGGCCCCGACCCTGATGATCCGCCGCGAGGCGCTGGACAAGGTGGGGGGGTTCGATCCGACGATTCGTCTTGAGGATCTGTACATCGAGCTGAAAGTCACCCGCGCCGGGTATTTCATCGACGGCCTGAACGTGGTGATGGCGCGCTATCGCAAACACGCCACGAACTCGTACAAGAACCACCGTTTCATGATCGAAAACATCCTGCGTACCTACGCGCTGTTCAGCGATCACCCGCTGTACGACGAGGTGCGCTACAAGTCGCTCAATTCGATGTTCCTGAAAACCGCCAACCGTGACCGCAAACTGGCGCGGGAGCTGCTGGCACAGATTCCGCTCAAGGCCTGGAACAAGAAAACCTGGCGCGGTCTGGGCCGGCTGCTGTTTTCACCGCTGGAAAAGGACTGAGCCATGGGCTGGCTTCAGCGCTGGCGTGAGCAGCGCGCCAAACGGGCGATTCGCAAGCTGCCGAAGATCGAACGCGGCGCGGCGCGGTTCGCCCGGGCTTACCCTGACTACAGCTTTGGCCGGGGCAGTTATGGTCTGCCGATCGTTCATGACTGGAAGGAAGGCTCGACGCTGAAGATCGGTGCCTACTGTTCGATTGCCGTAGGTGTGCAGATCTTTCTTGGCGGGCATCACCGTGCGGACTGGGTGACCACGTTTCCCTTTCCGGCGATGCTGCCGGAGGCCGCTGGCATCTGCGATTACAGCGGTACTCACGGGGACGTGATAATCGGCAACGATGTCTGGCTGTGCTCCAACTGCACAATCCTGTCGGGTGTCACGATCGGCAGTGGCGCGATCATCGCTGCCGGTGCACTGGTCACACGGGATGTCGAACCCTATGCGGTCATGGGCGGCAATCCGGCGAAGTTCCTGCGCTGGCGGTTTCCCGAGGAGCAGCGTCAGCAGTTGTTGCAGAGTGCCTGGTGGGATTGGCCGGAAGCCGAACTGCGCGGGCTGGTCGACAAGCTCTGCAGCGATGACATCGAGGCTTTCCTGAGTTATGCCCGCCAACGCCAGCCGGCGTAGCCGCTCAGTGGTCCTGAACGGCTTTGTCGGCCAGTTTTTTCGGCGCCTGCTTCTGACGTAACCATTGCAGAAACTTCCTGCCTGCTTCGATGCCCGGTTTCTCGATGTACAGAAATGTCAGGCTGGCGATCACGATCAGCAGACAACTGCACACGGCCATCAACAGCAGATAGAGGCTCGGGTTCTGTGGATTGAAGGGAACCAGGTGTGGCAGTTGCTGCACCATCATCCAGAGCACATAGCCGTGCAGCAGATAGGTGCTGTAGCTGATCTCTCCCAGCCAGCGGACGCTACGCAGGCGCAAGGCGCCAAATAGCGCGTTGCCCGATGCCACGATGACGAAAAACACGCCCAGCAACAGCAGCGGCATCAGGCTGAAGGCGCGTTTGTATTGCGTCATCACGAGAACAAGGGCCAGCAGGGCAATGAAGGTGGCGAACCGTGTCTGGCTCCATGCCACCAGATGGGGACGTCTCACCCAGTAAGCCGCGGCGATCCCCCCCAGGAAACTCGCCAGAAAGTGCTTTTTCAGCGAGTGCTCCCAGCCGACCACCTGATAAAGGGCATAGATCCCGATCAGGCACAGGACCACCTGCAGCCAGTGCTTGCGGTAGATGAATATCAGCCCCAGAAGTGGCAGCGCCAGGTAGAAAAACACCTCATAGGCCAGCGTCCAGGTCACGTTGGAAATCAACATGCCGCTATGGGGGTACTGATTGATGTCGGGTCGGTCGAACGTCAGCCAGGCCAGTATCTGCCCGGCCAGCTGCGTGCCGGAGTCTTTCAGCTCCCAGCCTTGCAGGTGGAAGACGGTGACAAACACGATCAGCATCAGCGGCAGGTAAAGCGGATAAAGCCGAAACACGCGTGAGACTGCAAATGCCTGCCAGTCATGGTCGCGACCCTGTTTGAGCAGGCGGCTCCAGAACAGGAAACCGGTGATCATGAAAAATAGCGCGACACTGGCCTGGCCCAATTGGGAGTAGAGATTGCTGGGCGGAAAGTCGATGACGCCAGTGCGCAGGTAGAACCAGGTAATGATTGCGTGATGAATGAACACGCCAAAAGCCAGATAGCCGCGCAAGCCGTCAATGCTGTTATAGCGGCTTTCGCCGCTATGACGCAGGTGCTGGGCGGCTTTGGGTATCAGACGCAGGAACATTACCGACGTCGCGATAGCGAGCAGATACGCTATCGCGGCAAAGACTGGGTTTGTATCCGTCATGATCAGTGGGCCCGAGCCGGGCGACCTCCCTGTTGCACTTGCCGGTGCAGATTGTCGACGGCAGCCTTGGAGGCCGTCACCGAATACCCCTGGAGCAGGGCATCGAAGTGATCCTCGAACAGCCAGCGCTTGTCTTCCGTGTAGCGTTGCATGTGGCGCAAATTGCGCTGGCGCAATGAAAGGCTCAAGGGTGATGGATAGATGCGCAGGTCGGCCAGATCGATCAGCCCGAACTCACCGTCCTCCAGCACCAGCACGTTACCCAGATGCAGTGAGCGGAAATAGACACCCTGCTCATGAAGCCGGGCCATGAACTTGCCGAAACGCTCGACCAGCGCCTGTCGCACCGCTGGTGCTGGGATGCCCTGCAGCACCTGACGCAAGGTGTGACCCGGCAACGGAGCGTAGTGCACCGCGCTGCTGCCATCGTCCAGGCGATACAGATTCAGCACCTGCGGGGTCGGGATGCCCATCCGGCGCAATTGTTCGCTATTGATGGCGAAGCGTTCGGAGTACGGGTTGAAGTTGCCGGAGGTGTACCAGCGGCGGCGACGGAACAGCTTGAGGAAACTGCCATCGGTCAGGCGCAGGACCTTTGGACCCAGGCCGTCCTCTTCGATCACCTGAGCATCGGCGCAGCGTTGTTGCAGGCCGGAGACCGACAGTTTCTGCACCGGTATTGCCAACAGGCGTCGGGCCCGCTGATTGATGCTGATCGCAGCAATCAGCGCCAGCGGAATCCACAGCAGGAACCAGTGCTCCTTGGGGCGCGAAATGATGCCGCCACCTTCTGTCAGCCCGGCGCCGATGCCGAACACCAGCCAGGTGGAAGCGATGATCAGCAAGGGTTGTACGCGTTGACGCCAACTGCTCAGCAAGCTCCAGCCCTGGAAGAACAGCCACGGCAGCAGGCCCAGGATGCCGACGTAATAAAGCACGCCGAGGACAAAGCTGTGCGGTTCCTGAAAGCTGTAGCCAACGCCCGGGTCAATCGCCAGATCGGCGTTGTAGCCATGACCGATCCAGGGGTGATCGGCAATTTTTTGCAGGGCAATCTGCCAGATTTCGAAACGGTAGGAGTCGCCGCGCTCGGTGATCATCTTCGAGAACAGGGCGACCACGGCGATGCCGACGGCCGCCAGCGACCCCAGCATCACCAGCGAACGCCGGTTCCAGCAGATGAAGGCCAGCCACAAGGCCGCCATGGTCAAGGCGACCAGCGGCGTTCTTGAACCGGTCGAGATCACCGCCGCGAACATGATCAGCATCGCCGGCAGGCTGAGCCAGAGCAGGCGGCCATGTTTGCAGGACATGCTGACGCTGAGCCAGTAGGCACAGAAAAAACCGAACAGATGGGAGCTGAGCAGCGGGTTGTCGAACGCCCCGCCGCCGACCAGACGCGCACCTGGCTGGTAATGATGGATAAAGGGGATCAGGAAACAGATCGTGGCGATCAGGGCAACCACGGCCGCGACGAACAGCATCGGCGAAATAATGTCACTGCGGTAGCGCACCACCAGGTAGCAACCGACGAACAGCAGCAAGGTATGCAGCGGGGGTTTGAGCATGCCGCCGAACGATTCGCCATCGGGCGGACCCCAGCACAGACTGAGCAACGCCCAGGCGATGAACGCAAGCACCGCAAGAATCACCGGTTCGCCCAGCAGCTCTTTCAACTCCCGCGGGCGCAGGCACAGGGCGATCAGTGCAGGAATGCTGAACAGACCATAAAACAGTTTGTGATGCAGGCTGCGACCCGGCAGGAAGAACAGCGCGCACAAGAGCAGGAAGTAGCCGACGGGAAGTATCCACAGGCTGATGAAATCGAAGATTCGATTGGACGTACTGCTGAAGCCGCGAAGTTGCATGCTGTGAGATTCAATCCTGAAGTTGATCGGCCATTTCATTGATGGCTATTTGATGCTGAAAAAGATGCCTAACAATAACAGCCTTTGCCCGATTGCCAGAACCCTGAAGAAGCTGTGCTAAAGTCAGCGTCCTTTTTATCGACTCTCGCGTGATATGACCGACTCCAGTCTCGCCGCAAGCCCTTCGAGCTTGAAAATCTACTTCCGCCTGCTCGGCTACGTCCGGCCGTATATCAGTCTGTTCCTGATCAGCATCGTCGGTTTTCTGATTTTCGCATCGACCCAGCCGATGCTCGGTTACATTCTCAAGTATTTCGTCGACGGTCTGTCCAATCCCGAGGCAGTGCTGTTTCCCACCGTGCCGTACCTGCGCGACCTGCAACTGTTGCAGGCCGTACCGCTGCTGATCATCCTGATCGCTGCGTGGCAGGGCCTGGGATCCTATCTGGGCAACTACTTCCTGGCCAAGGTCTCCCTGGGCCTGGTGCACGATCTGCGGGTGCAGCTGTTCAACAACCTGCTGGTGCTGCCGAACCGGTATTTCGACAAGCATAACTCCGGCCATCTGATTTCGCGTATCACCTTCAACGTGACCATGGTCACGGGGGCGGCAACAGATGCGATCAAGGTCGTAATCCGTGAAGGCATGACGGTGATCTTCCTGTTCGCCTCCCTGTTGTTCATGAACTGGAAGCTGACGCTGGTGATGGTTGCGATCCTGCCGCTGATCGCCGTGATGGTGCGTACCGCGAGCAAGAAATTCCGCAAGCAGAGCAAGAAGATCCAGGCGGCCATGGGCGACGTGACACACGTGGCCTCGGAAACCATCCAGGGTTATCGCGTGGTGCGCAGCTTCGGCGGCGAAACCTACGAAGAAAAACGCTTCCTCAATGCCAGTCAGAGCAATACCGACAAACAACTGCGCATGACCCGCACCGGCGCGATCTACACGCCGATGCTGCAACTGGTGATCTACAGCGCCATGGCGGTGTTGATGTTCCTGGTGCTGTTCCTGCGCGGTGACGCTTCGGCGGGCGACATGGTGGCCTACATCACCCTGGCTGGCCTGTTGCCCAAGCCGATCCGCCAGTTGTCCGAAGTCAGCTCGACCATCCAGAAGGGCGTTGCCGGTGCCGAAAGCATTTTCGAGCAGTTGGACGTCGAGCCGGAAGTCGATACCGGCACGATCGAGCGCGATGCGGTCAGCGGTCGTCTCGATGTGCGCAACCTGAGCTTCACCTACCCGGGGACTGAGCGTCAGGTACTCGACAACATCAGCTTCTCGGTCGAGCCGGGGCAGATGGTGGCGCTGGTGGGGCGTTCCGGCAGCGGCAAGTCGACGCTGGCCAACCTGATCCCGCGCTTCTATCACCACGACAAGGGTGAAATCCTGATCGATGGCGTGGAAGTCGAGCAGTACAAGTTGCTCAACCTGCGCCGCCACATCGCCCAGGTGACCCAGCATGTAACGCTGTTCAGCGACACCGTGGCCAACAACATTGCCTACGGCGACCTGGCCGGGGCACCGCGTGAAGACATCGAGAAAGCGGCGCGTGATGCGTACGCGATGGATTTCATCGCGCAACTGCCGGAAGGCCTGGACACCCAGGTCGGCGAGAACGGCGTGCTGCTTTCCGGCGGTCAGCGCCAGCGCCTGGCGATTGCCCGTGCCTTGCTCAAAAACGCGCCGCTGCTGATCCTCGACGAGGCCACCTCGGCTCTCGACACCGAATCCGAGCGGCACATTCAGGCGGCTCTGGACCAGGTGATGAAAGGCCGCACCACGCTGGTGATCGCTCACCGTCTGTCGACTATCGAGAAGGCCGATCTGATTCTGGTCATGGATCAGGGCCGGATCGTCGAGCGCGGGACTCACGGCGACCTGCTGGCGCAGAACGGCTACTACGCGCGTCTGAACGCCATGGGCCTCGATGCGCCGGCCGAAGACATCGCCTGATCCAGCCTTGTGAAGGTCGGGCGCGCAATGCGCCCGGCCATTTGTATCCGAATCTTTACCCTTCTTGACCAAACCTGCATAAAACCCGGCATCGCGCTTGTTAAGGTTCCTGACTGAACTCTGACTTCCAACGAAGGGGCTATCCCCGTCGCGCGGGTACTCTCATGCTGCAACGCTATCTGTGGAAATTGTTGCCCAAGTCGCAGCGAACCTTCCTGCTTGGGCGCCTGTCGGTGGTCGACCGGCAAGTGGTGAACAAGTCGATGTCGGCCAACCTGCGCTTTCCCAAAGCCTTCGAGCAGCATTCCTGTCTGTTCATTCATGTGCCCAAATGCGCCGGCAGCAGCGTGTGTGCGGCGATGTTCGACGGCTGGCGGCCCGGCCATCTGCCGTTGTACTGGTATGAAGAACAGTTTCCCGCGCAGTTTGCGGCTGCATACAAGTTCGCTTTCGTGCGTGATCCGCTGGAACGTGCCTATTCGGCCTACGCGTTCCTGCGGGGCAACGAACTGAGCGAGCGTGATCACGCAGCGCAGCAAATGGTCAGGCATTACCGCGACTTCGACGATTTTGTTGCACGCTGGCTACATGCCGACACCATTGCGCGACAATTGCATTTTGCCGCGCAAACCGACTTTCTTACCGATTCGCTGGGGCGTCTGGCGCTGGATTTCGTCGGCTATCAGGAGCATCTGGAGCGGGACTTCCGCCTGGTGTGTGAGCACCTGGGGCTGACGAGTCAATTGCAGCACGTCAACGTTTCCCGGCAGCGGCGTCCGCTGCCGGCGCGTGATTTCTGCACGCAGCGCACCCGACGCCTGGTTCGGCGGGTCTATGAACGTGACTACGAGATGCTCGGCTATGAATGAAGCACTGTCCGTTTCCCTGTTGCCACCGGCCATCCGCCCCTATGCCCTGGCACTGCCCGCCCAGGCTCGTGCCGAGCAGAAGTCGCAGCAACCGCGCTGCCTGTGGCTGACCGGGTTGTCCGGGGCCGGCAAATCGACGCTGGCCAATGCACTGGAGCTGCATCTGCATCAGTTCGGGCTGCATACGTTCCTGCTCGATGGCGACAACCTGCGCGGCGGTCTTTGTCGCGATCTGGGGATGACCGAGGCCTGTCGGCGCGAGAACATCCGGCGCACCGCCGAAGTGGCGCGGTTGATGGTGGACGCCGGGTTGATCGTGATCGTGGCCGCCATTTCACCGTTTCGTGCCGAACGGGATACGGCGCGCCGGCTGTTTGCCGAAGGCGATTTCATTGAAGTGCATGTCAGCACCTCGCTGGAGGTCTGCGCCCGACGCGACCCGAAGGGGTTGTACCGGGCGGCGCGGGAAGGGCGGATCAAGGACTTCACCGGCATCGACAGCCCGTACGAGGCGCCGCTGGCGGCCGAGTGCCGGATCGATACCGATGAGGTGGAACTGGCCGATGCCTGCCATCGACTGGCCGCGTTTCTGTGCAAAAAATGAGCAAAAAAGCCTGTCGTTTCATCCTGTTGCAGCCACCGCACAAGCCTTCGCCAACCCTGTGTTAATATCGCGCCCCTGTTCATTTTGTATGTGGGTTGCTCCATGAAGTTGTCCATGCCGCGATTCGATCAAGCCCCTGTCTTGGTGGTCGGCGATGTCATGCTCGACCGTTACTGGCATGGTGGTACCTCACGGATTTCCCCTGAGGCGCCGGTTCCGGTTGTAAAGGTCGAGCAAATCGAAGACCGCCCGGGCGGTGCCGCCAACGTTGCCTTGAACATTGCCGCGCTGGGCGCGCCGGCCTCGCTGGTCGGTGTGACCGGCGATGACGAAGCCGCCGACAGCCTGAGCAACAGCCTCAAGGGTGCGGGCGTGCGCGCCTTGTTCCAGCGCATTGCGCACCAGCCGACCATCGTCAAGCTGCGGGTCATGAGCCGGCACCAGCAACTGCTGCGTATCGACTTCGAAGAACCGTTCGCCACTGACGCCCTGGCCCTTGCTTCCCAGGTCGACGACCTGCTGGAAGGCATCAAGGTGCTGGTGTTGTCCGACTACGGCAAAGGCGCCCTGAAAAACCATCAGGCGTTGATCCAGGCCGCCCGTGCCAAAGGCATTCCGGTGCTGGCCGACCCGAAGGGCAAGGATTTCTCGATCTACCGTGGCGCGAGCCTGATCACCCCGAATCTCAGCGAGTTCGAAGCTATCGTCGGCGGTTGCGCCGATGAGCACGAACTGGTGAGCAAGGGCGCAACGCTGATGCACGACCTCGAGCTCGGCGCACTGCTGGTGACCCGCGGCGAGCACGGCATGACCCTGCTGCGTCCGGATCATCCGGCGCTGCACCTGCCGGCCCGGGCCCGTGAAGTGTTCGACGTGACCGGTGCCGGCGACACGGTGATTTCCACCCTGGCGGCCGCGATTGCCGCTGGCGAAGAACTGCCGCACGCGGTGGCGCTGGCCAACCTGGCGGCCGGCATCGTGGTCGGCAAGCTGGGTACGGCGGCGATCAGCGCTCCGGAACTGCGCCGCGCGATTCAGCGCGAGGAAGGTTCCGAGCGGGGTGTGCTGGGTCTGGAACAACTGCTGCTGGCGGTGGCCGATGCCCGGGCGCACAACGAGCGCATCGTGTTCACCAATGGCTGCTTCGACATCCTCCATGCCGGCCATGTGACCTACCTCGAGCAGGCGCGGGCCCAGGGCGATCGCCTGATCGTCGCGATCAACGATGACGCTTCGGTCAGCCGCCTGAAAGGCCCGGGCCGGCCGATCAACAGCGTCGACCGACGCATGGCGGTTCTCGCCGGTCTCGGTGCGGTGGACTGGGTGATCAGCTTCGCCGAAGGCACCCCTGAAAACCTGTTGCGCGAGGTCAAGCCGGACGTGCTGGTGAAGGGCGGCGACTATGGCATCGACCAGGTTGTCGGCGCCGACATCGTCAAGGCCTACGGTGGCACCGTTAAAGTGCTGGGGCTGGTGGAAAACAGCTCGACCACGGCAATTGTGGAAAAAATCCGCAAGTCCGAGTGATGCAAGCATAAAGACCGCGCCTGCGACGACTCTCTGGAGTCACTCGCAGGCGCGGTCTTTTGCCGTTCAGGAGTTCACTTTCTTGCGCGGCACGATCTTCTTCAGCAGTTGTTTCGCCTTGCCGCGCAAGCGCGCCAGCCCCGTGTCCTTGGGCGGCGGCGTCAAACCTTGCTGCCGCAGCCAGTCCTTCCAGCGAATCCGCTCCTCGCGCACCAGCCAGCCGTCCTGTCGGGCGAAGCTCTCCGCCAGATACAGACCGCGAGTGCCCGCCGGGTACAGCTGACCTTTCTTCAGCGTGTACAGCTCAGGGAGCGGTTCGCCGTCCTGCAACGGCATCAAGTACAGATCGGGGCGTTTGCGGTCGAGCCGGGCGACCAGTTGATCGCCTTCCAGCCGTTCATCGACATGGAACAGGCTCAGACTCTTGGCTTCCTTGGGCACGTCCAGCCGCAGGTCGTAGATCAATTGCAGGGACGCGGTCGGCAAGTGCACGTAGGCCTGTGGCCGTTCGAGCAATTGCAGGTTGGCGCAGCGCACCGGTCGGGCCGAACCGGACAGCGGCGTCAGGCGAAAGGGCAGGGCCTCGCGGTAATGCAGCGCCGACGCGTACGGCGCTGGCAGCCAGGTGTCGTTGAAGCGCCCGCCGAGCCAGCCTTCCGGGGTTTCCAGCAGGCATTCCTCGGCGATCTCCTGGATCGCCGTGTGCAGCGGAATGTTCAGTTCATGCGCCGGCACGTAGCCGGAAATCAGCTTGAGCACGACATCGCCGCGATCCTGCCGCCGCTGGCGCACCAGCACCCAGTAATCACGATTCTGCCAGTGCAAGGTCAGGCGCACCGAGACGCCGAGGTTGGCCAGCTCCAGCGCAAAGCGTTCGGCATCCGCCACGCTGACCGGTTTGCGCCGTTGCAGGGTCTGGGCGAAATTCAGCGGCATGCCGACGCTCTGGTAGGTCAGGCCTTCGGGCGTCGCTTCGACGAACAGCGGCAGCGTCTTGAAGTTGCTCGGGTTCTTTCTGATGAGCGTACGCGGCATGTCGGCTCCTGCTTAAGGCCGCGGGGCGGCGTCATTGACCACGAAGGACCTGAGCAACGGTCGCAACGTTATGGGCGAGGTGCAGCGGATTGATCGTCCCGACAATGGCGCTGGCCACACCGGGCTGGGCGAACAGCAACTCGAAGCTGGCGCGCACCGGGTCCATGCCGGGACTCAGGCACACGTGACCGCTGGCCAGCGCCTTCTTCACCAGAATGGCTTTGCCGTGGGCAGCAGCATAGTCAATGACTGCCTTCTCGTTTTGCTCGTTCAGATTGTAGGTGACCATCGCGCAATCGCCTTGCTCCAGTGCTTTCAGGCCGCCGTCGACGGTTTTGCCGGAGAAACCGAAGCCGCGAATCTTGCCCTCGGCCTTCAGCGCCGCGAGGGTCGCGTAGACTTCGCTGTCATTGAGAATCGCCAGATCGTTGCCATCGGAGTGCACCAGCACCAGGTCGATAAAATCGGTTTCCAGACGTTGCAGGCTGCGCTCCACCGACATCCGCGTGTGAGCGGCGCTGAAGTCGTGGGTCGACTGGCCATCGACAAATTCTTCGCCGACCTTGCTGACGATCACCCAATCCTCGCGCTCGCCGCGCAACAGCGGGCCGAGGCGCTCTTCGCTGCGGCCATAGGCCGGCGCGGTGTCGATCAGGTTGATGCCCAGCTCCCGCGCCTGTTTGAGCAGCATGCGCGCGGCGTCGTCGTCGGGGATCTGAAAGCCGTTGGGGTATTTCACGCCTTGGTCGCGACCGAGTTTGACGGTGCCCAAGCCCAGCGGCGAAACCTTCAGGCCGGTGCTGCCCAACGGGCGATGCAAATCGTGCAGGGTCGGCAGGCTCATGGCAGCAGTTGCTCCCAGGCCGGAACGCCCATCGGTGGTTTCGGCAGCTCGGGCAGCGGAGCAGCGTGGCTCGGCTGGATGCCGTCGCGCTCGAGGGACGCGATCACCCGGTCGGCGAAGTCCGGCGCCAGGGCGAGTTTGGTTGGCCAGCCCACCAGCAGGCGGCCTTCTTCCGCGAGGAAGGCGTTGTCCGGGCGGGTCAGGCCGGTTTGCAGCGGTTCGGCGCGGTCGACGCGCAGGGTCGCCCACTGCGTGGTGCTGAGATCGATCCACGGCAACAACTGTGCAATTTCCTTTTGCGCAGTGGCGATCTGCTCGGCCGGCTCGCGGGCAACGCCTTCGCTTTCGGCAATGTCGCCACCCATGTACCACACCCACTGACCATTCGCTGCCGGATGGGTCGTCACGGTAATCCGTGGCTTGGTGCCGCCACCGAGGCAGTGAGCGTACAGCGGCTTCAGGCCCGGGCCCTTGGCGATGATCATGTGCAGCGGCCGGCGTTGCATGGCCGGATGAGTCAGGCCGAGGGTTTCCAGCAGCGCTGCGGTGCCGGCACCGGCACTGATGACGATGCGCTGGGCACGAATCTCTCGGCCATCAACTTTCAAGCCAACCAGCACGCCGCTTTCCAGCAACGGCTCGATGTTCTGGCCGGCGAGCAGACCGTCGCCCGCCAGGTCGGCCAGGCGCTGGATCACGCTCGGCACATCGACCACCAGCTCGGCGAGGCGGTAGACCTTGCCCTTGAAGCGCTTGTCCTGCAGGGCCGGTGGCAATTGATCGCCCTTGACCTGATCGACCCGGCCACGCACCGCTTTACTGGCGAAGAAACTGGTGAGGTTGCCGGCCAGGGTGCCCGGCGACCACAGGTAATGGGCTTCGGACAGCAGGCGCACGCCGCTCAGGTCCAGTTCGCCGTCGCCGGCCAGGGCTTCACGCCAGCGGCGCGGCATGTCGGCGATGGCTTCCGAGGCGCCGGTCAGCGCACCGTGCAGCGCGTACTTGGCGCCGCCGTGGATGATGCCCTGGGACTTCACGCTCTGCCCGCCGCCGAGGCTGGCGCTTTCCACCAGCACGGTCGAAAAACCCTGGCGGCGCAGGCGCGCGTTCAGCCAGAGACCGGCGACACCCGCGCCGACAATCAGCACGTCGGTGGAAATTGGAGATGGCATGCAACGACCTCAGTGTTCAAGACGAGGGCGCAGTATACAGACTCGGGGAAAAGGGGATTTGTTGCTGATCAACAGAGGGAAGGCACCCGCCACTGTGGGAGCACGCTGGCTCCCACAGGGAACTGGATCGGCTTATCAGTGGCCGGCGGTTTTCGAGAACAGCTGGATCACCACCACGCCGAGCACGATCAAGCCCATCCCGAGCATCGCCGGGATATCCAGCTTCTGCCCGTAGATGAACAGCGCCGCGATGCTGACCATCACGATGCCCATGCCGGCCCACACCGCGTAGGCCACGCCCACCGGCACGCTGCGCACTACCAGCGTCAGCATCCAGAACGCGATGCCGTAGCCGACGATGACCAGCACCAATGGCAAAGGCGTGCTGAAACCTTTGACGGCTTTCATCGAAACGGTCGCGATCACTTCGGCGCAAATGGCGATGGCCAGGTAGACGTAAGCGTTCATGTTCAAATCCTCGTGTGAAGCGTTGCTTTCTGAGGCGGCATTCTAGTGACTCCCCAGATGGGGTAAAGTCATTACCTATCTGTTTACGAGATGGGTTGGCCGATGAGCATGCAGTGGAATCTGGATCAGTTACGCGTGTTCGTCGCGGTCGCCGAACAACGTTCGTTCTCCGCCGTGGCGCGCCAGCAGCGCAAGGCGCAGTCGGCAATCAGTAGCGCGATCGCGATGCTGGAGGACGACCTCGGTGTCAGTCTGTTCGAGCGTAGCAGCGGTCGCCAGCCGAGTCTTACCGAAGCGGGTGAAGCCTTGCTCGAAGAGGCGCGGGAAGTCCTGCGTCAGTGCGAGCGCCTGAACGGCCGGGCCATGGCCATGTTGCGCGGTCAGGAGGCGCAATTGCGGGTCGCCCAGGATGAGGCGATGCCCTATCAGGCGCTGGTGGAAAGCTTCGGCGCACTGGCCGAGCAGTTTCCGAGTCTGGAGGTGCAACTGACCAGCGCCGCCCAGGGCGAGGTTTCGCGCAAACTGGTGGAGCGCCGGGCCGATCTCGGGCTGTTGTTCTATCACGATGAAATTCCCGAGGCACTGGAGCGCCGGGTGCTGGGCAGCGTGGAGATGGTCACGGTGTGTGGCGTCAATCACCCGCTGGCCGCGCAATCCCGGGTCAACAGTCAGCAGCTTGCCCAACATCGGCAGCTGTTGATGTCGACCCAGACCAGCGTCTACCCCGGCAGCGAACCGGCCAGCCCGCAGGTGTGGCGCGCCGACAGTTTCTACGTGATGGCCGAATGGCTGGTGCGCGACCTCGGCTGGGCCTGGCTGCCGCGCCACGTGGTGCAGTACTCGGCGTATCAAGGGCTGATGGTGGAACTCGACAGCGAATGGACGCCGCCGGCGCTGGTGGTGGAACTGGTCTGGCGCCGTGACGAACCGCTGGGGCCGGCGGCGCGTTGGCTGGCGGAGCGATTTGCCATACACCTGCGGGCGATCGGCGGCAAAAGCCGATAAACTCCGCCGCCATGAATAGAACTCTCTACACCGCGCTGTTTTACCTGGGGCTGCCATTGGTGGCGATTCGGCTATGGCTGCGTTCGCGCAAGGCGCCGGCGTATGCCAAACGGATTGGCGAACGCTTCTCCTACGGGATGCCGACGCTGCAACCCGGCGGCATCTGGGTCCATGCGGTGTCGGTGGGCGAAAGCATCGCGGCCGCGCCGATGATCCGCGCGCTGCTGCAACGTTATCCACAGCTGCCGATCACCGTGACCTGCATGACCCCGACCGGGTCGGAGCGCATCCATGCGATGTTCGCCGACGAACCGCGCATCCAGCACTGCTACCTGCCTTACGATTTGCCCTGCGCGGCGGCGCGTTTTCTCGATCGCGTGCAGCCGAAGCTGGCGGTGATCATGGAAACCGAACTGTGGCCCAACCACATTCACCAATGCGCCAAACGCGGGATTCCGGTGGCGCTGGCCAACGGACGCTTGTCCGAGCGTTCGGCCAAAGGCTATGGCCGGTTCAGCAAACTGACCACGCCGATGCTCGCCGAAATGAGCCTGTTCGCCGTGCAGACCGAAGCTGAAGCGCAGCGTTTCCGTGATTTGGGCGCACGCCCTGAGACAGTCGAAGTCACCGGCTCGATCAAGTTCGACCTGACCATCGACCCGCAGCTGTTGCAACGCGCCGCTGAACTGCGCGGCCAATGGCAGGCGCAGGAGCGTCCGGTGTGGATCGCCGCCAGCACCCATGAAGGCGAAGACGAGGTGGTGTTGAGCGCCCATCGCCGTTTACTGGCCAACCATCCCGATGCGTTGCTGATTCTGGTGCCGCGCCATCCGGAGCGTTTCAACTCGGTGTTCGAACTGTGCCAGCGCGAAGGTTTTGCCACGGTGCGTCGCTCGACCGGCGTAAACGTCGACGCCACAACGTCGGTGCTGCTCGGCGACACCATGGGCGAGTTGCTGTTTCTCTACGCCCTGGCCGACAGCGCGTTTGTCGGCGGCAGCCTGGTGCCCAACGGCGGACACAACCTGCTGGAACCGGCAGCGCTGGCGAAACCGGTGATCAGCGGCCCGCACCTGTTCAACTTCCTCGACATCGCCGCACAACTGCGCAGCGCCGGGGCGTTGGCCGAAGTGGATGACGCCGAAGGTCTGGCGACAGAAGTGCAGCGCCTGTTCGAACTGCCGCGCGACGCGCAGCGCATGGCCGAAGCCGGATTGAGCGTGATGCGCCGCAATCAGGGCGCGTTGCAGCGATTGCTCGATGGCCTGGGACGGTTGATCGACCGCCCATAAAAAACGCAGCCTCAGGGCTGCGTTTTTTGTTTAAGGCCGGGCCTTGAGCTGTGCTTCCGCAGCCTTGGCCAGATCCGGCGGCAGGAAATCCTTGTCCGGGTTGTAGTCGGCCTTCAGATAACGTGTCAGGTCCTGCAAGTCGCCCGGGTTCAAGGTGCCCGCGGCCTGCTTCAGGCGCAGGTTGTCGAGAATGTAGTCGTAACGGGTGTTGTTGTAGTTGCGCACCGAGGTGTAGAGCTGGCGCTGGGCGTCGAGCACGTCGACGATGTTGCGCGTCCCCACCTGATAACCGATTTCCGTGGCTTCCACCGCGCTCTGGTTGGAGATGATCGACTGGCGGCGCGCCTGCACCTGCTCGACGTCGGTGTTCACCGCGCGATGCAGGTTGCGGGTGTTCTCCACGATCTGCCGGCGCAGGCTTTCGCGCTGCTGCTCGCTCTGATCCAGTTGCGCGTAGGACTGGCGCACCTGGGAACTGGTCAGCCCGCCGCTGTAGATCGGGATGTTCAGTTGCAGGCCCACGGTGCTCTGCTCGACGTTGCCACTGTACGGCGTACCGAAGGCATTCGGGTTGGCGAATCCGAGCGCGTCGTTGTCGCCTTTTTCGTACTTGGCCACGGCGTCCAAGGTCGGCAGGTGGCCGGCCTTGCGTTGCTTCAGGGTCTGTTCGGCGGAGCTCACCGCAAAGTTGCTGGCCAGCAGGTTGAGGTTCTGTTTCGCGGCGGTGTCGACCCAGGCCTTGGCGTCGTTCGGCGCCGGCGGCAGGATCGGCAGGGTGTGGACGATGCCCTGGATCGAGTTGTACTGGCGGTTGGTCAGGGTGATCAGCGCTTCGAATGCATCATCGACCTGACGCTGGGCGACGATCCGGTTGGCGCGGGCGGTGTCGTAACTGGCTTGCGATTGCAGCACGTCGGTCTTGTCCGACAGGCCCACGTCGAAGCGCTCGTTGGACTGGTCGAGCTGGCGCTTGAACGCGGCTTCTTCGGCTTTGGTCGAGGCCAGGTTGTCCTGGCTGCGCAGCACGTTGAAATAGCTTTCGGCCGATTGCAGGATCAGGTTCTGCTCGGTGGCCGAGAGTTGCAGCGCGGCTTGCTCGTTGACGTCCTTGGCGGCCTGGTACTGGAACCAGCGATCGGCGCGGAACAGCGGCTGAGCCAGTGTCGCCTGATAGGAGTGGGCGCTGCGGTTGGCGGTGGCCGAAGGCTGGTCGATCGAGGTGCGCACGCTGGCGGTTTCGGCGCCGCCGGAGAGATTCGGCAGCAACCCGGCGCGGGCCTGTGGCACCACTTCTTTCTGGGCGCCGTACTGGGCGCGGGCGGCGGCCAGATCGGCGTTGTTGTCGACCGCTTCCTGATAGACGCTGACCAGATCGGTCTTGGTCGACAAGGGCGCTTCTGCTGCCCAGACCATTGCGTTGGACGCACAAGACACGGCAACAGCCAGTGAGAGTTTGCGCAGCATGAGGCGATCCCTAGCATGAATATTATGGAAATAATCCGGGCGCCAAAGGTAGGGCGCGGGCACTGCATCGTCAAGGCCTGGCGCCAAGGCGCGGCAGGGCAAGGCGAGTGTAGTTGTGCATTGAGGCGCTCACAATCCTGTCGGCCGCCGCAATTGCGCCATTCATCATGGTGTTTGCCACGGTGTTGGCGTTCTTTGCCGGTTGTGTCTAGACTGGCCGGGTTCTTGTCGGGGTGCCTTGCTATGAGGCTGAGATCGAATAATTTCGGATCCCGTTGAACCTGATCAGGTTAGCGCCTGCGTAGGGAACAAGATTTCTCGTCACCCGGCGAGTCCTCTTGTGCTTCGTCCGGGAAATTGTTCGACAATCGAACGCTCGACGACGATGCACAGCACCAGTCCTGGTGCGTCCGTGCCTTTCAGGTTCTGCTCCGACAATCCACTGCCTGGATGCTGTCTGGAGAGCCCGTGATGACTACAAAATCTAAAAACGCGATCAACCTGAGTGACTCGGCCAAGGTCGATGAACAGTCGGTTCAACCGTTCACCCGTTCGCAAAAAGTCTACGTTCAGGGCTCCCGCCCGGACATCCGCGTGCCGATGCGCGAAATCACCCTCGATGTGACCCCGACCGACTTCGGCGGCGAAATCAACGCGCCGGTCACCGTCTACGACACCTCTGGCCCGTACACCGATCCGAACGTGGTGATCGACGTGCGCAAAGGTCTGGGCGATGTGCGTTCGGCGTGGATCGACGACCGTGGCGACACCGAGCGCCTGCCAGGCCTGAGCTCGAACTTCGGCCAGCAACGCCTTGCCGACGCCGAACTGACCAAACTGCGTTTCGCCCACGTCAACAACCCGCGCCGCGCCAAGGCCGGGGCCAACGTCAGCCAGATGCACTACGCCCGCCAAGGCATCATCACCGCCGAGATGGAATACGTCGCCATCCGCGAAAACATGAAGCTGCAAGAGGCCCGCGCTGCCGGCCTGTTGAAGCAGCAGCACGCCGGTCACAGCTTCGGTGCGAGTATCCCGAAAGAAATCACCCCTGAGTTCGTGCGCGAAGAAATTGCTCGCGGCCGCGCGATCATCCCGGCCAACATCAACCACGTCGAACTGGAACCGATGATCATCGGCCGCAACTTCCTGGTGAAGATCAACGGCAACATCGGCAACAGCGCACTGGGTTCGTCCATCGAAGAAGAAGTGGCGAAACTGACCTGGGGCATTCGCTGGGGTTCGGACACGGTCATGGACTTGTCCACCGGCAAACACATTCACGAAACCCGCGAGTGGATCATCCGCAACTCGCCGGTGCCGATCGGCACCGTGCCGATTTATCAGGCGCTGGAAAAGGTTAACGGCGTCGCCGAAGACCTGACCTGGGAGCTGTTCCGCGACACGCTGATCGAGCAGGCGGAGCAGGGCGTCGACTACTTCACCATCCACGCCGGCGTACTGTTGCGCTACGTGCCGCTGACCGCCAAGCGCGTGACCGGCATCGTTTCCCGTGGCGGTTCGATCATGGCCAAGTGGTGCCTGGCGCACCACAAAGAGAACTTCCTCTACACCCACTTCGACGAAATCTGCGAAATCATGAAGGCCTACGACGTCAGCTTCTCGCTGGGCGACGGCCTGCGTCCGGGCTCGATTGCCGACGCCAACGACGAAGCGCAATTCGGCGAACTGGAGACCCTCGGCGAGCTGACCAAGATCGCCTGGAAGCACGACGTGCAATGCATGATCGAAGGCCCGGGCCACGTGCCGATGCAGCTGATCAAAGAGAACATGGACAAGCAGCTGGAGTGCTGCGACGAGGCGCCGTTCTACACCCTCGGCCCGCTGACCACCGACATTGCGCCGGGCTACGACCACATCACCTCCGGTATCGGTGCGGCGATGATCGGCTGGTTCGGTTGCGCGATGCTCTGCTACGTGACGCCGAAGGAGCACTTGGGTCTGCCGAACAAGGATGACGTGAAAACCGGGATCATCACCTACAAGATCGCCGCTCACGCCGCGGACTTGGCCAAAGGACATCCGGGCGCGCAGATCCGCGACAACGCCTTGAGCAAGGCGCGGTTCGAATTCCGTTGGGAAGACCAGTTCAACCTCGGTCTGGACCCGGACACCGCCCGTTCGTATCACGATGAAACCCTGCCGAAGGACTCGGCGAAGGTCGCGCATTTCTGTTCGATGTGCGGGCCGAAATTCTGCTCGATGAAGATCACTCAGGAAGTCCGCGAATACGCGGCCAACCAGCGGATCGACGCGGTCGACGTGGACGTCGCCCAGGGCCTGGCGGAACAGGCCGAGCGGTTCAAGAAGGAAGGCAGTCAGCTGTACAAGAAGGTTTGATCTGACCTGAGTCGGGCGGCGTTCGCGCCGCCGCGATGACGATCAAAAAAACAACAAATGTCCCTCTGAGATAACACCCTTGAGCATTCAACCCGGTACTTATTCCCCCGACCTCGCCGTGCCCGCCGACAAGCGGGTATTCGGCGGTCGCGATCTGTTTTCCCTGTGGTTTTCCCTCGGCATCGGCCTGATGGTATTGCAGACCGGTGCGCTGCTGGCGCCGGGGCTGGGACTGTCGGGATCGCTGCTAGCGATCTTCCTCGGCACGCTGGTCGGCGTCCTGTTGCTGGCCGCCGTTGGCGTGATCGGCAGCGACACCGGCCTGTCGTCGATGGCCGCGCTGAAACTCAGCCTCGGCCGCCAGGGCGCGAGCCTGCCGGCGCTGCTCAATCTGCTGCAACTGATCGGTTGGGGCTCGTTCGAAATCATCGTCATGCGCGACGCGGCCAGCCTGCTCGGCACCCGTGCGTTCAGCGAAGGTTCGCTGTGGGCCAGCCCGATGTTGTGGACCTTGTGCTTTGGTGCACTGGCGACGCTGCTCGCCGTCAGCGGTCCGCTGACGTTCGTGCGCAAGATCCTGCGTAAATGGGGCATCTGGCTGATTCTGGCCGCGTGCATCTGGCTGACCTGGAACCTGTTCGCCAAGGCCGATCTGAGCGCCTTGTGGGCGCAGGCCGGGGATGGTTCTATGCCGTTCGCCGTGGGCTTCGACATTGCCATCGCGATGCCGCTGTCATGGCTGCCGCTGATTGCCGACTACTCGCGTTTCGGCAAGAAGGCGAAGAACGTGTTCGGTGGTACGGCGATCGGTTTCTTCATCGGCAACTTCTGGCTGATGAGCCTGGGCGTTGCCTACACCCTGGCCTTTGCGCCGAGCGGTGAAGTCAACGCGTTGCTGCTGGCGCTGGCCGGTGCCGGTCTGGGGATTCCGTTGCTGCTGATCCTGTTGGACGAGTCGGAAAACGCCTTCGCCGACATTCACTCGGCAGCGGTTTCCAGCGGGATTCTGTTGCGTCTGAAAGTCGAGCATCTGGCTTTGGCTATCGGCGTGATCTGCACCCTGATCGCCTTGCTCGCGCCACTGGCGCAATACCAGAACTTCCTGCTGTTGATCGGCTCGGTGTTCGCGCCGCTGTTCGGCGTGGTGCTGGTGGATCACTTCATCCTGCGCAAGCGCAGTGGCCAGGTGGCTTCGGCCGCATTGCGCTGGCCGGCGCTGTTGGCCTGGCTGGGTGGCATCAGCACCTATCATCTGCTGGCCAATCTGTATCCGGATGTCGGCGCAACCCTGCCGGCGCTAGTCCTGGCAGGGCTGCTGCAGCTCGTGCTCGGTCGGGCTTTCAGTTACGGCCGGGAAACAGCTCGGGCTTGATGATGCCGTTCAGGCGCGGGTAAGGGATCTTCAGTTCGACGTGGCCCAGCGCATAAGGCGCGATGGTGGTCACGTCGTACTTGAGGATCACGCCGCCGTAAGTCAGCGCCACGTGCGGGGTTTTGACGAACGGCCAGTTCTTCACATACTCCGGTTCCTGATCGAGCTTGGTGCTGATCAGCCAGCTGTTATGCGCGACTTGCGCAGCCTTCCAGAACGCTTCTTCCTGACCCGGCACCAACATGTCCGACAGGCTCAGCACCTTGTGCTGCTGGCGCGAATAGTTGATGAAACCGCGACCCGGCGTACCGTGTGCGCCACCGGTGTCCAGGTAGCTCGACACTTCGACAATCACCAGACCGTCATGCTGCTCGCGTACTTTCGCCTGCAAATAGCTGCTGTTGCGTGGGCCTGCAGTGCGCAGGAACTGCTCGCGGTAGGCGGCCAGGGTCGGTGCAACCGGAGCATCCGGCGATGTGCGGGTGAATTGCAGCAGGCGTTTTTCGATGATGCCATCCAGTGCAGGTTCTGCCGGGAAGTGCAGAGTGTCGATGTTCACCAGCGGGCAATCCGGGTTGGAGCAACCGGGTTTCAGCGTTTCCGAGGCATCGCGGGTGGTTTCCAGCGGCGTGCGGTAGTTGGGCTGGAACAGGCTGGCGCAAGCGCCCAGGGTCAGGGCGATGGCGGCCACGGAGGCAATTTTGAAAAGCGACATGGGCGTCCTTTCTGAAACAGGGGAAGGCAAAAAGTTACCGCTTCGACTCTCTACGAAGCGGTCAGTTCGCCACTAAGCTAATTAGAGTGGGTTTCGCCTCCACCGTCCATCTCGGTGACGGTAAAGGGGCTGCATCAAACGTCACCGGCGCGTTAGGATGGCGCGAAGTCGAGGTTGCAGGTAACTGAAATGAACCTCGTATTGGATTTGCAGTAAACGAGGATGCTCATGACCGATTTCGCCAAAGCCATTCCGTCCGCCATCGACATCGTGCGACGCGAGCAATGCTACAAGGGCTTCTACAAGCTCGATCGCGTGCATTTGCGCCACGAACTGTTCGCCGGTGGCATGAGCCGCGAGATCAATCGTGAAGTGTTCGTGCGGCACGACGCCGTATGCCTGCTGCCCTACGATCCGCAGCGCGATGAAGTGGTGCTGATCGAGCAGTTTCGCGTCGGCGCCATGGGCAAGACCACCAATCCCTGGCTGGTTGAGCTGGTCGCCGGTCTGATCGACAAGGAAGAAGTGCCGGAAGAAGTTGCTCGCCGCGAAGCGCAGGAGGAAGCTGGACTGGACATCAAGGCCCTGTGGCCGATGATGCAATATTTCCCGTCGCCGGGGGGCAGCAACGAGTTCGTGCATTTGTACTTGGGGCGTTGCAGCACCGAAGGCGTTGGCGGCCTGCACGGGCTGGAGGAAGAGGCAGAAGATATCCGCGTCACGGTCTGGGCCTTCGAAGATGCCCTGCAGGCTGTACGCGACGGACGGATTGCCAATGCGGCGAGCATCATCGCCTTGCAGTGGCTGGCGCTCAATCGCGCCGAAGTGAGGGGGCTATGGTCGTAAACAAACTGCGCGATCGCTATCGTGTCGACCTCGTGGGCCTGCAAGCCGCCTGCGAGGCCAACTACGCGCGCCTGATGCGACTGTTGCCGGACATGCGCCGCGAACCTGAAGCGCGGCGCATCGCCGTGACCCAGGGCGACCAGATGCTCGGCGTGCTGGCCATCGAAGTGTTGCAGGCCTGTCCGTACACCACGACTCTGCAAGTGCGTCAGGAACACAGCCTGCCCTGGCTGCCGGTGCCGCAACTGGAAGTGCAGGTCTATCACGACGCGCGCATGGCCGAAGTGATCAGCGCCGAACATGCACGACGCTTTCGCGGCATCTATCCTTACCCCAACGCGGCCATGCATCAGCCGGACGAAAAGGCCCAGCTCAATCTGTTCCTCGGAGAATGGCTGAGTCATTGTCTGGCCTGCGGTCACGAGTACGCTGCCGTTCGATAGCTTCGATAGCTGTGATAACAGCGGCAAGTTGTGAACTGCGTCCGGTTCGGCGGTTTCTTCCCGGGGCCTTCCCCCAGCATAATTGCGAACCTTTCCGACCCGGCGATCCAGCCTTGGGAGAACGCCTTGCCGAGCGTATCGACTCTGACCACCGCCGATGCGGCGTTGCTGGTGCAACTGTCCGACAGTCATTTGTTCGCCGAGGCGGACGGTACGCTGCTGGGCATGAAGACTCGCGAGAGCCTGCAAAAAGTCATCGAACTGGTGCTCGAGCAGCAGCCGCAGATCGACCTGATCGTTGCCAGCGGTGATCTGTCCCAGGACGGCACGCTGGAGTCCTACCAGCAATTTCGTCAGATGACGGCGCAGATCGACGCGCCGGCCCGCTGGATCCCCGGCAACCACGACGAACCGCAGATTATGCAGATGGCCGCGGTACAAAGTGCATTGCTGGAGCCGGTGGTGGATGTCGGTAACTGGCGCGTGACCCTGCTCGACTCGGCGGTGCCGGGCTCGGTGCCGGGGTATTTGCAGGATGACCAACTGCAATTGCTGGCGCGTTCGCTGAGCGAGGCGCCGGATCGGCATCATCTGGTGTGTTTCCACCATCACCCAGTGTCGATCGGTTGCGCCTGGATGGAGCCGATCGGCTTGCGCAATCCCGAAGCGTTTTTCGACGTGCTCGACCGTTTCCCGCAGGCCCGTGCCGTGTTGTGGGGACATGTGCATCAGGAGATCGACCGCGAACGTAACGGCGTGCGACTGATCGCCTCGCCGTCGACCTGCATTCAGTTCGAGCCGGGCAGTGTCGACTTCAAGGTCGGCGAACAGGCGCCAGGGTATCGCTGGTTGCGGTTGTTGCCGGACGGGCGGATCGAGACGGGCGTGGAGCGTGTCACCGATTTCCGGTTCACCGTCGATTACGGCTCCAACGGCTACTGATTCACGGGCGCGGCGCTGATTTCCTCGGGTGCTGGCCCAACACCCCCTGACTCCCTGTAAACTCCGCTTTCTTTAGCCGACACCCAGGGAGCTCAAATGTCCGGTTCGATCCTCTATATCCACGGTTTCAACAGCGCGCCGGCCTCGAAGAAGGCCTGTCAGCTGGTCGAGGTGATGGAGCGGCTGGGTTTGAGCGATCAACTGCGTGTCCCGGAGCTGCATCACCACCCGCGTGAAGCCATCGGTCAGCTGGAGCAGGCAATCGCCGAACTCGGCCGGCCGTTGCTGGTGGGAAGCTCGCTCGGCGGCTACTATGCGACTCACCTGGCCGAGCGCCATGGCCTGAAAGCCCTGCTGGTCAACCCGGCCGTCAGTCCGCACCGGATGTTCGACGGATACCTGGGGACGCAGAAAAACCTGTACACCGACGAAACCTGGGAATTGACCCACGACCATGTGACGGCCCTGGCCGAACTGGAAGTGCCGGCGCCGCAGGATTCGCAGCGGTATCAGGTGTGGTTGCAGACCGGGGACGAAACGCTGGACTATCGCCATGCCCAGCAGTATTACCGGGCCTGTGCCTTGCGCATCCAGGCCGGCGGCGACCATAGTTTCCAGGGGTTTGCCGGGCAATTGCCGGCGTTGCTGAGTTTTGCCGGCATTGGCGCCGATTTGTTTCAGGCAATCGATTTCACCGCGCTGTGAGCGGTTGCCCCATTAATTCCTTATTCACCGAACACTGACGACGAGACCTTATGGCCACTCCCAGCGCTAGCTCCTATAACGCCGACGCCATCGAAGTCCTCTCGGGCCTCGACCCGGTGCGCAAACGCCCGGGCATGTACACCGACACCAGTCGGCCGAACCACCTTGCCCAGGAAGTCATCGACAACAGTGTCGACGAAGCCCTGGCCGGCCACGCCAAATCGATCCAGGTCATCCTCCACGCCGACCACTCGCTGGAAGTCTGCGATGACGGTCGCGGCATGCCTGTCGACATCCACCCGGAAGAGGGTGTGTCGGGCGTTGAGCTGATCCTCACCAAGCTCCATGCGGGCGGCAAGTTTTCCAACAAGAACTACCAGTTCTCCGGCGGTCTGCACGGGGTAGGTATTTCTGTGGTCAACGCTTTGTCGACCCAGGTGCGGGTGCGGGTCAAGCGTGACGGCAACGAATATGAAATGACCTTCGCCGACGGCTACAAGGCCACCGATCTGCAAGTGATCGGCACCGTCGGCAAACGCAATACCGGGACCAGCGTGTACTTCGCGCCGGACCCGAAATACTTCGATTCGCCAAAATTCTCCATCAGCCGCCTCAAGCACGTGCTCAAGGCCAAGGCCGTGCTGTGCCCGGGTCTGCTGATCAGCTTCGAAGACAAGGGCACCGGCGAAAAGGTCGAGTGGCATTACGAAGATGGCCTGCGCTCCTATCTGGTAGACGCGGTCAGCGAATTCGAGCGTCTGCCGGACGCGCCGTTCTGCGGCAACCTGGCAGGCACCAAGGAAGCGGTCGAATGGGCCCTGCTGTGGCTGCCGGAAGGCGGCACCTCGGTCACCGAAAGCTACGTCAACCTGATCCCGACGGAGCAGGGCGGCACCCACGTCAACGGTCTGCGTCAGGGCCTGCTCGATGCGATGCGCGAGTTCTGCGAATTCCGCAGCCTGCTGCCGCGCGGCGTGAAGCTGGCGCCGGAAGACGTCTGGGAACGCATCGCCTTCGTGCTGTCGATGAAGATGCAGGAGCCGCAATTCTCCGGCCAGACCAAGGAGCGTCTGTCGTCCCGTGAAGCGGCGGCGTTTGTCTCCGGCGTGGTCAAAGACGCGTTCAGCCTGTGGCTCAACGCCAACCCGGAAACCGGTCTGGCGTTGGCGGAGCTGGCAATCAGCAACGCCGGCCGTCGCCTGAAAGCCAGCAAGAAAGTCGAGCGCAAGCGCATCACCCAGGGCCCGGCGTTGCCGGGAAAACTGGCCGATTGTGCCGGGCAGGACCCGATGCGCTCCGAACTGTTTCTGGTGGAAGGTGATTCCGCCGGCGGTTCGGCCAAGCAGGCGCGGGACAAGGAATTCCAGGCGATCCTGCCGTTGCGCGGCAAGATCCTGAATACCTGGGAAGTCGACGGCAGCGAAGTGCTGGCCAGCCAGGAAGTGCACAACATTGCCGTGGCCATCGGTGTCGATCCGGGCGCCGAGGACATGAGCCAGCTGCGTTACGGCAAGATCTGCATCCTCGCCGACGCCGACTCCGACGGTCTGCACATTGCCACGTTGTTGTGCGCCTTGTTCGTCCAGCATTTCCGCCCGCTGGTGGATGCCGGTCACGTCTACGTCGCGATGCCGCCGCTGTACCGTATCGACTTGGGCAAGGAGATTTTCTACGCCCTGGACGATGCCGAGCGCGACGGGATCCTCGACCGTCTGGTGGCCGAGAAGAAGCGCGGCAAGCCGCAGGTCACCCGATTCAAGGGTCTGGGTGAAATGAACCCGCCGCAACTGCGTGAAACCACCATGGACCCGAACACCCGGCGTCTGGTGCAGTTGACCCTCGGGGAAGACTTCGCCGAGACCTCGGAAATGATGGACATGCTGCTGGCGAAGAAGCGCGCCGGTGACCGCAAGACCTGGCTCGAATCCAAGGGCAACCTCGCCGAGGTTCTGGCCTGATGCGTTTTGGCTGGGCCTTGGCGGGTGCGTTGCTGCTGGGGTCGATGACGGCGTCGGCGGAGCCTGTGCAAGAGTTGCGTGTGCTCGCCGAACACCCGGTCGAAGGCATGCGCGGCGGCAATCTGTCGGGGCTGGCCCTGTGCGGCAACGAGCTGTGGACGGTGTCGGATCGCGATGATGATCAGATCTACCGTCTCGATACTCGCGATCCCGTCTGGCAGGCGACTGCCGTGCGCATCGATCCACCGCCAGTACCCGACAGCGGCTTGCCGTGGGGCATCAAATCGCGGACCTGGGCGGCGTCGTTCGTTCGCGGCGGTGATCTGGATTTCGAAGGGATCACCTGCGACAGCGCCGGCAATCGCTACATTGTCAGCGAAGGCCACGCAGCCGTATTGCAAGTACCGCCGCAAGGGCCGTCGTCATGGCTGAAAATCTCGCCGATGATGGTGCGCGAAGCGCGGGCCAGTGGCCTGCTGCTGCAATTCAATGCGATTTTCGAAGGCCTGGCGATCAATCCGGCGGGCGATCAGATGTGGCTGGCCGCCGAACGGCAAAGCCGTGGTTTGTTGCTGATCAAGCGCCAACAGACGGTGTGGGACTGTGACGGTCGCTGCGTGTTGCTGAGCGAAGGCGGGATGGAAATGCAGCCGCCGCAGTTTCCCAAGGCCAGACCGGTCAATCGGGATTTTTCCGACCTGTCATTGTTCAACGGCAAACTGTTTACCCTTGAGCGCAACGCCTACCAGATCTGTCGTCGCGATGCGCAGACGGCCAAGGTCGAGCTTTGCTGGTCGTACGCGGCCGAGCTGTTGCAGGGCAATCGTCGTTACGCGCAGAACTTCGGGCTGGAAGAGGCGCTGGTCGTCGATGCTCAAGGCGCCTGGATCGGTGTCGACAACAATTTTGGTCCTCGCGCCGATGGCGAGGTCCGCCCGATTGTCTGGCGCTTTGCCGCGCCTGAGGGTGGCTGGAGCGCCAAGCCATGAGTCAGCAACCGCCGGGCAAGCGCGCCGGGCGTGTGCTGATGATTCTGGCCTGGTGCGCGGCGCTGTTTCTGGCCACGCGGTTTTTCGGCCAGTGGGAAGACCGCCAGCGTAATCCCAATGCAGAGGTGACTTCGCAGCAGGGCAACGGCTATATCGAAGTGAAACTGATCGGCAACGCCCAGGGACATTTTGTCGTCAGCGGCCTGATCAACGGTCGGCCGGTGGAGTTCATGCTCGACACCGGCGCGACCGACGTGGCAATCCCGGCGGAGGTGGCGAAAAGCCTGAAGCTGGAAGAAGGTTTCGGTGTGACCCTGAGCACGGCCAATGGCCTGAGCCAGGGCTATCGCACCCGTATCGACCGCCTGCAACTGGGCGACATCGTGCTGCGGGACGTCCGCGCACTGGTGGCGCCGGGGCTGCATGGCGACCAGGTGCTGCTCGGCATGAGCGCCCTGAACAAACTTGAATTTACTCAGCGCGGCGGCACCATGCTGTTGCGCCAGACAACGAACCGATGAGGCCCGCATGAGCGACAACCTTGCAGACAGCTTAGATGGCGTAGAACGCCGGTCGCTGGCTGACTTCACCGAAAATGCCTACCTCAACTACTCCATGTACGTGATCATGGACCGTGCCTTGCCGCATATCGGCGACGGTCTGAAACCGGTACAGCGGCGTATCGTCTACGCCATGAGCGAGCTGGGGCTGGACGCCGATTCCAAGCACAAGAAGTCGGCGCGTACCGTCGGCGACGTGCTCGGCAAGTTCCACCCCCACGGCGACTCGGCGTGCTACGAAGCGATGGTGCTGATGGCCCAGCCGTTCAGCTATCGCTACACGCTGGTGGACGGCCAGGGTAACTGGGGTGCGCCGGACGATCCGAAATCCTTCGCCGCCATGCGATACACCGAAGCGCGGCTGTCGCGTTATTCCGAAGTGCTGCTCAGCGAACTGGGCCAGGGCACCGCAGACTGGGGCCCGAACTTCGACGGCACCCTTCAGGAACCGCTGGTTCTCCCTGCGCGCCTTCCGAACATCCTGCTCAACGGCACCACCGGTATCGCCGTGGGCATGGCCACCGACGTGCCGCCGCACAACCTGCGCGAAGTCGCCACGGCGTGCGTGCGTCTGCTCGATGAACCGAAAGCCACGGTCGAACAGCTCTGCGAACACATTCAGGGCCCGGACTACCCGACCGAAGCGGAAATCATCACCCCGCGTGCCGATCTGCTGAAAATGTACGAAACCGGCAAGGGCTCGGTGCGCATGCGCGCTGTGTATCACGTCGAGGACGGCGACATCATCGTTACCGCGCTGCCGCACCAGGTCTCCGGGGCCAAGGTGCTGGAACAGATCGCCGCGCTGATGCAGGCCAAACCGTCGAAAGCGCCGCAGATCGCCGACCTGCGTGACGAGTCCGACCACGAAAACCCGTGCCGCATCGTGATCATCCCGGTCAACAGCCGTGTCGATCACGAAGCGCTGATGCAGCACCTGTTCGCCAGCACCGAGCTGGAGTCGACCTATCGGGTCAACGTCAACATCATCGGTCTGGACGGCAAGCCGCAGCTGAAAAACCTCCGTGCGTTGCTGGTGGAGTGGCTGGAATTCCGCGTGCTGACCGTGCGTCGCCGCCTGCAGTTCCGCCTCGACAAGGTCGAGCGTCGCCTGCACCTGTTGGACGGTTTGCTGATCGCTTACCTCAACCTGGATGAAGTGATCCACATCATCCGTACCGAGGAACACCCGAAAGCCAAGTTGATCGAGCGTTTTGCCCTCAGCGAAATCCAGGCCGACTACATCCTCGATACCCGTCTGCGTCAGTTGGCGCGTCTGGAAGAGATGAAACTGCGCGACGAGCAGGACGAACTGCTCAAGGAACAAGCCAAGCTGCAAGCCCTGCTGGGCAGCGAAGCCAAGCTGAAAAAACTGGTTCGTACCGAGTTGTTGAAAGACGCCGAAACCTACGGCGACGACCGTCGGTCGCCAATCGTCGAGCGCACGGAAGCCAAGGCGCTGACCGAGCACGATCTGCTGCCGAACGAGAAAGTCACCGTTGTGCTGTCGGAAAAAGGCTGGATTCGTTCGGCCAAGGGCCACGAGATCGACGCCACCGGCCTGTCGTACAAGGCCGGCGACGGCTTCAAGACCTCGGCGGCGGGGCGCTCAAACCAGTCAGCCGTGGTCATCGACTCCACCGGTCGCAGTTACTCGGTGGCCGCGCACACCTTGCCGTCGGCACGGGGCCAGGGCGAGCCGTTGACCGGCCGTCTGACGCCACCGCCTGGCGCCACGTTCGAATGCGTGCTGATGCCGGAAGACGATGCGCTGTACGTGATCGCCTCTGATGCTGGCTACGGTTTTGTGGTCAAGGGTGAAGACCTGCAAGCCAAGAACAAGGCCGGCAAGGCGCTGCTGAGCCTGCCGAACAACGCCAAGGTGATCGCGCCGCGTCCGGTGGCCGACCGTGAGCAGAACTGGCTGGCTTCGGTGACGACCGAGGGTCGCCTGCTGATCTTCAAAATCAGCGATCTGCCACAATTAGGGAAGGGCAAAGGCAACAAGATCATCGGCATTTCCGGTGAACGAGTGGCCAGTCGCGAAGAATATGTCACGGACATCGCCGTTCTTCCGGAAGGCGCCACGCTGGTGCTGCAGGCCGGAAAACGTACCTTGTCGCTGAAAGCCGACGACCTCGAACACTACAAGGGTGAGCGTGGTCGCCGTGGCAATAAACTGCCACGGGGCTTCCAGCGAGTGGATGCGCTGCTCGTCGAAAACCTCAATTAAGCGGCCAGGAAGCGTTCGCACTCATTTCTCCTTCGGGAAAAATGACTGAGAACGCCTCTCTAGAGCGCCCGATCTTCGATTTAACCCGTAGATCGGCGCTTTGGCGCTGGAGTCGGAACGCATATTCACGGATGATATGGCCTTTCCAAGCGCCGGCGTGGCCGAGCGTTCTTCATATTTTTTGAGTATTTTCACTGTGGTCAGCCTTGTGGCGGCCACCTGGACGGGATGATGACTTCTCTGCGCCCCCTTATTTTCCTGCTCGCCGGCGTTCTTGGCCTGGCGGGTTGCAGCGTTCACCAGCCGGTGTCGCTGTATCAGCTGGACAGCGGAAGTCCGGCTCAGCCTGCGCAAAGCGCGGGCATGGCAGTTTTGCTGGGCCCTGTGGTAGTTGCCGATTACCTGCAACGTGAAACCCTGTTGCAGCGTCAGCCGGACGGCAGCCTGCAGGCATCGATCGACGGCCGCTGGGCCGGCAGCCTGTCTTCGGACATCGATCAGTTGCTGTTGCGTCAGGTCGCCGGCCATCTGGACAGCCAGCGTGTGGTATTGGCGCCGGCCACTCTGGGTTTCACCCCGGATGTGCAGGTGCTGTTGACCATCACGCGTCTGGATTCCGGTGTGTCGCAGCCGGCGATTCTCGATGCCCAATGGCGTCTGATCGACCGTCGTGGCCAGGTGCGTGACAACCGCATCGTCCATCTGCAAGAGCAGCACAGTGGCGGCACGGCTTCGCAGGTTCAGGCGCAAGGCATCTTGCTGCAACGCCTGGCCGAGCAGCTCTCTGTAGCGCTCAAACCGTTGGCCAACCAGCCACCGGTTGCCGAAGCGCCGCGCAAACCGGCACCGAAACCGGCAGCACCGGCGGCGGAAGCCGAGAAGCAACCGAAGATCCCGATGGCTTCACCGATTCGCACCGATATGGAAGTGTTTCGCTTCTAAGGCTGGAACGAGTCAGAGCAGAGCCCGCCTTGTGCGGGCTTTGTTGTGTCTGGGGTTCTGGGTAGAAGATCAAAAGCTCCCTCACCCTCCGGGCGGTCCGACGTTTCGGGAGGGCTAGGGTGAGGGGGCTCTTCAGCTTCGAGCGCAACCTCAAGACCACCACGCACAAAAAAGCCCGCAGACGAGTGATCATCTGCGGGCTTCTTCACATCAAGGACAAGGCCTCAGGCCCGGCGCTCATGCATCCGCGCCAGCTGCCGCTCAAGCATCGACGGATAAGGCTCCATCAATCGCTCCACACAGCAAGCCCCTTCAGGGCTGGCAATCGGCCGGATCCGTGCACGCTGGCGAATCAGCGCGTCATCACCGATCTTGCGCTCCACCAGCAACAGGTTGCGGCTGTGCTGCGACAGC